>NZ_JBWKVU010000005.1:0-486919 GCF_059421865.1 Pseudomonas sp. GW821-FHT02B10 | reverse complement strand
CCTTCAGAACGCCACGGCCGTACCGGCCGATCGCAGCCTGCGGCAGCGGCTACACGAATCTCTATCGGCCTTGAGATTGCCGTTCGACGCCACCACCGATTTTGGCGTGACATTGGCCCTGTAGCCGCTGCCGAGCCCGCGAGGCTGCGATAAGGTCCGCAGGACCTTGGTTCCCGATCTTGCGCCAAACCTCCATCGGACTTCAGAACGCCACGGCCGTGCTGGCCGATCGCAGCCTGCGGCAGCGGCTACATGAATCGTTATCGCCCGGGAGGCTGGTGGTGGTTGGGCGGGCCCTATCGCGAGCAAGCTCGCTCCTACAGGTATTGCACCGTCCTTGTAGGAGCGAAGCTTGCTCGCGATGACGTCAGGCCGGGCAATACAAAAATGAAAGGCCGAAGAAACTCCCTCCAAACGCCACCCACAAAAAAAGGCGGCTACCCGCAGGTAGCCGCCTTTTCATTCACCGCCGGTAAGGCTTATTCCGACAGTTTGTAGGCGATGATGTAGTCGCCCATCTTGGTGCCCAGCGAGCCGTGGCCACCCACGACCACCAGCACGTACTGCTTGCCATCCTTGCCGGTGTAGCTCATCGGCGTGGCCTGGCCGCCCGCTGGCAGGCGGGATTTCCACAGTTCCTTGCCGTTGTTCACGTCATAACCGCGGATGTACTGGTCCAGGGTGCCGCTGAGGAAGCCCACGCCACCGGCGGTGACCATCGAGCCGCCCATGCTCGGCACGCCGATGGGCAGGCCGATCGGTACCGGCGAGCTGTCGCGGCTGGTGCCGTTCTTGTGCTTCCACACCACTTTGTTGGTGGTCAGGTCGATACCGGCCACGTAGCCCCAGGCCGGGGCCTGGCAAGGTACGCCGAACGGCGACATGAACGGATGCATGATCACCGCGTACGGCGCGCCAGTGTTGGGTTGCACACCGGAGGTTTCGCTTTCGCGCTTGCTGCCAGCGGCGACTTCGGCGCGTGGCACCAGCTTGGAAACGAAGGCCATGTAGTTCGGGCTGGTGAACAGCAGGTGGCGGACCGGGTCGATCGACACGCTGCCCCAGTTGAACACACCGACGTTACCCGGGTAGACCAGGCTGCCCTGGATCGACGGCGGGGTGTACTGGCCTTCGTAGCGCAGTTCCTTGAACTGGATGCGGCACAGCATCTGGTCGAACGGCGTGGCGCCCCACATGCCTTTTTCTTCCAGCGGCGGCGGCAGCAGGTTCAGGTCCGAACGGGCCTGGGTCGGCGCGGTGTGGTCACCTTCGACCGCACCGCCCGGCGCCGGTACTTCCTGGATCGGCACGATCGGGGTGCCGTCGCGACGGTCCAGCACATACAGGCTGCCTTGCTTGGTCGGCTGGATCAGCGCCGGCTTGATGCCGTCCGCGGTCTTCATGTCCACCAGGGTCGGCTGGCTGCCCACGTCCATGTCCCACAGGTCATGGTGGGTGAACTGGTAGTTCCAGCGCAGCTTGCCGGTGTCGATGTCCAGGGCCACGGTGCCGGCGCTGAACTTCTCGGCGCCCGCGGTGCGGTTGCCGCCCCATTGGTCAGGCATCTGGTTGCCCAGCGGCAGGTAGACCAGGCCCAGCTTCTCGTCGACGCTGGCCAGGGACCACATGTTCGGCGAGTTGCGGGTGTAGGTCTGGCCTTCCGGCAGCGGCGTGGTGACGTCGGGGTTGCCGGCGTCCCAGTTCCACACCAGATGACCGTCGTGCACGTCGAAGGCGCGGATCACGCCGGACGGTTCGTTGGTCGACTCGTTGTCGGTCACGTGGCCGCCGATGATCACCAGGTTACGGGTGATGGCGGCCGGCGACGTCGAGTAGTAGCCGCCCGGGGTGAACGGGCCGATACCGGCCTTCAGGTCCACGGCGCCTTTGTTGCCGAAGTCTTCGCAGACCTTGCCGGTGTCGGCGTTGATCGCGATCAGGCGCGCGTCGGCGGTCGGCAGGAACAGGCGACGCGGGCAGCTGGCGGCGATCGCCTGGCCGGCGGCCGAGAGGCTGGCCGGAGTGCTGATGGCGTCGCTTTTGTTGAAGCTGGCTTCGTCGTAGTACGACACGCCGCGGCAGGTCATGTGTGCCCAGCCACGGAAGTCATCGCCGTTCGGGCCCTGGATTTTCGGGTCGAAACGCCAGATTTCCTTGCCGGTGTCCGGGTCCAGCGCCAGCACCTGGCTGTGGGCGGTGCAGGCATAGAGCATGCCGTTGACCTTCAGCGGGGTGTTCTGGTTGGTGATTTCCACCGGGTCCTTGGCGGTCGGCATGTCGCCGGTGCGGATGCGCCAGGCTTCCTGCAGCTTGCCGATGTTGGCCGGAGTGATCTGGGTCAGCGGCGAGTAGCGGTCGCCGAACTCGGTGCGGCCATATGCCTGCCAGTCGCCTTCGGGCATGGTCGGCGCGGCGCTGGTGGTGTCGGCGCTTGCACGGCCCAGTTCGCCCGAGATCTCGCCCGGATGGGTGAACTGGCTGTTGATCGCAGCACCACCGGCCAGGACCACGGCCACGCCCAGTACCGCGGTGCTCACAGGTGCCGGGCCGTTGCGCAGCAGCGGACGACGGAACCACGGCAGCAGCAGAACCACACCCAGGGCAAAGAACAGCGACAGGCGTGGCACCAGTTGCCACCAGTCCAGGCCGACTTCCCACAGTGCCCAGACGGAGCTGGCGAACAGCACCACCCCGTAGACGAGCAGCGCGGCACTACGACCGGCCAGCAGCAGGATGCCGCTGATGATCAGGCCGATACCGGCCAACAGGTAGTACAGCGAGCCGCCGAGCATGCTCAGCTTGATCCCCCCGGCCAGCATGGCCAGGCCCATTAGCAGCAGCAAGATACCGAGCAGGCTCGGCAGCAGGCGGCTCGGACTTGAAGCACCATCAGTGCTCATAGTGTGGTTCTCCGTGACGTTTAAGGTAGTCCCGCGCTTGTTCACTGTAGATGACGATCAAGCGCGGGCATGGTTCAGCAGTGTTTGGGAAAAACAGTTTTATTCAGATTGGGCGCGTTGCCGGTGCGCCTCAGAACGAGCTCTGGATCTTGATCCCGCCGATCAGCGCGTCGTCGACCTTGTCCACGCCACCCGGGTGGCGGATGTATTGCAGGTTCGGGCGCACGGTCAGCCAATTAGTGACATGCACGCCGTAGTACAGCTCAGCGCTGTATTCGGTGTCCTGGGGCGGCAGGTAGGCCGGGTTGTCGTAGTCCTGGATGAGGTTGGCCTGGTTGGTCGCTTCGGCGTTCTTGCGGTAGGCCGGGTTGACGTGGACCCGGGCCATGGCGAAGCCGATGTCGTCCTTGGCGCGTGCATCGAACAGGCCTTTGTAGACCAGGCCGGCCTGGACGTAGTTGTCGATGGCGTTGGTCTTCTTGTCGTGCATCGTCGCGTTGGCGAACAGGCTCAAGCCGCGCGAGTGGTCGCTGGCCAGGCTGGTGATTTGCTGTTGCGCGCCCAGCCACAGGCCGTGCTTGCTCGAACTGCTGCGATAGGCCTCGCCGCTCAAGGCCGCCGGCTGGCCGTTGCTGTCCTTGTACACGTCGCTGGCCTTGGCGCTGCTGTAGTAGTAACCGGCGCGGTATTCACCCGGCAGGCCGCCCGGCTTCGGCGCCCACACCAGCTCCACCGGCAGCAGGGTGCCCTGGGTGCCGCTGCCGCTGAGCTTGAAGCCGTTGCCGCGCTCGAGGTTGGACGGGTTCTGTTCAAAGGCGCCGATCTGCGCGTAGAGCTCAGGGGTCAGGTGATATTTGACTCGCAGCGCCCACTGGCTGACCGGCCAGTTGTACCAGACGCTGCCGGCCCAGTTGCCGACCTGGGAGCCGCAGAACGCCAGGTTCTGGAAGTCGCAGGGGAAGCTGTTGAAGTCTTCGCCCTGGCCGAACCGGCCGACCTTGATGTCGAGCTTCTGGTCGAAGAATTTCTGCTGGTACCACATCTGTGTCAGGCGCCAGGTCTGGCCGCGGCCCCAGACTTCCTGGGCCGAGGTGAAGCCACCGACCCGCGGGTCGTTGATGCGGTCGTTGCTGATGTTGTCGCCGTCGCGCTTGGTGATGGTCAGTTGGAACTCGGCATCGTTCCAGCCGAGGATCTTGTCCAGGTCCAGGTGGCTGCCGAAGGCGAACTGGTCGCTGAAGCGCGCGGTGCGGTCATGGTCGTAACCGCCATGCAGGTTGGCGCCCATTTCGCCGACGAAGTCGATCTTGAAGTCGTAGCCTTTTTTCGCCAGCTCGGTGCGGTTGCCATTCCAGTCGCCGAGCATCCACGGGGACTCACTGTCGAAGGCCGGCGCGGCCTGGGCGCAGGTGGCCAGGCCGAGGGCGCCGAGCAGGGTCATGGTTTGGTGCAGGGCGGCAGGGCGAGAGACAGCGCTGTCTTTAAAGGTTTGAACGTCTGGCATAGGTGAAATCTTGGTCTTATTCAGGGAAATGGGCAGGCAAGCAAAGGCTCGACGTGGCTCGGTTCGCGGCAGTGCGAGCACGTTAATACAGCTGATTCAAAGGGCAGGATTAAAGGATTCAGCTTGAGCGGCGCGAAGAATAAATCAGGGGCCAGGCGAGAGAAAGGGCTTTTGTTGACATGAATCATTTCGGATTCGGTAACAGTACTGCCTCGCCGCCTGGAGCACAGGGCCTGCTGGCGCGGTGAACGCCAGGAAAGCCGTGGCGCGACGGCCCGTTGCAGGCCGTCGCGGGTCAGAGCCTCAGAAGGTGGTGCGCAAGCCGACCTCGATGCTGCGCCCCTGGGCCGGGGCGATGTCGCGCAGGATCGAGCTGGCGTAGCGCACGGTCTGGTTGGTCAGGTTCTCGCCCTTGACGAAGGCCAGCCACTGGCTGCTGCCGATGTCGAAGTGGTAACCGGCGCTGGCGCCCAGGGTGGTGTAGCCGTCGGTGCCGCTTTCGTTGTCCGGCACACGACGCTGGCTGGCGGCGTGTTCGACATCGATGCGTGCCTGCCAGCGATCCAGCTCCCACAGCAGGCCGCTGTTCAGGCGCAGCGGTGCGATGCGTGGCAGGGCTTCGCCGTTGTCCAGGTTCTTGGCGCGGGTGTAGTCGCCGGACAGTTCCAGGGCGAACTTGCCGTAGGCGCTTTCGCCGAGCTTCCAGTGATCCTGGGCCTCTATCCCGGCAAACCGCGCGCGGACCCCGGAGTAGGTGTATTCCGGCATGCCACCGGCGTCCTCCTCGCCTTCATCGTTGAGGGTGCGCCCGCTGCCGAGCAGCCCGATGTAGTTGGAGAAGTGGCTGTAGAACACCCCGACGCTGCCTTTGTGGGTGCCGTTGTCGAAACGCAGGGCCAGGTCGCTGGACACGGCTTTTTCTTTCGACAGGTTGGCGTCGCCGACTTCATAGGTGCCGGTGGCCACGTGGGCGCCGTTGGCATACAGCTCGTAGAAGGTCGGCGCGCGTTCGGTGTAGCCCAGGGTGGCGGCCACGGACCAGATCGGCGTCAGGGTGTAGACCGCGCCGGACGACAGGCTGCCGGCGGTGAAGCTGTTGGAGCTGTCGGCCTGGCTGAAGCGCTCGTTGCCTTTGCTGTCCGGGTCGACGCGGGTGTGTTCCAGGCGCCCGCCGAGGCTGAGTTTCAGGCGCTCGGTGGCCTGCAATTCTTCGAGGATGAACAGCGCGGCGCTGTCGGTATCGGTCTGGGGCACGAAGGCTTCTTCGCCGAGCGCGGAAAACTCGCTGCGGCTGACCTGGGTGCCGATCACCCCATTGAGCGGGCCGAGGGGCTGGTGGCGCGCTTCGACCCGGGCTTCATAACCCTTGTTCTTGAAAATGGTGCCGGTCTCGCCGCCTTCGATTTCGCGGTGCTCGTAATCGGTGTAGCCGGCGTCGAACTTCAGCGAGCTGAAAGGGCCGTCGAGGTTGCGCAGTTCCGAGGCGAAGGCGTAGTGATCCTGCTTCATGCGGATGCGCACGTCGTCTTCGGCGGGCGAGCCGTAGTTGGAGTCGTAGTTGCTATAGGAGAGCCCGGCGTAACCGTCGTCCCAGGTGTAGGAACCGCCGATGGCACCGCCGTCCTGGCGGCCGTCGCTGTTGCCCAGGCGGCCCTTTTTGCCGTCACCGTCTTCACTCGCTGGGGCGTGGCGGCTGCGGGCGTAGCCGGGGATTTTCAGGTCGTTGAACTGCCGCGAGTTGGCGTCCAGGTGCAAGGCGAAGGTGCCGTTGCCGGCTTCCAGCTTGCCCGCGCTGCTGCGGGTGGTGTCGGCACCGCCATAACGCAATTCACCGGCACCGTGGATGCCTTCGATGGCTGCGGTGGGGATGCGGTTGTCGAAGGTGTTGACCACGCCGCCGATGGCACTGCCGCCATACAGCAGGGCGGCCGGGCCGCGGACGATCTCGATGCGCTCGACGTTGACCGGGTCCAGCGGCACGGCGTGGTCGTAGGACAGCGACGACGCATCCAGGGCGCCGACACCGTTGCGCAGCAGGCGAATGCGATCGCCGTCCAGGCCGCGAATGATCGGCCGGCTGGCGCCCGGGCCGAAGTAGGATGAGGACACGCCCGGCTGTTTATTCAGGGTTTCGCCGAGGCTGCCTTGTTGTTGCAGGGTCAGCTCGTCGCCTTCCAGCACCGTGCTCGGCGCTGCCGTTTGCTGGCTGCCCAGGGGGTTGGCGGTGATGACCTGCGGTTGCAACTCCAGGGCGTGGGCCTGGGAGGCGAACAGCAAGGCGGCGGACAGCGGCGTCAGGCGCCAGAGTAAGGAGCGAGAAGGGCGGTGGGCAGAGAGGGACATCGGTCATTCCTTGGCAAGCGCGAGGCTGTGCGCTTTGAGTCAAAAGAGAACAGGCGTGACACGGCGAGGTGTCTGGATCAGGGGTTTGTTTTGTATTGATACAATATAACATCTCTTTCGACGCAAAAAGAAAGGAACTTTTTCAGGAGAGAGGGGCATTCGTTCCGATGTAGCCGCTGCCGCAGTCTGCGATCGAGCGGAACGCTCGCGGCGATCTCAGGTGCATGAGCGCCTTCGGCGCTATCGCAGCCTGCGGCAGCGGCTACAGTTGATGAGTGTTCGCCCTTCCACCGGATCGAACCCTCGGCTAAGGTGCGCGACTTCCTTTTTCTCTTGCTCAAAGGCCCGGCATGACTGCAACGAACAACGACCCGCTGCACGGCGTCACCCTGGAACAGATCCTCAAGGCGCTGGTGGAACACTACGAATGGCAGGGGTTGGCCGAGCGCATCGATATCCGTTGCTTCAAGAGCGACCCGAGCATCAAGTCGAGCCTGACCTTTCTGCGCAAGACGCCCTGGGCGCGGGAGAAAGTCGAGCAGCTGTACGTGAAATTGCAGCGCACCAAACGCCCGCTCTAAGGACCTTCGATGGCTGTCGAGCCGGTTTTTCCTTCAGGCGGCAAACGGCTGTTCACCGCGCTGGCCGCGTTGCTCGGCTGGTTGGGGCTGACGATCCAGCTGTACCTGATCCTCCATCTGCGCTGGACGGTGGACGCCAGCCTGCTGGGCGGGCTGATCAACTTTTTCAGTTTCTTCACCGTGCTCACCAACACCCTGGTGTCGGTGGTGCTGACCTGCGCCTTGAACCTGCGCAGCTCGCGCGGGCAGCGGTTCTTTCTGCAACCCTGGGTCAGCAGCGGTATCGCGGTCAGCATTGTGGTGGTGGGGCTGGCGTACAGCCTGTTGCTGCGTCACCTGTGGCATCCCCAGGGCTGGCAGTTGGTGGCGGACGAGTTGCTGCACGACGTGATGCCGCTGCTGTTTCTCGTCTACTGGTGGTGCTGTGTGCCCAAGGGGCGCCTGGGGCTGCGGCATGTCGCCGGGTGGATGCTCTACCCGCTGCTGTACTTCGCTTATGTGCTGCTGCGCGGGCACGTGCTGGGGCTGTATCCCTATCCTTTTGTCGACGTGGGCAAGCTGGGCTATGCGCAGGCGTTCGTGAATGCGCTGGGGATTCTGGCGGGGTTCGTGCTGGTGGCGCTGGGGATGGTCGGGCTGGATCGTTGGCTGGGGCGGCGCCGGGCTTGAGTATGCGGTGACTGGAAGGGTGTCATCGCGGGCAAGCCTCGCTCCTACAGAATTCAAGTGGAACACAGTCATTCATTTTCCGTAGGAGCGAGGCTTGCCCGCGAAAGGCGACAAAGCCGCCGCTTAATCTTCTTCGCTACTGTCCAGGCGCCAATAACCGGCGGCCTTGACGAACTCGTCGTCGAGCCGGTGCTCGTCCAGCAGCACCCGGCGAATCTGCCGCGAGACTTTGCTTTCCGTGGCCACCCAGGCGTACAGCTTGCCGCTCGGCACCTGCAGCCCGCGCACGGTGCCGATCAGGTCCTGCTGGCCGCCGTCGCGCTCGACCCAGATCACCTCGACCTGCGCCGCGCTCTGCAGCACCTGGCGCTCGGCGGCGTCCTGGATCTCGATCACCGCCAGCACCCGGCGCCCGGCCGGCAATTCTTCCAGGCGCCGGGCAATCGCCGGCAGCGCGGTTTCATCGCCGATCAGCAAGTAGCTGTCGAAGATGTCCGGCACGATCATCGAGCCGCGCGGCCCGCCGATATGCAGGAACTGCCCGGGCTTGGCCTGCTCGGCCCAGGTCGAGGCAGGGCCGTCGCCGTGCAGCACGAAATCGATATCCAGTTCACCGATGTCCAGGTCGTAGCGCCGTGGCGTGTAGTCGCGCATGGCCGGCATCGCGCCGTTGTCCTTGCCCGGGCCCAGCACCAGGGTCTCCAGGGCCGCCTGCTGTTCGGCGTTCTGTGGGAACAGCAGCTTTATATGGTCGTCGCTGCCCAGGCTGATGAAACCGGCGAGTTCCGGCCCGCCCAGGGTGATGCGGCGCATGCGCGGGGTCAGGTCGACCACCCGCAGCACTTCCAGGCGGCGGCGTTTGATCTCGTGGCTGACCCGATGAATCGATGGCGAAGTGTCTGCGGTCATTCAGCTGACTCCTGAGCAGAAGGGTTGGCCGGGCCGTCGACGATGGCGCGGGCGGTGTTGTTCAGCAGGTCGCGGACGCGCAGTATTTCTTGCGGGTTCCAGCGGCCGTGGTGCATCTGCAGGGCGTGGCGCAGGTTGTGCACCGCCTCGTGGATTTCTGCCGGGCGATCGTGGCCGCGCAGCGAGCGCTTGCTGACGTCGATGCGCATGCGCACGCCATCCAGGGCAATCGCCTGGTCCTGTAAGGACAGACGGCCGGCCTCGGTCACGCTGTAGCGTTTTTTCCCGCCTTCGGCGTCGCCGCTGATCAATTCGCTCTCTTCGAGGAAGGTCAGGGTCGGGTAGATCACGCCAGGGCTGGGGCTGTAGGCGCCATCGAACATGCCTTCGATCTGGCGGATCAGGTCGTAGCCGTGGCACGGCTGCTCGGCGATCAGCGCCAGCAACAGCAACTTCAGGTCACCGGGGGCGAAGACCCGCGGGCCACGGCCGCCGCGTTCGCGCCCGGGGCGTTTTTCGAAACCGTCGTGGCCGTCGCCGTACTCACGGTGGGGGTGCTGGTGTTCTCTCATTTTCTCTTTCTCCTATGCGATTAAGACATAACTTAAGATATATCTTAAAGGCCGCGCAAGTACTTCCGTGCTGGCCGCACCAGCCGTTTGTCGTAGAGGGCGAGAATCGAGACAGTCCGTAGCCGCTGCCGAGCCTGCGAGGCTGCGATCGAGGACGCAGTCCTCGCAAAACGGCCTCCGCAGAGATACCTGGAGCCACGGGGTTGCCCGGTTTGCGGCCGCTACGCAGCCGATCGCAGCCTCGGCAGCGGCTACAGGCGGCTACGTTGCGGGGGGAGGTTTCAGCGTTGGGCCAGGCTGCCCAGGCACTGGGTATTGCTGCCCGGTTGCAGGTACGGCGTGAGGATCGGCGCCATGCCCTTGAGCACCTGGACCGGCAAGGCCGAGGTGAACTTGAAGGCTTGCGCTGAGACGCCCGGCACATAGGCGGTCAGGGTGCCGAAGTGGTGTTCGCCGATGTAGAACACAAAGGTGGCGGTGCGGTTGATGGATTTCGAACTGAGGATCCGTCCGCCGGAGCCAATGGCCTCGATACGGTTGTCGCCGGTGCCGGTCTTGCCGCCCATGGCCAGCGGGGTGCCGTCGGCCAGCTTGAAGCTGCCGGAGAGGCGCTTGGCGGTACCGGCATCCACTACTTGCGACAGGGCGCCGCGCAGCGCCGTGGCCACTTCAGAAGGCATCACCCGCTTGCCCTCGGCCGGGTCGTTGACCAGCTTGGTTTCATACGGCGTATCGGCGGCGAAGTGCAGGCTGTCGATGCGCAGGGTCGGCATGCGCACACCGTCATTGAGAATGGTGCCGACCAGTTCGGCCAGCGCCGCGGGGCGATCGCCGGAACTGCCGATGGCGGTCGCCAGCGAGGGCACCAGGTGGTCGAACGGATAACCGACTTTCTGCCAGCGCTGATGAATGTCGAGGAACGCCTCGATCTCCAGCATGGTGCGGATGCGGCTGTCCCGCGCGCTCTTGTGCCGACTCTTGAACAACCAGCTGTAGACCTCCTGGCGCTCGAATTCGCTGGCTTTGACGATCTCGCTGAACTTGGCGTCGGGGTGGTTCAGCAGGTAGCCGAGCAGCCACAGGTCCAGCGGGTGCACCTTGGCGATGTAGCCCTGGTCGGGCAGGTCGTAGGAGCCGGGGCCGTAGCTGTAATAGAGCTTGTCCAGGCGTTCGTCGGTGAGTTTCTCGGTGAGCTTGGCGCCCTTGAGGTGCGAGCGCACGAAACTGTTGAAACTCTCCTGGCTGGCTTCCGGCAGCAGGTAGCGGTGCACGGCCGCCAGGCGGATCGGCGTCGGGTGCATGCTGTCGAGGAAGGTGTCCAGGCGCGCCTGGGTGTCCTTGTTGCGGTATTTCTTCCAGAACCGCAGGAGGAAAGAAGTGCCCTCGCGGTCGGCGAACTTGGCCAGGTATTCCTGGCGCCGCGGGTCGCCGTCGTCCTTGAGCAGGTTGGCGCTGTTGCTCGGGCCGGCGTAGGTGCTGTAGCGCACCAGGTCGCGCATCAGGCGGATGAAGGGCAGGTTGATCGACTCGCGCAGGGCGTCGCGCAGGGTCGGTATGCGGCCGTTGTCTTCCTTGCGGAAGTTATGAAAGGTGTGCAGCCCGCCGCCGGTGAAAAAACTCTCGCCGGGGCTGGCCGAGTATTTGCGGTCCAGGGCCGCCTCGAGCATTTTCGGCAGGCTGCGGTCGCTGTTCTGGATCAGGTAGTCCACGGCCCAGCGGCTCAGGCGGTCCTGTTCGGCGATCTCGACTTTCTTCAGCACCGCCGGGGTTTCGGCGCCGTACTGCTCGTACAGTTCGGCAATGATCTGCAGGTAGGTGGTCAGGACCCGCAGCTTGGCGGTGGAGCCCAACTCCAGCTTGCTGCCTTCGTTGATGTCGAAGGGCTGGTCGGTGCTGTCGGTCTGGACCCGCACCCGCGAACCGTCCGGCGTCAGCTCGAGCAGGGTGAAGCTGTAGCGCACCTGGGTGGTGCTGGTCGGTGTCAGCAGGCGTTCGCCGAGCAGACCGATCTCGGCGGCGAACACCGGGTCGGCCAGGTGCTTGAGGTACTCGGTGGCTTGGCGTTGCAGGTCGCTTTGCAGGGTGCTGGTGGCGGACAGGTCGAGGCGATCGAGGTCGTACAGCGGCCGGTTGAGCAAGCCGGCCAGGCGACTGCGGGCGACGCTGATGCCCTTGTTGGTTTCGATCGGCTGGATCGTCGGTTGCTGCACCCAGTCGCGGAAGGTGGCCTTGCTGGCCAGGGCAGCTTCGGACAGCGGCGTATCGATCACGCCATTCTGGGTCAGCAGGCGGATATGGCTGTCGGTGAGTTCGGCCAGTTCCCGGCGGCCCTTGGACAGGTAATGCGAAGGCCGGCGCTGGGCGATCATCAACGACAGCACCTGGCGCAGGGCCAGGCCGCGTTGCGCCAGGCTCTGCGGATCGCTGGCGGTGCTCGCCAGTTGCTCGTTGACCTGGGTGAAGTCGGCGCCGTACCAGACCCGCAGCCCTTCGGCCATGCCATGCACTTCACCGTGGCCGGGCACGGCCGACAGCGGCACGCTGTTGAGGTAGTCGCGAATGATGCGCCGCCGGGCCTCGAGGGTCTGCTGGCCGCCCTGGTAGGCACGCACGCTGGCAGAAATCATCTGCCGGATCTTTTCCGCGCCGGACACGGTCAGGCCGTCCGGCGAGTGCCGGTACTTTTCCAGCTGGGTCGCCAGGGTACTGCCGCCCGCCGTCTGCCCTGGCAGGTGCAGCAGCTTGGCCACTTGCGACCAGGCGGCCTTGGCGAAGCGCGGCCAGTCCACCGCCGGGTTGGCCAGGGGCTGGTCGGGGTCGAGCAACTCGCGGTTTTCGATGAACAGCAGGCTGCGCACCATCACCGGCGGGATGGCGGCAAAGTTCGAATAGAGCTGCTGTGGGTATTTGAATTGATAGAGCGGCGCCGCGCGGCAATCGGTGATCGACAACCCGGCCTGAATCTTCTCGGTATAGGGTACGAAGAAGCCGTTTTCGCTGTAGTTCATCAAGGCGGGGGAGAAGCGGGTCTGGGCCTCCACCACGTAACCGCGCTTGAGCAGGCGCGCCAGGAAATCATCGAGGGCGCTGTAGCCCAGGCGCTTGTCGAAGGGCCCGGCGCCGGGGTAGACGATGGCATCGCTGGGGCCGGGCGCCATGGAGTAGCTCAGGTCCGCGGCGAACTTGCTGAGCTCGCGCGCCTGCAGTTTCGAGGTGCGCATTTCCTTGGACGCGGCAAAGCCCAGGGCGACCAGCGCCATCAGCAGCAATAGCCAGAACAGCCGCCACCAAAGCCGGCTTGAATGGGATTTCTCAGGGATAGGCGCTTCTTCCACGCGATCAGTTGGCACTACTTTTTTACTCGAATCGGTCTGTCGCAAAGCACCCATAGTCGACTGATCCATTCACGCAGATTGATCGGACTTGTCTGAAGCTTAGACGGTGGTAGGCAATGGTGAAAAATTTGTGCGCGACCTGAAAGCATTCATCTCCCCCTGTAGGAGCGAGCTTGCTCGCGATGGTCGTCAACGATGGCTCGGTGTATCCAAAGCATCGCGGCGCCCTCGGGTTTATCGCGAGCAAGCTCGCTCCTACAGGGCATGGGCGAGGCGAAAGAAGCTTGAGATAGAGCCATCGCGACCAGTAAATAGGTCCTAGGTAGGGGCATGACGCTGCACCATGGCTGTGCAATACTCGGCGCCGTTCAAAAATGACAAACGGCGAAAATTCCAGGTAATGCCACTCGGTAAAACCCGAAAATACCGAGATTTCTCTCTAAATTTAGCTGTTTATAGAGTGAAAAAGCCTGTCGTCAGCTTTTTATACTGCACGCCCCACTGATCTTGCAGGATTTGTCCTACAAGACGTGTCGGCCCACAAGGTCGATCCAATCTGGTTGGCACGGGTTATCCGTCCGTGCCTCACAGACTCGGTGGCTCATATCCAATAACAAGATGAGGTTGTATCCCTATGCCAGTTGGCAACCACCTGCCCCAAGGCGAGACCGCTCAAGGCGGCCCGCTGAAACGCGAACTCGGCGAACGGCATATTCGCTTGATGGCGCTTGGCGCCTGTATCGGCGTCGGCCTGTTCCTCGGTTCGGCCAAGGCCATCGAAATGGCCGGCCCGGCCATCATGCTGTCCTACATTCTCGGCGGCCTGGCGATTCTGGTGATCATGCGCGCCCTCGGCGAGATGGCCGTGCATAACCCGGTCGCGGGTTCCTTCAGCCGTTACGCGCAAGACTACCTCGGCCCGCTGGCGGGCTTTCTCACCGGCTGGAACTACTGGTTCCTGTGGCTGGTGACCTGCGTCGCGGAAATCACCGCGGTGGCGGTCTACATGGGCATCTGGTTCCCCGATGTGCCGCGCTGGATCTGGGCCCTGGCGGCCCTGGTGAGCATGGGCTCGATCAACCTGATCGCGGTCAAGGCCTTCGGTGAGTTCGAGTTCTGGTTCGCCCTGATCAAGATCGTCACCATCATCGCCATGGTCATCGGTGGCGTCGGCATCATTGCCTTCGGTTTCGGCAATGACGGCGTGGCGTTGGGCATCTCCAACCTGTGGACCCACGGCGGTTTCATGCCTAACGGCGTGACCGGCGTGCTGATGTCCCTGCAGATGGTGATGTTCGCCTACCTGGGCGTGGAGATGATCGGCCTCACCGCCGGTGAAGCGCGCAACCCGCAGAAGACCATTCCCAACGCCATCGGCTCGGTGTTCTGGCGCATCCTGCTGTTCTATGTGGGCGCGCTGTTCGTGATCCTGTCGATCTACCCGTGGAACGAAATCGGCACCCAGGGCAGCCCGTTCGTGATGACCTTCGAGCGCCTGGGCATCAAGACCGCCGCCGGCATCATCAACTTCGTGGTGATCACAGCCGCGCTGTCGTCCTGCAACGGTGGCATTTTCAGCACCGGGCGTATGCTCTACAGCCTGGCGCAGAACGGCCAGGCCCCGGCCGGTTTCGCCAAGACCTCGAACAACGGCGTGCCGCGTCGCGCGCTGCTGCTGTCGATCTTCGCCTTGCTGCTGGGCGTGCTGCTCAACTACCTGGTGCCGGAGAAAGTGTTCGTCTGGGTGACCTCCATCGCCACCTTCGGTGCGATCTGGACCTGGGTGATGATCCTCCTGGCCCAGCTCAAGTTCCGCAAAGGCCTGAGCGCCTCGGAACGTGCCGGCCTGAAGTACCGCATGTGGCTGTACCCGGTCAGCTCCTACCTGGCCCTGGCGTTCCTGGTGCTGGTGGTGGGGCTGATGGCCTACTTCCCGGACACCCGCGTGGCGCTGTATGTGGGGCCGGCGTTCCTGGTGCTGCTGACGGCGCTGTTCTACCTGTTCAAGCTGCAACCGAACAATGCCCAACAGGGCGCGGTGCGTTCGGCGTCGTAACGCCATCAGGCGATAAAACCAAAAGCCCCGGTCAGTGACCGGGGCTTTTTTATGCGGGCGCTGTTTCTGCGGTTCCGGGTTTTAGTGTTGCAACCGCCCGTTCACCGCAGCCCGGTGAACGGTCAGCTCCCCAACAGCCCTGTGGTGTCCGCATCGAACGCCGCTTTCGCTTGTTGCGCGGCGGGCGCCAGCAGGGCCAGCAACGCAGCCTCGCTGTACAGCTTGGTGCTCGCCAGGTGCTTGGGCGTTGGTTCGATCGGGATCAGCACGTCTTCATCGCTGGCGTGCAGCCAGATCGCCGCGACATGCAGCGCCGAGACAAACAACACACGCAGTTCAAAGGTCCGGCCTTTGAGGTGCGGCGCCTTTTCCGCCAGGTTCAGTGCATTGACCGTGGCCGACGCCAGGGCGCCGTGGTTCAGTGACGAGAACTCGACCTGGCCGGCGACTTCCGCCAGTTGCGCGTCGGCAATCGAGACTCCGTCGCTGAATACCAGGTAATGCCAGTCCCCCAGCGTGGCCTGCTGCAGGCCTTTGCCCTGGGCCAGGTCTTCCAGGCTCAGCGAGTAGCCGCGGTAGGGCTCGGACAGGCTCACTTTGCTGGCGGTGGCCTGGGCGAATTGGCGGTTGACGCCGAAGCCTTTGCTCTGCAGGGCCGCCTGGAGAGCCGGGCGCAGTACCTGAGCGCCGTTGGCGGGTGCCTTGGGATAAGTCAGTTGCATGCTGCCCTCCTTAGTTTTTCCGGGTGAAGTAGGTGTTGGTCCAGTTGCCGCCGCCGTTGTACGAACGGGGGAAGGTGTTCAGGGCACGGGTCGAATAGCCGTAGATGGAATCCGCAATCAGCAGGTAGCTGCCGTTGGTGCCATAGATCGCCAGAAAGTGCGCGCCGCCGCCAAACCAGGCACAGCGCAGGCCAACGGGGCGTCCCATGTTGATCTGGTTTTCGATGGCCGACAGTTGGATCGAGCCCTGGCTCATGCCACCAAAACTGCGGGTGGTGCGCAGGGCCGAGTCCAGGTAGCCATACACGTTGCATGGCCCTGGCTGGTTGCAGCAGGAATTGCGCCCCAGTTCCGTGTTGGCAACCCCGCATTGAGTCCAGGAGCCGGTGCGGTAAAAGTTGCCGACCGAGGCCGACAGCGCGGCCCAGCACCAGTTGGTCTGGGTTTGCTGCTGAATGCTGAAGTTGAGGCTGGCGGCCAGGGCGGCGTGTTCCGCGCTGTCGTCGACTTCGCTCAGTCCGGCGTTGAGCAGGGTGCCGACCAGGCACTGTGGCAGTGCCTCGGCAGGACCTGTGCGGGTAAAGGGTGTGTCTTCAAGGGTTAACATTTTCATCCTCCATGAGTGAAAACAAGCGTCCAGCTTGTGTCGTTGTTGCGTGTGGCGATGCAGCGTTTTTCGCAAGCCCGTGACCGGCCTGTAGGGTTCGCCATCCTCGATGGCCTGCTCCGGTCGGGCTCAGGGGTAACCTTAGCTGTAATATGCATTGATGCAAGTTTAAATATGCATTTGTGCAATTCGTTGTGGGTAGGCAATCAGGCCAGAGAAGGCCTGGGAGGGGGCTCGCACGACAACGGCCCATGCAGGCCGGCTTGGATGCCACACGTCTGAAAGACCGCCGGATCAGCGATTTCGCCAATCGAGGGGCAGAAAAACCTGCCATACAAGTTGAGCAACATTCAACGCGGGAGAGTCACCAATGAGACTCTTATGGAAGGGAATCTCCAGATACACGGTGATCGGCATCGCCAACACCTTTATCCACTGGCTGGTGTTCTTTTTGCTGAGCCTGGTGGCGGGCCTCAGCCAGGCGCTCAGCAACCTGGCGGCCTTTTGCGTCGCGGCGTCGTTTTCTTTCTATATGAATGCGCGCTTCACCTTCGCCGCCAGGGCGTCGGTCGGCGGTTATCTGCTGTTTCTCGGGGGCATGGGGGCGCTGAGCCTGGGTGTCGGGCATGCCGGGGATGTGTGGCGGCTGCCCGGCTTGCTGACGGTGCTGGTGTTTTCCGCCCTGAGCCTGGTGGCGGGTTTTCTGTTCGCCAAGTACCTGGTGTTCCGCGAGTGTGAACGATGAAGATCTCGCTGATCGTTCCGGTCTTCAATGAAGAGCAGGCCATCGGCCTGTTTTACCAGGCGGTGCGTCGCGAGTTGCGGTTCGAGCAGGGCGAAGTCGAGATCGTGTTTATCAACGACGGCAGTTCCGACCGCACGGCCGAAGAGGTCAAGGCCTTGGCGCAGATGGACGATCAGGTGCTGCTGATCAACTTTTCACGCAACTTCGGCAAGGAACCGGCGTTGTTCGCCGGGCTGGAGCACGCCAGCGGCGATGCGGTGATTCCCATGGACGTCGACCTGCAGGACCCGATCAGCGTCATCCCACGGCTGATCGAGGAATGGCAGAAGGGTGCCGATGTGGTCCTCGCCAAACGCCGCAGGCGCACGGCCGACAGTTTTCTCAGGCGCAGCAGCGCGGCGTTGTTCTACCACCTGCTGAACCGTATCGCCTACACCCGGATCGAGGAGAACGTCGGCGACTTCCGGCTGATGGATCGCAAGGTGGTCGATGTGATCCGGACCCTGCCCGAGCATCAGCTGTTCATGAAGGGCGTCTTGTCGTGGGCCGGGTTCACCACGGTGGTGGTGGAATACGAGCGCGCCGGACGGGTGGCGGGCAAGAGCAAGTTCAATGGCTGGAAACTGTGGAACCTGGCACTGGAAGGCATCACCTCGTTCAGCACCGTGCCGTTGCGCTTGTGGACCTACATCGGTGGCGGCATCTCGATTTTCGCGGTGCTCTACGCGGTGTACATGGTCCTGGACAAGATCTTCTTCGGCAACAGCGTGCCTGGCTACCCTTCGTTGATGACCGCCATTCTGTTTCTCGGCGGCGTGCAGTTGATCGGCATCGGCATCCTCGGCGAGTACGTCGGCCGTATCTATATCGAGGCCAAGCATCGGCCGCGCTACGTGATCAAGGACGTCATCGGCGGCAAAGACCGCCTGGGGCTCTAGCATGGACAGAATGGGCAGCTTGCTCAGCGGGGAACTCGGGCGTCGCCAGGCCTGGCTGTTTTTTCTGTGCGCCACCTTGTTGTATGTGTTGCCGCTGATCCTCGCGGACTTTCCCTATATCGATGACAACTGGCGCTCGCTGTCGGCCGGCACCGCCTGGACGGAGCAGGGGCGGCTGTTTACCGAGCTGTTCTACAACGCCCTGACCTTCAGCCATTCTGCGCCGAACATCTTTCCCTTGCCGCTGCTGATCGCCACGGTCGTCATGGCCGCGGCCTTGACCAGCCTGACGTTCCATTACTATCCGCAGCCGACGGCGGCCTGCTGCCTGGTGCTGTTGCCGCTCTGGTACAACCCGTTCTTTCTGCAGAACCTGTCGTATCAATACGACGGCCCGGCCATGGCCTTGAGCCTGGTGGCGGTGATCTACGCCATCACCTATCGCAACCCGTACCGCGTGCTGCAATGGCTGGTGCCGGCCTTGCTGGTGGCGCTGGCCATCGGGCTGTATCAGATCAGCATCAATGTGTTCCTGGGTCTGTGTTGCCTGGAGGTGATCCGCGGCGCCAATGACAAGCGCGCCTGGCCGCGCTGGTGGGAAATGATCGGCTGGAAGATCGCCCAGGCGGCCCTGGGCTGGATGATCTATTGCGTCACCGCCTACCCCTTCATGGAACAGACCCGCACCTTGCTGCTGAATTGGTCGGCGCAGCCCTTGCTGCAACTGCAAGTCAACATCGCCAGGGTGCTGGAAAAAGTCGTGCTGCTGTTTCACGGCGGGTTCGCCTGGGTGTTCGCCGCGCTGGCGCTGTGCGCCCTGGCCGGTTGTGTGCGGCTGGCGGCGAACCTGTTCCAGCGGCCGGACAGCGGCCTGAAAAAAGTCGTGATGGCCCTGGTCTGCCTGCTGGCATTGCCGCTGGTGCTTGTGCTGGTGTCGGGGATCGCGCTGTTTTTCCGCGACTTCAATGAAGGCGCCCGGACCTTGATGG
Source organism: Pseudomonas sp. GW821-FHT02B10 (assembly GCF_059421865.1). Taxonomy (NCBI): domain Bacteria; kingdom Pseudomonadati; phylum Pseudomonadota; class Gammaproteobacteria; order Pseudomonadales; family Pseudomonadaceae; genus Pseudomonas; species Pseudomonas sp. GW821-FHT02B10. The sequence continues at coordinate 468,049 of NZ_JBWKVU010000005.1, read as the reverse complement.
GCTTCGCGGTATTGTGGGTGCTGCTGTTCTATCTGAGCCACCTGGCGTTGGCGGCGCTGCATGAGCGCTTGCCACTGCTGCTGATGGTGCCGCTGCTGGCGATGCTGTCGCTGTCGTTCGCCTATGGCCGGGTGCTGACGGTGCAGAAAACCCTGGTGGCCAGCGCGCTGTCGAGTCTTGAGCGCGACATCACCAGCCACCGGCCGTTGCGCGAGGCCAAGCGCATCTATATGTCGGTGACCTATTCCGATCACTGGCTGCTGGCGGCCGCGGGGTCGTTCAAGCAGATGCCGGTGCTGCACTACCTGCTGAACATCGACTTCTTCATGCTGGCCGAGAACCTGCCCAAGGTGGGTATTACCAACGTGGTCGCGGAAAGGGAGCGGCGCAATGCGACCCTGGTCGGTTACCAGGGCTATCCACCGCTGGTGGACAGCCGCTACTACCGGATCTATCTGCTGGGCGATTACGGTTTTATCGTCATGAAGGAACCGGCGCCGATCAAGACGTTGCACTGGTGAGGCGCCGGGCTTATCCGCTGGATCAGAACTGATCCATCAGCAGCACACGGCATTCCCTGGCCTGGAAGGCGTTGATCTGTGGCACCAGGCGGGTGAAGTGCTCGGTCTGGCAATGGGCCTTGAGCGCCGCGCGGTCTGGCCATTGTTCGATAAAGATGAAGTGCCCCGGGTCTTGCTGGTCGACGAACAGGTCGTAGGCGATGCAGTCCGGCTCCTGGCGGGTTTTCTCCACCAGTTCGGCGTACCAGGGGCGCACGGTGTCGAGGTGTTCGGGCTTGATGAAATCTTCGGCGATGACTTTGAGCACTGGGGTTGCATCCTTTGCACGATGGATAGCGCCCCGCCGTTGCGGCGGGGCGCCGAGGGTGGCCGGTCAGGCCGCGGCTTCGCTGTTGGGCTCGAAGCTGTCGGCGCGCGCCAGCTGCCACATGCGCGAATAGAACTCGCCGCTGACCGCGCCGGTGAGCAATTCGCCGGGCTTGAGGAACACATGCAGCTGCGAGAACAGCTTGATCTCGGTGGCTGACATGCGCCGTACCAGGTGCTTGGCTTCCAGTTGCGAGGGGTGCTGCAGGCCGGCGGCGGCGAGCATTTCGGCCAGGGCCTTGAGGGTGTTGCGGTGGAAACTGAACACCCGTTGCGCCTTGTCCGGCACCACCAGCGCGCGCTGGCGCAGGTTGTCCTGGGTGGCGACGCCGGTCGGGCATTTGTTGGTGTGGCAGCTTTGCGACTGGATGCAGCCGATGGCGAACATGAAGCCGCGCGCCGAGTTGGCCCAGTCGGCGCCGATGGCCAGCACACTGGCGATATCGAAGGCGCTGACGATCTTGCCGCTGGCGCCGAGCTTGATCTTGTCGCGCAGGTTCAGGCCCACCAGGGTGTTGTGCACGAACAGCAGGCCTTCGCGCATCGGCGCGCCGATGTGGTCGGTGAACTCCACCGGTGCCGCGCCGGTGCCGCCTTCCTTGCCGTCGACCACGATGAAGTCGGGGAGGATGCCGGTCTCCAGCATGGCTTTGGCGATGCCCATGAACTCCCACGGGTGGCCAAGGCAGAACTTGAAGCCTACGGGCTTGCCGCCGGACAGCTCACGCAGCTGCTGGATGAAATGCATCATTTCGATCGGCGTGGAAAAGGCGCTGTGGCTCGATGGCGAGATGCAGTCCTCGCCCATGCGGATGCCGCGGGTATCGGCGATTTCCTGGGTCACCTTGTGCTTGGGCAGGATGCCGCCGTGGCCGGGCTTGGCGCCCTGGCTCATCTTGATTTCGATCATCCGCACCTGCGGGTTCTGCGCCTGCACGGCGAAGCGCTCCGGGTCGAAATGGCCGTCGCTGGTGCGGCAACCGAAGTAGCCGCTGCCCAGTTCCCAGGTCAGGTCGCCACCGTTTTCCCGGTGGTAGGGGCTGATGCTGCCTTCGCCGGTGTCATGGGCGAAGTTGCCGAGCTTGGCGCCCTGGTTGAGGGCACGGATGGCGTTGGCGCTGAGGGAGCCGAAGCTCATGGCCGAGATGTTGAACACCGAGGCCGAATAGGGCTGCTTGCACTGCGGGCCGCCGACCGTGACGCGGAAGGTGCTCGGGTCGCTCAGGGGCGCCGGGCGCATGGAATGGCCGATGAATTCGAAACCCGACTGGTAGACGTCGATCAGGGTGCCGAACGGCTTGTCGGCGCTTTCGTTCTTGGCTCGCGAATAGACCAGCGAGCGCTGGGCCCGGGAGAAGGGCAGGGCGTCGCTGTCGGACTCCAGCAGGTACTGGCGGATTTCCGGGCGGATGCCTTCCACCAGGTAGCGGATATTGCCCAGGATCGGGTAGTTGCGGCGCACCGCGTGGGGGCTTTGCAGCAGGTCGAAAATGCCCAGCAGGCTGAGCAGGAAGGTGACCAGGGTGATTGGCCAGAGCCAGTCATGTTCGAGAAAGGGCAAGCTGGCGAGGGTGAAAATCACGCAGGCAGCAAAGAAGGCGTAGCGGCTCAGGAGGGACAGGCTCATACGGTTTCCTTGGTTCGGACTCTATAGATTTCGTTTTTGGGTACTCATTCTTCTTGTGTGGCCAACGATCTTGTTGTTGTAGAGAACGGCTGTGGCGCAGCCAGTGTGCGCACATGGCAGCTTCAGACGTCAGGCATTGCGCGCCTGGAGAACAATCGAAAACAGTTCGGACCGGGACTTGATGCCCCGCGTGCCGTAGATGTGTTTCTTATGGACGTTCACGGTTTCGGCAGAGGTTTGCAGCTTACGAGCGATCTCCTTGCCGGAGCAACCGCTGAGCATCAGGTGTCCGCCCTGGTGTCAGGCGTTGACGAGGGCGATAGACGATTTGCTGCTTTCCTTATTGCAACTGGTTCTCGTTTTCATGGTTGGGTAATGTTACTGTATAACGAATTAAATCATCACCCAGCCCTCGGAGACTGCCATGAAAGCCAATATCCATCCCGCCTACCGCACCGTACTGTTCCACGACACCGCCGCGGATGTGTACTTCCTGATCGGTTCCACCGTGGACACCGACCGCACCCAGCGCCACAGCGATGGCAACACCTATCCCTATGTCACCCTCGACGTCTCCAGCGCCTCGCACCCGGTCTACACCGGCCAGCAGCGCAAGACCCAGTCCGAAGGGCGGATCGCCGGCTTCAACAAGCGTTTCGCTTCGTTCGGTTCGACCAAGGCTTGATGGCGCTGGTGGCCTTTATCGCGAGCAAGCTCGCTCCTACAAGAGACTCATAATCCTCTGTAGGAGCGAGCTTGCTCGCGATGGCGGCAGTGCGGCCTGTACAGCATCCCGGTCACCCTGCGCAAAGAGCCGGGTGTATGGAAAAAACAGCGGCCGACTGTGTCGTGACGACGCCTCGCCAGTCATGGGATCCTTGCCGCCTCGCGTAACCGATCCAGGTTTTTCATGACTCTTTCAAGCGCTACATCCCCCCTTATCCGTATCGCCGCGGCCCTGTTGATCGGCCCGGACGGCCGTACCCTGCTGGTGCGCAAGCGCGGCACCCTGGCTTTCATGCAGCCGGGCGGCAAGATCGAGCTGGACGAGTTGCCGGCCCAGGCCCTGGCTCGTGAGCTGGAAGAAGAACTCGGACTGCGGATCGCCCCGGCTGACGCCTGTTACCTGGGACGTTTTTCCGCACCGGCGGCCAACGAGCCGGGTTTTGTGGTCGAGGCCGAATTGTTTCGCCTCGATCTGGACACCGACGAGGTCCGGCCCGCGGCGGAAATCGAGGAGGTCTGCTGGATCGATCCGCAGGCTGGCGACGAGCTCACATTGGCCCCATTGACACGCGACCTGATCTTGCCGTTCTATCGCGCCTCGCAACTGGCCTCGGCCTGATTTTTCAAGGACAAAGGATTGCCCATCATGATTCCCCTTCACGACATGTTGATCTTCATCGCCGCAGCCTTGCTGATGGTGCTGACCCCCGGCCCCAACATGATCTACCTGATCTCCCGTTCGATCTGCCAGGGCCGCCGGGCAGGCGTGACCTCGCTGGTCGGCGTGGTGGCCGGTTTCTTCGTCCACCTGTTCGCCGCGGCGATCGGCCTGACCGCGGTCTTCATGGCGGTGCCGGTGGCCTATGAAGTGCTCAAGTGGGTTGGCGCCCTGTACCTGATGTGGCTGGCCTGGCAGGCCCTGAAGCCGGGCGCGCGTTCGCCGTTCGAGGCGCAGCAGTTGCCGCCGGATTCGTCACGCAAGCTGATCCTGATGGGCTTTCTCACCAGCGCCCTGAACCCGAAGATCGCGGTGTTCTACCTGTCGGTCTTTCCCCAGTTCATCAGCCCGGAACACGGTTCGGTGTTCACCCAGAGCATCATCCTCGGGCTGACCCAGATCAGCGTGAGCTTCAGCGTCAACCTGCTGATCGCGCTGTTCGCTTCGGGCATCGCCGCCTGGTTCGTGCACAATCCGCTGTGGTTGGCGACCCAACGGTATTTCATGGGCTTCGTGCTGGCCGGGCTGGCGGTGCGTCTGCTGCTGGAACAACGCCAGACGGTCTGACCGTTTCATTCACCTGCGGCCCGGGGGCTTCGACCGACCATGTCCATCCAGCGCCTCGATGCCGGTCACGCTGCTGCCTACCGCGCGCTGATGCTCGAAGCCTACGAGCATCATCCGCAGGCCTTTACTTCCAGTGTCGCCGAACGTGCGGCGATGCCCCTGAGTTGGTGGGAGTCGCGGCTGAGCAGCCCGCTGGACCTGTTGCTGGGGGCTTTCGAGGATGGCGAACTGGTGGGCATCGTCGGCCTGGCGTTCGAGGTCCGGGAAAAAGCCCGGCACAAGGCCACGCTGTTCGGCCTGTATGTGGCGCCGCCTTATCGCCACGGCGGCCTGGGTTACCGGCTGGTCCAGGCGCTGCTGCAGGAGGCGCGCAAACGCCCCGGGGTGCGGCTGGTGCAACTGACGGTCACCGCCGGCAACGACGCCGCCCTGGCGCTGTACCAACGTTGCGGTTTCGTCCAGTTCGGCCTGGAGCCGCTGGCGGTGCGGGTGGGCGTCGAGTACTTCGACAAGCTCCACCTGTGGCGTGAAGTTGTCTCCCCCCTCTGAACGTCCCCGTTCCTGCAGGCCGATGGCGCTTTTCAACGCACCGCGCTGACCCCGTCCAGGGTCGAGAACGAGGTGTCCTTGGCGGTCAGCAGGAAGTCGCGCATATAGGGCGCATCCAGCATGTCGGCGCGGATCGCCGCGTACAGCGTGGCGAACAGGCCCTTTTCCCCCAGGCGCTTGGCCTTCACATAGCCCCGCGAGCTGTATTCATGCAGCGCCCAGTGGGGCATGCCGCACACGCCACGGCCACTGGCCACCAGTTGCATCATCATCACCGTCAGCTCCGAGGTGCGGACCTGGGCCGGTTCGATGTCGGCGGGCTCCAGGAAGCGGGTGAAGATATCCAGGCGATCGCGCTCCACCGGGTAGGTGATCAGGGTTTCGCTGAGCAGGTCTTCCGGAGCGATGTAGGGCTTGCTGGCCAGGCGGTGCTGGTTGGCCACCGCCAGCATGGCTTCGTAGGTGAACAGCGGCACGTAGGTGATGCCCGCCAGCTCCAGCGGGTCGGAGGTCACCACCAGGTCCAGGTCGCCACGGGCCAGGGCCGGCAGCGGGGCGAAGGAGAAACCCGAGGCCAAATCCAGCTCGACTTCCGGCCAGGCGTCGCGGAACTGGTCGATGGTCGGCATCAGCCACTGGAAGCAGCTGTGGCATTCGATGGCCATGTGCAGGCGCCCGGCGGTACCGCCGGCCAGGCGGGAAATGTCCCGTTCGGCGGCGCGTAACAGCGGCAGGGTGGCGTCCGCCAGTTGCAGCAGGCGCAGGCCGGCGCTGGTGAAGCGCACCGGCTTGGTCTTGCGCACGAACAGCGGCATGCCCATGCGCTCTTCCAGTTCCTTGAACTGGTGGGACAGGGCGGACTGGGTCAGGTGCAGGCGTTCGGCGGCTTCGACCAGGCTGTCGGCTTCGCGCAGGGCGTGCAGGGTCTTCAGGTGACGGATTTCGAGCACCAGGGTCTCCATGAGTAAATTTTGTGATCAACACGAAAAGGTTGAGTTTGTCTCATGTTGGCTGAGCTGTCGACAATAGCGCCATCTTTTACCGGGAGGAACCCACTCATGGCCTTGGCCCACACCCTTGGTTTTCCGCGCATCGGCGCCGACCGCGAACTGAAAAAAGCCCTCGAAGCCTACTGGAAGGGCGACCTCGACCGGCAGGCGCTGCAAGACGTCGGACGCCAGCTGCGGGCCCGGCACTGGCAGCTGCAAAAGGACGCCGGCATCGACCTGCTGCCGGTGGGCGACTTTGCCTGGTACGACCAGGTGCTGACTCACTCGCTGACCTTCGGCGTGGTTCCCGAGCGCTTCGACGGCAGCCAGGACGCCCAGGGCCAGCCGACCCTCGACACTTTGTTCGCCATGGCCCGCGGTGCCTCGGCGGGCTGCTGTGGCGGCGATCACGCAAAGACCCAGTACGCCCAGGAACTGACCAAGTGGTTCGACACCAACTACCACTACCTGGTCCCGGAATTCAGCGCCGACCAGTCGTTCAAACTGAGCTGGGAACAGCTGTTCGACGAGGTCGATGAAGCTCACGCCCTGGGGCACCGGGTCAAGCCGGTGATCATCGGCCCGCTGACCTACCTGTGGCTGGGCAAGGCCAAGGGCAACGATTTCAACAAGCTCGAGCTGCTGGAACGCCTGCTGCCGGTCTACGGCGAAATCCTCAACCGCCTCAAGGCCCAGGGCGTGGAGTGGGTGCAGATCGACGAACCGATCCTGACCCTCGACCTGCCGCAGGACTGGAAGAGCGCCTTCGAGCGTGCCTACCACATCCTCCAGTACTCGCCGCTGAAAAAGCTGGTGGCCACCTACTTCAGCGGTCTGCAGGACAACCTCGGGCTGGCCGTCGGCCTGCCGGTGGACGGCCTGCACATCGACGCCGTGCGGGCGCCGGAGCAACTGACCCAGGTGCTCGACCGCCTGCCGACCTACAAGATTCTGTCCGTGGGCCTGGTCAACGGCCGTAACGTCTGGCGTTGCGAGCTGGAGCAGGCGCTGCAGCAACTGCAAGCGGCGCAGGAGCGTTTTGGCGACAACCTCTGGGTCAGCAGTTCCTGCTCCCTGTTGCACAGCCCGGTGGACCTGTCCCGGGAAGACCAGCTGGATGCCGAGCTGAAAAGCTGGCTGGCCTTTGCCGTGCAGAAATGCGGCGAGATTTCGGTGCTGCGTGACGCCCTGAACGATCCCCAGGCCCCAGCGGTGCAAGCGGCCCTGGCCGCAAGCCGCCAGGTGCAGGCCAGCCGCGCGCGGTCGCCGCGCATCCACAAGGCCGAGGTCCAGGCGCGGCTCAAGGCGGTCAGCGCCGCCGACAGCCAGCGTCATTCGCCCTTTGCCCAGCGCATTGCCCGGCAGCATGCCCGCTTGAAGCTGCCGGTGTTCCCGACCACCACCATCGGTTCGTTCCCGCAGACCGCCTCGATCCGCCTGGCCCGCCAGGCGTTCAAGCAAGGCAAGCTGTCGAACAACGATTACACCGATGCCATGCGCTGCGAAATCCGCCATGCGGTGCAGGTCCAGGAGCGCCTGGGGCTGGATGTGCTGGTGCACGGCGAGGCCGAACGCAACGACATGGTCGAATACTTCGCCGAGCAACTGGACGGCTACCTGTTCACCCGCTTCGGCTGGGTGCAGAGCTACGGTTCGCGCTGCGTAAAACCGGCGGTGATCTACGGCGACCTGAGCCGTCCGCGGGCCATGACTGTTGATTGGATCACCTACGCCCAGAGCCTGACCGACAAGGTGATGAAGGGCATGCTCACCGGGCCGGTGACCATGCTGATGTGGTCCTTCCCCCGCGAGGACGTGCCGCGTGAAGTACAGGCGCGGCAACTGGCGCTGGCCCTGCGCGATGAGGTGGTGGACCTGGAAAAGGCCGGGATCAAGATCGTGCAGATCGACGAGGCGGCGTTCCGTGAGGGCCTGCCGCTGCGCCGGGCGGACTGGCAGCCGTACCTGGACTGGGCGGTGGAAGCCTTCCGCCTGACCGCCTCTGGAGTGCGCGACGACACCCAGATCCACACCCACATGTGCTACAGCGAGTTCAACGACGTGATCCAGGCCATCGCGGCCATGGATGCCGACGTGATCACCATCGAGACATCGCGTTCGGACATGGAGTTGCTGGAGGCCTTCGAAGCCTTCGACTACCCGAACGACATCGGCCCGGGGGTGTATGACATCCACTCGCCGCGGGTGCCGGACACTGCCGAGATGGTCAAGCTGATGAGCAAGGCGGTCAAACGCATTCCCGCCGAGCGCTTGTGGGTCAACCCGGACTGCGGCCTGAAGACCCGCGCCTGGCCGGAAACCGAAGCCGCGCTGGTCAATATGGTCGCCGCCGCCCGTCAGTTGCGTAACCAGCAGGCCTGAATGCACCCATAGCCCCTGTAGCCGCTGCCGAAGGCTGCGAAAAGGACCGAAGGGCCTTCAGCGGATTCAAGATCGCTGCGTCCCTTCGGGCCGATCGCAGCCTGCGGTAGCGGCTACAGGAATCCCCATGAAAACGACCGCTGGGCAATCTTCATCAAACTGTCACGTAACTGTGGCAGCGCGCTCGATCAAAGTTCATCAGACTCGCGCTCTACTGGGCTTCTGCGTTTCGGTGTTTCTTCATGTGGGCAAGATTTTTTTCAACGACTGTTTTCCTGGCCGCGCTGTTGCTCGGTCTGCCGTCTCAGGCGGCGTCTCGCTGTGATGTCAACGTACCGACCCAACGGGTCGAACTGGAGCAGGTGAGCCTGGCCTACCAGAGTATCGGCCGTGCCTCAGATCCGGCCCTGCTGCTGGTGATGGGCCTGGGCGGGCAACTGATCCACTGGCCGGACGAAGTGGTCGTTGCCCTGTGCCAGCAGGGTTTTCGGGTGATCCGTTACGACAACCGCGACGTCGGCCTGTCCACCTGGCGCCAGGCGCCGGTCAGCGCCAACCTGACGTTCGAGGTGTTGCGCTACAAGCTCGGTCTGCCGGTGGCCGCGCCCTACAGCCTGACCGACATGGCCGACGACGCCCTGGGCCTGATGAATGCCCTGCAGGTCGAGCAGTTCCATGTCCTGGGCGCGAGCATGGGCGGGATGATCGCCCAGCACCTGGCGGCCATGGCGCCGCAGCGGGTCGAGAGCCTGACCCTGATCATGACCAGCTCCGGCGCCGAAGGCCTGCCGGCGCCCAATGCGGCGCTGGTGCAACTGTTGTCGCGGCGCGGCGCGCCGAACCGTGAGGTGGCGCTGGAGCAACAGGCCGATCTGCTGGCCGCCCTCGGCAGCCCGCAGGTCACCGACGATCGGCAGGCGCTGCTGCATCAGGCGGCGGAGGCCTATGACCGGGCCTTCAATCCGGAAGGGGTGAAGCGCCAGATCATGGCGATTCTCGCCGAACCGAGCCGGGTGGCCCTGCTCAACCAGCTGCGGGTGCCGACCCTGGTGGTGCATGGCACCGCCGATCCGCTGTTGCCGGTGATGCACGGCGTGCACCTGGCGGCGCATATCCAGGGCAGCCAGCTGAAGCTGATTCCGGGCCTGGCCCATCGTTTCCAGGAAGCCTTCAAGGCGCCGTTGCTGGCGGCGGTGTTGCCGTACCTGCAACGCCATCGCGAAGACACTTCGCACTGGGCGCAGATCGATCCGCTGCCTGCGCCGAATCTCCTTTGAGCTGATGCTCATGTAGGAGCGAAGCTTGCTCGCGATGAACGATAACGCGGTCTACTGGTGGACCGCGGCGTCTGAATCGCGAGCAAGCTTCGCTCCTACAGGCCGGTGGCGAGCTTGGCTTCTGTAGGAGCCAGGCTTGCCAGCGATGGAGGCAACGCGGTGAGTCTGAAATATCGCCATCGCCATCGCGGGCAACAGGCTTTGGCGACTCAGCGGACGATCTTGTCGACCTGGATCCCGAGTTTCTTCAGGCGGTACCAGAAGCTGCGCTCGGAAATGCCGATCAGCTGCGCGGCGGCGGCTTGCACGCCGTTGCTCTGTTGCAGGGCGGCGAGGATGTAGGCCTTCTCCACTTCGGCCAGGGCCGAGTCCAGGTCGCTGGGCACGCTGAGGCTGTCGGCGGGCAGGGCACTGGCTCCGGCGTTCATCGGCGGTGAGCTGAACAGATAACCCGGCAGGTCGCTTTCTTCGATCACCGCGCCCGCGGCGACTATGGTCGCGCGTTCGACGCAGTTCTGCAGTTCGCGGATATTGCCCGGCCAGGCGTAATTGGCCATGGCCTGCAGGGCCTGCGGGCTGAAGCCGGTGATGCGTTTGCCGGCGGTGGCGCCCAGGGTGTGGGCGAAGTGCCGGGCCAGGGGCGCGATATCCTCGACCCGCTCGCGCAGGGCGGGCAGGGGGATCGGGAAGACATTGAGGCGGTAATACAGGTCTTCGCGAAACTCCTTGTTGGCCACCGCTTCCAGCAGGTTCTTGTTGGTGGCGGCGATCACCCGCACATCGACCTTGCGCTCGCGCGGGTCGCCCACCGGCTCGATCACCCGCTCCTGCAAGGCACGCAGGATCTTCGCCTGCAGGGCCAGGGGCATGTCGCCGACCTCATCGAGGAACAGCGTGCCCTTGTCCGCCTGCTGAAAGCGCCCGACCCGGTCGGCCACGGCGCCGGTGAAGGCGCCCTTGCGATGGCCGAACATTTCGCTTTCCAGCAGGCCTTCGGGGATCGCCGCGCAGTTGACCGCGACAAAGGGTTTGTTGGCGCGGTTGCCGTGCTGGTGGATGGCCCGGGCGACCATCTCCTTGCCGGTGCCGCTTTCGCCGGTCAGCAGGATGGTGGCGTTGCTTTCGCGCACCGAGTCCACCGCTTGCAGGACCCGGCGGAAGGTCGGGCTGTCGCCCACCAGGCTGTCGATCTGCCGGTGCTCGTCGAGCTCGGCGCGCATGCGCTGGTTGTCTTTGAGGATGTCGCGAAACTGCAGGGCCTTGCTGACGGTGATGTCCAGCTCGTCGATGTCGAAGGGCTTGGCGATGTAGTCATAGGCGCCGTTGCGCATCGACTGCACGGCATTTTTCACCGTGCTGTAGGCGGTCATGACGATCACCGGGATCTGCGGGTAGCGCTGCTTGACCTCGGCCAGCAGCTGAGGGCCGTCCATGCCGGGCATGCGCCAGTCGCTGATCACCAGGTCGATCTCTTCCTGCTCCAGTACCTTGAGCGCATGCAGGCCATTGCCGGCGGTGAACACCTGGATACCGTCCTGGCTCAGCGCCGAGGACAGCAGGTCGCAAAGCTTGGGCTCGTCGTCGACCACCAGCAGGTTATGCGTCATGGCTGGGCCTTTTGCTCGTCTTGATCATCTTCGTCGTCCTCACCTTTGGCCGGAATGTACAGGCTGAAGGTGGCGCCGGCATCTATTTCGCTGCTGCATTCGATGTGCCCGTCATGGTTTTCCATGATCGAGAACACCTTGGCCAGGCCCAGCCCGGTGCCCGAGGCCTTGGTGGTGACGAAGGGGGTGAAGATGCGTTCGAGCATGTCCGGCTCGATGCCCTGGCCGGTGTCGGCGACCCGCAGGATGGTGTGCTCGGCGTCCTGGGCGATGCCCAGGGTCAGGCGCCCGCCGGCGGGCATGGCGTCGATGGCGTTGAGGATCAGGTTCAGGCAGGCCTGCTTGAGCTGGCGGGCGTCGGCGTACAGGGTCGCGCCCGGCGCCTGGTCGTCGATTTGCGCGTCGATCTTGTGGCTGGCCAGTTCCGGCTCGCAGAAGCCGATCAGCTCCTCCACCAGCGGCCGCGCCAGCAGGGTCGAGCGGATCGGCGCGCTGGGTTTGGCGAAGTCGAGGAAATCGGTGATCAGGTCGTTGATCCGGCTGACTTCGCTGATCACGTATTCCAGGTGGCGCTTGTCGCCTTCGGGCAGGTCCGCGCGGCGGTGCAGCAGTTGGGTGGCGGTCTTGATGATGCCCAAAGGGTTGCGGATTTCGTGGGCCAGGCCCATGGCCACTTCGCCCAGGGCGTGCAGGCGATCGCGGCGGCGCAACTGGGCTTCCAGGTGCTGCAGTTCGCCCAGGCGTTCGCTCATATGGTTGAAGGTACTGCTCAGTTCCGCCAACTCGTCGCCGCCAATCACCGGCACGCGTTGCCGGTAGTCGCCGGCGATCACCGCCTGGACCCCCTTGGACAAGCCGCGCAGGGGCATGGTCAGGCGTTTCGACACCAGCCAGCCGACGGCCAGCGACGCCGCCGAGCTGAGCAGGAAGATCAGGATGAACAGGTTGCTCTGGTTGACCAGCCCCACCAGGCTGCTGTGGCGCAGCAGGCCGCTGAAAATCACCCCCACCAGCTCGCCGCTGTCGTTGAAGATCGGCCGGTACAGCCCGCTGTAGCGGCTGGTGAACTGCTCGGTGGGTTGGCGGGTGTCGCGCAGGATGTTCTCGATCTTTTCCGGCACCTGGGTCGGGTGGTCCTCGAAACGCTGGGTGGCGAAGATCTCGGCGAAGTCGTTGGCCTTGGCGAGGTACAGGCGCAGGTCGAGGGAATGCACGTCGGCCACGCTGGTGAGGAAGCTGGCGTCCAGGTAGGTGGCGATCAGCAGCTGGTAGTCGATGCCGTCGAGGGTGGTCTGGAAGGTCGAGACCACCGCGCCGGTGGCCACACCGCCGACCTGCAGGGTCTGCAGCACGGCGTTGTGGGCCAGGCTGACCTGCCCGACGATGTCGTCGGCGGCGGTGCTGAACACCACCTGCTGGTCGCGCTTGCGGATCAGCGCCACCACATCGATGCCCATGGAGTCGGCGATGTCGGCGGTGAGCTTGTCGTGCCTGGCCGCGTTGCGGTCGGTGGGCGGCCTGGCATAACGCAGGAACAGCTGGGCGATGCGCGCGTTGTCGCGCAGGGTCTCGGTGATTTCGTCCTCGACGATCTTGGTCGACTCCTGCAGCCAGATGCGCACGTTGCTGTCGAAGATCTGCGACAGGGTGGTGGCCGCCAGCTCCGCGGCGATCATGGTGGGGATCACGCTGACCATCCAGAACGCCAGCACCAGCTTGCGCTGCAGGCTCCAGCGGGAGATGGCGAAAGGGCGAGGGGCGCGGCGGCGGTCTTTTCTGGTCATGAACTTTCGCTTAGTGCAGCAGCCATGGCGGGGTCGGTGCGATCCGGCCGGAGAACATATTTCAGCCCTTTGAGCAGGGTGTCGAGCAGCGGGTTGCGATGCTGGAAAAACAGGCTGTTGCCGGTGAAGGTACAGCCCAGGCGCAGCTTGCTGGCATAACCGGCCTGGCCACATTCGTAGAGCGCGATCCGGTGCTGGATACAGTAGTCGACATTGGCCATCCAGCTGCGCAAATACAGGTTGTGCTCACGACTGATATCCAGGTCGTGGGCGAAGAATTTGTCGATCAGTCGGTGCTCGTCCAGCAGCACCAGGTTGAAGGCCACCAGTTGGTCGTCGACCCAGTACAGCACGCAGGCGGCCCGTTCCCCCAACTGCTGGAGGATACCGGTGAAATAGGGCGCGGGTAAGCGTTCGAATTGCAGTTCGCTGCGCCGCAGGGTGGCTTCGTACAGGCGCATGACCTCGGGCAGCACATCGTCGATGTTGTGTCGCCATTCGATTCGCAGCCCGGGCGCGCGCAACTTGCGGCGCAGGTCCTTGCGCGTGGACTTGCCCAGGGTGCCGAGGTAGGCATCCAGCGAGCCGAAGGGCACCGGCAACAGGGCGCTGGGCAGGCTGGGCATGGCTTGCAGGCCGAACGCCTGGCAGCTGGCGGCCCATTGCCGATCCTGGCTGGCGGCATCCTTGACCGCCAGCAGGCCGATGCCCTGGGCGTCGGCGTCGCGCCGGGCCAGGTGCAGCAGTTGCGCCAGCAAGGCCTGGCGGCGCACCGCGGGGATATGGCTGGCAGTGCCGGCGTGGCACTGTTCGGCCACCGGCGAACCGATGGCGTACAGGCGCAGTTGCAGCAGCCCAGGCCACCAGCGTTGCAGGCGTTCGCTCAGGCGCTTGGCCGGGCCCGAGACGGTGGTGTCCAGGCGATAGCAGGTGGTGAAGGCCGGGGCGACGGCCACCAGCCTCGAATCTTCGAACACTGCCAGATAGCGCCAGCTGAAGCCCTCGATGCCGGCGTTCTGTACCGCCAGGTAATAATCCCAATCTTCCAGGGCGCCGGGAAAACAGTCGTTCCAGGCGTTGCGGTCGATGGCCTGGATGCTCGAAAAGACTTGGCTGGTGATCACGTGCGGTCCTTGAGTCAGGCGAACTGGCGCAGGTCGTCGTACGCCACGGGCCGCGGGCCTGCCTGCCTTTCGATGAAGTCCGCGCTCAACTCCACCACCCGGCGGTACTGCAGGTCGACGGTGATCATGTGGTAGCAGTTGTCGAGCAGTACCTTGACCACCGGGCCGCCGAGCTTGCGCTCGACATAGTCGGCGTTCCAGCGGCTGGTGATGTCGTCCTCGATGGAGTGCAGCACCAGGGCCGGGGTGGTGATCGACGGCATGCGTTTTTTCACCACCGCGTTCATCCGGTGCAGTTCGCGCACAGTCACCCCTTCCATGGTCAGCAGGCCGGCACTGCTGCTTTCGCCGGCCTTCATCTGCCGCTCGACCACCGCCCGCAGGCGCTTGTTCTTGATGCCGTACGGCGGCTTCTCCTCGAAGCTGCAGATGTGCACGCCGAACGGGATCTTCATCAGCAGCGGGGTGAGGAACGCCAGCTTGTTGATGCTCCAGCCGTCGTACTTGAGGGTGGTCGAATACATCAGCAGGCCGCTGACCTGGCCCGGGTGTTCCGAGGCCAGGTACATGGACATGACGGCGCCCATCGACAGGCCGCCGACGAACACCTGCCGGTGGCGGCGACGGATGCCGACGAAGGTCCGGCGCACGCCCTCGTACCAGTCCTGCCAGCCGGTGGCCTGCAGGTCGGCGTTGTTGCCGCAGTGCCCGGCCAGGGTCGGCACGTACACCGTGCACCCCGCGTTGGCCAGGCCGACGGCCACCCGACGCAGTTCCGTCGGGGTGCCGGTGAGGCCGTGGATCAACAACACCGCGACCTCGCCACTGCCGAGCACGAACCCGGCATCGCCCTGGCCCAGGTCGATGCCTTCGTCCAGATCGATCGGTGCGCTCATCGCTTCATGGCCCGGTCCAGCAGACGGTCGAGCAGGGCGATGCCGAGGTCGATCTCCGCGTAGCTGATTTCCAGCGAGGGGGCCAGGGTGATGACGTTCTTGTAGTAGCCGCCCACATCGAGAATCAGCCCCAGGCGCTGGCCGTTGATTTCGATGTCGCCCTTCATGCCTTCCTCGACCATGTAGTCCAGGGTCGCCTTGTCCGGGGTGAAACCGTCGCTGGTGCAGATCTCGCAGCGCAGCGCCAGGCCCAGGCCGTCGACGTCGCCGATGATCGGGTAGCGCTTCTGCAGGTCTTGCAATCCGGCCAGGAAGTACTTGCCCTTGTCCATGACCATCGCGCCGTAGTCGATCTCGCTGGTCATCTTGAACATTTCCAGGCCCACCGCGGTGCCCAGCGGGTTGGAGGCGAAGGTGGAGTGGGTCGAACCCGGCGGGAACACCTTGGGGTTGATCAGTTCTTCGCGGGCCCAGATGCCGCCCAGGGGATTGAGGCCGTTGGTCAGGGCCTTGCCGAAGACGATCACGTCCGGCTTGACGTCGAAGTGCTCGATCGACCACAGCTTGCCGGTGCGGTAGAAGCCCATCTGGATCTCGTCGACCACCATCAGGATGCCGTGCTGGTCGAGCACGTGCTTGAGCTCGCTGTAGAAGTTCATCGGCGGGATCACGTAGCCGCCTGTGCCCTGGATCGGCTCGACGTAGAAGGCGGCGTATTCGCTCTGGCCGACTTTCGGGTCCCAGACGCCGTTGTATTCAGTCTCGAACAGTCGGGCGAACTGCTGCACGCAGTGGCTGCCGTACTCTTCCTTGGTCATGCCCTTGGGGCCGCGGAAGTGGTAGGGGAAGGGAATGAAGTTGGCGCGCTCGCCGAAGTGGCCGTAGCGGCGACGGTAGCGGTAGCTGGAGGTGATCGACGAGGCACCGAGGGTGCGGCCGTGGTAGCCGCCCTCGAAAGCGAACATCAGGCTCTTGCCGTTGGTGGCGTTGCGCACGACTTTCAGCGAGTCCTCCACCGACTGCGAACCGCCGACGTTAAAGTGCACGCGGCCGTCGAGGCCGAATTTCTTCTTGGCATCGACCGCGATCATTTCCGAGAGCTCGATCTTGCCCTTGTGCAGGTACTGGCTGGCAATCTGCGGCAGGCTGTCGATCTGTTGCTTGAGGGCATTGTTCAGGCGCGGGTTGGCATAGCCGAAGTTCACCGCCGAGTACCACATCTGCAGGTCGAGGTAGGCCTGGTCGCTGGTGTCCCAGACGTAGGAGCCCTCGCAGCGGCTGAAGATCCGTGGCGGCTCGATGTAGTGGACGGTGTCGCCGTAGGAGCAGTACTTGGCTTCTTTTTCCAGAAGCACCTGGTCTTCGGCGGTCGCGATACGAATGTCAGACATGATGGAAGAGTTCCTGAGTGTGTACGGAGTGTTCGGTGGTGTTGTCGAGGGTGAAGGTGCCGGCGTTGGCCGCTTCGTTGGGCAACAGCGCCAGCAGTGCCGGCAGTTCGGCGAAGGAGTCGAAGGTCGCGTGGGGAATGGCGTGGCGTTGGCAGTACTCGGCCAGGCGGCCCTTGGCGAACACGAAGTCGGCGCTGGCGGCCACGCACATGTCGGACTGGCCGTCGCCGATCACCAGCACCCGCTTGCCCTTGGGCGTGGATTTGCATTTGCAGTTGCCGGACGCGGCGCGGCAGGCGTCGCTGGAATGCGGGAAGTCGATGCGCCAGCTGCGCTGGTCGACCTGGCGCAGACGGTTGGCGAGGATCGGCAGCAGGCTCACGTAGTGGCGCGCGAGGATTCGCGCGATGCCTTGCTCGATGCCGTCGCTGACCACTTCCAGGGACGCGCCCAGGCCGATCACGTGATCGACGAAGTCGGGGAAGTCGGGATCGATCTCGACGCTGTCGAAGCAGGCCAGCAATTCGGCGGGCGAGGCCTTGACCAGCGCCAGTTGGCGGCTGAGGCATTCCCGGGAGCCGATATGGCCATCCAGCCATTGTTGCTCGATGTCTTCCCAGCTCGGGTCGGCGAAGCGTTGGAGGATGTTGTCGATCACGTCGGTGCGGGTGATGGTCCCGTCGAAGTCACACACGATATGCCAGTGCATCATCTGCAGTTACCTGTTGTAGAGGAGCGCACTTTGCGCATGCCAGGCACTGGAGCAGGGACTGTGCCAAGTGGCTCAAGCCCAGGCGGGCCGGGCTTTGCGCGGGAACAAGGCGTTGGATGGGCGGGTTGGAGCTACAAATTTTGTAGCTCGCTACAAACAACATCAGTGCTTGCAGGGAGGGGGCACGGTGGTGATTGATGCGCGCATCTTCACTTAAGGAAACCCGCGCCATGTTCAGCTTCACACGCTCCGCCCTGCTCGCCGCTCTGCTGTCTCTGGGGGCTGTCTGCGGGGCTTTCGCCGAGGACGGAGGCCAGGATGGTCTGAGCGGCGCGCTGGGCCTGGGCATCGGTTACCAGCCCCATGACCCCAGCGGCAGCCGGCATGACACCGTGCCCTTGCCCTATGTCGATCTGGAGTGGGGCGATGTCAGCCTCGACACCGACGACGGCCTGACCTGGGATGCCTTCAAGGGCAATGGTTTCAGCGCCGGGCCCTATATCAACTACTTGCCGGGACGCAACGCCAACGGCTCGCTGCGCGGCCTGCGGGATGTGCCGAACATGGCCGATGTCGGCGGCTACATCCAATACGCGCCGGACGACTTCTGGCGCCTGTTCGCCTCCCTCGGCAGCGCGGTGGGCGCGGGCTCCGGCCAGGGCGGCCTGCTGGGCAAGGTCGGCGGCGAAATCGGTTATCCCCTGGGCCTGGGGATCATCGGCAGCAGCAACCTCACCGCGCATTTCGCCGACGCCCGGCAGACCCAGACCTTCTTTGGCATCAGCGACGCCGAAGCCCAGGCGACGGACATCGGCCGCTACAGCGCCGGTGGCGGTTTGCAGAACCTGACCCTGACCCAGAACCTGCAGGTGCCCCTGGGCGGCAACTGGTCGTGGATGACCAGCGCCAGCTGGATCCACCTGACGGGCTCGGCGGCCGACAGCACCCTGGTGCGCGAGCGCGGCGAAGTGAACCAGGGCCAGGTCCAGACCGCCCTCAGCTACCAGTTCTGAGGCCGGCCCTGTTGAATCCGTCGCCCCTGTAGCCGCTACCGGAGGCTGCGATCGACTTGGGCGGCACTCCGACGCAGCAGGGGTTGCTCTTGAGGGCCTTCGAAGACCCTTCGGGCCTTATCGCAGCCTGCGGCAGCGGCTACACAAAGCAAGGCTGGTCCGGCCTTTGCAATCACCGCAATGAACCCACTTTTCAGGAAGTTCTTCATGGCTCGTCCCGCTTATCGCCTGCTCGCCCATTCGCTGTGGGACATCGTCCCGATCCTGATGGCCCTGGCGCATTTTTCCTTCGTCCTGTGGCTGGTGCTGGCCTTTCACAGCCTGTCCTGGTGGGTGATCCTGCCGGCGGCGTCGTTGTATGCGCTCAGCCTGTCGTGGAGCATCAACAGCATTTCCCACAACCAGATCCACAACGCCTATTTCAGCCTGCCGTGGCTGAACCGCGGCTTCGATCTGCTGCTGTCGGTGACCATTGGTTTTTCCCAGACCCTGTACCGCGATATCCATAACCGCCATCACCGTGGCAACTCGGATCGGCCCGGCCCGGACGGCACCACGGTCGATCCGCTGTCGATCTACCTGCATGGCCGCAACGGCCAGCCAGACAATGTCTGGGCCTACACCTTCCTGAGTTTTTTCCGCGACGACCCCAAGGCCATCTACCAGGAAATGCAGCGCAAGCGCCCGGCGGACGCGCGTTGGGTCAAGGTGGAAATCGGCGTGACGGTATTGGCCTACGTGGCGCTGGGGCTATACGACTGGCATGCGCTGCTGGTGCTGCTGCCGTTCTGGTACCTGGGACAGTCGCTGTCCTCGCTCAACGGCTACTACGAACACCTGGGCGGCAACCCGGACCTGCCGATCGCCTGGGGCGTGAGTTCCTACAGCTGGCTTTACAACCTGATCTGGATGAACAACGGCTACCACGCCGAACACCACTACCGGCCGAAGATGCACTGGACCCGGGTCAAGGCCTTCCACCGCGAGATCCGCGAACAGCAGCGGGCGGCGGGGGTGAAGGTGATTCCGCTGGCCCATGGCCTGGGCTTTCTGCTGAAACACCCCAAGAGCTGACACCCGCGCACCTGTAGCCGCTGCCGCAGGCTGCGATCGACCGGTACGGTCGTGGCGTTCTGAAGACCGCGAAAGGTTCGGCGGGAGATTGGGAACCAAGGCCCTGCGGGCCTTATCGCAGCCTCGCGGGCTCGGCAGCGGCTACAGGGGCGTTATGCGCCCCCCTATTCTAGGCCTCCTCGCCCTCGGCCAGCAGGGCAATCCCGCCGACGATCACCAGCACGCCGACCCAGTGCAGCAGGCTGATCTGCTCGCCCAGGCCCAGCCAGGAACCGAGCAACACCACCACGAACACCAGCGAACTCAGGGGGAAAGCCAGGGACAGGCTGCTGCGCCGCAGGATCAGCATCCACACGAAGAACGCGCCGATGTAGCAGGCAATCGCCAGCAGCACCCCCGGGTTGACCGCCACCGCGGCCAGCCATTGCAGGTTGAAATCCATCTGGCCCAACTGGTCGCCGCCGACCTTGGTGGCGATCTGGCCGGCGCTTTCGAAGCCGATCAGCAGGGCCCAGAGCACCAGGGTGCCGAGGCGCCCGTGGAGCCAGCCGTGAGTCTGTGCAGTCATGAAATCTTTCCTTGTGAAGCGTTGAGGGGGCTCAGGTGCTGGCGACGCACACCAGCATCACGCCGAGGGTGATGACCAGGGTGCCCAGCCAGCGCCGGCGGCTGACGTGCTCGCCGAGAATCAGCTTGCCGGCCAGGACCACGCCGCAATAGGCCAGGGCCGCCGCCGGAAACAGCAGGCTCAGCGGCGCGCGGGAGAGGGCTTCGAGCCAGACGAAAAACTCGATCACATAGGCGCCGATGCCGCACCACAGCAGCGGCGCGTTGAACACCTGGCCCCAGAAGGCATTCAGGCGAAAACCGCCTTCCAGCTCCGGCAGGCGGTCCAGGCCGAGCTTGAAACAGAGCTGGCCGATTACGTCCAGGACAATGGAAAACGCCACCAGCAAGACAACGGTCAGGGTCACGGGAACAGCTCCTCGAACAGCGCCATCAGGGCTTCGTTGGTGGTCGAATTACGCAGCAGGTCGGCCGCGCTCCAGCGTTCGGCCGGCGGTTGGTCGGAGCGTGCTTCCCAGCGCTTGAAGGCGTTGCTGAAGGCCGGCGCGGCGAATTCGCCGCAGATGTCGATACCGAGGATGCGCTTGCCCGCCGCCAGGCTGCGCAGGGCCTGCAGCAGGTGGCTCAGGCGCATGCCGCCCTGGTCCCAGTTGGTCGCCGCGTCGGCACTGGCCAGCACGTCCTTGTCGATGGTGATCCAGATCGCCTGGGTGGGCAGGCTGGCGATCAACTGGTCGAGGAAGGCTGGCCAGTCGAGCCCGGCCAGGTTGCGCCAGTGCAGGTGGTTTTCCTGCTGCTGGTGCCCGGCGCCGTCGCCGACCCGGCCCCAGACCTTGGAGGGCGCGTGCTCCCAGGGAAACAGCTGCAGCTTGCCGTGGCGCAGCGCGCCGAGGTTGCCGCCGCGCAGCTGCGGGTTGTGCAGGTCGTCGCTGCACGGCCCGAGGGTGACGATGCGCTGGATGTGCGGCAGCTGCAGCGCCCGGTTGACCCAGGAACCGCAGTGCCGGCGCGGCGCGAAGCGCACCCAGTCGGGGTGGTTGTCGAAGTGGATCAGGCTGACCGGCTGTTGCAGGTCGGCGAGGAAGGCCGGGGTCAGGTGGTGGTAGTCACCGGAGCCGACAAAGAAGATTTCCGGCTGCGGGCCGCTGTGGGCGGGCCTTTGCCGCAGGCGCTCGGTGAAGTGGCGGTAGGTGCGTTCGGTGGACCAGAGCCGCAGTTTCGGGCCCAGGTCCAGCAGGTCCAGGCGTCGCGCCTGGCCGCTGCGCAGCCGGCGTTGGACAGGCTCCTGGGCGGTCAGGCTGTGGTCGAGATCGAGAATGTTCAAAGCAGGATTTACCCATGGCAGCGCCCCTCGGAAAAGCCTGCGTCACAGGTCGCAAACGCAGGCAGAGCGGGCTTTACAGGGTAAATGCAAGGGACGGGCCAGGGCGCTGAACGGCACCTGTAGCCGCTGCCGGGCCCGCGAGGCTGCGATCGCCCCCGCAGGGGCCGCAGAGGTCTTGAGATCGCTGAAGACCTTCGGCCTTATCGCCGCCTGCGGCAGCGGCTACAGGGGGAGTCAGGCGTGGACGCGGACCCAGACGCTGACCAGCACGGTGGCGGCCATCAGCCAGGCCACCGCGGCCACTGCCAGGGAGGCTTCCAGGCGCAGGCGGTCGACCATTACATAGAGGGTCGCCAGGTACACGAAGTAGGGAATGATCGACCACATGCCGAACAGGATTGTGGTCTTCAGGTCGTCGATGGAACGGCCCTTGCCGACGATGTAGTGGGCGATCAGGGCGAAGGTCGGGAACAGCGGCACCAGGCCGGCGATGTAGTAATTCCGGGTCTTGGCCAGGGCGGCAAGGATCACCACCACGGCGGCGCCCAGGCAGGCTTTGAGCAATAAATCCACGGTACTTCTCGCAGTCTGGTTAGTGGCTCAGGCCGTATTTCTTGACCTTGTCGAACAGCGTGGTCTTGGCCATGCCCAGTTCCTGGCTGGCCTGGGTCAGGTTGCCGCCGCTGCGTTGCAGGGCGTCGCCCAGCAGGTTGCGCTCGAAGGCCTCGACCGCCTCGGCAAAGCCCAGGCCCTGCGCGGCGTTGCCGCTGGACTTCTTGAACGCCGGGAGGCCCAGGGCAAAACGTTCGGCGACGTTGCGCAACTCGCGCACGTTGCCCGGCCAGTCGTGGCTCATCAGGTTCGACAGGGTCTGGTTGTCCAGCTCCGGCGCGGCGCGGTCGAAGCGCAGGGACGATTGCTGCAGGAAGTGTTCGAACAGCTGCAGGATGTCCTCGCGACGCTCGCGCAACGGTGGCAGCTCCAGGGTCACCACGTTCAAGCGGTAATACAGGTCGCTGCGAAACTGGTTGGCGCGCCCCAGTTCGTCGAGGTCGGACTTGGTCGCCGCGATCACCCGGCAATCCACCGCCACGCTCTGGTTCGAGCCCAGGCGCTCCAGGGTGCGCTCCTGCAACACCCGCAGCAGTTTGATCTGCAGGTTCATCGGCATGCTTTCCACTTCGTCGAGGAACAGCGTGCCTTCGTGGGCGTGCTCGATCTTGCCGATGCGCCGCTTGCCGGCGCCGGTGAAGGCGTTGGCCTCGTGGCCGAAGATCTCGCTTTCGAACAGGTTTTCCGGCAGGCCGCCGCAGTTGAGGGCGACGAACTGGTGGGTGTGGCGGCGGCTGAAGTCATGCAGGCAGCGGGCGACCAGTTCCTTGCCGGTGCCGGTCTCGCCTTCGATCAGCACGTTGGCCGAGGTGTCGGCGACGTTGGCGATCAGCTCCCGCAGGTGCTGCATGGCCGGCGAACGGCCGATGATCCGTCCTTCGAGGGAGTCGCGCTCGGCCAGCTGGCGGCGCAGCGACGACACTTCCCGGGCCAGCCCGCGCTGCTCCAGGGCACGGCGGGCGACCTCCACCAGGCGCTCGGGGGAGAAGGGCTTTTCCATGAAGTCATAGGCGCCTTTCTGCATGGCGCCGACGGCCATGGAGATATCGCCGTGACCGGTGATCAGCACCACCGGCAGGCTGCGGTCGCGGGCCTTGAGGCGGGTCAGCAGTTCCAGGCCGTCGATGCCCGGCAGGCGGATATCGCTGATGACGATCCCGGCGAAGTTGTCGCCGACCCGCTCCAGGGCTTCTTCGGCGCTGCCGACGCCGACGCAGGGAATGTCTTCCAGGGCCAGGGCCTGCTGGCAGCCGAGCAGGACATGGGGGTCGTCTTCGACGATCAGGACGGTAAGGTCGTTGTTCATAGCGGCTCGGCTTGTGTAGGGCTGACCAGGGGCAGGCTGAGGACGAAGGCGGTGCCGCCGTCGGCCGGGTGCTCGACGCCCAGGTTGCCACCCGTGGCGGCGGCCAGGCTGGCGGACAGGGTCAGGCCGAGGCCCAGGCCCTGTTCGCCGGGTTTGGTGGTGAAGAAGGGTTCGAACAGATGCTTGCGCGCCTCGGCGTCGATGCCGTGGCCGTTGTCGCGCACCCGCAGGCGGTATTTGCCTTCGACGCTTTCGCCTTCCAGCCACAGCTCCGGCCGCGGCTGGGCCTGCATGGCGTCCAGGGCGTTGCCGATCAGGTTGACCAGGATCTGCTCCAGGCGGGTCTGGTCGATCCTTACCTGGACTTCGCTGAAGTCGCGGTGCAATTGCAGCGGCAGGTTTTCCAGGCGCGCGTTGAGCAGTTGCAGGGCGGCGTCCACGGCCTTGCCGAGGCTGGCTTCGCCCTGGTCCTCACCACGACGGGCGAAGGAACGCAGGCTGGCGGTGATGCGGCCCATGCGGTCGATCAGTTCGTTGATAGTCTTGAGGTTGGTGCTGGCGGTATCCAGGGCGCCGCGCTCGAGGAAACGCACGGTGTTGCCGGACAGGGTGCGCAGGGCGGCCAGCGGCTGGTTCAGTTCATGGGCGATGCTGGTGGACATCTGGCCGATGGCGGCGAGCTTGCCGGCCTGGACCAGTTCGTCCTGGGCGCGGCGCAGGGTTTCCTCGGCCTGGCGGCGCTCGCGGATCTGGCCCTTGAGCCGTTCGTTGCTGGCGCGCAGGTCGCTGGTGCGTTCGGCGATCCGCCGTTCCAGCTGGTTGTTGGCTTCCTGCAGGGCTTCGCGGGCGGCGAGGCGGGTGGCGATGACCTTGCGCCGCTCGTTCCAGGCAATCAGCAGGAAAGCCACCAGGGCAAAGGCCACGGCCACCAGGATGCCCTGGTTGATGGCTTCGCGGCGCAGGTCCTTGAGCGGGGTCAGCAGGGTGAAGTTCCAGGGCGTATCGCTCAGGGGCCGGGTCTGGGACAGGTAGCTGATTTCCTTGTCGTCGGACACCAGCTCGGTGTTGGCCGGGAAGGTCAGCTTCTCCACGCCTTCGGCCAGGCGTTCGCGGGCCAGCGGCTCCAGTTCGTTGAGGGTGAACCAGTAATATTGCAGGCTGCGCGCCAGGCGCTCCTTGGTGTCGTCGCTCAGCGGGCGTACCGAGCGGAGGCGCCGGGCCGGGTCGCTGGAAAGGATGATGATGCCGTTCTCGTCGCTGACGAAGCCTTCCAGGCGGGCGCGTTGCCAGCGTTCTTCCAGGGCCTCCAGGCGCACCTTGACCACCGCCACGCCGATGATCTTGCCCTGTTCTTCCAGGCCGTGGGCCAGGTAGTAGCCGGGCTCGCCGTTGGTACTGCCGATGCCGTAGAAGCGCCCGGGCTGGCCGCGCACGGCATTCTGGAAATAGGCCCGGAACGACAGGTCTTCACCCAGGTAGCTGTCGACGTCGCGCCAGTTGCTGGTGGCCAGCACGCGACCGGTGGTGTCCATCACGTAAATGGCCCGACTGCGGCTGCGCCGGTTCAGGCCTTCGAGGTAATTGTTGACGGTCTGCCGGTGCTCCGCCGTCGGGTCGTTGAGCAGCAGCGACACACTGGATTCGAGTTCCAGCAGGCTGGGCAGGTAGGTGTATTTGCTGATCTCGCTTTCGACCGCGCGGGCGTGCAGTTCCAGCTGGCGTTCGCCGTTCTCGCTGAGGCTGCGGATGCCGTAATGCTCGCTGATCCAGAAGCCGACGTAGCCCAGGCCGATCATCAGCGCGATGACCAGTGGCGGCAGGAACAGGTGGCGGATCAGACGGGGTTTCACGGCGAGTGATGGCGGCGCGGCGCGATAGAGAGTGGGGTCGCATTTCATCACAGATGCCTTGGGTCAACCACTGCACGATTCCTGTAGCCGCTGCCGCGGGCTGCGATAAGGTCCGCAGGACCTTATCCGGATCCGAAGAGCACGTCTCCTTCGGAGCCGATCGCAGCCTGCGGCAGCGGCTACAGGCTGTGCTTTAGTGCTGCAGGATTTTCTCGAGGAAATGCTGCGCACGCTCGGAGCGGGCGTTGATGTCGCCGAAGAATTCCTCTTTCGGGCAGTCTTCGATGATTTTGCCGGCGTCCATGAAGATCACCCGGTCCGCGACCTTGCGGGCGAAGCCCATTTCGTGGGTCACGCACATCATGGTCATGCCTTCGTGAGCCAGTTGCACCATCACGTCCAGCACTTCGTTGACCATTTCCGGGTCGAGCGCGGAAGTCGGTTCGTCGAACAGCATGACGATCGGGTCCATCGCCAGCGCGCGGGCGATCGCCACACGCTGCTGCTGGCCGCCGGACAACTGACCCGGGTGCTTGTGGGCGTGGGCGGACAAGCCGACGCGCTCCAGCAATTGCAGGCCTTTCTTGGTGGCTTCTTCCTTGCTGCGGCCCAGCACCTTGATCTGCGCGATGGTCAGGTTTTCGGTGATGGTCAGGTGCGGGAACAGCTCGAAGTG
Source organism: Pseudomonas sp. GW821-FHT02B10 (assembly GCF_059421865.1). Classification (NCBI taxonomy): domain Bacteria; kingdom Pseudomonadati; phylum Pseudomonadota; class Gammaproteobacteria; order Pseudomonadales; family Pseudomonadaceae; genus Pseudomonas; species Pseudomonas sp. GW821-FHT02B10. The sequence continues at coordinate 442,391 of NZ_JBWKVU010000005.1, read as the reverse complement.
CTGGAACACCATGCCCACGCGCGAGCGCAGTTTCGGCAGGTTGGTCTTCGGGTCGGCGATGGAGGTGCCGTCGACCACGATGTCTCCTTTCTGGAACGGCTCCAGGGCGTTGACGCATTTGATCAGGGTGGATTTGCCGGAGCCGGACGGTCCGCACACCACGATCACTTCGCCTTTCTTGACCTCGGTGCTGCAATCGGTCAGCACCTGGAAGTCCCCATACCACTTGTTGATGTTCTTGATAGAGATCATACGGCAAACCTTTTTTGCAGACGCTTGACCAGCAGCGAGGCGGCAAAGCTGATTGTGAAATACACCAGACCGGCAACGATCAGGAACTCATTGGAGCGGCCGATGATGTCGCCGCTGGAGCGCGAAGCATTGAGGAAGTCCACCAGGCCCACGGTGTACACCAGCGAGGTGTCCTGGAACAGGATGATGCTCTGCTGCAGCAGCAGCGGGGTCATCTTGCGGAACGCCTGGGGCAGGATGATCAGGCGCATCATCTGGCCATAGCTCATGCCCAGTGCCTGGGCGGCGCCCATCTGGCCCTTGGGAATCGACTGCACGCCGGCGCGGACGATTTCGCAGAAGTACGCCGCTTCGAACATCATGAAGGCCACGATGCACGAGCCGAACGCGCCGATCGGGGTGTCTTCGCCGGTGATCCAGCGCAGCACGAAGGGGACCGCCAGGTAGAACCAGGTGATCACCAGCAGCAGCGGGATGGAGCGGAAGTAGTTGACGTAGACGCCGGCGATGTTCGACAGCAGTTTGCTGTGGGACAAACGCATCAGCGCCAGGATGGTGCCGAGGACGATCCCGCCGACGACGCCCAGGGCCATCAGCTTGAGGGTCATCAGCATGCCGTTCCACAGGCCGGGAATGGCCGGGACGACGCCAGTGAAATCGAATTCCATTATTTGCCCCCCACGGAGATCAGGCCGGGCACCGCGACTTTCTTCTCGACCATGCGCATCAGCAGCATCAGGCTCATGTTCAGGGTGAAGTAGATCAGCGTGGCCAGGGTGAAGGCTTCAAACAGGTTGGCCGAGAACTCGGCGGTCTGCTTGGTCTGCGCCAGCAACTCCATCAGGCCGATCAGCGAGGCCACGGAGGAGTTCTTGAAGACGTTGAGGAATTCCGAGGTAAGCGGCGGAATGATGATCCGATAGGCCTGGGGCAGCAGCACGTTCCAGTAGATCTGCGGCAGCTTGAAGCCCATGGCGCGGGCCGCGGATTCCTGGCCGCGTGGCAGCGCCTGGATACCGGTGCGCACCTGTTCGCAGACACGGGCGGCGGTGAACAGGCCCAGGCACACGACGACGCTCAGGTAGGCCGAGGTGGTCGGGTTGAGGTCCTGCTTGTACCAGTCCTGCAGGTTTTGCGGCAGCAGGTCCGGCACCAGGAAGTACCAGATGAACAGCTGAACCAGCAGCGGTACGTTACGGAAAATCTCCACGTAGACGGTGGCGATGCCCGACACCAGGCGGTTCGGCACGGTACGCATGACGCCCAGGATCGAGCCCAGCAGCAGTGCGACGATCCAGGCTACCACGGCGATGGCGATGGTCCAGCCCAGGCCCGCGATGTACCAGTCGAGATAGGTCTCGCTGCCCACGCCGGTGGACTTGAAGAACACGCCCCAGTCCCAGTTGTAATTCATTAGGGTCTCCCCTCTGATCGATCGATGTACAAGCACCCGCTTGGGGAAATCCGTTCCCGCCTGGATGACGCCCAGGCACACGCGATCGGCTCGACAACCACCGGTTCGAGTGTTTCCAAAAAAAGCCAGCAGGTAGTGACAGGCTCCTGAAAGGGCCGCGCCCTTTCAGGAGACAAGGTTAGTCAGGAATCAGGACTTTTTATCGTCAGCCGCTTTGTCGGTCGGGTTGGCGATCAGGGCCTTGAGCTCGTCGCTCATCGGGAACATCAGGTTCAGGCCTTTTGGTGGAATTGGCGACTGGAACCATTTGTCGTAGATCTTGTTGATCTCGCCCGACTTGAAGGTGGCGACGATGGCGTCGTCCACGGCCTTCTTGAACGGTGCGTCGCCCTTGCGGACCATGCAGCCGTAGATTTCGTAGGATTGCGCGGTACCGGTCACAGCCCAGTCGGTCGGTTTGCGGGCCTTGGCCATTTCACCGGCCAGCAGCGCGTCGTCCATCATGAAGGCGACGGCGCGGCCGCCTTCGAGCATGTTGAAGGACTCGCCATGGTCCTTGGCCGAGATCACGTTCATGCCCATCTGCTTGTCGGCGTTCATCGCCTTGAGGATGCGCTCGGACGTGGTGCCGGCGGTGGTCACGACGTTCTTGCCCTTCAGGTCGGCGAAGTCCTTGTAAGGCGAATCCTTCTTGGACAGCAGACGGGTGCCGATCTCGAAGATGCCGACGGAGAAGTCGACCTGCTGCTGACGCTCGACGTTGTTGGTGGTGGAACCGCACTCGACGTCCACGGTGCCGTTCTGCACCAGCGGGATACGGGTCTGCGAGGTAACCAGGTTGTATTTGACCTTGAGATCCGGCATGTCGAGGTCTTTCTTGATGGCTTCGACGATTTTCAGCTGGATGTCGTGGGAGTAGCCGACTGGAACGCCGGATGCATCCGCGATGTAGGAGAACGGAATGGAAGCGTCGCGATGTCCGAGGGTGATGGTGCCGGAGTCTTTGATTTTCTTCAGCGTGCCGGTGAGTTCGGCGGCGACCACTGGAGTGCTAATCAGAGCAGCAGCAATGGCTGCGCCCAACAGATGGGGAACGATGCGCATCAATATTTCCTCGACATTTGTTTTTTTTATGAAGCCAGTTCGACGGCTCTCTTATACAGCGAATGCCTTGACGGCTCCTGATGTGTGTTGGCCCATCAGGCATTCGTCGAAGAGTGTAGAGCATGAGTCGTGCCAGGCCAGCTGATCCGTATCAAGACCTTGATTTGAAAGGCTATTAAATATTTATGGCGGATATTGTCGGCGGTCTTTATCCGGTTATCCGAATTGACCCGAAAGTCGCGTTCGGAAAACCGAATGCCCAGCAGGGCCGGGCTCATTCCCGTAGGAGCGAGGCTTGCCCGCGATGGCATCACCGCGCTGATCCTGTTGCACCGCGTTGCGCGGATCGCGGGCAAGCCTCGCTCCTACAGACGCTGCTGCCATGAAAAAGCCCCCGGGCCATGTGACGCGGGGGCTTCTTTAATAGGACGGGCGATCAGGCGGCTTCGATCTTCGCCCGGTTCTGCTCGACCTTCTGCAGGTAGTGCTGCAGTTTTTCCTGCTCTGCCGGGGTCGTGAACAGCCCCAGCTTGCTGCGGCGCCACAGGATGTCCTGGGCATTGACCGCCCATTCTTCGCTGCACAGGTAATCGACTTCGCGGGTGTACAGGCCGCCACCCAGGTGCTCGCCCAGGTCGCTCAGGCTGTGTACGCCTTCCAGCAGGCGCCAGGTGCGGCTGCCGTAGCTGGTGGCCCAGCGGCGGGCGATTTCGCTGGGTACCCAGTCGAACTTCTGGCGAATCGCTTCGGCCAGTGCCTGCGGGGTGGTCATGTCTTCGCCGCCGGGCAGGGTCGAGTGGGCGGTCCAGCTCGGCTTGATGCCCTTGAAGAACGGCGTCAGCTGGGCCATGGCCGATTCGGCCAGCTTGCGGTAGGTGGTCAGCTTGCCACCGAACACCGACAGCAACGGCGCTTCGTCGGCATTGCCGGACAGCGCCAGGGTGTAGTCGCGGGTCACGGCCGACGGGTTGTCGGATTCGTCGTTGCACAGCGGGCGCACGCCGGAGTAGGTGTGCACGATGTCCTGGCGGCTCAGCTGCTTTTTGAAGTGGGCGTTGACCACTTTCAGGATGTAGTCGGTTTCGCCTTCGGTAATCGCCACCTTCGCCGGGTCACCGGTGTACTCGCGGTCGGTGGTGCCGATCAGGGTGAAGTGGTTCAGGTACGGAATGGTGAAGACGATGCGCTGGTCTTCGTTCTGCAGGATGTGCGCATGTTCGCCTTCGTACAGCTTCGGCACGATCAGGTGGCTGCCCTGGATCAGGCGGATGCCGTAAGGCGAATCCAGCTTCAGGTCGTCCTTGATGAACTTGGCGACCCATGGGCCGGCGGCGTTCACCAGGGCCTTGGCTTGAATCGAGAACAGGCTGCCGTCGGCGCGCTCCAGGTGCAGGTGCCACATGCCCTTGCTGCGGCGGGCGCTGATGCAGCGGGTCTGGGTGTGCACATGGGCGCCTTTTTCGCGGGCGGCCATGGCGTTCAACACCACCAGGCGGGCGTCGTCGACCCAGCAGTCGGAGTATTCGAAGCCTTTGGTGATCTCGGCTTTCAGCGGGCTGTCGGCACCGAACTTGAGGCTCTTGGAACCGGCGAGTTTTTCCCGCTTGCCCAGGTGGTCATAAAGGAACAGGCCGGCGCGGATCATCCACGCCGGACGCAGATGCGGGCGGTGCGGCAGGACGAAACGCATGGGCTTGACGATATGCGGGGCCTTGGCCAGCAGCACTTCGCGTTCGGCCAGGGCTTCGCGCACCAGACGGAATTCGTAATGTTCGAGGTAGCGCAGGCCACCGTGGATCAGCTTGCTGCTGGCCGAGGAAGTGTGGCTGGCCAGATCGTCTTTTTCGCAAAGGAACACGGACAGGCCACGCCCGGCGGCATCGGCGGCGATGCCGACACCATTGATCCCACCGCCGATCACGGCAATGTCATAAATCTCGGCGAGAGGGGGCGCGGGCAAGGTGGAAGTGGGCATCGACTGGCCTCGTGTTCTTCTGGTATTTGAAATCGAACATTAATGTTCATTTGCGAAAATACTAGCGCAGAAACACGCCGACAGCCAGCGGGATTCGATTGAAAAAACTCATCGAAAGGCGGGGAAAGGAAAATTTACGAACATTGTCGGACGCAAGGCGTCCGCGGCTTACAGAGGAGCAAGCTGTAGCCGCTGCCGAAGGCTGCGATCGCGCCCGAAGGGGGCGCAGGATCTCCAGTTCGCTGAAGGCCTTCGGCCTTATCGCAGCCTGCGGCAGCGGCTACACGGGGAGGGGATCAGACGACTTCCAGGCGAATCTTGTGTTGCTGCAGCAACTGGGTCAGCGCCGGAACCGGCTGCTGGTCGGTGACCAGGCAATCGATCAGGCTGATGGGGCCGAGGCGGATCATGGCATTGCGCCCGAACTTGCTGGAGTCGGCGGCCAGGATCACCTGCCGGGCATTGGCGATGATTGCCTGGGACACCCGCACTTCCTGGTAGTCGAAGTCCAGCAGGCTGCCGTCTTCGTCGATACCGCTGATGCCGACCAGGGCGAAGTCGACCTTGAACTGGTTGATGAAGTCGACGCTGGCCTGGCCGACCACACCGCCATCGCGACGCACATTGCCGCCGGTCAGCAGCACGTCGAAGTCGTCCTTGGCGCTGAGCATGGACGCCACGTGCAGGTTGTTGGTGATGATCTTCAGGTGGCTGTGATTGAGCAGCGCCCGGGCAATGGATTCGGTGGTGGTTCCGATATTGATGAACAGCGAGGCGTGATCGGGGATCTGCGCGGCGATGGCTTCGCCGATGCGTTGTTTCTCGTCGCGCATCTGATCGGCGCGCATGGCGTAGGCGGTGTTTTCGACACTGGAGTCGTAGGCTGCGCCGCCATGGTAGCGACGCAACAGGTTCACTTCCGCCAGTTGGTTGATATCGCGGCGGATGGTTTGCGGTGTAACGACGAACAGCTGGGCCATTTCCTCGATGCTGACATAGCCGCGTTCGCGGACCAGCTCGAGGATTTGCTGCTGACGGGGAGGCAGATTCATGGGGCTTCCTTTGGGCTGCCATGCAAAATTTGCCCATGATGCCGCAGGAATCCGCTCCCGACCAGTTACAACCCGATACGAATCCGCGACCTGGCTTATTCAGCGCCTTCGTGCGGTTCCCAGTCGCGGGTGCGGCTGACGGCTTTTTTCCAGCCGGCGTAGAGTTTTTCCTTCTCGGTTTCGGCCAACTGCGGTTCGAACTCGCGCTCGATCACCGCCTTGCCGCGCAGCTCTTCCAGGCTGCCCCAGAAGCCGCAGGCCAGGCCGGCCAGGTAGGCCGCGCCCAGGGCCGTGGTTTCGCGCATTTGCGGGCGCTCGACCTGGGTGCCGAGGATGTCGGCCTGGAACTGCATGAGGAAGTTGTTGGCGACCGCACCGCCGTCCACGCGCAGGGCCTTAAGGCGTTCGCCGGAGTCCTGCTGCATGGCGTCGAGGACGTCGCGGGTCTGGTAGGCGATCGATTCCAGCGCGGCGCGGATGATGTGGTCCACGCGCACGCCACGGGTCAGGCCGAACAGCGCGCCACGGGCGTAGGGGTCCCAGTACGGAGCGCCCAGGCCGGTGAAGGCCGGGACCAGGTACACGCCGTTGCTGTCCTTGACCTTGCTGGCGAAGTATTCGGTGTCGTGGGCGTCGTTGATGATCTTCAGTTCGTCCCGCAGCCACTGCACGGTAGAGCCGCCGTTGAACACCGCGCCTTCGAGGGCATAAGCCACTTCGCCGCGAGGGCCGCAGGCGATGGTGGTGAGCATGCCGTGCTTGGACTTGACCGCCTTGTCGCCGGTGTTCATCAGCAGGAAGCAGCCAGTGCCGTAGGTGTTCTTCGCCTGGCCCGGCTCGACGCACATCTGGCCGAACAGCGCGGCCTGCTGGTCGCCGGCGATACCGCCGATGGCGATGCCGCTTTTGGTGCGGCCGTAGATTTCCGAGGACGACTTCACTTGCGGCAGCATTTCCCGCGGGATATCCAGCACTTCCAGCATCTTCGCATCCCACTCCAGGGTGTGGATGTTGAAGAGCATGGTGCGCGAGGCGTTGGTGTAGTCGGTGACGTGGGTCTTGCCGCCGGTGAATTTCCAGATCAGCCAGCTGTCGACGGTGCCGAACAGCAGTTCGCCGTTGCGCGCGCGTTCGCGGCTGCCTTCGACGTTGTCGAGGATCCACTTCAGTTTGGTGCCGGAGAAATACGGGTCGGTGACCAGGCCGGTGGTGTCGCGGATGTACTCTTCCAGGCCGTCACGCTTGAGCTGCTGGCAGATTTCGGTGCTGCGGCGGCACTGCCAGACGATGGCGTTGTAGATCGGCCGGCCGGTGGTCTTGTCCCAGACCACCGTGGTTTCACGCTGGTTGGTGATGCCGATGGCGGCGACCTGGTCATGGTGCAGGCCGGCTTGCGCCAGGGCCTCGACCATCACCGCGCTCTGGGTGGCGAAGATTTCCATCGGGTCGTGTTCGACCCAGCCGGCTTGCGGGTAATGCTGGACGAATTCGCGCTGGGCGGTGCACACGACGTTGGCGTCGCGATCGAAAATGATCGCGCGCGAGCTGGTCGTACCCTGATCGAGGGCAATGATGTAGTTCTTATTCTGAATGTCGGTCATGTCGATTGCCTTGGACAAAAATAAGGAAGTGGGCAAGAGGCGCAGGTCGGGGTTGGGCAGGACCTTGCGCCGCCGGTTTCAAGAAGTTCTTACTTTGCCGTCAATGGCTTTTTCGGCATCCGTTGGAGCAGGGGCGACGGTTGGCAGGTGGCGGGCAATCAACCCGCGGTAAGCCACGGCGCCGAGGCAGGCACCGATAATCGGCGCGAAGATCGGAACCAGGAAGTACGGAATGTCGCGGCCGCCGGTAAAGGAAACCTCGCCCCAACCCATGAAGAATGTCATCAGTTTAGGGCCAAAATCCCGCGCCGGGTTCATCGCGAAACCGGTCAGCGGCCCCATGGCGCTGCCGATCACGGCGATCAGCAGGCCGATCAGCAGCGGCGCCATCGGGCCGCGCGGCAAGCCGTTGTTGTCGTCGGTCAGGGACATGATCACGCCCATCAGGATCGCGGTAATCACCACTTCGACCAGGAACGCCTGGGCGGTGGACAGCGCCGGGTTGGGATAGGTGGAGAATACCGACGCCAGTTCAAGGCTGGCCTGGGAGCCGCGGACCATCTGGTGGGCTTGTTCGTAATCGAAGAACAGGTTGCTGTACAGCGTGTAGACCAGCAGCGCCGCGCAGAAGGCGCCGGCGATCTGGGAGACGATGTAGAACGGCAGTTTGCGTTTCTCGAAGTCGGCAAAGATGCACAGCGCGATGCTGACCGCGGGGTTGAGGTGCGCGCCGGAAACGCCGGCGGTGAGGTAGATCGCCATGCTCACGCCGATCCCCCAGATGACGCTGATTTCCCACAGGCCGAAGCTGGCGCCCGCGACCTTGAGCGCGGCGACGCAACCGGTGCCGAAGAAGATCAACAAGGCTGTACCCAGGAACTCGGCCATGCACTGGCCGGAGAGCGACGGTTGTTGTAACGCAGTTGTCATGGAAAACCTCGGTTTTTGTTGTTGTCTGGCACTGGCGTGAAGGGCGCCGAGCGCGATTTTCACCGTCGGCAGGATCCCCATCCTGGACGCGGCTTACTGCTGGGTACGGCTGTTGGATCTACCACATGATATTCGCAAACGAAAAAATATAGACAAGAAACATTACTGTCAAAGGTCGAAAGTGAACCGTTAGTCATTTTATAACTATCAGTCGTGTGAATGATCCTGCGGGAAGCGCATGGGTTTTGCGCAAAAGGCGCAGCCAGCCTGGTGCCGACGGCTGCCGGAACTGAGGTATGGGCCTTGGAATAGAGCCTTTTGCTGGCGGATATCCTAGAATCGCCGGTGTTCTTTTCCCTGCCTATGGAGTTGCCATGACCCCTGCACTGGATCTGCTGAAAAAAGTTCGCGCCGAACATCGGGTGCACAGTTATGAACACGACCCGAAGGCGGCCTCCTATGGTCTGGAGGCGGCGGAAAAGCTTGGCCTTGACCCGGCGCAGGTGTTCAAGACGCTACTGGCCAGCAGTGAAAAGGGCGAATTGCTGGTGGCCGTGGTGCCGGTCGTCGGAAGTCTCGACCTCAAGGCCCTGGCGCACGCGGCGGGGGTGAAAAAGGCCGAGATGGCCGACCCGGCTGCGGCGCAGCGAGCGACCGGTTACCTGCTGGGCGGGATCAGCCCCCTGGGCCAGAAAAAGCGCCTGCGCACCTTTATCGATAACAGTGCGCAACCCTTTGCCAGCATCTTCGTCAGTGCCGGTCGGCGTGGGCTTGAGGTCGAACTCTCGGCCGCCGTGCTGGCCGAGCACACTCAGGCGACCTTCGCCGATATCGGGCGCGACTGACCGTCAGTGCGCCGATGAGTATCGGCGCTGTATGGCAAAAAATAACTTTCTCTGTGGCTGTCGGCGCCAGGACGGGCAGCCCCATGCTTGCGCGGCATGTTCAAGGAGAAATGTTTATGCAGCTTGAGTTTCATCAGGTCGACGCGTTCAGCGATCGTCCGTTCAGCGGCAACCCGGCGATGGTCTATCGACTGCCGGCCTGGCCGGCCGATGAGTTGATGCAGAACATCGCCGCCGAGCACAACCTGGCGGAGACCGCTTTTGTCGTGCGCGAGCCTCAAGGCTGGCGTATCCGCTGGTTTACCCCGACCACTGAAATCGCCTTGTGCGGCCATGCCACCCTTGCCAGCGCCCATGTGCTGTTCGAGGTGTATGGCGAGCCGGGGCCGCGTATCGACTTCGTCTGCCAGTCAGGCCCCTTGAGCGTCAGTCGCGAAGATGCGCAGCTTTGGCTGGATTTCCCGGTTCGCGCACCGCGCGCGATCGACGGCCGCGAACAGCTGGAGCGCGTTTTGGGCACGAGGGTCGTGGCGTTACTGGGGGCCAACGAGTTGTTCGCGGTGTTGGAGTCCGAGCAGGCGGTGCTCGACTGTCAGCCGGACATGGCGGCGCTGGCCAAGCTGCCCTGGCCTGGCGCGATCGTGACCGCGCAGGGCAGCCAGCATGATTTTGTCTCGCGCTATTTCGCGCCGGCCATTGGCGTCAACGAAGACCCGGTCACCGGGTCAACCCACTGCGCCCTGATTCCGTACTGGGCCGAACGCTTGGATAAGGCGAGCCTGACGGCCTATCAATGCTCGAAGCGCGGAGGGGCGTTGTTCTGTCGGCTGGAAGGGGCGCGGGTGAAGATTGGCGGCCAGGCGATGCTGGTGGCCAGTGGCAAGCTGTTCCTGGATTGAAACCGCAGGCGCCGGAGCGGCGCCTGCGGAATCCGCTGGATCAGTGGGCGCTACTGTAGCGGCGGACGCCTGATTCAGACTGTGGCAGTTGCGCCGCGGTGCTGCCGGAGGCCTGGAACAGCACCAGGTGTTCGGCGGCGACGCGGATTCCGACGTCAGCGCCTATCAGATGATCGGCATGGCTTGGGAAGATCGACTCGAGCTGGCTGCCGGTCGGCAGTTGCAGGCGGTACAGGGTCGACGCGCCCTGGAAACTCTTGCCGACGATCCGCGCCTTGAGGTCGCTGTCCGGTGCATAAACGATGTCGTCCGGGCGTAGCAGTACATCCACCGCGCCGCCGGGCGGCCAGGTGTAGGCACGGTTGCCGCGCAGTACGCCGAGTTCGGTCTGCACCGATTCCGGGCTGTCCAGCTGGCCGCGAATGAAGTAGCCCTGGCCGATAAAGCTCGCCACGAACGGCGTCAACGGTTCGTGATAGAGGTTGTACGGCGTGTCCCATTGCTCCAGGCGGCCTTCCTTGAACACTCCGACGTGATCGCTGACGGCGAAGGCTTCTTCCTGGTCGTGGGTCACCAGGATCGCACTGGTGCCCCGCGCCTTGAGGATGTCGCGCACTTCGTGACTGAGCTTGCGCCGCAGTTCGCCATCGAGGTTGGAGAAGGGTTCGTCGAGCAGCAGCAACTGCGGCTCCGGCGCCAGGGCCCGGGCCAGTGCGACGCGCTGTTGCTGGCCGCCGGACAGCTCATGAGGGAAACGCTTGCCGAGGTTCTTCAAGTTGACCAGTTCCAGCAGTTCCTCGATCACCCGGTTCTTCTGCGGGTGCTTGCGGATGCCGAAGGCAATGTTGTCCGCCACGCTCAGGTGCGGGAACAGGGCGTAGTCCTGGAACACCATGCCGATCCGCCGGCGCTCCGGCGCCAGGGTGAAGCCGGCGCGGGAGATGGTTTCGCCGGCCAGCTGGATTTCACCTTCGTGCACCGGCTCGAAACCGGCAATCGCGCGCAGGGTGGTGGTCTTGCCGCAGCCGGAGGAACCGAGCAGGCAACCGATATCGCCGGCGTTGAGGTGCAGGTTGAGGTTCTGCACGACCCGTTGGTCCTGGTAGCCGCAGGCGAGATTGCGCAGGTTAAGCAGTAATGGCTGGCTCATGCGTGGTGGTACGCCGGCTCGACCAGAAACTCGAGCAGGGCCTTTTGTGCGTGGAGACGGTTTTCTGCCTGGTCCCACGCCACGGAGCGTGGATCGTCCAGCAGGTCGAGGCTGATTTCTTCGCCGCGGTGGGCGGGCAGGCAGTGCATGAACAGCACGTCTTCGGCGGCCAGGTCGAGCAGCGCGCGATTGACCTGGAACGGCGCGAACAGCTTGAGGCGCAGGGCGGTTTCTTCTTCCTGGCCCATGGAGGTCCAGACATCGGTGCTCACCAGGTGGGCGCCGATCACCGCGTCTTGCGGATCGCGCACGATGCTCACCCGGTCGCCGGCGCGGGCGACGAATTCAGGGTTGGGGTCATAGCCTTCGGGGCAGGCGATGCGCAGTTGGAAGTCGAACTGGATCGCCGCTTCTATATAGCTGTTGCACATGTTGTTGCCGTCGCCGATCCAGGCCACGGTCTTGCCCTGGATCGAGCCGCGGTGTTCGAGGAAGGTTTGCATGTCGGCCAGCAACTGGCACGGGTGCAGGTCGTCGGACAGGCCGTTGATCACCGGTACGCGGGAGTTGGCCGCGAACTCGGTCAGGGTGCTGTGGGCAAAGGTACGGATCATCACCGCGTCGAGCATGCGCGACATGACGATGGCGCAGTCGCTGATCGGCTCGCCGCGACCCAGTTGGGTGTCGCGCGGGGACAGGAAGATTGCCTGGCCGCCGAGCTGGATCATGCCGGCTTCGAAGGACAGGCGGGTGCGGGTAGACGACTTCTCGAAAATCATCCCGAGAACGCGGTTTTTCAGGGGCTCGAAGAGTACGCCGCGGTTACGCAGGTCCTTCAGCTCGATGCCTCGACGAATCACGCTGACCAGCTCTTCGGGCGTGCAATCCATCAGGGAGAGAAAGTGCCTTGCGCTCATCATTAACTACCTTTTTGCAACAGACCGCAGATACTCAAAGCCTTGTTTTATCGAGAAACGGGCGAGACCTGCGGCGAAAGCCGCACGGGGCGACGAAATAGGGGAAGGCGCGATCTTATAATTAAATGTCGCGTCTTACCAATAGCAGGCTTGGTTTCTAAGGCTTTCACCACTTGCAGCGAGTGGCCTGGGCCAAAAAAGTGGGCCATTCGTGACGTTTACAGCATGTTCAGATGGGCCCAGTCGGATGTGGAGTCAATCCACTTTGCATAGGTCCGCAGCAGCATTTGTACACTGCGCCTTGGCCGCTTTGCAACGCGCCTCGTGGCGCATGCCGCTATCAGGCATATGGCTGGCGCGGGCTGGGTTTTTCTCTGGCCTGGCTCTTGGGAACTTCGAGCCGGGCGGGAAATGGAAAGGTTCGCGGCAGGGGATCTCGGCAGAAATATTTCCTCAGGCAAAGGGCTGGGGTTATAAATGCGCACCGGCAACAGGGAAGTGCTTGGAATGGACTCGAAAGAACAGCAACTGAAGACACTGTTGGGGTTGACGACGCGAACCCTGACCGACCTGACGGCATCGATCACCTCGATGTCCTTCGAGTTGCTACGCAGCGAGGACAGTACCACGCGCAACGCCGCGCGACAGATGATCGAGCGCATGCTGACCATCAGCAGCAATCTCGATGAGCATTGGCGGCTGCTTGCCGAATTCAGCGGGATGCAGGGCGGTGAGGCGCCGATGGACGGCATGACGCCGATCGCCCGGCAGGACGATCCACCGAGGCTGCCCTCCAACTGAGTCATCGGCTGGCTTGATGCTTGCCGATTCACAAGACGAACGTCTCTGGTGCTGATGCCGGTCTGGCACCATAGTTTTGTTCCCGCGGCCTGACGCTGGCCGCCTCGAATAAAATAGAGACTGGCCATGACCAAGACTCTCCATCACCGAGCCTGCCACCTGTGTGAAGCCATCTGCGGCTTGACCATCGAAACCACTGAAGTCGACGGCGCCGGCCCGCAGATCACCTCGATCAAGGGCGATGCCCAGGACAGTTTCAGCCGCGGCCATATCTGCCCCAAGGCGGTGGCGCTGCAGGACATCCAGAACGACCCGGATCGGCTGCGCCAGCCCATGCGCAGGGTCGGCGGCGATTGGCAGGCGATCGAGTGGGACGAGGCCTTCAAACTGGTGGCCGAGCGCCTGGCGGCGATTCAGGAGCGGCACGGCAACCATGCGGTGGCGGTCTATCAGGGCAATCCCAGCGTGCACAACTATGGGTTGATGACCCACAGCAACTATTTCCTCGGCCTGCTGAAAACCCAGAACCGGTTTTCCGCCACCTCGGTGGACCAGTTGCCGCAGCACCTGAGCAGCTACCTGATGTATGGCCATGGGTTGCTGCTGCCGATCCCGGATATCGATAACACCGATTTCATGCTGATCCTGGGCGGCAACCCGCTGGCGTCCAACGGCAGCATCATGACCGTGCCGGACGTGGAGAAGCGCCTGAAGGCGATCCAGGCGCGAGGCGGCAAAGTGGTGGTGGTCGACCCACGGCGCAGCGAGACGGCGGTCATGGCCGACCAGCATGTGTTTGTTCGTCCCGGCGGGGATGTGGCGCTGCTGTTCGGTATGCTGCATACGATTTTCGCGCAGGGGCTGACGCGTGACAGCCATCTGCCGGTGGACGGCCTGGCCGAGGTGCGTGAGGCCATTTCCCGTTTCAGTGCCGAAGCCATGAGTCCTTTGTGTTCGGTGCCGGCGCAGCAAATCCGCCAGTTGGCGCGCGACTTCGCCGCGGCGGACAGGGCGGTGTGTTATGGCCGGATGGGTGTGTCCACCCAGTCGTTCGGTACCCTCTGCCATTGGCTGGTGCAACTGCTCAACCTGGTGACCGGCAACCTCGACCGGGTCGGCGGCGCTCTATGCACCGAGCCGGCGGTGGATCTGGTGGCGGCGACTTCGGGCGGGCACTTCAATGCCTGGCAAAGCCGGGTTTCCGGACGCCCTGAATATGGCGGCGAACTGCCGGTCTCGGCCCTGGCCGAAGAAATGCTGACCGCAGGCGAAGGGCAGGTGCGGGCGCTGATCACGGTGGCCGGCAATCCGGTGCTGTCCACACCCAACGGACGGCAGCTGGAGCAGGCGCTGGATGGCCTGGAGTTCATGCTCAGTATCGACCTGTACATCAACGAAACCACTCGTTATGCGGACCTGATCCTGCCATCGACCTCGGCCCTGGAGAACGATCACTACGACACCACGTTCAATATGTTCGCGGTGCGCAATGTCAGCCGTTTCAACCGGGCGATCCTGCCCAAGCCGGAAGGCGCGCTGCATGACTGGGAAATCTTCGTCGGCCTGGCCAGGGCCTTCGCCGCGCGGACCGGCAAGGAGCTCAAGCCGACCGTGCCGCCGGCACAGATGATCGACAGGGGGCTACGAGCGGGGCGGTATGGCGAGGCGTCCGAGTTCAATCTGTCGGTGGCGACGCTGGCCGACCACCCCCACGGGATCGACCTGGGGCCACTCAAGCCCAGCCTGGCAGCGCGCCTGAAAACCGAGAACCGTCGGGTACAGGCCGCTCCCGCGGTGATCATGGCGGACCTCGAGCGCTTTGCCGCGTTGCAGGCTCCGGCAGCGGATGAGCTGGTGATGATCGGCCGGCGCCATGTACGCAGTAATAATTCGTGGATGCACAACTACCATCGGTTGGTGAAGGGCAAGCCACGGCACCAGTTGCTGATGAATCCCGCTGATCTGGCCCGGCGAGGGCTGACTGACGGACAGCGCGTGCGGGTCAGTTCGCGGGTCGGGGCGATCGAGGTGGAAGTCCTCGCCAGCAGCGAGATGATGCCCGGGGTGGTCAGCCTGCCCCATGGCTGGGGGCATGGTCGGCCGGGGGTGCAGATGAGTATCGCCATGGCCCAACCCGGGTCGAGTGCCAATGACCTGACCGACGAGCGTCAGCTGGACGAGCTATCGGGCAATGCGGCGCTCAATGGCGTGCCGGTGACGGTGGAGGCGGCCTGAGGAGTCTGTCGGAGAGGCCGAGCATGGCGCTCGGCTTTCCGTTACAATGCGCCACCGTGTCGACAACAGAGTCGGAAAGTTCAGCCGAGGTGCTCCATGGATATCATCGAAACTATTAAAGAGCAGATTGCCAACAACACCATTCTGCTTTACATGAAAGGCTCGCCGAATGCCCCGCAGTGTGGCTTCTCCGCGAAAGCCGCTCAGGCCGTGATGGGGTGTGGTGAGAAGTTCGCTTACGTGGACATCCTGCAGAACCCGGAAATCCGCGCCAACCTGCCTAAATACGCCAACTGGCCTACTTTCCCGCAACTGTGGGTAGCCGGCGAACTGGTCGGCGGCAGCGACATCATGGCTGAGATGTTTGCCAATGGTGAGTTGCAGACCCTGATCAAGGCCGCCGCTGAAAAAGCCGCTGCCAAGACCGAAGCCTGATTCGCCCCTGGTAGGAGCGACAAGTTCGCTCCTGCCGGGTTGTGTGGATTTATCCACGCAATAAAAAGCCCCGCCCTCGTGAGAGAGGCGGGGCTTTTTCATGGGCTGAACCTTGAGGGGAGTTACTCGTCGCCCATCTGCGATTGCAGGTAGTTCTCCAGGCCGACTTTATCGATCAGGCCCAGTTGGGTTTCCAGCCAGTCGATATGTTCTTCTTCCGATTCCAGGATGTCTTCCAGCAGCTCGCGGCTACCGAAGTCGCCGACCGATTCGCAATGGGCGATCGCGGCTTTCAGGTCGGCGTGGCCGGTACGCTCGATGCGCAGGTCGCACTCGAGCATTTCCTTGGTGTGTTCGCCGATCTGCAGCTTGCCCAGGTCCTGGACGTTCGGCAGGCCTTCGAGGAAGAGGATGCGCTTGATCAGCTTGTCCGCATGCTTCATCTCGTCGATGGACTCGTGGTATTCGTGCTTGCCCAGCTTGTTCAGGCCCCAGTCTTCATACATGCGTGCGTGCAGGAAGTACTGATTGATCGCGACCAGTTCATTGGCAAGGATCTTGTTGAGATGCTGGATGACTGTGACGTCGCCTTTCATGATGGGGTCCTGCCCTGTAATTAGCGGTATATAAGGCAGAGTCTGAGCCGCACGATGATTAGTGTCAAACCTAAGTTATTGAATAATATATGAAAATTAATCGGAATAAGAATGTTTGTGTTCCGCGTTTTGATGCTAAGCGATTGAATTACAGGCATAAAAAAGCCGGACATGAAGTCCGGCTCTTTTAAATGGTGTTAATTACGCAACATTAAATTCTACTGGGTAAGGAATCGCTGGCTGGCTGCTTTGCAGTTCGGTCAGGGTTTCACGTACCACCTGCTTGGCGAGACAGGCACATTTGCCACATTGACTGGCCACGCCGGTCGCTTGGCGTACTTCACGATAGCTGCAGCAACCGTCGTAGATTGCATCGCGGATTTGTCCGTCGGTGACGCCAGTGCAGAGGCAGACATACATAAGGTGAGAACCGTCGCTGGTTATGGCTCAATGCGACGGATCTTAATGTTAACGAGAATGATTGTCAAAGTGGTTTCCTGGGGCTTTTTGCCAGATGCGTATCTGGCAGACGAACGGTTTTTTCTAGCACGGGTGACGAGCTGTCCAGCAGGGCGGCTTTTTTGCGGCCTGAACCCAGGGGATGGAAAAACCACTAAGGACAGCTCAAAAACGCGGTGTATGATGTGCGGTCCTTACGAAGCGGGATCGAGTCACAGGGCTGTCGCTTGGCGGTGGCAAACTGGGCTGGGTCTCATTCTTCATTCGATCACACCAGGAGATATCCAATGAGCGTACTCGTAGGCAAACAAGCCCCTGACTTCACCGTTCCCGCCGTTCTCGGCAATGGCGAAATCGTCGACAGCTTCACCCTGTCCTCGGCCATCAAAGGCAAATACGGCCTGGTGTTCTTCTACCCGCTGGACTTCACCTTCGTCTGCCCGTCCGAGCTGATCGCCCTGGACCACCGCATGGCTGACTTCAAGGCACGCAACGTTGAAGTGATCGCTGTTTCGATCGACTCGCACTTCACCCACAACGCCTGGCGCAACACCCCGATCAATGCCGGTGGCATCGGTCAGGTCCAGTACATCATGGCTGCCGACATGAAGCACGACATCGCCAAGGCCTACGACGTTGAGTCCGAAGGCGGCGTGGCTTTCCGTGGCGCGTTCCTGATCGACGACAAAGGTGTCGTTCGTTCGCAGATCGTCAACGACCTGCCGCTGGGCCGTAACATGGAAGAGCTGATCCGTCTGGTCGACGCTCTGCAGTTCCACGAAGAGCACGGCGAAGTCTGCCCGGCCAACTGGAAGAAAGGCGACAAGGGTATGACTGCTTCGCCAGAAGGCGTTGCTGCTTACCTGAGCGAGAACGCTGGCAAGCTGTAAGCCGCGCTTCACGCATAAAAAAACCGGCCCCAGGGCCGGTTTTTTTATGCGCGGTCGTTCAGCGGCAGTATCAGTCGTTGAAGTCTTGCCAGCCGCCCATTTCCTTCCAGCGATTGACGATGCCGCAGAACAGGTCGGCAGTCTTCTCGGTGTCGTAGCGGGCGGAATGCGCCTCACGGCCATCGAAGTCGATATCGGCAGCCTGGCACGCCTTGGCCAGCACGGTTTGGCCATAAGCCAGGCCGGCAAGCGTCGCGGTGTCGAAGCTGGAGAACGGATGAAACGGGTTGCGCTTCATGTCCAGGCGCGCGACAGCCGCGTTGAGGAAGCCCAGATCGAAGCTGCTGTTGTGCCCGACCAGGATCGCGCGCTTGCAGCCGTTGGCCTTCAGCGCCTTGCGCACGCTGCGGAAGATATCGTTCAGCGCGGTTTCTTCACTGACGGCCATGCGCAGCGGATGGTCGAGCTTGATCCCGGTGAACTCCAGCGCCGCGGCTTCGATGTTGGCGCCTTCGAAAGGCTCTACGCGGAAAAATAGGGTGTGTTCGGGGAACACGAAGCCCTTTTCGTCCATGCCGATGATGGTCGCGGCAATTTCCAGCAAGGCGTCGGTGGCCGAGTTGAAACCACCGGTTTCAACGTCGACGACTACCGGCAGGTAACCACGAAAGCGTGCCGCCATTGGATGACGCGAGCCACCACCGTTGTGACCGTCCTGCTCGTCGTCGAAATGGTCTTCACTCACGCGTGTTCCTCCAGCAGGCGCCAGCGCAGTTTTTCACCGGCGCGCAGCGGGATGACGGTCAGCTCGCCGAAAGGCAGGCTGGCAGGGGCGGTCCATTCTTCACGAACCAGGGTGATGCGATCGGTGTTGGCCGGCAGGCCGTAGAAGCGTGGGCCGTTGAGGCTGGCAAAGGCTTCCAGCTTGTCCAGCGCGTTGCGCTGTTCGAAGGCTTCGGCGTACAACTCGATCGCGGCATAGGCGGTGTAGCAACCGGCACAGCCGCAGGCCGCTTCTTTGGCATGCTGGGCGTGGGGCGCGGAGTCGGTGCCGAGGAAGAACTTCTGGTTGCCGCTGGCGGCAGCGTCGAGCAGCGCTTCCTGGTGCACGTTGCGCTTGAGAATCGGCAGGCAATAGAAGTGCGGGCGAATGCCGCCAACCAGCATGTGGTTGCGGTTGTACAGCAGGTGATGGGCGGTGATGGTCGCGCCAACGTTGGCCGAGGCCTCGTTGACGAACTGCACGGCGTCACGGGTGGTGATGTGTTCGAACACCACCTTGAGCGTCGGAAAGCGCTCGACGACACGGCGCATGTGCTCGTCGATGAACAGCTTCTCGCGGTCGAACACGTCGACTTCACCGCGGGTGACTTCACCGTGGATCAGCAGCGGCAGGCCGACTTCGGCCATGGCCTCCAGCGCCGGGAAGATCTTGTCGATGCTGGTGACGCCCGAGTCCGAGTTGGTGGTCGCACCGGCTGGGTAGAGCTTGGCGGCATGGACGAAACCACTGGCCTTGGCCGCGCGAACTTCTTCGGGCTGGGTGCGATCGGTAAGGTAGAGCACCATCAGCGGCTCGAAGCGGCTGCCGGCCGGCCGCGCAGCGAGAATGCGCTGGCGATAGGCATCGGCTTCAGCGGCGTTGCGCACTGGAGGTACCAGGTTAGGCATGATGATGGCGCGGCCAAAGGTGCGCGCGACATCCGCGACAGTATTGGTCAACACGGCACCATCGCGAAGATGAATATGCCAGTCGTCGGGACGCAGCAGGGTCAGGCGGTCGGACATTGGGGATTCCAGGCGGGTCAAACTCCAGTGAATGCTACCGGAAAAGACTCTTCCAGGCACTCGCTATCAAGTTTTGCGTGAAGCTTCCGATATCCCGAAGGTATGCCGTAAACAGGCATTTCGATTTTCGTGATGTACAAGTCAGTGGAGCCTCCCGTGCGCCAGCGTTATCTAGCCTTGCTCAGTGTGTTCGCCTGCCTTCCCGCGATGGCGCTGACTTTCCAGACCCGTCTGGAGAGCATTGAGTGGACGGTCGAAGGCGATAAATTCGAGTGCCGTCTGAGCCAGCCGATCACCGATTTCGGTTCCGGGGAGTTCGTGCGTCGCGCCGGCGAGCAGGCGACCTTTCGCCTCAAGGCCTACAACCCGATGCTTGCTGGCGGTTCGGCCACGCTGCTCGCGGCGGCTGCGCCGTGGCAGCCGGGACGGGGCGACATCAACCTGGGTTCGGTACGGCTCGGCAGCGGCGATGTGCTGTTCAACAGCTCGCAACTGCAGGCCGGGCGACTGATCGGTGGATTGATGGATGGGCGCAGCCCGGTGGTTCGCCACTACTCCCGCGAGGGTGGGGTGTCCGAGGTGCGCTTGTTGCCAGTCAAGTTCAGCAAGGCGTATGGCGACTACCAACGCTGTGTCGCCAAGTTGCTGCCGAAGAATTTCGATCAGGTCAGGCAATCCGAGGTCGGCTTCCCCGGGGGCGGCATCGACCTGGACGCGAAAGCCAAGGCCAGGCTGCAGGTGATGCTCGAGTTTCTCAAGGCCGATCCGACGGTCAATCACATCCAGCTCGATGGCCATTCGGACAACAGCGGCAACCGCTTGACCAACCGTGACCTGTCGCGGCGCCGGGCGCTGGCGGTGATGGAGTTCTTCAAGGCCAATGGCATTCCCGAGTCGCAGATCGAGATGCGTTTCCACGGTGAGCGCTACCCGTTGGCGCCCAACACCAATGCGGCGAACCGGGCGAAGAATCGTCGGGTCAACGTACAGCTGCAACGTGTCCCGGTCGCGGAAAAACCGGTACCCCAGGCCGCTGCCCCCGCCAATGCCGCGGCGACTTCCTGAAACGGCTGTCGTCGTCGCGCACTCGACATAATCTGTCGCTTCGTCGTCATAAGCTGTCGCGCCTCTGTAAATTATCCGCGTTGATCGGTAGACTTGACGGCTTTCCGTAGAACCCCGTGGAGTGATGGCATGGCGGACGTAAACAAGGTCGTTCTGGCGTATTCCGGCGGCCTGGACACTTCGGTGATCCTCAAGTGGCTGCAGGATACTTATAACTGTGAAGTGGTGACGTTCACCGCTGACCTGGGTCAGGGCGAAGAGGTCGAACCTGCACGTGCCAAGGCGCAAGCCATGGGCGTGAAAGAGATCTACATCGATGATCTGCGCGAAGAGTTCGTCCGCGATTTCGTTTTCCCGATGTTCCGCGCCAACACCGTTTACGAAGGTGAGTACCTGCTGGGTACCTCCATCGCTCGTCCGTTGATCGCCAAGCGCCTGATCGAGATCGCCAACGAAACCGGTGCCGACGCCATTTCCCACGGCGCTACCGGCAAGGGCAACGACCAGGTTCGTTTCGAGCTGGGCGCCTACGCCTTGAAACCAGGGGTGAAAGTGATTGCTCCCTGGCGTGAGTGGGACCTGCTGTCCCGCGAGAAGCTGATGGACTATGCCGAGAAGCACGCGATCCCGATCGAGCGTCACGGCAAGAAGAAATCCCCGTACTCGATGGATGCCAACCTGCTGCACATCTCCTATGAAGGCGGCGTGCTGGAAGACACCTGGACCGAGCACGAAGAAGACATGTGGCGCTGGACCGTCTCCCCGGAGAAGGCTCCCAACACCCCGACCTACATCGAGCTGACCTACCGCAACGGCGACATCGTGGCGATCGACGGCGTCGAGATGACCCCGGCCACCGTGCTGGCGACCCTGAACCGCATCGGCGGTGAAAACGGCATCGGTCGTCTGGACATCGTGGAAAACCGCTATGTCGGCATGAAGTCCCGCGGCTGCTACGAAACCCCTGGCGGCACCATCATGCTGCGCGCTCACCGGGCGATCGAATCGATCACTCTGGATCGTGAAGTCGCTCACCTCAAAGACGAGCTGATGCCCAAGTACGCCAGCCTGATCTACACCGGCTACTGGTGGAGCCCTGAGCGTCTGATGCTGCAACAGATGATCGACGCCTCCCAGGCCCACGTGAACGGCGTGGTTCGCCTGAAGCTGTACAAGGGCAATGTGATCGTCACCGGTCGCAAGTCCGATGAGTCGCTGTTCGATGCCAACATTGCGACCTTCGAAGAAGACGGCGGCGCCTACAACCAGGCGGATGCGGCTGGCTTCATCAAGCTCAATGCCCTGCGCATGCGTATTGCGGCCAACAAGGGGCGGACTCTGTTCTGATGCCTTGAGTCGTTTTAAAAGAGCCCCGCCATGAGCGGGGCTTTTTTATGCCTGATGTTTTAATCGATCAAGCGGGTGTCTGGAGACCATAACTAAAAGTTTCCACTGGCCATTGTTTCAATGGGATCTCGACTATCTTTCAGTCCGTTCTTTTCAATACGAAGTGTAGGAAAGTCAGGAGTAGTTATATATAGGGGGCGACGTTCAATTTTTCCTTGTAGGGCAAATCCGTATTGTTTGTAAGGAACTTCTCGGGGCGATGCTGGCCCAGGGCATGGCCATGCCACGGGCCAAATGACTGGGTTATGGTGTTTGCTTGAAAAACCAATAGCGGACTCTGGACTTACCCATGAAGAAAGTTTTGATCGTAGATGATCATCCCGTCACTCGTCTGGCTGTGCGCATGCTGATGGAGCGGCACGGCTTTGAAGTAGTTGCCGAGGCGGACAATGGCATGGATGCCCTGAAACTGTCTTATGAACATGTTCCAGACATCCTTATTCTTGATATTGGTATTCCCAAACTCGATGGCCTGGAAGTTATCGCCAGACTTTCGTCAAAAGCCATGTCGACCAAAGTGCTGGTATTGAGCCTGCAAGTACCTGGCCCTTTCTCCATGCGCTGCATGCAGGCTGGTGCGGCGGGTTATGTGTGCAAGCAGCAGGACATCACTGAATTGATCAGTGCCGTCAGGGCAGTCCTGGCCGGCTACAGTTATTTTCCCAACGAAGCCTTGCATACCCTGCGCTCAAGCCTGGGCATCGCCAGCGAGGAGGGGATGTTGTCCAGCCTGTCGGGTCGAGAGTTGATGGTCCTGAAGCAACTCGCCGGTGGGCAGACCAACAAGGAGATTGCCGAGGGCCTGTGCTTGAGCAGTAAAACGGTGAGCACCTACAAAAGGCGGCTGTTGGGGAAACTCAACGCCCGCTCGCTGGTGGACCTGATCGAGTTTGCCAAGCGCCATCAGCTGGTATGAAGGTTGAGGCGCTACAACAAGGCGCGGGAGGGAAAAACAGCGGCTTTTGCGAGCTTTCATTGCGTTGCGGGCTTGCCGGTCTGTCGGCGATGTTGGATCCCTCAGCCGCGCATGGCCTGGTTTGAAAAGAAGCGACTTGAAATGTTGGCTGGTGTAACAAAAAAGCCTCCGTCAAAGGAGGCTTTTTGTTACTAAAGATCAAAGTCGTAATCGGCCAGTTGCTTTTGCAAGCGCCGCTCTTCCAGAAGGTTGTCGATGGTCCGACGTTTGCTCAAGTTGGTCTTGGCCACCTCTACCACGGGCTCTGCATCTTCTGTTTCAACAGGGGTGAAGTCGTCTTCTACGTCCAGTTGTTCTTTGCCAGTACTCATAAGGTTAACTCCAGGCTAAGACTGCCATTGGCGCTCCTTATATCGATATTCTCGGGACTGGTAAAAAAGATTTTTTCAATCGACCTATCATCAAAATCAATGATTGCTCAATCGTCAGAGGTCTTGTGCTTGTATTCGCACAGGTCCTCGATCCGGCAGCTTCCACAGCGCGGCTTGCGGGCCAGGCACACATAGCGGCCATGGAGGATCAGCCAGTGATGGGAGTCGAGGAGATACTCCTTGGGCACGAATTTCATCAGTTTCTTTTCGACCTCCACGACATTCTTCCCGGGGGCCAGCCCTGTGCGGTTGCTGACCCGGAAGATGTGCGTATCGACGGCCATGGTCAGTTGGCGGAAAGCCGTATTGAGTACCACGTTGGCGGTCTTCCTGCCGACGCCTGGCAGGGCTTCGAGCTCTTCCCGGGTCTGCGGGACTTCGCTGTTGTGCCGTTCCACCAGCAGGCGGCAGGTCTCGATCACGTTTTTGGCCTTGCTGTTGTACAGGCCGATGGTCTTGATGTACTCGGACAGGCCTTCGACGCCCAGGGCATAGATGGCGGCCGGCGTATTGGCCACGGGGAAGAGCTTGGCCGTCGCCTTGTTGACCCCCACATCGGTGGACTGGGCCGAAAGGATCACGGCAATCAGCAGCTCGAAGGGCGACGAATAGGCCAGTTCGGTTTTCGGTTCCGGATTGTCTTCGTGCAGCCTGCGGAAAATTTCCAGGCGTTTTGCGGCATTCATGGGTGAGTCATTTCCTTGAAGGCGGTCGGTGTGAGGTCGTAGAAGCGGCCCAGGCTTGCCTGGCGGCCAGCAACAGCCCCAGCAGGATAAAACCGCCAGGTGCGAGTGTAAGCAGGTGCACGCCACCCTGGGCGGTCAGAACCCAGCCTGGCCAGTCGACGTCGTTCGTCCCCAGCAGCCATTGCAGATGATTGCCGATTGAGCCACTGCCGAAGGCTTCGCGCAGTGCACCCAGGATAATCAGCAGCAGGCAGAACAGGCCGGCGAAAAGCAAGCGCACGGGACGCTGGAAAAAATCCTGGTACTCCAGCACTACGCATTGCACGGCAATCAGGCCCAGGTAGAGGGCCAACTGTTGTTGCAGTTCGAACGCCCAGGCTTGCGCGGCCAGCATGGCACAACTGGTGAGCGTGGCGCTGAGCAGGATACTGGCGCCCAGGCGGCCCTGGCCAGCCAGGCGCGGGCGCAGGGCATTCATGCACAGGCCGAATACCGCGCTCACACAGAGAAATACCAGGGCCAGCCCCAGGGCCTTGACCAGTGAGTCGCTGGCGCCGATCAGCGGCGCGAGCATCATGGCGTTCTGCAGGGTCGAGGATTTATTCATGGGCGGGACTTCCCAGCAGTTGTTCGCGGTGCTCGTCGAAGTAGCGCAGGCTGTCGTGAATCCCCTCGACCACCGCCCGTGAGGTGATGGTGGCCCCGGCCATCTGGTCGAATTGGCCATGGTCTTTTTTCAGCGCCCAGCCGGCGTCGCCCGGGTCACCCAGTGACTTGCCGATGAAACCCTGCAGCCAGGTATTCGGACGCTCGGCGATGCGCGCGCCCAGGCCGGGCGTTTCCGAATGCCGCAGAGCCTTGCTGCCCAGCAGTTTGCCGTTGGCGGCGATGCCGATCAGCAGCTCGATCGGGCCGCCATAACCGCTGACCTGGCTGCGCAGCAGCACAGCGCTGGGTTGGCCGTTGCGCGTGGCGCGATAACCGACGAGCAGGGTGCTGTGGCTGAGCTGGATGTTATCGATGGCCAGCGGCTGATCCAGCGGCTGATTGTCGTAGCTGTCGACGGGCAGGAGATCCAGCAGGTTGCGAGCCTGGATGGCGCGCTGTTCGCGCTCGATGCGGGGAGCCGTCGTCTGCTGGACGAAGAAAGTGCCAGTGGCGCCGATAGCCGCCAGCAGTGCCAACACTCCCAGACTCGTTGCGCGGTTCATGGCAGGGAAGGCTCGGGAGGCGGAGCAGCCAGGCGCTCCAGGGCGGGGACGGCGAGGTTCATCAGCAGTACGGCGAAGGCGACTCCGTCCGGGTAACCGCCCCAGGTGCGGATCAGGTAAGTCAGCAGGCCGACGCCGACCCCGAACAGCAGGCGTGCCTTTGCGTTCCTCGGACCGGAGACCGGCTCGGTGACGATAAAAAAGGCGCCAAGCATGGTCGCGCCGCTCAGCAGATGGAAAAACGGCGAGCCGTGGGAGTCCGACCCGGAACCGTTCCAGCACAGCAGGCTGATGACGAACAGGCTGCCGAGCATGCCGGCCGGGGCGTGCCAGCTGAACACCCGTTGCTGCAGCAAAAAGGCGCCGCCGGCGAGAAAGGCCAGGTTGACCCATTCCACGCCCTTGCCGCCGAAATGGCCGAAGGCGGTATTGCCGGCGAACAGTTCATCGATGGTCAGGCTCTTGTTGATGCGCAGGCTGTCGAGTGCCGTGGCCTGGGCCCAGGCATCGGGCGCCGTGCTGTCGAGGGCTATGCCGAAGATCTGCTGCAGGCCGCCCAGCAGGTCAAGGCCATGGGAGGCCGGCCAATGAGTCATCTGCTGGGGGAAAGAGACCAGCACCAGGGCATAACCGAGCATCGCCGGGTTGAACGGATTCTTGCCGACGCCACCATACAGGTGCTTGCCGAACAGCAAGGCACAAGCGGCCGCGCTGACTGTCAGCCACCACGGGCAATACGGCGGCAAGGCCAGGGCCAGCAAGGTGGCGCTGACCAGGGCACTGCCATCGCCAAGGAAAGGACGCAATGGCCACTGGCGCAATCGCAGCACCGCGGCTTCGACGGCAAGGGCGGTGACACAGGCCAGCAGCAGGTTGATCAGAATTCCCCAGCCAAACAGCCAGAAGAGCGCCAGCAGCCCCGGCAGGGTCGCCAGAAGCACACGCTGCATGGCTTGTCGCAGGCGTTCGTCCGGTTGCTCAAGGGGCGTCATGGGCTTGTACCTGGCGCTCGGCTTCGGCCAGTCGCTCGCGGGCCTTGGCCAACAGTGGTGGCGGGGTGTCGCTGTGACGCTCCAGCTTGCTGACTTCTGCCCGCGCGTAAGCCAGTTCGGTTTTCAGTTGCCGCAGGCGGGTGTCGATCGGGCGCTTTTCGACTCGCACCAGATTGGGCGCTGGTTGCCCGCTTGCTTCTTCGGTCGCGTGCAAGGCCTGTTCTGCGTCTTTCAGTGCCTGCTGCAGACTGGCCAGTTGCTCGGCAGGCGCCTGGTTGGCCTGAGCCTTTTTCAGTTCCGCGCGGCGCATCGCCAGCTGGATTTTTGCGCGCTTGAGCTCGGCGTCTTTGGCCGGGGGCGCTGAGGCCACGGTTTCGACGGTGGTTTCGACAGCGCCTTCCAACTGCGCGAGGGCTTGCTCGGCGGCCTCGAACTGGCGCTGCAGGACGATCAGTTGCGACTGTTGCTCGAAGGTCGGCGGATGGCCGAAAGCTTTCAGCGATTTGTTCAACTGGGCCCGGCTCATCGCCAGATCGATCTTGGCTTTTTTCACCGCGGCATCGGCGGCGGCCTTTTGCGCGCGCACCCGCTCGATGGCCGCCTGCACCGGGTCCAGGCTGGTTTCACTGGGCTGCGTCGCACGTTGCGCGCGGGCGGCCCGTTCGGCCTGCTTGTGCTGTTCTTCGCGTTGCAGCCGGGCATTGCGGCGCTCGAAGCGCTGGCGCGCGTGATCGCGTTTGGCGGTCCGGGCGCGTAGTTCTTCGAGACCGGTGGCCAGGCCGCCGACGATCGGCAATACGTCATTCAACGGCAGCGGATGCATCTCGATACAGTCCACCGGGCACGGCGCCACGCAGAGATCGCAGCCGGTGCATTCGTCGATCAGCACCGTGTGCATCTGCTTGGCCGCGCCGACTATGGCATCCACCGGGCAGGCCTGGATGCACTTGGTGCAGCCGATGCATTCGGCTTCGCGAATAAAGGCCACCTGGGCTGGCGCCGGGCCGCGGCTGATGTCCAGTTCCATGACCGGGATATTCAGCAGCCTGGCCAGGCCGGCAATGGTTTCGTCGCCGCCGGGCGGGCACTTGTTGATCGCCTCGCCGTTGGCGATGCCTTCGGCGTAGGGCTTGCATCCGGGGTGGCCGCACTTGCCGCATTGGGTCTGCGGCAGCAGGGCGTCGATGCGTTGAATCAGACTCATGGGTTGAGCAGTCCGTTGAAACCGAGAAATGCCACCGCCATCAGGCCGGCGCTGATCAGGTCGATCGGCAGGCCGCGAAAGGGCAGGGGCACATCGTTGTTGAGAATGCGCTGGCGCAGGTCGCTGAACAGGCTCAATACCAGCCAGAAACCGAGGCCCGCACCCAGGCCCAGGGCGAGGCCATGACCGAGCCCGCGATTGGCCTGGACCGCCAGTAGCAACGCGCCGAGCACGCCGGCGTTACCCAGCAGCAGCGGCCAGAGGCCGTCGAATGGCAGCCCGGGCAACATTCGGGTCAGCAGCTTGAGCAGCGGTGCGATCAGCAGCACGCCCAGCGGCAGGAATACGAACAGTTGCAGCGAGGTCAGGCCCAGCGGCACCAGCAGCGCCTGATAAAGCCCGTAGCCCAGCAGGCTGCAGAGCAGCATCAGGCAACTGGTGGCGATCCCCAGGGCATGGATCCGCCGCCGCGCAACCTGCGGGTCGGCACTGGCCTGCAACAGCGGATCGACGCCCAGCGGCCACTGCAACACGAAGTTGTTGATCAGGGCAGCGCTGATGAGCGTGAGGACAATCTCGGTCATGTTCGTGGCCGGTGAGGGCGGGCGGATACCTGAAGACTAGGCAATTATCCGGCAAGGGCGCAGGCCCATCCAGATATGAAAATCCCCCCGCCACGCAGCGGCGCGACGGGGGGATCGATCCCGCAAGCGGAGTTACTTGATCCGCTGGCCCGGCTTGGCGCCGCTGTCCGGGCTCAGCAGGTAGATCTCTTCGCCACCAGGGCCGGCCGCCATCACCATGCCTTCGGAGATGCCGAATTTCATTTTTCGTGGCTTGAGGTTGGCGATCATCATGGTCAGGCGACCGTCGAGCTTGGACGGATCCGGGTAAGCGCTCTTGATCCCGGAGAACACGTTGCGTTGCTCGTCGCCGATATCCAGGGTCAGGCGCAGCAGCTTGTCGGCGCCTTCCACATGCTCGGCCTTGACGATCAGCGCCACGCGCAGGTCGACGGCGGCAAAAGTGTCGAAGTCGATTTCCGGCGACAGCGGATCCTTGGCCAGCTCGCCGTTGCCCGCAGGCTTGGCTTCACCGGTGTCGGTCTGGCTGGCGGTCAGGTCTTCTTTCGAGGCGTCGGTCATGGCTTGTACTTTCACGGGGTCGATCCGCGTCATCAGCGGCTTGAATGCGTTCAACTGGTGGTTGCTCAGCAGGTGCTGGTGGTCGTTCCAGGTCAGCGGGGCGACATTGAGGAACGCCTCGGCGTCAGCGGCCAGCAGCGGCAGCACCGGCTTGAGGAAAATCACCAGCTGGCGGAACAGGTTGACGCCGGTGGCGCAGATGGCCTGGACCTCATCCTGCTTGCCTTCCTGCTTGTTCAACGACCACGGCGCCTTGTCGGCGATCCAGGCGTTGGCGCGGTCGGCCAGGGCCATGATTTCACGCATGGCGCGGGCGAAGTCACGGGCCTCATAAGCGTCGGCGATGCTCGGTGCGGCCGCCAGGAAGGCCTCGGTCAGCTCCGGCGCGGCGTTCTGGTCCACCAGCACGCCGGCGTTGCCTTTGTGGATGAAGCCGGCGCAACGGCTGGCAATGTTCACCACCTTGCCCACCAGGTCGGAGTTGACCTTCTGCACGAAGTCTTCGAGGTTCAGGTCCAGGTCGTCGACGCCGCGGCCCAGCTTGGCCGCGTAGTAGTAACGCAGGTATTCCGGCGACAGGTGGTCGAGGTAGGTCCGGGCCTTGATGAAGGTGCCGCGGGACTTGGACATCTTCTGGCCGTTGACGGTCAGGTAGCCGTGCACGTTGATGCCGGTCGGCTTGCGGTAGCCGGCGCCTTCGAGCATGGCGGGCCAGAACAGCGCGTGGAAGTTGACGATGTCCTTGCCGATGAAGTGGTACAGCTCGGCGGTCGAGTCCTTGCCCCAGAACGCATCGAAGTCCAGCTCCGGCGTGCGGTTGCACAGGTTCTTGAAGCTGGCCATGTAGCCGATCGGCGCGTCCAGCCAGACGTAGAAGTACTTGCCTGGCTCGTCGGGGATCTCGAAGCCGAAATACGGCGCGTCGCGGGAGATATCCCACTGCTGCAGGCCGACATCCAGCCATTCGGCGATCTTGTTCGCCACGGCGTCTTGCAGGGTGCCGCTGCGGGTCCATTGCTGCAGCATCTGCTGGAAGTCCGGCAGCTTGAAGAAGAAATGCTGGGAATCCTTGAGCACCGGGGTGGCACCGGAAATCGCCGACTTCGGATCCTTCAGGTCGGTCGGCGCGTAGGTGGCGCCGCATTTTTCGCAGTTGTCGCCGTACTGGTCCTCGGTGCCGCATTTCGGGCAGGTGCCCTTGATGAAGCGGTCGGCCAGGAACATTTGTTTTTCCGGGTCGAAATACTGAGTGATCGAGCGCGTGGCGATGTGCCCGGCGTCGCGCAGTTTCAGGTAGATCTGGCTCGACAGCTCACGGTTTTCTTCGGCGTGGGTCGAGTGGAAATTGTCGAAGTCCACCAGGAAGTCGGCAAAGTCGGCGCTGTGTTCGGCCTGGACGTTGGCGATCAGTTGTTCCGGGGTGATGCCTTCCTTTTCCGCGCGCAGCATGATGGCCGAGCCGTGAGCGTCGTCCGCGCAGACATAGATGCATTGGTTGCCGCGATGCTTCTGGAAGCGCACCCACATATCGGTCTGGATGTACTCAAGCATATGGCCAAGATGGATGGAACCATTGGCATAGGGCAGGGCGCTGGTGACGAGGATCTTGCGTGGCTCGGACATGGGGCTCGGCTACTTGATGAAACGGAGGTCGGCCACTATAAAGCGCCGAGAAATATATTTCACCCCGTGAGCCCGGTTTTCCACGGCCGTCGTAGCCATCGGCGGGCGTGCTATATGATGCTTTGGCATCCCGCCCACGCCACGGAACAGGTAGGATAGCCGCCTGATTTTCCCGTCTTGTTATCGGAGTTGCCCATGAGCGCCGTCAATCGCGCAGCGGTGGAAGCCGTTCTTCGCCAATACACCGACCCCTACCTGAACCAGGACCCGGTCAGCGCCGGTTGTGTCCGTTCCATCGACATCCAGGGCGACGAGGTGCGTGTCGAACTGGAGATCGGTTATGCCGCCGGTCTGTTCAAGAGCGGCTGGACCCAGTTGCTGAAGCTGGCCATCGAAAACATGGACGGCGTGGTCATCGCTCGCGTCAATGTCACCAGCGTGATTGCCGCGCACAAGGCTCAGGCGCAGATTCCGGGCCTGGCCAACGTCAAGAACGTGGTGGCGGTGGCATCCGGCAAGGGCGGTGTGGGCAAGTCCACCACGGCGGCCAACCTGGCCCTGGCGTTGGCCCGCGAAGGCGCCAAGGTGGGGATTCTCGATGCCGACATCTATGGCCCGAGCCAGGGCATCATGTTCGGCATCGCCGAGGGTACCCGGCCGCAGGTCAAGGACCAGAAATGGTTCGTGCCGATCAAGTCCCACGGCGTCGAGGTCATGTCCATGGCCTTCCTGACCGACGACAACACGCCGATGGTCTGGCGCGGGCCGATGGTCTCCGGCGCCCTGCTGCAACTGGTGACCCAGACCGCCTGGGGCGACCTGGACTACCTGGTGATCGACATGCCGCCGGGTACCGGCGATATCCAGCTGACCCTGGCGCAGAAGGTCCCGGTGGCCGGCGCGGTCATCGTCACCACCCCGCAGGACCTGGCGTTGCTGGACGCGCGCAAGGGCGTGGAGATGTTCCGCAAGGTCAACATCCCGGTGCTGGGCGTGGTGGAAAACATGGCCGTGCATATCTGCTCCAACTGCGGCCACGCCGAGCATCTGTTCGGCGAGGGCGGTGGCGAGAAGCTGGCGACCCAGTACGGTGTCGAGCTGCTGGCCTCGCTGCCGCTGTCGATGTTGATTCGCGAGCAGGCCGACGGTGGCAAGCCGACTGTGATCGCCGAGCCGGAAAGCCAGATCGCCATGGTCTACCAGGAACTGGCCCGCCATGTCGGCGCGCGCATCGTGCTGCAGGAAGCCGCGGCACCGGCGATGCCGAACATCACCGTCAGCGACGACTGAGCCGGTTGGGCCAACAAAAAAGCCCGGTGCGCTGCACCGGGCTTTTTTATGAGCATTTCATGGGCGGGTTTCAGATCCGCAGGCCGCCGTCCAGCTCGAGGATCCGGCCGGTGTAATAGTCGTTCTCGAAGATGTAGGCCGCCGAATGAGCGATCTCTTCCGGTTTGCCCATGCGCTTGAGCGGAATGCCGGAGGTCATTTTCTCCAGGGCTTCGGGTTTCATGCCCAGGGTCATTTCGGTTTCGATGAAGCCCGGTGCGATGCCGGCCACGCGAATGCCGTAGCGCGCCAGCTCCTTGGCCCAGGTCACGGTCGCCGCGGCGACCCCGGCCTTGGCGGCGGAGTAGTTGGTCTGGCCGATATTGCCGGCACGGGAAATCGAGGAAATATTGATGATCGCGCCACTGGTT
This sequence comes from Pseudomonas sp. GW821-FHT02B10, assembly GCF_059421865.1. NCBI lineage: Bacteria > Pseudomonadati > Pseudomonadota > Gammaproteobacteria > Pseudomonadales > Pseudomonadaceae > Pseudomonas > Pseudomonas sp. GW821-FHT02B10. The sequence goes on along the minus strand of NZ_JBWKVU010000005.1, from coordinate 410,668 downwards.
TTCAGCTCGACCATCTTCGCCGCGACTTCGCGGGTGCAGAGGAACACGCCGGTCAGGTTGACGTCGATCACCGACTGCCACTGGGCCAGGCTCATCTTGCTCATCTGGCCGTCCTTGACCTTGAGCAGCAGGCCGTCGCGCAGGATGCCGGCGTTGTTGATCAGGCCATGAATGGCGCCGAAGTCTTCGGCGACCTGGGCGACCATGTGTTCCACCTGCTCTTCATTGGCAACGTTGCACAGGTAGGCGCGGGCTTCGACTCCCGCGGCCTGGCAGGCGGCAACGGCCTGGTCGAGCTTTTCCTGGTTCAGGTCGACCAGCGCCAGCCTGGCGCCTTTGCTGGCGAAATACTCCGCCATGGAGCGGCCCAGCCCCTGGCAACCGCCGGTGATAATGATTACTTTGTCATTGAGTTGCATTCGCATGCTCCGAAAGCAGAACTGGAGTGGTGTCCTTCAAGGCGCCTCTCTTGTGCGTCGGGCATGGCCTGGCTGCAGATTGAGAATTGCCCCGATGGCGTCGCTGGAACTTTGCTCCAGACGCCCGTCCGTTTTAGACGGATTCTATATAAGGAGTCATAAATTGAGCGTTGAAGCTGCGAAGCATGCACGAGAATTACTGCTCAAGGAATACCGTGGCGTGCTGTCGACGCACTCCAAGGCCATGCCGGGTTTTCCCTTTGGCTCGGTGGTTCCCTATTGCCTGGACGAGCAGGGGCAGCCGCTGATCCTGATCAGCCGCATTGCCCAGCACACCCATAACCTGCAGAAGGATCCCAAGTGTTCGCTGCTGGTGGGCGAGCGCGAAGCCGAGGACGTCCAGGCAGTGGGGCGCCTGACCTATCTGGCCGAAGCCGAAAAACTCGAAGACGCCGCGGCGATCGAGGCGGCCGCCGAACGCTACTACCGCTATTTCCCGGAGTCGCGGAACTACCACAAGGCCCACGATTTCGATTTCTGGCGGCTCAAGCCGGTACGTCATCGCTACATCGGCGGCTTTGGCGCGATCCACTGGATCGACCAGGTGACGCTGGCCAATCCGTTCGCCGGCAAGGCCGAGCTGAGCATGGTCGAGCACATGAACAGCGATCACGCCAAGGCGATAGCCCATTACGTGGACCTGGCCGGCCTGCCGAAAACTGCTGCGGCGCAACTGGCTGGCATCGATACCGAAGGCATGCACCTGCGGATCGGCCAGGGGGTGTACTGGCTGCCGTTCCCAAGCCCTTGTAATACGCCGACACAAGTACGCGAGGCCTTGGTTTTTCTGGCTCACGCCGAGCAATGGCCGAAAAATGCCGGGGCCGAGGCTTGAATTCACGAATTGCCGACGTCATCTAGGGTCTACTGGAAGGCATTCTTCCGTAGAGGAAACCATTTGATGCGCCCTTTTCTGTTGCTCTTTCTGCTGTTCCCGGTGCTAGAGCTGTTCGTCTTCGTCAAAGTCAGCGGTGCGATCGGGTTTTTCCCGGCATTGCTGCTGATCATCCTGGGCTCGATGCTGGGTGTGCTGGTCTTGCGCGTCGCGGGGCTGGCCACGGCATTGCGTGCCCGTGAAAGCCTGAACCGCGGCGAGCTGCCGGCCCAGACCATGCTCGAAGGCCTGATGCTGGCCCTGGCGGGCGGCCTGTTGATCCTGCCTGGCTTCATCAGCGACATCTTCGGCCTGTTCATGCTGTTGCCGATCACCCGTCGCCTGCTGGCCAACAAGATGCGCCAGCGTGCCGAAGAACAGGCCATTCGTCAGCGTGCCTTTGCCGACGACATGCAGGCCGCCCGTGGCGGACCCGCGCCGCAGCGCCCTCTGGGGCGTGAGCCGAATGTGATCGAAGGCGAGTTCGAGCACCGCGATTCCTGAGTCTCTCAATGATCGACACGGCACCTTCGGGTGCCGTGTTCGTTTTGCCCGACTGAAAATCTAAAAAAATTCACTGGGCAGCCCTTGTAATAAGCATATGCGCCCACATGTATCGGTCACCGCAAGGTTTCTGGTGGCGACACCAGACAGACTTCCGCGTCTCGCTCGTCGAGCCGCAACCGGCCACGCCGGATTTGTTAACCCGCCGGTAACGACACCGGCCGCTGAAAACCATAATTAGGAGAGATCGACAATGAAGCTTCGTCCTCTGCATGACCGCGTCGTTATCCGTCGCAGCGAAGAAGAGAAGAAAACCGCTGGCGGTATCGTTCTGCCAGGTTCGGCTGCTGAAAAAGCCAACACCGGTGAAGTTCTTGCTGTAGGTCCAGGCCGCGCTCTGGAAAACGGTGAAGTACGTGCGCTGGCCGTGAAAGTGGGTGACAAGGTTGTGTTCGGCCCTTACTCCGGCAGCAACACTGTGAAGGTAGACGGCGAAGACCTGCTGGTAATGGCTGAGAACGAAATTCTCGCCGTTATCGAAGGCTGATTACCCGCTCATTTTCCCGTTACTACAAAGTATTTAAGGAATATCGATCATGGCTGCTAAAGAAGTTAAATTCGGCGACTCCGCCCGCAAGAAAATGCTCACTGGCGTTAACGTCCTGGCTGACGCGGTAAAAGCGACCCTGGGCCCGAAAGGCCGTAACGTGATCATCGAGAAGAGCTTCGGCGCTCCGACCATCACCAAGGACGGCGTTTCCGTCGCCAAAGAAATCGAGCTGAAAGATCGCTTCGAAAACATGGGCGCGCAGCTGGTAAAAGACGTTGCTTCCCGTGCCAACGATGACGCCGGCGACGGTACCACCACCGCCACCGTACTGGCTCAGTCGATCGTCAACGAAGGCCTGAAAGCTGTCGCTGCCGGCATGAACCCGATGGACCTGAAACGCGGCATCGACAAGGCGACCATCGCCATCGTCAAAGAGCTGAAAGGTCTGTCCAAGCCATGCGCCGATTCCAAGGCCATCGCTCAGGTCGGCACCATCTCCGCCAACTCCGACAACTCCATCGGCGACATCATTGCCGAAGCCATGGAAAAAGTCGGTAAAGAAGGCGTGATCACCGTTGAAGAAGGCTCGGGCCTGGAAAACGAACTGTCTGTCGTTGAAGGCATGCAGTTCGACCGTGGCTACCTGTCCCCTTACTTCATCAACAAGCCGGACACCATGGTCGCCGAGCTGGACGGCCCGCTGATCCTGCTGGTGGACAAGAAGATCTCCAACATCCGCGAAATGCTGCCAGTGCTGGAAGCCGTTGCCAAAGCCGGCCGCCCTCTGCTGATCGTGGCTGAAGACGTTGAAGGCGAAGCCCTGGCGACTCTGGTTGTGAACAACATGCGTGGCATCGTCAAAGTCGCTGCCGTCAAGGCACCAGGCTTCGGCGACCGTCGCAAGGCCATGCTGCAGGACATCGCCGTCCTGACCGGCGGTACCGTCATCTCCGAAGAGATCGGCCTGAGCCTGGAAAGCACCACCCTGGAGCACCTGGGTAACGCCAAGCGCGTGATCCTGTCCAAAGAAAACACCACCATCATCGACGGTGCTGGCGTTGAAGCGGACATCCAGGCTCGTGTGACCCAGATCCGTCAACAAGTGGCCGACACTTCGTCCGACTACGACCGTGAAAAACTGCAAGAGCGTCTGGCCAAGCTGTCCGGCGGCGTTGCGGTGATCAAGGTTGGCGCCGGTTCCGAAGTTGAAATGAAAGAGAAGAAAGCCCGCGTTGAAGACGCCCTGCACGCTACCCGTGCAGCCGTTGAAGAAGGCGTGGTACCTGGCGGTGGCGTAGCCCTGATCCGTGCCCTGCAATCGATCAGCGGCCTGAAAGGCGACAACGCCGACCAGGACGTGGGTATCGCTGTTCTGCGTCGCGCTGTCGAAGCACCTCTGCGCCAGATCGTTGCCAACTCCGGCGACGAGCCAAGCGTAGTGGTCGACAAGGTCAAGCAGGGTGAAGGTAACTACGGTTACAACGCTGCTACCAGCGAATACGGCGACATGATCGAAATGGGCATCCTGGACCCAACCAAGGTGACCCGTTCGGCGCTGCAAGCGGCATCCTCCATCGGCGGTCTGATCCTGACCACCGAAGCGGCTGTTGCTGAAATCGTTGAAGACAAGCCTGCGGCTGGCGGCATGCCAGACATGGGCGGCATGGGTGGCATGGGCGGCATGATGTAAGCCAGCCTTACCCCTGTACGAAAAAGCCCCGCCGGCGAAAGCCGGCGGGGCTTTTTTATGGGTGGGAGTTTTTGCCTGGGCCATCGCCGCGAGCAAGCGCGCTCCTACAGGTGTGCGTGGTTTCGTAGGGAGGGCTCGCTCGCGAAAAGACCTCAGGCGTTGACCGCTTCCGCCTCCACCACCGGCTCAACCTTGGCTGCCGGTCGATAGAGAATGAAGTAGTACGCCCCCAGGCAGATCAGCCAGCAGAAGATCGCGGTCCAGACGTTGTGGGAGAAGAAGTGCGCGCCCTGCAGCATGCGCCCGACCGAGAACACCGTGCCGAGGGCAAAGGCGAACACCAGCGCCTTGCGCGCCAGGCGCGGGCGGCGATCACGCAGGACAAAAAACAGCGCGAACAGGGTGAAACCGGTGGCGGCATGGCCGCCTGGCCAGCAGCGACCAGGCTTGTCGGTCGCTGGCCGGGGGCTGAGCAGTTCGCTGTAGGTTTCCTTGCCGCCGAACTCTTTCAGGCTCCACGGGCATTGCACGGCGGTGACCGCCTTGACTGGGGTGACAAAGGCGGTGGCCAGGCCCAGGGACAGCACCAGGCAACCCAGCTCGCGCTTGAACGGCTTGAGACGCTGGACGAAGAAGGCGCCGATGAAGCCGACAATGGCCAGCACCGAAAAGACGATGACCAGCTGCTTGGCCCGGTCATGCAGGATATTTTCCAGGAAATAACTATGGCCGCCGATGAAACCGCCAGCGGCGGGGTCATAAAAGTACCGGGCAAGGTCCATGTCCAGGGTGGTCAGTTCAAGCAGCAGCAGGATGACGGCAGCCAGGGCGGGTATGCCCAGGCAGATCCACCAGTTCAGCGCTCTGGAGGCGGGGCGAGCGAGGGTCAAAGCCATGGAAAGTCCTTCGAGGGAAGCGTTGCGGTCGCGGGTTCCCGCGGAGTCTGGAGCGGCCCTTGTCGTCAGCGTGTGAACCCTGGGTGAAAAACTCGTCAAGGCCCTGGAACCCTGCGGCGGCATTCGCCGCGGGGGCTTGAACAACCCTAGCCGCCAGCCACGCTTGGCCTTAAGCTGCGCGAGCCAAGACGGCCGTAACTGTGTGTGGAGAGAGTGCCCATGCGAATTCTACTGGTTGAAGACAACCGCGATATTCTGGCCAACCTGGCCGACTACCTGGGGCTAAAAGGCTACACCGTGGACTGCGCCCAGGACGGTCTGTCGGGCCTGCACCTGGCCGCCACCGAACATTACGACCTGATCGTGCTCGACATCATGCTGCCGGGTATCGACGGTTACACCCTGTGCAAGCGCCTGCGCGAAGATGCCCGCCGCGATACGCCGGTGATCATGCTCACCGCCCGTGATCAACTGGACGATCGCCTGCAGGGCTTCAAGTCCGGGGCCGACGATTACCTGGTCAAGCCCTTCGCCTTGTCCGAGCTGGCCGCGCGGGTCGAGGCGGTCATGCGCCGGACCCAGGGCGGCGGGCGCCGGGCCCTGCAGGTCGGCGACCTGAGTTATGACCTCGACACCCTGGAGGTCACCCGCGAAGGGCGCCTGCTCAAGCTCAACCCGGTGGGGCTCAAGTTGCTGGCGGTGCTGATGCAGAAGAGCCCCCATGTGCTGCGCCGGGAAATTCTCGAAGAGGCGCTGTGGGGCGACGACTGCCCGGACAGCGACAGCCTGCGCAGCCATGTCCACCAATTGCGCCAGGTGATCGACAAGCCGTTCGGCAAACCGTTGCTGCATACCGTGCACGGCGTCGGTTACCGCCTGGCCGAGGGTCGTGATGGAGTTTAAGCAAAGCCTTTCCCAGCGGATCATCATCGCCTTTGCGCTGATGAGCGCGCTGGTCGCTGGAGCCTTCGCCCTGGGTATCGTGGCGACGGTGCACCTGGTGGAAGAGAAGCTGATTTCCGCGGGCCTGGGGGGTGACCTTCAGCGTCTGCTGTTGATGGACAACGTTTCCGACTGGAGCCACCGTCCCGAGCCGGACCAGCTGTTTTATTTCAGCGGCGGGCGCGGCGATTTCGAGCTGCCCAAGGATCTGCGGCATCTGGATCCGGGCTTTCATGAGGTCTTCCGCGAACAGCTGTCGTATCACGCCATGGTCGAAGTGGTCGACGGTCGACGCTATGTGCTGCTGCAGGACCAGAGCGATTTCGAAGAGCGCGAACGGGTGCTCTTCGCGGTGGTGCTGGTGGGCTTTGTACTGAGCCTGGCCTTGGCGGTGTTCCTCGGCTGGGTGCTGGCGCGTCGGGTCATGGCGCCGGTGGTAAGGCTGGCGCGGCAGGTGCGCCATCGCGACCAGCTGCTGGGGCTGGCGCCGCCATTGGCACCGGACTACGCGGCCGACGAAGTGGGGGAGCTGGCAGTGGCCTTCGATGCCACCCTGGGGCGCTTGCGCCAGGCCCTGAACCGCGAGCGCCTGTTCACCAGCGATGTCAGCCACGAACTGCGTACGCCGCTGATGGTGCTGGCCAGTTCCTGCGAGCTGTTGCTGGAAAACCCGGCGATCGATCAGCGTGGTCGGGCGCAGGTCGAGCGTATCGCCCGGGCATGCGGCGAAATGCGCGAGCTGGTCCAGACCTTCCTGATGCTGGCCCGTGCCCAGCGCGAAGACGGCGGCATGTCGCCCCAGGCGACCTTGAGCCAGGTGGCCGAAGACCTGATGGGCCTGTGGGGCGGACCGATCCGGCAAAAGGGCCTGGAGCTGATCTTCGACGCCGGCCAGCCGCTGGACACCCGCTATAACGCCACCTTTTTGCACGCGGTGATGGGCAACCTGCTGCGCAATGCCTTGCATTACACCGAGCACGGCTTCATTCGCTTGAGCCTTGAGCCGAGCGGCTTTGTGGTCGAGGACAGCGGTGTGGGCATTCCCGAGGAGAAACGCGAGGCGATGTTCGAGCCCTTCGTGCGTGGCAACGAGAAGCGCGGCGAGGGCCTGGGCCTGGGCCTGTCGCTGGTGCAGCGGATCTGCGAGGACCAGGGCTGGAGCGTCAGCCTCAGCACCATGGAGCCCAACGGCTGCCGGTTTCATGTCGAATTGAACCGCCGCACGGCATGATGGGTCTCCATGACTACTGCGCGGGTCATCACGGGAATTTCCCCGGTTGATGGCCCCAGGCCACTTATGGGAGCCTGTAAAACTCTGAAATATTTCCACTCTGGACCGGACGAAGTTTTCACAAAGACATGACCTGACACTGACAAGCCGCTGCCTAAGGTGGGGCCATCAGATTCAGGAGACTGTGTGATGGCAACCCCGATCAAGCTGGAATTTTCCGAGAAGTACGACGAACAGCACGCTCAGGAGTATCTGCTCAAACATCAGGATGGCGTCGCTCGCCGTCTGTCCCACAAGCGCGACGAGCAGTTGGCGCGTGCGGCGCTGGCCATGGCCGGAGAGCCGGGGCTGGTGCTTGACCTGCCCTGTGGTGCCGGGCGTTTCTGGCCGTTGCTGGCGGAGAAACCCAACCGCGTGATCATCGGTGCGGACAATTCCGCGGCGATGTTGAAGATCGCCACGGTGGCGCAACCGGCCGACGTGGTGAAACGGGTACAACCCTTGCAGACGTCTGCCTTCGACATCGACTTGCCGGATAACGCCGTCGACAGCATTTTCTGCATGCGCCTGCTGCACCACATTGGCGAGTCGTCTCATCGCCTGGCTCTGCTCCGGGAGTTCCAGCGGGTTACCCGGGACAGCGTGATCGTTTCACTGTGGGTCGACGGCAATTTCAAGGCCTGGAAACGCAAGCGCATGGAAGTCCGGCGCAAGGAAGAATCCGGGCAGGAAGGTTACCAGAACCGTTTTGTGTTACCGGCTGCCACGGTTGAAGAAGAATTCAAGCAGGCCGGGTTTCGCGTTCAGGATCATCTGGACTTTTTTCCGCTCTACGCCATGTGGCGAGTCTACGTATTACGCAAGAGGTAACAGGATGGCCGTTGAATGTGCACCGGGAATGGAAGTCGCTGCTGCAGACCGTTTCGACTACTTCTGGAGTCAACAGGGGGAGTGGGTCGAAGAGCCCAATCAACGTCGAGGCGGGGAAAGTGGCGTCCAACGTCTTCCGGGCACTGACGGGCGTGTGCTGTATGCCAAGCGCCAGGTCGGCCATATCTATCGCAGTTGGTTGCACCCCTTCGGCCGCCCCACGGTGCTGCGCGAGCAGGATGCGCTCAAGGGCCTGAGCCAGCTCAACGTGGCGGTGCCGCACCTGGTGTTCTGTGGTGCGCAGCGTGATTCCCAGGGCCAGTGGCGTGCCTTGCTGGTGACCGAGGCGCTGGACGGCTTCGTGGAAATCGACCACTGGTACGCCGCTGGCGAGCGCGAGCGCCACGGCGAGGCCCTGCACGAGCGTGTGCTCAAGGAACTGGCAGCCACGCTGGCGCGCATGCACCGGGGCCGCTGGCAGCATGGCTGCCTGTATAGCAAGCATGTGTTCGTGCGGGTCATGGGTGAGGGCGAAGCGGCGAAAGTGGATATCGCGCTGCTGGATTTCGAGAAATGCCGCCAACGCCTGACCGCTAAACGGGCTGCGGCCCATGACATCAAACAATTGCGGCGCCACTCGTCGTGGAGCACCACGGACTGGGACAAACTCTACTATTTTTATAGAACGGCGTTTGGCAGCGCTATCAAAGGCTTATAGTGATGAAGCTCGAAATTGCACGAGGTTTGTTTTTAGTAGGAGCCTTGGCAGTTGCATCCTTGGCGGTGGCTGCCTGGGAGCAGCCACGCATGGAAGTCCTCAGCACGGCGCAGGGTGATGCGCATTGCCCGTTGCCACGGGTCGTCAAGACGACCCAGGGAGCCCAGCCCGATCGTGACCTGTTGTTGTTCATGTTCGGCCTGACTCAGGGAATGAGGCCACAGAGTTGAAGACCATCAAGCCCGATAAAAAGGCCTCGCATCGCGAGGCCTTTTTTATTGCGCGTCCTTCACTTGTCCGACCTGGCCAGCAGGGTGTAAATGCAAGGCAGCACGAACAGGGTGAACAGGGTGCCGATCGACATTCCCGTGGCGATCACCGTGCCGATGTCGAACCGGCTGACCGCGCCGGCACCCGTGGCCAGGATCAGCGGCACCATGCCGAAGACCATCGCCGCGGTGGTCATCAATACCGGCCGCAGGCGAATGGCCGCGGCAGCTTCCACGGCCTCGCGCGGCGTCAGTCCCTGGTCCTTGCGCAGCTGGTTGGCGAACTCGACGATCAGGATCCCGTGCTTGCTGATCAGGCCGATCAGGGTCACCAGCCCGACCTGGGTATAGATGTTCATGCTCGACCAACCGAGAAACAGTGGGATCAAGGCCCCGCAGATCGACAGCGGCACCGTCACCAGGATCACCACCGGATCGCGGAAACTCTCGAACTGCGCCGCCAGCACCAGGAAAATGATCGCCAGCGCCAGGCCAAAGGTCACCCATAGCGCACTGCCTTCCTGGACGAACTGTCGTGACGCCCCGGCATAGTCGAAGGCGTAGCCTGGTGGGGTCTCTTCCTCGGCGATCTGGCGTACGGTATCGATCGCTTCACCCATGCTCACGACCGGGAATCCGGAAATGGTCGCGGCGTTGAGTTGCTGGAACTGGTTGAGCTGTCGCGGGCGGGCCCGATCGTGGACGCTGATCAGGGTCGACAGCGGCAGCGCCTCGCCCTTGGCGTTTTTCACGTAGTAGTTGTTCAGCCATTCGGGGTTGTCGCGATAAGGCCGTTCGACCTGGGCAATGACCTTGTAGCTGCGTCCCTCGATGGTGAAGCGGTTGATTTCCGCCTCGCCGAGCAAGGTGGCAAGGGTTCCGCCCAGGTCCAGCATCGACACCCCCATCTGCGCCGCCTTGGCGCGGTCGATGTCGACCACCACTTCCGGCTTGTCGAAGGCCAGGTCGATATCGACAAAGGCGAACTTGCCCGATTCCATGGCGCGCTTCTTCACCCGGTCGGACAGTTCCAGCAGCGACTCGTAATCGTTGGGGCTATTGATAATAAAGGCGAACGGCAGCCCTTCGCCGGTGCCCGGCAGGGACGGCAGGTTGAAACCGAAGACCTGCAGCCCGGCGATGCCCGCGAGCCGGGCCTGGACTTCGGGCAGGATCTGCATCTGCGTGCGCTTGCGCTCGTTCCAGGGCTTGAGCAGGAAGCCGCCGATACCCGATTGCACGCCGTTGAAGCCGTTGATCTGGAACGAGGAGTAGTACTCGGGGAACGTCTTGAAGATCTCCAGGAACTCGTCGGTGTAGGCGTTGAGGTAATCCAGGTTGGCCGGTTGGGGCGCGGTGGCCATCATGAAAATGATGCCCTGGTCCTCGTCCGGGGCCAGTTCCGACTTGGTGAAGGTGAGCAGGGCCGGGATCAGGCACAGCACGATCAGGGCGAACACCAGGACCACCGGCCGAGTGTTGAGGGTGCCATGCAGCAGGCTCTGGTAGCGGCGCTTGAGGCTTTCGAAAATCAGGTCGAGGCGGTGGGCCAGGCCGCTGGGGTTTTCATCGTGGCGCAGTAGCAGGGCGCACATCATCGGCGACAGGGTCAGGGCGACGATGCCGGAAATCACCACCGCGCCGGCCAGGGTCAGGGCGAACTCTTTGAACAGCGCCCCGGTGAGCCCCTGCAGGAAGCCGATGGGGGCGTAGACCGCCGCCAGGGTGATGGTCATCGACACCACCGGCATGGCGATTTCCCGGGCGCCTTCGAGGGCCGCGTCCAGTGGCGTCTTGCCTTCCTCGATATGGCGGTGGATGTTTTCCACCACCACGATCGCATCGTCCACCACCAGGCCGATGGCCAGCACCATCGCCAGCAGGGTCAGCAGGTTGATCGAGTAGCCCATCAACTGCATGAAGAACATCACGCCGATCATCGACAGCGGAATGGTCACCACCGGGATCACCACCGAACGCAGTGCGCCGAGGAACAGGAACACCACTACGATCACAATCAACACGGCTTCGAACAGGGTCTTCACCACCTCGTTGATCGAGGCCTGGATGAACAGCGTGGCGTCGTAGGCGATCTCCGACTTGAGGTTGGGCGGCAACTGGGCCTCCAGCTCCGGCATGATCTTGCGCACCTCCTTGATCACGTCCAGCGGGTTGGCGTTGGGGGTTGCCTTGATGCCGATATAGACCGAAGGAATGCCGCCAAAGGAGCTGATGGCGTTGTAGTTCTCCGCGCCCATCTCGACCCGTGCCACGTCGCTGAGCAGCACCCGGCTGTCACCCTCGGTCCGCAGGGGAATGGCGGCGAAGGCCTCGGCGGATTTCAGTTCGGTGCTGGCGTTGATGCTGGTGACCACGTACTCGCCCTTGACCTCGCCGGCCGCGGACAAAAAGTTGTAGCGGCGCACCGCGCTAGTCACGTCGCCGGCGCTCAGGCCATAGCCGGCGAGCTTGACCGGGTCCAGCCACAGGCGCATGGCGAACACCTGGTTGCCGAGAATCTCGGCCTCGGCCATGCCCGGCAGGGTTGCCAGCTTCGGCTGGATCACCCGCGACAGGTAGTCGGTGATCTGTGGGTTGTTCAGCTCCTGGCTGAAGAAGCTGATGTACATCAGCGCCGAGGCGTCGGCGGCTTCCTTGCTCAGCACCGGGTCCTCGGCGTCCTGGGGCAGCTTGTTCTTCACCTCGTTGGCCTTGGCCAGCAGCTCGGTGAACAGGCGGTCGCTGTTGGCGCCGATGCGGGCGTAGACCGAGATCACCGAGAAGTTCTGGCGGCTGACCGAGGTCATGTAGTCGATCCCCTCGGCGCTGGCCAGGCTCTGCTGCATCGGCTGGGTGATATAGCCCTGGATGGTCTCGGCGTTGGCTCCGGGGTAGGCGGTGGTGACCGTGATCAGGGCGTTTTCCATCTGTGGGTACTGGCGCAGCGGCAGTTTGCTCCAGGCCTGGAAGCCCAGCAGCACGATCAGCAGGCTGACCACGGTGGCCAGCACCGGACGACGGATGAACGGATCTGTAAAAGCCATGAGGATTCCTTGATCAGTTCGCGCGTGGCTGGCCGCTCTGTTCGGGGGGTAGCATCTTGTCCGGGGTGATGGCGATGTGCGCGCCATGGTCCAGCTTGATCTGCCCGGCGCTCACCACCTGTTCGCCGCTGCGCACGCCCTTGTTGATCAGCACCAGGCCGTTGCGCCGTTCGCCGGTTTCGATGAAACGCCGCTCGGCGACCAGCACCGGCTGGCCCTTGTCGTCTTTCTCGGGGCTACCATCAGCGGCCTTTTTCTCGGCCACCACGTACAGCGAGTTACCGTACAGGGTGTAGGTGATGGCGCTCTCCGGTACCACCACCCGGGGCTGCGGATCGGGCAGCAGCACCTGCAGGTTGGTGAACATGCCCGGCAGCAGCTTGCCGTCTGGGTTGGCCAGGGTGGCGCGCACCTGCACGTTGCGCGTGGTGTCTTCGACCTTGGGGTTGATGGCGCTGATGGTGGCGCTGAACTGCTCCTCCGGATAGGCGGAGACCATCACGCTGACCGATTGGCCCAGGGCGATTTTCGGCACGGCCTGTTCCGGGACGAAGAAGTCCACGTACAGGCTGCTGAGGTCTTGCAGGGTGGCGATCACCGTGCCGCTGGCGAGGTAGTCGCCGACATCCACATGGCGAATGCCGATGGTGCCGCTGAAGGGCGCGAGCAGGCGTTTTTTCGCCAGCGAAGCCTTGAGCTGATTGACCGTGGCCTTGTTCTTTTGCAGCAGTGCCGACAAGCGATCGTATTCGCCACGGGAAATCGCCTGGCTGCCCACCAGTTGGCTGCCGCGGCCGAAGTCCAGCCGGGACAGGCCCAGGTCGGCCTGGGCGGTTTCCAGCAGGGCGCTTTCCACGTCGCTGTCGAGTTGCAGCAAGGGCTGCCCGGCGCTGACCTTCTGCCCGGACTCGAACTGCAGCTCCTTGACGGTCCCGGCCACTTCCAGGCTGAGGTTGACCCCCTGCAGGGCCTTGAGGGTGCCGACCGTGGGCAGGCGGGTTTGCCACGGTTGTTCGCGAGCCGTGGCCACGGCCACGCTGATCGGCGGCTTGGGCACCGAGAAGAGCTTGACCTGCTGATAGATGGAGAAGGCCTTGTAGCCTGCCAGCAACAGCACGATCAGCAGGACGACACCCAACATGATAAACATGCGGCGACGCAGCATATTCCGGTTCCTTGGAAAACGAAGCTGGGAAAACCAAGCTGATTGCCGAAGACATTACTCCGACTTTTCGGGGGCTTCCAGATGACAGTCCGGTCATCCAGAGTCCTGTTTTCCAATCCTGCGCGGCGGCGAAAAACTAGACCAGGTGCAAATGGTTGTCCCAGAGCCCTGCCGGCAAATCCAGGGGTTTTGCCACCAGTTGTTTCTGGCGACAGTCATAGAAGCGGCAGCGCCCCTGGCCCGAGGTCACGACAAAACCATCCGCCACCGCACCGACCCCGGCACAGTCCGGCAAGGGCGCGTCCAGGCGCACTTCGGCGCTGTCCAGGTCCCAGATGAAAAAGCGGTTGCCGCGCGGGGCGGTGAGGGCCACCAGGCGCAGTTCGCTGTGCACCGCGACGCTGGCGGTGTAATGCCCCATCGCCTGCAACTGGTGCTCGGCCACCGGGAAGGCCTGGAACGGTTGGCCCGGGCGCTTGATCGCCAGCAGTTGCGACGACTCATGGACGTCACCCATGAACTGCTGGCCGGTGACGATGGTGCCGTCGCCGGCGATGCCCATGTGGCGCACGCTGTTCATCTGCTGGGCCAGGGTTTCCTTGCTCAGCAGGTTACCGTCGCGCTGCATCAGCACCAGGCTCGGTTCCATGGCGTCGAGGTTCATCTCGACGCGGCTTTCTGCTTCGGTGCGAATCCCGCCGTTGGCCACCACCAGGGTTTCGCCGTTCGGCATCCATGACACCTGGTGCGGGCCGATACCGTGGGTCGGGATCTCGCCGCTGTGCACCAGGCGTTCGCCCTCGAACCGGTATACCCCGAGCAGGCCACGACCCGGATCGCTTGTGTCGTTCTCGGTGGCGTACAGCCAGTCGCCGCTCTTGTGGATCACCGCGTGGCCATAGAAGTGCCGGTTCGGCTGCGAGGCCAGGGTTTGCAGGAGGGTGCCGTCGCGCAGGTCGATCAGGTAGCTTTCGGTGCCCGGGCGACGGGCGACGAACAGGGCGATCGGCAGCGTCGGGTGGTTGACGATGTCATGGCAGCGTTGACCGACCCGGGTGGCGAACACTTGCGTGCCGTCCAGGCGATAGCCGACGGCGTAGTGCTTGCCGTCGCCGTCATCGCGCGCCGAGAGCAGCAGCGGGCCTTGGTCCTTGTGCTTGAACAGCGTCCAGCCACCCAGCGTGACGGCGCTCAGCAGCAGGCTGCCGAGTGCCAAAGCCTGACGTCGCAGCATGATCAGTCACCGTCGTTGGCGTTGAAGCCCAGTTGGATGCCCAGTGCCTTGGCCAGTTCGCCTTCGTGCAGGCGGTGGACGACGTTGAGGCTGTCGTAGATATCGTTCAGTTGCTGGCGGCCGGCGTCGTCGGCCAGCAGCTCGGTCAGCGAACGCTGGGTGCTGGCGAACAGCTTCAGCGAGGCGGTGTAGGCGGCGTCGATCTTGTCGGCCAGCGGCTTCTGCTCGGCCGGCAACAGGCCGCGCAGGCCCTTGTTGTCGACCCCGGCCCAGACGGTCTGGGCCGCGGCGAGGCTGGCTTCCAGGCTCTGCATGGACGACTGGCTGCGCCAGGCGTCGGCCTGGAACGGCTGTGGAATGCCCTTGCTCTGACGGCCCATCGGCGTGCCGAGCTTCTTCTTCAGGGTGTCCAGCGCGGTGACCTGGACCCGCAGCAGGTCGGCGATGGCCTCATGGGAGTCGGCGTAGCGCTGGTTGGGGAACTTGCTCATCTGCGCGAGCATGCCGTCGCTGGTGTTCCAGCGCGACAGGATCTCTTCGGCGAGCTGCTTCTGGCGTTCGCCAATGGCGCTCAGCAGCGGGCAGTAGCGGGCTTTCTGCTCGCTGTTGGCCATGTCGATCTTGCTGTCGAACAGGATGTATTCGTAGGCGGAGAGGCCTTGCACCACGACGCTGGACTTGGCCAGGGCGGCGGCGTCGATCTGCGGCGTGGCGCTGACCAGCTGTTCGACCTGACGGCCGACCAGGTTCTTCTTGTCCGGCCAGAACTGCACTTGCCAGGAGCGGTTGCCCTCGGCCAGCGGCCCGATCAGCAAGGGTTGCAGTTCGGCCCAGGCTTTCTGCGCGTGCAGGAAGTCGGCACGGGCGGTGTCCAGGCTTTGCTTGCCTTCACAGAAGGCCAGGGCGCTGATCGCCAGCTGGCGGTCGGCTTCGACCCAGCGGCTGTAGGTCGGCAGGATCACCTGTTTGGCGATGGCCGCCGAGGTCACGGCTTGTGGGTCCTGCGGCGAGCAGGCGCCCAGGGCGAGCGCGGCAAGGCTGGTGAACAACAGCTTGGGACGGAACATGTTCGGGCTCCCGTTTCTTGTAAGAAGGCGTTAAAGAGAATTCAGGAATGCCAGCAGCGCAGCGCGCTGTTCGGCATTGAAGGATAAAACCTGTCGCTGCGCCGCCTGGGCCTCGCCGCCGTGCCAGAGCACGGCTTCGAGCAGGTTGCGGGCGCGACCGTCATGCAGGAACTGGGTGTGGCCGCTGACCGTTTCCGTCAGGCCGATCCCCCACAACGGCGGCGTGCGCCAGTCGCGGCCGCCGGCCTGGAATTCGCTGCGGTGGTCGGCCAGGCCTTCGCCCATGTCGTGCAGCAGCAGGTCGCTGTAGGGGCGGATCACTTGGTTGGCCAGCTCGGGTTCCGCGGCGTCGGCGGCGGTGGTGAACCGGGGGGTATGACAGGACTGGCAGCCGGCCTGATAGAACAGGTTCTTGCCGGCCAGCACCTGTGGCGAGCCAACCTCGCGCCGCGCCGGTACCCCGAGGTTGCGGCTGTAGAACAGCACCAGGCGCAGGATGTTGTCGCTGACTTCCGGTTCGCCATCCGGCCCGTTGCCGTTGGGGGCTTGCTTGCAGGCGGTCTGGGCGTCGGTGCAGTCATCGAAGGGTCTCAGGCTGGTGGTCAGGCCCATATCACCAGAGAACGCGTGAACATTTTGTTGATTGAGGTTGGGTTGTCCGGCTTTCCAGCCAAAACGCCCGAGTACGGTCTTTTGCTGGGCATCGTCCCAGACCCGGTTCGGCCGTCCGGCAATGCCATTGCCAGCCTTGGCTTGCGCTTGGGCATTGGCCAGGATCGCCGCCTCGGGGATGGCTTCGAGCAGGCCCAGGCCGATCATCGGCGGCGCCACGCGGGCCGAGAAGCGGGTGTCGGGATGCATCGGGCCATAACCGAGCTGGGTGATCTGCAGCTTCGGCTTGCGCAGTTCGACTTCGCTGCCGTCCTTGAAGCGCACGGTCAGCGGCTCGTACTCGACCCGCACCTTGCCTTCCGGGGCGACGCCAGGCACCGCCATGTCCTGGAACTGCCCGCCATACACCGGCTCGGGCACTATGCCCAACTGCTCGATGACCTTGGCGTAGGCCGGCTCATTGGGGATCGACAGGCGCACCAGCATCGACACGGCGTTATCCGAGTCGGGCGTCGGCGGGTGGCCGCGGCCGTCCTTGATATGGCAGTTCTGGCAGCCGTTGGTGTTGAACAGCGGGCCCAGGCCATCGCGGGCGGTGGTGGTCGAGGGGGCGATCACCCAGGGGCTGCGGAAGAAACTGTTGCCGACGCTGAAGTCCAGGCGCCGGGTCGGCGACAGGTTGGCCGACGGCATGGAAAAGGCGTTCTGGTCGCTCTTGCGCACGGTCGCTTCACCGCCGGAACGCGCTTCGCCCGGCTCGGCCTGGGTAAAACGCGGGGCGTCATCGCAGGCACTCAGGCTCAAGGCCATGAACAGCGCAGACCAGCGAAGCAGCGACGGGGGCATCGGATATCCTGCAGGACGAGCAAAACAAGGGCGCAAAGTCTAACAGGGCAGGGGAGTTTGAATAAGAGGAATTATCGTTCCGCTTGACGTGGGACAACGCAAGCGAAGCCTGCCTGTCCCTGTCCCCCGGCTCTGGTCTGGTCCTGTAGCCGCTGCCGCAGGCTGCGATCGCCACCGAAGGGGGCGCAGGGTTTCAAGATCGCTGAAGGCCTGCGGCCTTATCGCAGCCTGCGGCAGCGGCTACAGGGGCCGCGTCATAGACAGGCACAAAAAAGGCGACCCGAAGGTCGCCTTTTCATTCCCGCAACAGTGATCAGAACTCGTGATCGGCGTTGTCCGGGTTCAGGTCGCTGATGCCCAGCTTGCCCGCGGCCTGTTCGATCGAACCGGTCTGCTTGACCAGCGCGGCGATGGCGTCACGCACGATCTGGTTGCCCGCGTCGTTGCCGGCGGCGATCAACTGGTCGTAGTGCTCACCCTTGTTGGCGTGATCGACCATGACCTGGATCTTGGCTTCGGTGGCGGCCAGGTCGGCCTTCAATGCGGTGTCGGCGGCCGGGTCGATTTTCGCCACCAGCGACGACAGGCTGGCGCCGGTCAGCTTGGTGCCGTCGACGCGGGTGTATTCGCCCAGGTACACGTTGCGGATGCCCTTGGCATCGTAGAAGTGCGAGTTGTGGGTGTTGTCGCTGAAGCAGTCCTGCTCGTCTTCAGGGGAGTTGGCTTCCAGGGACACCTTCATGCGCTCGCCCGCCAGTTCGCCCAGGGACAGACTGCCCATGCCGAACAGCATTTTGCGCAGGCCGCTTTCAGCCGGCTCGGCTTCCAGGGTGGCGCGGTAGTTGTCGGCCACGTTCGGCTTCCAGTTGCCGACCATTTCTTCCAGGTCGTTGACCAGTAGTTGGGTCACGGCTTTCAGGTAGGCACGGCGACGGTCGTTGTGGCCGCCGGTGGCGCCGGCGCCTTCCAGGTAGTCGGAAGCCGGACGGTTGCCGGCGCCAGGGCCGGTGCCGTTCAGGTCCTGGCCCCAGAGCAGGAACTCGATGGCGTGGTAGCCGGTGGCGACGTTGGCCTCGGAACCGCCCAGCTCGTTGAAGCTGGCGAGTTTTTCCGGGGTGATGTCCTTCACGTCGACCTTGTCTTCGCCGACCTGGACTTCAGTGTTGGCGATGATGTTGGCGGTGGCGCCCGGGTTACCCAGCGCGTGCTCGTAGGACTTGTCGACGTAATCGATCAGGCCTTCGTCCAGCGGCCAGGAGTTCACCTGGCCTTCCCAGTCGTCGACGATGGTGTTGCCGAAGCGGAACACTTCGCTCTGCAGGTAAGGCACGCGAGCGGCGACCCAGGCAGCCTTGGCGGCTTTCAGGGTGTCGGCGTTGGGCTTGGCGAGGAAGGCGTCGATCGCGGTCTGCAGGGTCTTCGCGGTGGATTCGGCATCGCTGTACACGGCGAAGACCATGTCGGCGTAATGCGCGACGACCGCCTTGGCTGCCGCTTCATCGACCTTGCCGGCCGCAGGAGCGGTGGCCGGGGCTGCGGTGCTGGCAGCTGGGGTAGCGGCTTGCGGCGCGGCAGCCTGGTCTTTGCCTTCGCCGCAACCGGCGAGGGAAATAGCGATGGCCAACAGACTGGCGGTAGCCAGAGGCATACGAATCATGGCGAACATCCTGCTTCGAGAGAGGGGTGGAGTGGCGCGGGGGATGCGCAAAACTGCGACATAATGCGAAAGATTTGCATTATGTGTAAAGGGTTGTGGTTGTAAATATTTCCTATTCAGGAAGCGATTGCGCTGGATCAGGCTTATGCGCGCAATCGGGTCTTCAGAGGATGGCCGCGTTACTGCGCTGGGCCTGTTTCAGGTAGGCGCTCAGCTCCCGTGCCGGCAGGGGTTTGCTGTAGTGATAACCCTGACCTTCGTGGCAGCCTTCGGAGATGATATAGGCCTCTTGTTCGGCGGTTTCCACGCCCTCGGCGATCACCTGCATGCCCAGGCTTTTGCCCAGCTGGATGATCGCCCGCACGATGGTCGCATCGTCGTCGTCATCCAGCAGGTCCTGGACGAAGCTCTTGTCGATCTTGATCTTGTCCAGCGGCAGGCTCTTGAGGTAGCTCAGGGACGAGTAGCCGGTACCGAAGTCGTCGATGGCGATCAGCGCCCCCGAGCGGCGCAGGCTCAACAGGTGCTGGGCGGCGGTGCTGATGTCTTCCATCAGGCCGGTTTCGGTGACTTCCAGCTCCAGGCTGCGCGGCGGCAGGCGATAGATCTGCAGCAGGTTGTTGACCACCCGCGGCAGCTCGGCGTGGTGCAGTTGCACGGTGGACAGGTTGACCGCCATGCGCAGGTCGCTGAAGCCCAGGTCATGCCATTCGCGCAGTTGGCGGCAGGCCTGGTCCAGCACCCATTCGCCGATGGCGATGATGGTGCCGTTCTGCTCGGCCAGGGGAATGAACAGGTCCGGCGGGACGAAGCCGTGTTCCGGATGCTGCCAGCGCAGCAGCGCCTCGACCCCGACCACCCGATGATCGCGGTAGCTGATCTGCGGCTGGTAGACCAGGTGGAACTGCTCGCGGCTCAGGGCTTCGCGCAGGTCTTTTTCCAGTTCGCGGCGCCGGCGCATCTCGCTGTCGACGCTGGCGATATAGAACTGATAACGGTTGCGCGACCGGCTCTTGGCCAGGGTCATGGTCTGCTCGGCTTTCTGCAGCAGCTTCTCGGTGCTGTCGCCGTCTTCCGGGAACAGGGTGATGCCGATGGTGGCGCGCAGGCGGATTTCCTGGTGATCAAGGGCGAACGGTGCTTCCAGGTCGTCGAGAATGCTCTGCGCCAGTTCGGCGGCTTCGTAGGGTTGTTCGATATCGGCCTGGACCAGGGCGAACTGGTCGCCGCCAAGGCGGGCGAGGGCGCCCAGGCGGCCACTGTGGGCCCGCAGGCGATCGGCCAGGGCCAGCAGCAACTGGTCGCCGGTCTGGTAGCTGAACTGTTCGTTGATGCCCTTGAAGTCGTCGAGGCCGACACAGAGCACCGCGACCCGGCGTTGCAGGCGGCCGGCGTCGATCAGGATCTTGTCCAGTTGCTGCTGCAACTGCTGGCGGTTGGGCAGGCCAGTTAGGAAGTCGTACTGGGCCATGCGCAGCAGGCTGTTTTCCGCTTCATGGCGCAGGTGCGTGTTGCGTTCGATCGATGCCAGCAACTGGTTGGCGGTATTGATCCAGATTCCCAGCTCGTTTCGCTCGTGGCCCTTGAGCAACGGGATCTGATGTTCGCTGGGGCGGTCCGGATTGATGGTGGTCAGGTGCTCGATGATCCGCGACAGCGGCTTGGTCAGCAGCCAGTGGTAAACCAGGTACAGCACCAGGCCCATGGCCAGGGCGCGCAGTACGCCGGAAATGAAAATGATCACCGAGCTGACGATAAATCCCTGGCCGTAGGTGGCCGTGTCGAGGGTGATGCTCAGGTCGCCGTAGTATTCGCTGTAGGGCCCGCGACCCACCAGTTGGGTGGTGAAGGTGCGCTCCTTGCCGAGGATCAGATCGGTCAGCCAGCGGCTGGGGGAATTCTGCAACTCACGGGTTTTTTCCGCGAGCATGGTTTCGTTGGGATGGCCAATGGAGGCCATGCGCACAGCATCGTCCTGGAACAGGCCTTCGATGACTTGCATGCCCATTTCGCGGTCCAGGCTGTAGACGGCCTGGGTCGAGGGGTCGCGAAACATGTCGAGAATGCGCTGGGCATCATTAGCGACCGCCTGCCGAGTCTTATAAGCATCGAAGACGATTTGTGCGCAGCTCAGCACTACGCCCACTATCAGTGCCGACAGCAGCACAACCCGGAGCAACTTCACCGACAAGCTGTTTTTGAGTTCCAGCTTCAAAGGGTTATTCCTTGTTCCGTGCGGGTAGCGTCAAGTTGCCATGAGTATTGGCAATCCCGTGATGGCAGTCAAAGGGACAATCAGGCCCAGGATATTTCACCTGTAGGCTTGGTTGGAATGCCGGGAGCCAGCATATCCGCGCTTATCGGTTATATGTCGGTAGCCAAGCCTTGCAACTTGAGGGACGGCGGAGATTTTTTAGCTGAATAGAGAGATTAGTCCGCCGGGCTGGCACGGCAAATCTGGCCCTTGCCGGTAAAACGAAAAAACCCGGCAATGCCGGGTTTTTTTGACTGCAAACGGGCTTAGGCGACGAAGGTCTTGCCTTCGAACTGCTCGGCCACGAATTTCCAGTTGACCAGGTTCCAGAACGCTTCGACGTACTTTGGACGCAGGTTGCGGTAGTCGATGTAGTAAGCGTGTTCCCAGACGTCGCAAGTCAGCAGCGGGGTGTCGCCGCTGGTCAGCGGGTTGCCGGCGCCGATGGTGCTGGCAAGGGCCAGGGAGCCGTCAGCCTTTTTCACCAGCCAGCCCCAACCGGAACCGAAGGTGCCGACGGAAGTCTTGGTGAATTCTTCCTTGAACTTGTCGAACGAACCGAAAGCGGCGTTGATGGCTTCAGCCAGTGCGCCGGTTGGTTGACCGCCGGCGTTTGGCGCCAGGCAGTTCCAGTAGAAAGTGTGGTTCCAGACCTGAGCGGCGTTGTTGAAGATACCGCCTGAGGAAGACTTGACGATCTCTTCCAGGGTCTTGCCTTCGAACTCGGTGCCTGGCACCAGGTTGTTCAGGTTCACGACATAGGTGTTGTGGTGCTTGTCGTGGTGGTATTCCAGGGTTTCCTTGGAAATGTGCGGCTGCAGGGCATCGTGTGCGTAAGGCAGCGGCGGCAATTCGAAAGCCATGATGATTCTCCTAATCAGGTCAGTTGCGGTGAGCGCAAGGCCGATCACGGGCGGCCAGACAAGCGCCGGGGAGTTTGTACTCTTTGCGGCGCAGGGTTCGGATCATAGCACCGGGGGTGCGGCATAACCACGCAACAACTGTGTGGGATAGAGGTTCAAGGGGATGCCCTCGCTAAATGACGAAACGCGTTGGCGCTGTGATCGTGCCAGGCAAGGCGCGGGACGCAGAGGATGCTTTTTGCCTCTTCAAGTCCCGCAACGCAGCATGGCACGATCACAGCGCCAACCCGAAGGGCCGTCGCCCCGCAAAGCGCAATCCGTCGTTGTTCGTCGCTCATTTGGACCACCAAACCACGCTCCTCACGCCTAGTCTTGCGCTTTGCGGGGCGGCGGCGCGCTCGTCATTTAGCGAGGGCATCCCCTTAGCCTTTTGGAATAAATCACCCGGCGGTCATCAACTGGATCGCGACACTGAACATCATCACCGCCACCAGTAGGTCGAGAATGCGCCAGGTGCTCGGCCGTGCCAGCCACGGAGCCAGCCATGCGGCGCCGAGGGCGAGGGTGAAAAACCACAGCAGCGAAGCACTGGCCGCGCCGACCACATAGGCGCCGGGTTCGGTCTGTTGCGCGCCCAGCGAGCCGATCAGCAGCACCGTGTCCAGGTACACATGGGGGTTGAGCAGGGTCACCGCCAGCGCACTGAGCAGCACCGCGCGCAGCGAGCGCACGGTCTGGTTCTCGCCCTGTTGCAGGCTCTGCCTGGAACAGGCGCGACGCAGCGCCTGGCTGCCGTACCAGATCAGGAACGCGGCGCCGCCCCAGCGGGCAACCGCCAGCAGTGTCGGGCTCTGCGCCAGCACCGTGGCCAGGCCGAATACCCCGGCCGCCACCAGCAACGCATCGCAGGTCACGCACAGCACGGCCACCGGCAGGTGGTGTTCACGGCGCAGGCTCTGGGCCAGGACAAACGCATTCTGGCTGCCGATCGCCATGATCAGCCCGGCCGCCACCAGCAGCCCGTTAACGTAGCTCTGCCACATGGCGTTTACTCCTCGCCCGAGGCCAGTTGCCGCAGCACGCCCATGGCGCGTTCGGCATCGGCCTTACCGACAAACAGATGATCGTGGTAGTAGCCGGCAATCACGTTGCAGCTGATCCCGGCCTTGCCCAGGGCGCTGGCGAACGCGGCGGTCAGGCCGACGGCTTCCAGGGCCGAATGCACGTTCAGGGTGATCCAGGCCGCGACGTAATCGAAACCCAGCCCCAGCCGCTCGGCCTGCTGGCGCTCGAGGATCACCGTGAGTCCTTCCTGCTCGCGAAAGCTGCCCAGTACGTCGCTACCTTCGAGCAGCGCGCGATCGGCGATGGAGCAGAACACGTAGTCGCCGTGGTTGAGCTGCGGGCTCATGCTGCGCAGCAGGGTATCGAGGGAGGTTTCGCCAGCCATGAAAAAGGTCCTTGAACGAGAAAGCATGCTGGCTATTCTCTGGCGGCAGGCTGTATAAGAAAAACAAATATTACTGATCGCTCATTAGGAAAACTGATGTTCGACTATAAATTGCTGTCCGCCCTGGCCGCGGTCATCGAACAGGCCGGATTCGAGCGTGCCGCGCAGGTGCTGGGGTTGTCGCAGTCGGCCATTTCCCAGCGGATCAAGCTGCTCGAGGCGCGGATCGGCCAGCCGGTGCTGGTGCGGGTCACGCCGCCGGCGCCGACGGAAATCGGCCGGCGCCTGCTCAACCATGTGCAGCAGGTACGCCTGCTCGAACGCGACCTGCAGAGCCAGGTGCCGGCCCTGGACGAGGAAGGTTTGCCGGAGCGTCTGCGCATCGCCCTCAACGCCGACAGCCTGGCCACCTGGTGGGCCGAGGCGGTGGGCGACTTTTGTGCCGAGCAGCACTTGCTCCTCGACCTGATCGTCGAAGACCAGACCGTGGGCCTCAAGCGCATGCGCGCCGGCGAAGTGGCGGCCTGTGTCTGCGCCAGCGAGCGGCCGGTGGCGGGCGCCCGCAGTGTGTTGCTGGGTGCCATGCGCTACCGTGCCCTGGCCAGCCCGGCCTTCCTTGCACGGCATTTTCCGCAAGGCGTGCAAGCCGAGCGCCTGGCCCGCACGCCAGCCCTGGTGTTCGGCCCGGACGATTTCCTGCAGCACCGCTACCTGGCGGCACTGGGGGTCGATGGCGGGTTCGAGCATCACCTGTGTCCCTCGTCCGAGGGTTTCATCCGCCTGACCGAGGCCGGGCTGGGCTGGGGGCTGGTGCCCGAATTGCAGGTGCGCGACCAGTTGGCGCGGGGTGTGTTGGTGGAGCTTTTGCCAGATAAGCCGATCGATGTGCCGCTGTACTGGCATCATTGGCGCAATGGTGGCCAACTGCTGGGCCTGCTCACCGAGCACCTGGCGCGCTCTTCGGCGCAATGGCTGGTGCCGTTGGCGTGACGTCAGGCGTCAAGGCATCAGGCAATAGCTTTAAGCAATACATAGTGCGACAGGCATGAAACACGAAAGCAATCGGAGCAAGTCATGAAAATTCTGGTCACCGGCGCAAGCGGCTTCATTGGTGGACGCTTCGCGCGTTTTGCCCTTGAGCAGGGCCTGGATGTACGGGTCAACGGGCGTCGGGCCGAAGGTGTGGAGCATCTGGTGCGGCGCGGGGCCGAGTTCGTCCAGGGCGACTTGAGCGACGCGGACCTGGTGCGCGACCTGTGTCGCGACGTCGACGCGGTGGTGCATTGCGCGGGAGCGGTGGGGCTCTGGGGGCGCTATCAGGATTTTCATCAGGGCAACGTGCTGGTCACCGAAAACGTGGTCGAAGCTTGCCTCAAGCGCCATGTCCGGCGCCTGGTGCACCTGTCGTCGCCGTCGATCTATTTCGACGGTCGCGACCATCTGAGCCTGACCGAGGAGCAGGTGCCCAAGCGCTTCAAGCATCCTTATGCCGCCACCAAATACCTGGCGGAGCAGAAGGTGTTCGGCGCCCAGGAGTTCGGCCTGGAGGTGCTGGCGCTGCGCCCGCGCTTTGTCACCGGCGCCGGCGACATGAGCATTTTCCCACGCCTGTTGAAGATGCAGCGCAAGGGCCGCCTGGCGATCATCGGCAACGGCCTGAACAAGGTCGACTTCACCAGTGTGCAGAACCTCAACGAAGCGCTGCTCAGCAGTCTGCTGGCCAGCGGCTCGGCCCTGGGCAAGGCCTACAACATCAGTAACGGCGCGCCCGTGCCGTTGTGGGACGTGGTGAACTACGTGATGCGCCAGATGGGCGTGCCGCAGGTCACGCGCTACCGCTCCTTTGGCCTGGCCTACAGCGTGGCGGCCCTCAATGAAGGCTTCTGCAAGCTCTGGCCGGGCCGTCCGGAGCCGACCCTGTCGCGCCTGGGCATGCAGGTGATGAACAAGAACTTCACCCTGGATATCAGCCGCGCCCGCCATTATCTGGATTACGAACCTAAGGTCAGCCTGTGGACGGCCCTGGATGAATTCTGCGGCTGGTGGAAGGCCCAGGACATACGCTGAAAATAAACACTGAACCGAGTTCGGGGTTCAGGGTCGATCAGGGCGGCGGGTTAGCGGTTTATACTCGCCGCATTCAGCTATCACCGCGGTTTAGAAAGGTTGCCCCATGCGTAACGATGCCAACGACGACTTCGACGATGTTCCAAGCCTGCGTGCCGATACCCTCGACGATGATTTCCCGACCACCGCCGCGGGCCGCGCGCGTACTTCGGTGCATTCGCGCAGCGTGCCGGCAGCCAAGGTCAAGGCACCGAGTGCCGGGCCGCTCTGGGCGCTGGTCGGCGCCTTGTTCTTCGCCTTTATCGGCCTGGCCTGGTGGAGCTTCCAGCAGATCTCGCTGATGGAGCAGCAACTGGTCGCCACCCAGGAAAGTTTCGCCCGCATCAGCGAAGAAGCGGCGGGGCGCCTGCAGGATATTTCCGGCAAGGTGGTGGCCAGCCAGTCCAGCGTCAACAGCGACAGCGAAGCCTTGAAGTTGCAGATCAAACAGCTGGAAAGCCGCCTGCAGGACCAGGGCAAGCAGCAGCAAGGCGTGGCCGGGCAGGCCACGGACCTGGACAAGCGCCTGGCCCAGATGACCGCGCAAGCCACCGAGCAGCAGGCGGCCAATACCCAGTTGCAGGCACAGGTGAAAACCTTGGGCAGCGAACTGGCCGCCCTGAAAAGCGCGCCTGCCGACACCAGCAAGGTCGATGCCCAGTTCAAGAGCCTGAGCGCCGAGATCGCCGCCTTGAAGAAACAGGGCAACCCGAGCGCCGCCATCGAGCGTCTGGAGCAGGACATCATCGTGCTCAAGAGCCAGCAGGACAATCGTCCCGCCGCGGCCCAGGGCGGCACCAACACCGCCGAGTTCGACGCTTTCCGCGGCCAGGTCACTCGCAACATCAATACCCTGCAGAGCCAGATCCAGAACCTGCAGCAGCAGCTCAATACCCGCCCCTGACCCTGGCGACCTTCCCGCGCGTGGCGTGGGAAGGTCGCGGTTTTGCTTCTCGCCTCCCTGCTTCGCTGAATACTCGACCATATCCCGCAGCCGTCTACGCTCTTGAAACACCAACAAGAACGAGGGACGCGCAATGAGGGGATTGCTTAGAGCCACGGTGCTGGGAGGGTTGCTGATGTTCTGCGCCAGTCAGGTCCAGGCGGCGGACGATGCCACGGCGGCCAAGGCCCTGCTGGAGAAGGCCCTGGCCTATTACCACGACCACGGTGACAAGGCCTTCGCCGCGTTCAGCCGGCAGGGCGAGTTCGTCGACAAGGACCGTTATGTGTTTGTGGTCGACACCAAGGGGGTGATGCTGGCCAGTGGCGGGCCGTCGTCGGCGCTGATCGGCCGCGACGTTTCCGAGGTGCTCGGGCCGGATCTGCAAAAGGCCTTCAAGGACGCGCTGAAGATTCCCGAGGGCAATGGCATCCAGCAAGCCGAATACCGCTGGCAGAACTGGGCCGACGGCAAGGTCGAGCGCAAGCATGTGTATTACCAGCGGGTCGGCGAGCGGATCCTGGCGGTCGGCTATTACCTGCCACGGGCTTCCGCCGAGCAGGCCAAAGCCTTGCTGGACAAGGCGGCGACCGAACTGGTCAAGGATGAGAAGGGCACGCTGACAGCGATCAACTCGCTCAAGGGCGGCTTCCTGCAGGACGACCTGTATGTGTTCGTGGTCGATCTGGACAACCAGCGCTACGTGGCCCACGGCACCAATCTGCGGTTGATCAATACCGACTTCGGCAAGGTCAAGGACCCGGACGGCAAACCGGTGGGCGAGCCGATCCTGGCGCTGATGGCCACCCAGGAGCAGGGCGAGTATGAGTACCGCTGGAAGAACCCGGTGACGGCCAAGGTGGAAGACAAGCACGCCTACCTGCGCAAGGTCGGGCACTTCCTGGTGGCGGTGGGGTACTACAGCCCGTAAAGGTCGGTCGCCAGCCAGCTCGTCTGTGGAAGAGCTGGCTGGCGATGCCGTTATTTGACCTTGTCTTCGCGCCCGCGCAGCAGCGCGTTGGGCATGGCCAGCGCCGCCGCCAAGCCGAGCAACGACACCGCCGCGCTGACCATCAGCAAGTGTTTGAAGGTCAGCAGCAACTCAGCCCGCAAGGCTCCCTGTTCCGGACCCGGCGCGGCGTTCAGACCGTCGAGCAGCACATTGCCCGAGTGGCCTTCGCCGATCAGCGCCGAGCCGCTCAACTGGGCGAAGCTGGAATCCTGCAACAGCGCCAGCAACAGCGCCGACATCAAGGCCACGCCCACCGCACCGCCCAGGGAGCGGAACAGGTTGGTGGTGCTGGTGGCGACCCCGATGTCCCGTTGTTCCACCGAGTTCTGGCTGCCCACCAGCGACGTCGGGAACTGCATGCCCGAGGCAATCCCGCTGAACAACATGAACACACTGCTCAGCAGCACCGCCTGGGGCGGGCTGAAGGCCATGCCGAGAACGGTCAGTGGCATCAGCAGGGCACCACCGAGGATCATCGGTTTGTAGCGGCCGGTCACCGAGGTCATGCGTCCGGCGAAGTAGGCGCCCATCGGCAGGCCGATGGCCAGCGGCAGCAGGTGCAATGCCGCGCTGTCGGCACCGGCGCCGGTGACGCTCTGAAAGCGCAACGGCATCAGCACCGTCAGCGAGATGGCCTGGAAGCTGGTGAAGAACACCGTGCACCAGCACAACATGGCGTTGCGGTTGGCGAACAGGTGCATGGGCAGCAGCGGCTCTTGCGTGCGCCGTTCATGCCAGGCGAACAGGGCCAGGGTGACGACAGCACACGCCAGCAGGCCCAGCACTTCGCTGCTGCGCCAGGCGTGGCCCTGGCCGAAATGGGTGATCGACAGCAGCAGGGCCGTCAGGCCGATGATCATCAGCAGCGTGCCGAGGTAGTCGATGATCGGTTTGCGCTGCGGAATCGGCAGCCCGCGCAAGTTGCGCCTGGCCACCAGCCAGGCGCCCAGGCCCAGGGGCAGGTTGATCAGGAACACCCAGCGCCAGGACAGGTATTCGGTCATGTAGCCGCCGAGCACCGGGCCGGCGACGCTGGCCGCCGCGTACATGCTGCTGAAATAGCCCTGGTAACGCCCGCGCTCGCGGGGCGGCACGATGTCGCCGATGATCGCCTGGCTGACCGAAATCATCCCGCCGGCGCCGATGCCCTGGAAGATCCGCGCCAGGACCAGCTGTTCCATGTTCTGCGCCATGCCGCAGAACAGCGACGCCAGGGTGAACAGACCCATGCCGAACAGCATCAGCTTGCGCCGCCCGTAGAGGTCGCCGAGCTTGCCGTAGATCGGCACCGACACGGTCATGGCCACCATGTAGCCGGAAATCACCCAGGCCAGCAGGCTGACATCCTTGAATTGCGCGGAGATGGCGGGCATGGAGACCGCGACTATGGTCTGGTCCAGGGCGCCGAGGAAGATCGCCAGCATCAGGGCGATCAGTACGCTGCGAAGAGCCGGTTTGGGCTGGCCAGGCTGGTTGGGATTGGACACGAAATAACCTGCGGGCAGTGATTGACCCGCAGGGTGCAAGGCGAGCGGGAATGCTCGCCAGTGTACTCGATAGGCTCCTACTCGATAGCCTCGTAAGGAAGGCCGACGTAATTTTCCGCGATGGTTTTGCGCCCGGCCTCGGAGTCGACGAAGTACGCCAGCTCCGACTCGGCGATGCGCTGGCTGAAGTCGTCGGAGTCGGGGAAACGGTGCAGCATCGCGGTCATCCACCAGGAGAAACGCTCGGCCTTCCAGATCCGCCGCAGGCAGATTTGCGAATACTTCTGCAGCAGGTCGGTGCGCTGCTCGCGGTAGACCTTGAGCAGGATGTTGAACAGCGTGCTGACATCGCTGGCGGCCAGGTTCAGGCCCTTGGCCCCGGTGGGGGGCACTATGTGCGCGGCGTCGCCGACCAGGAACAGCCGCCCGTATTGCATCGGCTCGACCACGAAGCTGCGCAGCGGCGCGATGCTTTTCTCGATCGACGGCCCGGTCACCAGGCGTTCGGCCAGCTCCTCGGGCAGGCGCCTCTTGAGCTCGTCCCAGAAACGTTGATCGGACCAGTCGGCGACATTTTCCTCTGCCGGTACTTGCAGGTAGTAGCGGGTGCGGGTGGTCGACCGCATGCTGCACAGGGCAAAGCCGCGTTCGTGGCGGGCATAGACCAGTTCGTCGTGGACCGGTGGGGTGTCGGCGAGAATGCCGAGCCAGCCGAACGGATAGACGCGTTCGAAAACCTTGAGCTTGTCGGCCGGGATCGACTGCCGGGCGACCCCGTGGAAGCCGTCGCAGCCGGCGATGTAGTCGCAGTCCAGGCGATGGGGTTCGCCCTGGTAATCGAAGGTCAGGTAGGGCTGGTCGCTCTGCATGTCGTGAGGACGCACGTTGTCGGCCTGGTACAGGGTCCGGGCGCCGACGGCCTGGCGGGCTTGCATCAGGTCGCGGGTGACTTCGGTCTGGCCGTAGATCGTCACGCTCTTGCCGCCAGTGAGGGCGTGCAGGTCGATGGCCACCCGACGGCCGTCGAGGGCCAGTTCGAAGCCGCCGTGCACCAGGCCTTCGGCGTCCATGCGCTGGCTGACCCCGGCCTGGCGCAGCAGGTCGACCATGCCTTGTTCCAGTACCCCGGCGCGGATGCGCCCGAGTACGTAATCCGGGGTTTGTCGTTCGAGGATCAGGGTATCGATGCCGGCCTTGTGCAGCAGTTGGCCGAGCAGCAGTCCGGAGGGGCCGGCGCCAATGATGGCGACTTGAGTTTTCAGGGTTTTCATTGTTTTTATGACTCGCAAGCTTCATGCGAACAGGTTCGCTGACTGATTTTTATGTTTCGAGTGCCTGCATTTTTCACTTGTGATGCTGTCAGTTGAAGGTGAAAACTGAGCCGATACCTGTTCATTTCACCAATCGGTGCGATTATCGCCCGTCACCCAGAGGCCTGGATTGCAGTTATGAATAAGCCTGCCTTGCCTTCAATTCCGGTGTTCAAACTCTATGGGGAAAGCCTGGATTGGCCGACACCGGACCTGCTGCACTGCGAAACCATTTCCAAGCGCAGCCGCGAGCACCATTGGGAAATCAAGCCGCATCGGCATGCCGATCTCTGTCAATTACTGTTCGTGCATCGCGGCCAGGCCGAGCTTGAGATCGAAGGCCAGCGCACGCTGCTGGGGGAGTCGGCGCTGCAGATCCTGCCGGCCCTGTCGGTGCACGGCTTTCGTTTTTCCGAAGACATCGACGGTTATGTGGTGACCCTGGCGGCGCCCTTGATGGCCCATCTGCAAGCCCAGCTGGGGCACTCGGTGAATGCCCTGGCCGTAGCCGAGAGCTACCCGGCGGGCGCCGACGGCGACTACCTGAACAGCCTGTTTGCCGCGTTGCAGAACGAGTACCAGGGGCGTGAGCCGGCGCGGGAAATGCTCATGCACTCGCTGGTCAGCGTGATCATGGTGTGGGTCAGCCGCCAGGCGATCCGGCGCCGCAGCGCCAGCCAGCGACCGCAGCGGGCGCGGGAGTATTTCAATGGCTATATCCAACTGGTGGAGGCCCACTATCGCGAGCATGTGAAGGTCGAGGACCTGGCGCACAAGCTGGGGATTTCCGTTTCCCACCTCAATGGCACCTGCCGCGAACTGGCGGGCCAGCCGGCCCTGCAGATCATGCATGAGCGTCAGCTGCTGGAGGCCAAGCGCCTGCTGACCTACACCAGCATGACCATCTACGAGATTTCCGACACCCTGGGGTTTTCCGATCCCACCAACTTCACCCG
The DNA here is from genome assembly GCF_059421865.1 of Pseudomonas sp. GW821-FHT02B10. Classification (NCBI taxonomy): domain Bacteria; kingdom Pseudomonadati; phylum Pseudomonadota; class Gammaproteobacteria; order Pseudomonadales; family Pseudomonadaceae; genus Pseudomonas; species Pseudomonas sp. GW821-FHT02B10. Next base: position 379,639 of record NZ_JBWKVU010000005.1, on the reverse strand, counting down.
TCTGTTCCGCCGCCGAGTCGGGATCTCGCCCAAGGCTTTCCGTGACCGGCTGAAGACCGATCACGAACCGTGACGCCGCGCGCCTGCATCATTTCAGGGAGTTGAGGGTCGCGGTATGCGGGATGCACTGGTCGACGTTGCAGCTGGCGTAGACACGTGGCTGTTGCCGGGCCTGCTCGACGCGATAGGCCGCTGTTCCATACAGCGCCAGGGTCGCGGTACAGGTGACGAAAATGGCCAGGTATCTTCTTGTTTTGATGTTCATGGCAAACACCTCTGAACGAATACCCCTGCGCGTGTGGGGGTACTGTTATCAGCATAGATCAGCCATGTGGATCAGCCATGGCCGCCGGCCAGGTCGCGGGCAGCGTGTTGATGCGGTATTCAGCGGTCTTATCGGGCTTTAAAGGCCCTTGTCCCACTCCGGCTCCTCGGGGAAGCGCAGCACCAGGAAATCCAGCATGCTGCGCAGGGCCGCCGGCATGTGTTTGCGCGAGGCGTAGACCGCGTACATGTTCATTTGCCGGGGCTCTGCGTGGGGCAGCAGGCGCACCAGTTCGCCGCTGTGGATATGCACCCCGGCCTGGTAGCTGGGCAGCATGGCCACGCCGGCGCCGGCCATGGTCGCGCGCAACAGGGTGCTGGCTTCGTTGGCGCTGATATTGCCCTGCACCGGGACCGAAACCTGTTCGCCGTCCTGCTCGAAATGCCACAGGCTCTTGCCGAAATAGGAGTGGGTCAGGCAGTTGTGCTGGCTGAGTTCCTCGACGCGTTGCGGCGCCGGGTGCTCGCGCAGGTAGGCCGGTGAGGCGCAGATCACCGAGCGGCAGACCGTCAGGCGCCGGGCGATCAGGTTCGGGTCCAGGTCGTTGCTGGTGCGGATCGCCAGGTCGATGCGCTCGTCCACCAGGTTCACCGTGCGGTCGAGCATCTGCAGGTCGATGCTGACGCCGGGGTAACGCTTGACGTAGGTGGCCATGGCATCTGCCAACTGGGCCTGGCCGAACGAGGTGCTGACGCTGATGCGCAGCAAGCCGCGGGGCGCGTCGTCGGGTTCGCTGACGGCGGCCTGCATGTCCGTCGACAATTCGAGCATCTGCCGGCAGCGCGGCAGGATCTCCGTGCCCGCCGCGGTCAGGCTCAGCTTGCGGGTGGTGCGGTGCATCAGCCGGGCGCCGACCCAGTCCTCCAGCTCCGCCAGATAGCGCGAAACCACTGGCCGCGAGAGGTCCAGGTGGTCGGCGGCGGCCGACTGGCTGCCAAGGTCGACTACGGTGACGAAGACGCGCATTGCTTGAAGACGATCCATGATTTGCCCGCTTTCAGAAACAAACTATGTCCAAGCATCGCATTTTTTGTAACGAGTGCGGCAACTAAGCTTCATCTCCATCGCCATTTACCTATCGCCACCTACCCCTGGCCACTTACGGCCGACAGACCATCGGAGCTGCACATGATCGGATTCACCTCACTCAAGCGCCTGCTGCTGGCGACCGCTACCCTGGGTTTCGCCGCCCATGCCGCCGCCGTCGAGCCGGCCCTGAGCCTGGATGTGTACAACCCGGGCGCCGCGGCGATCTTCCCGGTGACTTCGGTGCTGGTGAGCGGCAAGAAGGAAGCGATCCTGGTGGATGCGCAGTTCGGCAAATCCCAGGCCGAGCAACTGGTGGAAAAGATTCGCGCCAGCGGCAAGCAATTGACCACCATCTACATCAGCCACGGTGACCCGGACTACTACTTCGGCCTGGACACCATCACCCGGGCCTTCCCCAAGGCCAAGGTCGTGGCTTCGCAGCCGACCGTCGAGCACATCAAGGCTACGGTCGACGGCAAGCTCGCATTCTGGGGCCCGAAAATGGGCGCCGACGTGCCGGCCAAGACCATCGTGCCGGGCGTGCTCAAGGGCCACAGCCTGAGCCTGGAAGGGCAGAAGCTGGACATCATCGGCCTGGACGGCAAGCAACCTGACCGCACCTTCGTCTGGATCCCGTCGATCAAGGCGGTCGTCGGTGGCGTGGTGGTCGCGGAAAACATCCATGTGTGGATGGCCGATACCCAGACCGCGCAATCCCACAAGGACTGGCTGACCACCCTGGACACCATCGCCGCGCTGAAACCCCAGACCGTGGTGCCCGGCCATTACCTGGGCGAAAGCGCCCGCTCCCTGGCTCCGGTGCATTTCACCGCCGACTACATCAAGGCCTTCGATGAAGAAACCGCCAAGGCCAAGGATTCCGCCGAACTGATCGCGGCAATGAAAAAGCGTTACCCGGACCTGGGCGAAGACAGCTCCCTGGAGCTGAGCGCCAAGGTCGCCAAGGGCGAAATGAAGTGGTGATTCGACCGTCCCCGCGCCTGGCGCGGGGGCACTCCCTGTAAGGCTTTGCGTCACTTATCGGAACTGGAGAACTGTCATGAGCAAGATCGCAATCATTGGGGCCACCGGTCGTGCCGGTAGCCAACTGCTGGAAGAAGCCCTGCGTCGTGGTCACAGCGTTACCGCGATTGCCCGTAACCCGGCGAAAATCGGCAATCGCGCTGGTGTGGTGAGCAAGGCGGTCGACGTGCTGGACGGCGCGGCGTTGCAAGCGGCGATCGCCGGTCACGATGCGGTGATCAGCGCGGCGCACTTTTCCACCATCGCGCCCAAGGCCGTGATCGAGCCGGTGAAAAAGGCCGGGGTCAAACGCCTGCTGGTGGTGGGCGGTGCCGGTTCGTTGCTGTTGCCCGACGGCAGCCGGGTGATCGATGCCGCCGGTTTTCCGGACGAATACAAGGCCGAAGCCAGTGCCGGCAGTGTGTTCCTCGATACCCTGCGCCAGGAACAAGAGCTGGACTGGACCTTCCTGTCGCCATCGGCGGAGTTCGTCGAAGGCGAGCGCCGCGGGCAGTTCCGCCTGGGCCAGGATCACCTGCTGGTGAGCGCCGAAGGCAAGAGCTGGATCACCTTCGCCGACTACGCCATCGCCATGATCGATGAGCTGGAAACACCGAAGCACTCCCGCCAGCGTTTCACCGTCGGTTACTGAGACATCCTGTAGCCGCTGCCGGAGGCTGCGATCGGCTGCGCAGCAGTCGTAAAACCAGACACCGCGTTTTTGCAGGTACAACGTGTTGACCGGATTACGACCGCTACACGCTCGATCGCAGGCTGCGCCAGCGGCTACAGGGTTACAGCGGCTACAGGGCTATCGTGCCCGGGCCTGTTCCACCAGCCAGTCCAGCAACGCCCGTAACTGCGGCGACGGTGCCGAGCGATCGGGGTGCACCAGGTAATAGCCCAGCCCCGTACGGACCTTCAATTCAAATGGCATGACCAGCCGCCCGGCGCTCAGGTCTTCGCCGATCAATGCCCAATCGCCAATAGCTACCCCCGTCCCCTGGGAAGCAACCGACATCGCCAGGTCCAGGGTTTCGAAATGCTGGCCCTTGCCGATGTTGTTCAGCACCGTCCCCGAGGCTTTCAGCCAGGTACTCCAGTCATGGGTATCCAGGGTCGGGTGCAGCAGCATGTGTTGCTGCAGGTCGGCCGGGGTGTTGAGTGGTATCGCCCCTTCGAGCAGTGCAGGTGAACACACCGGCGTCAGCTGTTCGTCGAACAGGTGATAGGCACCGAGGGTGGAAGGTGGCGGGGCACCGTAAATCACCGCGGCGTCGAATTGTTCGCGACTGAAGTCCACCCCGTGCTGCACGGTGGTGGTCAGCCGCACAGGCACGTCCGGCCGCTCTTTCTGCCACTGCATCAGGCGCGGCAACAACCAGCGCATCACACAGGTGGACGCCTTGAGTTGCAGGGTGTCGCGGTTCACCCCGACCTGTTCCACCCCCTCGCTGATCAGGCCGAACACCTGTTCCACCCGTGGCAGCCATTCCCGTCCTTCGGCCGTCAGGCTCAGGCCGCGGGCCTGGCGCTGGAACAAGGCATAACCCAGGTGACCCTCCAGGCCGGCGATCTGCCGGCTCACCGCACCCTGGGTGATATGCAGCTGCTCGGCCGCGTGGGTGAAGTTGCAGCAGCGCGCGGTGATCAGAAAGGTGTGCAGCGCGGGCAAGGGCGGGAGGCGTTTCATAAAGGGCCAAGGCATGACGTGAGGACATGGCGAGTATGACTTTTTATCCATTGTTCCCGCTACACGCAGCCCGTTCCAATGACGCCTTCCCCGTGCCTGGCCATGCAGCGGCCAGCCAGGCACACCGTCTCAAGCGAACAAGAAGGGCAAGACATGGCGACGTGCGGCGAAGTGTTGGTCAAGTTACTCGAGGGTTATGGCGTCGAGCAGGTCTTCGGCATTCCCGGGGTGCACACCGTCGAGCTGTATCGCGGCCTGGCCCGTTCGAGCATCCGGCATGTCACGCCGCGTCACGAGCAGGGTGCCGGTTTCATGGCCGACGGCTATGCCCGCACCAGTGGCAAGCCGGGGGTGTGCTTCATCATCACCGGCCCGGGCATGACCAACATCACCACCGCCATGGGCCAGGCCTATGCCGACTCGATTCCGATGCTGGTGATTTCCAGCGTGCAATCGCGCAGCCAGCTCGGCGGCGGCCGTGGCAAGCTGCACGAGCTGCCGAACCAGGGCGCCCTGGTGGGCGGCGTGGCGGCGTTCTCCCATACCCTGATGTCCGCGGCGGAACTGCCGGGTGTGCTGGCTCGTGCCTTCGCCCTGTTCCAGGCCGGCCGCCCGCGCCCGGTGCACATCGAAATCCCCCTCGACGTGCTGGTGGAGGAGGCCGACGACCTGCTCGACAGCGAGCCGGTGAGCATCGCCCGGGCCGGCGCTGCGCCCGCCGCCATCGCGCGGATGAGCCAGTTGCTGGCCGGCGCCAGGCGTCCGCTGATCCTCGCCGGCGGTGGCGCGATCGATGCCGCCGCGTCCCTGACCCGCCTCGCCGAATGGCTCCAGGCACCCGTGGCCCTGACCATCAACGCCAAGGGCATGCTGCCGTCGCGGCACCCGCTGCTGATCGGTTCGACCCAGTCGCTGGTGGCGACCCGCGCCCTGGTGGCCGATGCCGACGTGGTCCTGGCCATCGGCACCGAGCTGGCCGAAACCGATTACGACGTGACTTTCGCCGGCGGTTTCGAGATTCCTGGCACCCTGCTGCGCATCGACATCGACCCTGACCAGACCGTGCGCAACTATCCGCCGAAAGTGGCGCTGGTGGCCGACGCGCACAGCGCAACCGAGGCCTTGCTGGCCGAGCTGGGCAAACAACCGCTGAGCGAGCGCGACAGCGCCTGGGGCGCGGCCTGTGCCGCTGCCCTGCGTAGCGCACTGGAGCAGCAGTGGGACGCCCCGACCCGGGCGCAGACTCTGTTCCTCGAAACCGTCCTGCAGGAGCTGCCGCAGATCGTCATCGTCGGCGACTCCACGCAGCCGGTGTACAGCGGTAACCTGACCTTCAACCCCGAGCGTCCTCGCCGCTGGTTCAACTCCTCGACCGGCTACGGCACCTTGGGTTATGCCTTGCCGGCGGCGATCGGCGCCTGGCTCGGTGGCGCTTCCGAACGCAACGCCCGGGGCCCGGTGGCGTGCCTGATCGGCGACGGCGGCCTGCAGTTCACCCTGTCGGAACTGGCCTGCGCGGTGGAAGCACGCACGCCAATCATCGTGCTGCTGTGGAATAACCAGGGCTATGAAGAGATCAAGAAGTACATGGTCAACCGCGACATCGAGCCGGTGGGCGTGGACATCTACACGCCAGACTTCATCGGCGTGGCCAAGGCCCTGGGCTGCGCCGCCGAGGCCATCGACAGCGTCGACGGATTGCGCGATGCGTTGCGCGCGGCCAGTGATCGTCAGGGCCCGACCCTGATCGAAATCGACCAGGCCGGCTGGATGCGGGCGGTGCAGGCATGAACCCGACAAACCTGTTGAACGGCCTGTACATCGATGGCCAGTGGCATGCCGGCAGCGAGCGGTTGCCGGTGATCAATCCGTCTACCGAAGAGCCGCTGGCCGTGGTCGGTGGCGGCGATCAGCACAGCGTCGAGCAGGCGGTGAGTGCCGCCCTGGCCGGGCTCGCCGAGTGGGCCGCCACCTGCGGCGCCGAGCGTGGCGCGGTGTTGCGGCGGATCGCCGCCGGTGTCGCCGAGCGTCGTGAGCGCCTGATGCACCTGCAGTCGAGCAACAACGGCAAGCCGCAATTCGAAGCGGCCATCGACGTCGACGACGTGATTGCCACCTTCGAATACTACGCGGAGCTGGCCGAAGGCCTGGACGCCGCCCAGGACCGCGATGTGCCGCTGCCCAGCGATGATTTCAGCGCCCGTGTGCGGCGTGAGCCCTGTGGCGTGGTCGGCCTGATCGTGCCGTGGAATTTCCCGATGGTCACCACCGCCTGGAAGCTCGCGCCGGCCCTGGCCGCCGGTTGCAGCGTGGTGCTCAAGCCCTCGGAAGTCACGCCGCTGCCGGAACTGGAACTGGCGGCGATCATCGCCGGGAGCGGCTTGCCCAAGGGCGTGTTCAACCTGGTCTGTGGCACCGGCCTGGCGGTGGGCGCGCCGCTGGCGGCCGATCCGCGGGTGGCGAAGATTTCCTTTACCGGCAGCAATGCGGTCGGGGTCCAGGTCATGCAGCGTGCTGCGGAGACCGTCAAGGGCGTGAGCCTGGAACTGGGTGGCAAATCTTCGCTGCTGGTGCTGGCCGATGCCGATCTCGAACTGGCGGTGGAGCTGGCCTGTGGCGGCGGTTTTTTCAACGCCGGGCAGATGTGCTCCGCCACCAGCCGGGTGCTGGTGGCCGACGAGCTGGCGGACGAATTCCTCCTGCGCCTCAAGGCTCGGGCCGAGGCGATTCGGGTGGCGGACCCTTTCGATCCGGACGTGGAGATGGGCGCGCTGGTCAACCAGGCGCAATACCAGCGTGTGCTGGGCCATATCGATCGCGGGCTGAGTGTCGGGGCCAAGTTGGTATGCGGTGGCGAGCGCCCGGCGGACCGCGCGCGCGGCTTTTTTGTGCGGCCGACGATCTTCACCGAAGTGCCCCTCGACAGTGCGCTGTGGCGTGAGGAGATCTTTGGCCCGGTGCTCTGCGTGCGCAGTTTCGCCAGCGAGGCCGAGGCCATCGCGTTGGCCAACGACAGCGAATTCGGCCTGGTGGCCAGTGTGGTCGGCGCCGATGTGCAGAACGCCGAACGAGTCGCCAATGCCTTGCAGGCCGGGCTGGTGTGGATCAACGCACCGCAAGTGATCTTCCCGCAGACCGCCTGGGGCGGCTACAAGCAGAGCAGCATCGGCCGCGAGCTGGGGCCTTGGGGTTTGCAGGCGTTCCAGGAGATCAAGCACGTGGTTCGCGCGCGGTAACAGTCTTTTGGAGCGAGATGGTTCTCTGTAGGAGCGAGCTTGCTCGCGATGCGGGTCAAGGATGACGCCGTGCGACAGATAGAGCGCCGCCTTGCGGCTATCGCGAGCAAGCTCGCTCCTACAAGGGGGAGTCAGACGCTGCTGCGCAGGCGCGCCATGTCGCGCAGCGGCGGGGCGCCGAACTGGCGGCTGTATTCGCGGCTGAACTGCGAAGGGCTTTCGTAGCCGACCCGGTAACCGGCGGCGGACGCCTCCAGCCCTTCAGTCAGCATCAGGCGCCGGGCTTCCTGCAGGCGCAGTTGCTTCTGATACTGCAAGGGGCTCATGGCGGTCATGGCTTTGAAACGGTGGTGCAGGGTAGACACGCTGAGGTTCACCCCTCGCGCCAGATCGTCGATGCGCAGCGGTTGCTCGTAGTTGCCGTTCAGCCACTTGATGGCCTGGCTGACCCGGTGGCTCTGGCTGTTGGCGATGGCGATCTCATACAACCGGTGGCCCTGCGGGCTGCGCAACAGCCGGTAGAGAATTTCCCGACGAATCAGCGGCGCGAGCATGGCGATGTCTTTGGGTGTGTCCAGCAGGCGGGTCAGGCGCAGCACGGCGTCGAGCATCGGCGTGTCCAGGCGTTCCACATACAGGCCGCGGCCGACAGGACGGTTCGGCACCCCCAGCGGCCCGGCATCGGCGATCAGCGTGCTGATCTCGGCCGGGTCGATGTCCAGGCGCAGGGCCAGGACCGGCTCCAGCGGCGAGACATCGGCCAGGCGCCCGCTCAATGGCATGGAAACCGAGACCACCAGGTAGTTGAGCGGGTCGTAGTTGAACTCCTCGTCGGCCAGCCGCACTTCCTTGCGCCCCTGGGCCATGATGCACAGGGCCGGCTGGGCCAGCACCGAGGCGAAATCGTGGGAGTGGCTGTAGCGCGAGACGAACAGCGACTGGATCGCCGTGGCATAGCTGCCGTCTTCGCCGGTATTGCGAGCAATGATCCCGGCCAGCTCCGCCCGCTGTTTTTCCATTTCCGCATCCAGTGGCGGCTGCTGGGTTTCGAGCGATGACATGAAGGCCCCTCCGGGAAGATTGCGAATGGCCACAGCTTAAATTTGTGCAAGCGCCAGGGGTAGGCGATTCCTGCGTAAATCTTGCCTGATCCTGCCACGCGTGCGCGCGTGAGTAGAGTCGAGTCCTGTGCGCGGGCTGTCACTTGCTTGAAACAACGTTGTGGGTTTTTTTCCGCTTGCCGGGCAGGATTCGGCGTTCCTGGGCAAGACTCGCAGGATTGTGCAATAGGCCGGCAGGAATCGACTAACGAGCATTACGTCGGGCGCTTAATCTTGGATCCTGTCGCAGCCCGTCCCATGGCTGCCTCGACACCACCCTGGGAGGGTCGCACATGTCCACGCATATTCCCGTCAGCCATATGGCATTCGTTCGCGCCCGCGCCGGCCGCTCAACGGAGTTGGGTGCTCGCTTGAGCAGTCTGATCGAACCATCCCGCCAGGCCGAAGGTTGCCTGCAGTTCGCCTTGCAGCATTCGCAGTGCGACGCTGACCTGTGGCTGATATCCGGATTCTGGAGCAGCCAGCAGGCGATGACCGATTACTTCTGTTCGCCGGCCATGGCGATCTTCGCCGAGTTGGTCCAGGACCTGGTGGTCAACAGCCTGGATTTCCATACTTTCAGAGACGTCTCGGCGGCCCAGGCCGAAGGCGAATACGCGCAACTGAACGGGGCACCGGTACACCAGCTGGCCAGTTGAGGGTTTAGAATGGCCGACTTTCCATTGGCCAGGACCAGCAACATGGCACGTAAAGAGTTTGCAGCATACGAAGCGGTTTCCGCCGTGGTTCCAGGTGAAGGGGGCTACAGCGCCGCCATCGCGGTCAAGGCCCTGGGTGGTTCAGGGGCACCGCGCTTTCACAAGGTCCTCGACGACCAGAAATTCAAGACCGCCCATGACGCCGACCAGGCTGCCGCGCAGAAGCTTGAGCAGTTGATCGACGTGACCGAAGACGGCGAACTGGCCTGGGAAACGGCCTGATCCGGGTCGCTACCTGATCTGCGCAGCTAGTTGGTTTGAGCAGCTACCTGACCGCCCCCGGGCGGAACATCTTGAACAAGGCCTCTGGCCCCAGCTGGAAATAATCCGCTGGCCCGCCGCCGCGCAGAATCGGCTCTGCCGCGGCGGTGTCGTATACCCCGTCCTTGAGCAGCCACTTGGCGATATGCACGGCGACCACTTCGCCGAGGATCAGCCAGCTGGGCACCAACTCCTGATCCGCGCGCTGCAGTTGAATGATCTGCGTGACCTTGCACTCGAAGGACACCGGGCTTTCGGCTACCCGCGGCACCGCAATCACTTTCGAGGCCACGGGCGTCAACCCCGCCAGTTCGAACTCATTGACCTCGGCCGGCACGGCCGCGCAGCTCTGGTTCATCCGCTCGGCGAGCGGGCGGGTGGCGAGGTTCCAGGCGAACTCGCCGGTCTGCTCGATGTTGTTCAGGCTGTCTTTGCGACCGACGCTGGAGAAACCGATGATCGGTGGAATGTAATTGAAGGCGTTGAAAAAACTGTAGGGCGCCAGGTTCAGCCGGCCTTGCTGGTCCTGGGAGGAGATCCAGCCGATCGGGCGCGGGCCGACGATGGCGTTGAACGGATCGTGGGGCAGGCCGTGGCCCTGGGCGGGTTCGTAGTAATGAATGTCTTCGGACATGGCAGGCTCTTGCGCGGACAAAGAGGGAAGGCCGCCATAGTGCAAGCCATTGAAAGTGAATGCCAGCCTTGCGGCGTGCGGTTTTCCCCGGGCCATAAACAACCAAGCCCGGCCGAAGCCGGGCTGCGGGGCATCCCTGAGGGTTAGCCGATGGCGGCGGCAGTCCCGGTGCGATCGAAGCCGTCGGCAGCGATTGCGTCAGCGGTACCGGTGTGGTCGAAGCCGTCGGCAGCGATTGCGTCAGCGGTGCCGGTGTGGTCGAAGCCGTCGGAAGCGACTGCGCCTGCGGTGCCGGTGTGGTCGAAGCCATCGGAGGCGATAGCGGCGGCGGTGCCGGTGCGATCGAAACCGTCGGAAGCCAGGCTGGCACTGGCCGAGCTGCCCGAGGTGAAAGTGGCCGAGCCGGTGCGGTCGTAACCATCGGCGGCAAAGGTATTGGCAGCCAGTACGGAAAGGGTCAGGGCGAGGATCAGTTTGCTTTTCATGAGGGTCACTCCAGGTTCGGTGAGTTTTGTGCAGTGGGTGTGAAATGAATACTACGCCAGTTAATTTGATTAAAAAGCGCAAATAAATGCTTAAAAATATCTAATTAGTAGATGTTTGTGGCGTCAAGAATCACTGCATAAGACCTCTTGCCTGCTTCTGCCGCGTTTGACGCGCCGACACCGATTTCGATGGAGGCAGAGTGAGGGCTGGGCATTAACCGGTCATTAACCTGCCCGCACCGTCGAAAAATCACGATCAACGGTTTGCCCGGCAGGGGCGGGAATGCTGTTGACGATGAATGCCGGAGGGCTTGCTACGGAAGCTGGAGGGCGTGTCTTGATCGTGGAGCGGCTGCGTCGCGGTTATCGCGGGCAAGCCCCGCTTCTGTAGGAGCGAGGCTTGTCCGCGATAGGCTTTACCTGATGACACCATAGCGCGAGGGCCTTGCACCCTCGCGCTTTTTTTGTCGGTCAGTCAGTCTCGATCCGCGAGTGTTTGCGCGTGTCTTTCATGGTGATGTAGACCAGCAGCGACACGGCGATGCAGGCGGTGACATACCAGTAGTAACCGGTTTCCATGCCGACGCTCTTGAACCACAGTGCGATGTATTCGGCGGTGCCGCCGAAGATCGATACGGTCAGCGCGTAGGGCAGGCCCACGCCCAGGGCGCGGATCTCGGTCGGGAACAGCTCGGCCTTGACCACCGCGTTGATCGAGGTGTAGCCGCTGACGATGATCAGCGCCGCCATGATCAGGAAGAACGCGCCCCACCAGCTCTGGATGGTGTGCAGGGTGGTGAGGATCGGCACGGTGAAAAGGGTACCGAGGATGCCGAAGGCGATCAGGATCGGACGGCGGCCGATCTTGTCCGACAGCGCGCCGACCACCGGTTGCAGGCACATGAACAGGAACAGGGTCGCTGCGGAAATGGTGGTGGAGTCGGAGATGCTCATGCCGACGGTGTTCACCAGGTATTTCTGCATGTAGGTGGTGTAGGTGTAGAAGGCCAGGGTGCCGCCCATGGTCAGGCCGACCACGGTCATCAGCTCTTTCGGATGACGCATCAGGGTGCGCATCAGGCTTTCTTTCGGCTTTTCCTTCTTCTTGGTGAAGGACTCGGTTTCTTCCATGCCGCGACGCAGGTACAGCGCGACGATCGCGCACAGGGCGCCGATGCCGAACGGAATGCGCCAGCCCCAGGATTGCAGCTCCTCGGTGGTCAGCACGTTCTGCAGCACGATCAGCACCGCCAGGGCGATGAGCTGGCCGGAGATCAGGGTCACGTACTGGAAGCTGGAGAAAAAGCCACGACGTTCCTTGGTCGCCATCTCGCTGAGGTAGGTGGCCGAGGTGCCGTACTCGCCGCCGACCGACAGGCCCTGCATCAGGCGCGCCAGCACCAGCAGGATCGGAGCGCCGACGCCGATGGTCTCGTAGCCGGGAGTCAGGGCGATGATCAGCGAGCCGAAGCACATCAGCAGCACCGAGGCCATCAATGCGGCCTTGCGGCCCTTGCGGTCAGCGTAGAGCCCCATCAGCCAGCCGCCGATCGGACGCATCAGGAAGCCCACTGCGAAGATCGCGGCAGTGTTCAGGAGTTGCGCGGTAGTGTCGCCCTTGGGGAAGAAGACTTTGGCGAAGTACAGGGAGAAGGCGGCGTAGACGTACCAGTCGTACCACTCGACCATGTTGCCGACTGAACCGCTGAAGATCGATTTCAGGCGGCTGGCGGTGGTCTTTTCTTTGGCAGGCGCAGCTGCCGACCCAAGAGGCAGGGTTTGCGAGTTATCCATGACGGATCCTTCATTTAATTGTTTTTGTGGAGCGCGCCGAAACGCAGCCTGCTGGAGCTATAGCAGGAGCTGTGCCAGGAGCCGAAAGGCCCGGTTTAGAAGGGGCTTGAGATTGCAATGAGCGGAAATCCGCTCATTGGCGAAAGTGCGTGAGCGGAAAATTGCCGATGAAGGTGGTGTTGGTGAGGGCGTCTTCGCGAGCAAGCTCGCTCCTACAGAAGCTACGTGATCCCTGTAGGAGCGAGCTTGCTCGCGATAGGACCTCGGGCATCACTCCTCCCCGAGAAACATCTCCCGCGCCAGCCCATGGCGCTGCATCTTTTCATTGAAGGTGCGGCGCGGCAGTTGCAGCTCGACGAGCACTGCCTTGATGTCGCCCTTGTGCCGGGTCAGCGCGGCCCGCAGGCATTGCGCCTCGAAAGCTTCCTGCTGCGCCGCCAGGGACTGGCCGGGGTCGATGGCTTCCGGCTCGGGCTCGCCCAGGCCGAGCACCTGGCGTTCGGCGACATTGGCCAGCTCGCGCACGTTGCCCGGCCAGTCGTGGCTCAGCAGGCGGCTCAACTGCGCCCCGCTCAGGGGCGCGACGCTACGGCCCAGACGCTCGGCGGCGGCGTGGGCGAAATGTTCGTACAGCAGCGGAATGTCCTCGCGTCGATCCCGCAACGGCGGCAGGCGCAGTTGCGCGACGTTCAGGCGGTAGGCCAGGTCTTCGCGAAAACGCCCGGCGCGGGCTTCGTCCAGCAGGTCCGGCTTGGTCGCGGCAATGATCCGCAGGTCTACCTCGATGCTCTGGTTGGACCCTAGGCGTTCGAGCTTCTGTTCCTGCAGCACCCGCAGCAGCTTGACCTGCTGGGCCAGTGGCATGCTTTCGATCTCGTCGAGGAACAGGGTGCCGCCGTCGGCGTATTCCAGCTTGCCGATGCGCTTGCCCTGGGCGCCGGTAAAGGCGCCGCTTTCATGGCCGAACAGTTCTGCTTCGAACAGTTGCTCGGGGATCGCCGCGCAGTTCAGGGCGACAAAGGGCCTGTCGGCGCGCGGCCCGAAGTCGTGTAGGCAGCGGGCGACCAGTTCCTTGCCGCTGCCGGTCTCGCCGCGGATCAGCACGTTGACCGGCAGCGCGGCCAGGTCGACCACTTGGCGCCGCAGGGTCTGCAAGGCGCGGGACACGCCGAGCAGGGTGGAGTCGATTTTCTCCCGGGTATCGGCCTGTTCGTGCAGGCGCCGGTTCTCCAGGACCAGGCCGCGTTTGTCCAGGGCCCGGTGCAGGCTGCTCAGCAGGGTTTCCGGGCTGAAGGGTTTTTCCAGGAAGTCATAGGCGCCGTCGCGCATCGCTTCCACCGCCATCGGCACGTCGCCGTGGCCGGTCAGCAGGATCACCGGCAGGTCGGCGTCGCGTTGCTGCACCTCTTTGAGCAGTTCCAGGCCACTGATGCCGGGCATGCGCACATCGCTGAGGATCACTCCGGGGAAGTCCCTGGGCAGCCGGGCCAGGCAGTCCTCGGCGCGACTGAACAGCTGCACCTCGAAGCCCGACAGGCTCAGCCATTGTTCGACGGCGGTGCGAATACTGGCTTCGTCGTCGACCAGCATCACCGAATTCAACATGGGATATGCGCCTCCAGGTCGATGGGCAGGCTCAGGGTGAAGATCGCGCCCTGGCCCTGGTTGCCGGCGCTCAGGCGTCCACCGAGTTCGTGGACGATAGCGTAGGACACCGCCAGGCCGAGGCCCAGGCCGTCGCCCACCGGCTTGGTGGTGAAGAACGGATCGAAGACGTTCGGCAGGTGTTCTTCGGCGATACCGCCACCGCTGTCGATGACGCTCAGGCTCCACAACTGCTGGTCGGCTTCGAGGCGGATTTCCAGGTGCTTGAGGGGCTTGTCGCGCATGGCGTCCAGGGCGTTGCGCAGCAGGTTGATCAGCACCTGCTCCAGGCGTATCGCATCGCCGCGGACCCAGGCCGGGCGCGTCAGTTGCAGGCGTGTGTCGACCTGTTCGTCGCGCAGCCGGGTGTCCAGCAGTTGCAGGGCCTGATCCACCACCGCCGCCAGGTCCAGGCGTTCGCGCAGGCCGCTGGGGCTTTTGCGGGCGAAAGTTTTCAGGTGGCCGGTGAGGCTGGCCATGCGGGTCAGCATATCGTCCAGCGGTTTCAGGGCCTGGTAGGCCTCGTCGATTCGCCCGTGATCGAGCAGCAGGCGCAGGGTGGCCAACTGCATGCGCTGGGTGGTCAGCGGTTGGTTGATTTCATGGGCCAGGGCTGCGGACATCTGCCCCAGGGCCGCCAGCTTGGCCGATTGCACCAGGCCGTCCTGGGCGGTACGCAGGTCGCGGGTGCGCTCCTCGACCAGGCGTTCGAGCTCCTCGCGGCTGCGCTGGCGCAGCCTGGCCAGGCGCCAGCGCTGGTTGAGGAACAGCAGCAGGAACACCAGGGTCAGCCAGGCACCGGCCGCAGCCAGGCCGGCATTGCGGCGGTCCTCAAAAGCGATCTGCGGGCGGCGCAGCAAATGCAGGGTCCAGCCTTCGGTGGCCAGGGGCAGGGATTCCCACAGGTAGTCGACGCTGCCGTCCGGGCCCTCGACCCGGGTCAGCGTACTGTCGTCGTCAAAGCGTCGCAGCGGCCGATGTTCAAGCGGGGTCAGCAATTGTTTGTCGTACTGCCGGGTGGCCTGGAGTTCGGCGTGGTCGCTGTCCGACAGCGGGCGCAGCTGGCGATAACGCCAGCCCGGCTGGTTGGCGATGAACACGATGCCCCGGGCGTCGCTGACCAGCAGGGTGTCGCTGCCCTGGCTCCACTCGCGCTCCAGTTCGGGGAATTCCAGTTTCACCACCATGGCGCCGAGGAACTGCTCCTGCTCGCCCTTGACCGCGCTGGAGAGGAAATAACCGGGAATACCGCTGGTGACGCCCACCGCATAGAAGCGTCCGCTGCCCTGGCTGCGGGTCTGGCTGAAGTAGGGGCGAAAACCGTAGTTGTGTCCGACATAGCTGCTGGGCAGACGCCAGTTGCTGGCGGCCACGGCGAGGCCGGTGTGGTCCAGCAGCTCCAGGGTCGAGGAGCGGGCGGCGCCGTTGATTTGTTCCAGTTTGCGGTTCAGGGCGTCCTGCTGCTGCGGGCCGACCGGACCCTTGAGCGCCGAGCGCAGTTCCGGGTCCAGCGCCAGCACGGCGGGCAGGGCGCGGTAACGCTCGATCAGGGTATGCAGGGAGTTGGCGTACAGCGCCAGTTGCTCGCTGGCGCGGGCGGCATCGTCCTCCAGCGCCTGGCGCTCGGCATGGCGCATGGCGAAGGTCGCGCTGACCACGGCGCCGGCGAGAATCACCAGGGTATAGAAGGTCAAGCGCAGCGGGCGGGAGATCTGGACCATGAGTCAAGGGCAGGCAGAAAGGGGGCAGGAAAGATAACACGCCTGTCCGAGGCTTCGTTGATCGTGGACAGTCCTTGCCCGGCCAGGCATGAAAAAGGCGGCGCTGCTCATCGAGCAACGCCGCCTTGGGTAACAGCAAGCAGCGCTTACTGCACTTCTACCGCCAGGCTTTCACTGATCTTTTTCTGCCAGATGGCAGGACCGGTGATGTGCACCGACTCGCCTTTGCTGTCGACCGCGACAGTGACCGGCATGTCTTTGACTTCGAACTCGTAGATCGCTTCCATGCCCAGTTCGGCAAAGGCCAGGACCTTGGACTTCTTGATCGCCTGGGCTACCAGGTAGGCAGCGCCGCCGACGGCCATCAGGTACACGGCCTTGCTGTCCTTGATCGCTTCGATCGCGGTCGGGCCGCGCTCTGACTTGCCGATCATGCCCAAGAGGCCGGTCTGCTCGAGGATCTGGCGGGTGAACTTGTCCATCCGCGTCGCGGTGGTCGGGCCAGCCGGGCCAACCACTTCGTCACCGACCGGGTCGACCGGGCCGACGTAGTAGATGAAGCGACCCTTGAGGTCCACCGGCAGGGTTTCGCCCTTGTTCAGCATCTCGACCATGCGCTTGTGCGCGGCGTCGCGACCGGTGAGCATCTTGCCGTTGAGCAGGACGGTTTCGCCCGGCTTCCAGCTCTGCACTTCTTCCGGGGTCAGGGTGTCGAGGTTGACGCGACGGGCCGACGGACCGGCTTCCCAGACGATTTCCGGGTAGGCGTCCAGAGGTGGCGCTTCCAGGGACGCAGGGCCCGAGCCGTCGAGCACGAAGTGCGCGTGACGGGTCGCGGCGCAGTTCGGGATCATGCACACCGGCAGGGAAGCGGCGTGGGTCGGGTAGTCCATGATCTTCACGTCGAGCACGGTGGTCAGGCCGCCCAGGCCCTGGGCGCCGATGCCCAGCTGGTTGACCTTCTCGAACAGCTCCAGGCGCATCTCTTCGATACGGTTCTGTGGGCCGCGGGCCTTCAGCTCGTGGATGTCGATGGACTCCATCAACACTTCCTTGGCCATCACCGCGGCTTTCTCGGCGGTGCCGCCGATGCCGATGCCGAGCATGCCCGGCGGGCACCAGCCGGCGCCCATGGTCGGAACGGTTTTCAGCACCCAGTCGACGATCGAGTCGGACGGGTTGAGCATGGCCATCTTCGATTTGTTCTCGGAGCCGCCGCCCTTGGCCGCCACGTCCACTTCCACGGTGTTGCCGGGAACGATGGAGTAGTGGATGACCGCCGGAGTGTTGTCCTTGGTGTTTTTACGAGCGCCCGCCGGGTCGGCGAGGATCGAGGCCCGCAGGACGTTTTCCGGCAGGTTGTAAGCGCGACGCACGCCTTCGTTGATCATGTCGTCCAGGCTCATGGTCGCGCCGTCCCAGCGCACGTCCATGCCCACGCGTACGAATACGGTGACGATACCGGTGTCCTGGCAGATCGGGCGGTGGCCGGTGGCACACATGCGCGAGTTGATCAGGATCTGCGCCATGGAGTCACGGGCCGCTGGCGATTCTTCGCGCAGGTAGGCTTCGTGCATCGCCTGGATGAAGTCCACGGGGTGGTAGTAGGAAATGAATTGCAGGGCGTCGGCAACGCTCTGAATCAGGTCGTCTTGCTTGATCACGGTCATGAGTCGCGCTCCTCTAAAAGACGGGAACATTTAATAAGGTGCTTGCAGCTTGGGTGCATCGGTCGGTTGCAAGCACCTTCAAGGCACGCCGGACACACTGGCGCGACGCTAAAAAGGCGCGGCAGTATACCGCGCCTCGGAGCCGGGCACACGCGCCGGCAGTCAAACCAAAGTCGCATGCCGGGGATGCGCCAGTCGGGGGATGGCGCCAGGCATGACGGTGGGCGCGGTCCCGGGTCGGATGGCGCTGGGCGGGAACAAAAATGGGATAGTTATTTTTTGGCGACACCACTAAAGTGGCAAGTGGCCTGTAGGGTAGGAAACTCTTTAAAGCCCCCTTTCGCATGGTGAGTCAACGATTGACCCATAACGCTATCCAGAGTCTTTTACTCAAGCGCTTCGTTCTTGCGGCGGGTACCTATGGACTGGCGTTGCTGCTGCTCTGGCTGGCCATTTTCAGTGGCTACTATTCGGCGCCGGTGCATTCGGCGCTGATCGATACCGGCCTGGTGGTGCTGAGCCAGGCGCTGCTGTTCTGGCTGTTTGTCTCCGGGCGCAACCTGCGCTTTCGCGACCCGAGCCTGACCGAGATCCAGATACTCCTGGCCATCGGCTGGCAGACATGGCTGCTGGCCCACCTCGATACGGCGCGTGGCACCTTCCTGGTGTTCTATCTGTTGACGCTGCTGTTCGGCCTGTTCCACCTTCCGCGCCGGGCCTTCGTGCGGTGCGCCCTGTGTATTTTCATCGGCTTTGCCGGAATCACGCTGTGGGACGGCTACCACTTCCGGCTGGCCGATCCGATGCTCGCCGTCCTGCAGGTGTGCGTGCTGTTCGCGGTGCTGATCTGGCTGTGCCTGTACGCCAGCTATGTGCAGACTTCCCGGCAGCGCATGCGGCAACGGCGCTTCGCCTTGCAGGCGCACCAGGACACCTTGCGCGGCATGATGCGACAACTGGAGGATCTGGTTGCCACCGACGAACTGACCGGCCTGTACAATCGACGGCATTTCCTGCGGCTGGCGTCGCGCGAACTGCACGCGATGAGCCTGGAGCAGATGCATGGCCTGGCGCTGATCGACCTCGATCACTTCAAGCGGATCAACGACGTGCACGGCCATGCCGCCGGCGATCAGGTGTTGCAGGCATTCGCCGCCGTAGCCAGCGCCTGCTTGCGCGATGGCGATGTATTGGCCCGCTACGGCGGCGAGGAGTTTGTCATGTTGTTGCCCGATTGCGATCCCGAACGCCTGACCTCCTGCTGCGAGCGTCTGCGCGTGGCCTTTATGGACGCCCAGTTGATCGGGGTCGAGGTGCCCGGCCTGAGCCTGTCCGTGGGGATGACCCTGGTGGAGCTGGGCGACGACCTGGACGATGCCCTGCAACGTGCCGACCAGGCGCTGTATCGGGCCAAGCGCGACGGACGCAATCGCTGCGCCGCGGCCTGGGAAAATATCGATGCCTGAGCTGCGTGTCGGTGAGCGGCAGTGGTCGGTGGTCGCGGGCAGCAATCTGCTGGATGCCTTGAATCAGGCCGGCGTGGCGGTGCCTTACAGCTGCCGCGCCGGCAGTTGCCACGCCTGCCTGGTGCACTGCGTCGAGGGCCTGCCCAGCGACAGCCGGCCCGATGCCTTGAGCGACGATCAGCGCCAGCGCGGCTGGCGGCTGGCCTGTCAGTGTCAGGTGGTGGAGGACCTGCGGGTCGAAACCTATGACCCGCTGCGCGATGGCGCGCCGGCCGAGGTGGTCGGTGTGGACTGGCTGTCGGCCACGGTGCTGCGCCTGCGTTTGCAGCCGGAGCGCAACCTGCGTTATCAGGCCGGCCAGCACCTGGTGCTGTGGACGGCTTCCGGCGTGGCGCGGCCGTATTCGCTGGCGAGCCTGCCTGGCGAGGACCGGTTTCTCGAATTCCATCTTGATTGCCGCCAGCCCGGCGCGTTCAGCGACGCGGCGCGCCAGCTCAAGCCCGGCGATGGGCTGCGCCTGGGCGAGCTGCGCGGCGGGGCGCTGCACTACGACCCGGACTGGCAAACCCGGCCATTGTGGCTGCTGGCGGCGGGCACCGGGTTGGCGCCGTTGTTCGGTATCCTGCGCGAGGCTTTGCGCCAGGATCATCAGGGCGACATCCGCGTCATTCACCTGGCCCATGACGCCAGCGAACATTACCTGGCCAAGCCCCTGGCGGCGCTGGCGGCGAGCCACGCCAACCTCAGTGTCGAGCTGTTGACCGCGACCGAGCTGCCAGCGGCTTTGGCACAACTGCGGCTTGTTTCACGGCAAACCCAGGCTTTACTCTGCGGGCACCCCGACAGCGTCGATGCTTTCGCCCGACGCTTGTACCTGGCGGGGCTGCCGCGCAATCAACTGCTGGCCGACGTATTCCTGCCCCGCGGCTGAGCGCTGATCCGGCCTGAGCGAGACCACCCATGACCGATACCATCCTGCTTGAACGCGAGGGCGGGCTGCTGACCCTGCGCCTGAATCGCCCGGACAAGAAAAATGCCCTGACCCGGGCCATGTACAGCCAGCTGGCCGTAGGGTTGCGGCAAGCCGACGCCGACCCTGAGGTCCGCGCGGTACTGCTCAGCGGCAGCAGCGATTGCTTTACCGCCGGCAACGACATTGCCGACTTCCTCCAGCAGCCACCTACCGGTCTCGACAGCCCGGTCTTCCAGTTCATGCTCAGCCTGTTCGAGTGCCGCAAGCCGGTGGTCGCCGCGGTTGCCGGGCCGGCCGTGGGGATCGGCACCACCCTGCTGCTGCACTGCGATCTGGTGTACGTCAGCCGCGATGCCCGGTTGCGCATGCCTTTCGTCAATCTCGGTTTGTGCCCCGAGTTCGGTTCCAGCCTGATCCTGCCGCGCTTGCTCGGGCAGGCCAGGGCCGCCGAACTGTTGCTGCTGGGCGAAGGTTTCAGCGGTGAACAGGCTGCGCAGTGGGGCATTGCCAACCAGGCCTTGGCCGATGGTGCGGCGACCCTGGACAAGGCCCGGGAGATGGCGCTGCGTTTCGAGAAGCTGGCGCCGCAGGCGGTGCAGATCAGCAAGCAGTTGATGCGCACGCCCGATCGCGAACAGCTGCGCAAGGTGATCGAGGAGGAGGGCGCCCTGTTCACCCAGCGCCTGCATTCGCCGGAAGCGCTGGCGGCCTTGTCGGGCTTTTTCGCTAAAAGCTGAAATCGGCACCGCTCGTGTAGCCGCTGCCGGAGGCTGCGATCGATTTGGGCGGCATTCCGACGAAGGGGGCGTAAGGTCCCAAGATCGCTGAAGGCCTGGCGGCCTCATCGCAGCCTGACGGCAGCGGCTACAGGTTCGTGAGCTCCATAAATGTGCCCTCCATAAAAAAGCCCCGCAGTCTTCACTGCGGGGCTTTTTATTGTTGCGTCAGGTGGCTTAGACCATCGGGTCGCCAACGTGCAGGATCTTCATGCCGTTGGTGCCGCCGGTGGTGTGGTAGCTGTCGCCCTTGGTCAGGATCACCCAGTCGCCTTTCTTCACGACGCCGCGCTTGACCAGCTCGTCGATGGCCTTCTGGCTGACTTCGCTTGGCGGCAGGGACGCCGGGTCGAACGGGATGGTGTAGACGCCACGGAACATTGCGGTGCGGGCCTGGGCTTCGCGGTGCGGGGTGAACGCGTAGATCGGCACCGAGGAACGGATACGCGACATGATCAGCGGGGTGTAGCCGCTTTCAGTCAAGGCGATGATCGCCTTCACGCCCGGGAAGTGGTTGGCGGTGTACATGGTGGCCAGGGCGATGCTCTCGTCGCAGCGCTCGAAGGTCTTGCCGATGCGGTGGCTGGAGGTCTTGCTGGTCGGATGCTTTTCCGCGCCGATGCAGATGCGGTCCATGGCCTGGACGGCTTCGAGCGGGTAGGCGCCGGCGGCGGATTCGGCCGAGAGCATCACGGCGTCGGTGTAGTCGAGCACGGCGTTGGCCACGTCGGACACTTCGGCGCGGGTCGGCATCGGGTTCTGGATCATCGACTCCATCATCTGGGTCGCGACGATCACCGCCTTGTTGTGGCGACGGGCGTGCAGAATGATTTTCTTCTGGATGCCCACCAGCTCGGCGTCGCCGATTTCCACGCCCAGGTCGCCACGGGCCACCATCACGGCGTCGGAGGCCTTGATCAGGCCGTCGAGGGTTTCGTCGTTGGCCACGGCTTCGGCGCGCTCGATCTTCGCCACCAGCCAGGCGGTGCCGCCGGCCTCGTCGCGCAGTTGGCGGGCGTATTCCATGTCAGCGGCGTCGCGCGGGAAGGACACGGCCAGGTAGTCCAGGTCCATGGCCGCGGCCAGCTTGATGTCGGCCTTGTCTTTTTCGGTCAGGGCCGGGGCGGTCAGGCCACCACCGCGACGGTTGATGCCCTTGTGGTCCGACAGCGGGCCGCCGATGGTCACGGTGCAATGCAGTTCGGTGCTGGTGGCGGTGTCGACACGCATCACCACGCGGCCGTCGTCGAGCAGCAGCTCGTCGCCCACGCCGCAGTCCTTGACCAGGTCCGGATAGTCGATGCCGACGATGTCCTGGGTACCTTCGGTCAGCGGGTGGCTGGTGGAGAAGGTGAACTTGTCACCGATCTTCAGCTCGATGCGCTTGTTGGCGAATTTGGCGATACGGATCTTCGGGCCTTGCAGGTCACCCAGCAGCGCGACGAAGCGCCCATGCTTGGCGGCCAGGTCACGCACCAGCTTGGCGCGAGCCTTGTGCTCGTCCGGGGTGCCGTGGGAGAAGTTCAGGCGGGCGACGTCCAGGCCAGCCAGAATCAGCTGTTCGAGAACTTCCGGCGAGTTACTGGCCGGGCCAAGGGTAGCGACGATTTTGGTACGACGGACGGACATGCAAAGACTCCTGAGTTCAAGCGCAACGAGAGGCTACTATGGTCCGCAGCTGTAGTCATTGTTCGTTTGCACTACTTATTCGTTTGTTTCTTTAAACGAACATTCCTGAAGATTTTCCAACGCGGGTCGATAACGTGCACAAGACAGGAGAACCCCCATGCGATTCGTGCTCATTGCTGCCCTGGCCGTCAGTGTTGTCGGCTGTACCCGCTGGTCGATGGACCATCATCTGAATACCGCCTACCGCGCCTACGACGCCGGCAACTGCGAACGGGTGATGCTCGAACTGAGCCAGGTCGACCGCACGAGTCGTTCGCGCCCTTATATCCAGCCCGAGGTATCGATGCTACGCGGACAGTGCCTGGAGCGGCAGAAGCTGTTCCTCGATGCCGCGCAGACCTACCAGTACATCATCACCGAACACCCGAACAGCGAGTACGCCTACCGTGCCCGCGCGCGCCTGGAAACCCTGCAGCAACTGGGGCATTACCCTTCGCGCAACAGCGCTCAGGCGCGTCCGACCGCGTTGTAATAATCGTCATCAGGCGATTGCTGGTCCCGGGTGCGTCTTGAGTTAACATTTGTGGGCCTGTTTTAGAGTATCGTTTCTAAAATGGGCCGGCCGGGGCCGACAGTCCTCGGCGCGACGATGCGCAATGACCTTCCTAAATAGCGATGCATGACATGTTCACGGACCGGCGGATCGAGCGGCACCAGTTGCCGTGTTTTTTGAAAGTCTTCAATCGGCTGACCGATCGACCCATCGGTTATCTGGGCAACGTTTCCGAAGACGGCTTCATGTTGATCAGCCAGTTGCCGATGCTGATCGGCGCCGACTTCGAGTTGCGCCTGCAGGTTCCCGGCCGCGACGGCCAGCTGCAACCGATCGAGATCACCGCCTCTTGCCGCTGGTGCCATGAAGATGTCACACCCCATCATTACGACACCGGCTTCGTGCTGCTGCGTTCGCCTCCCGAGTACCGCGAGCTGGTGACGGCCTTGCGCAGCTACTTCAGTTTCTACCCGGTGCAGACCTCCGCCTGACCGCTACAGGGTCCCGGCTTTTTTCCAACTGAGGTAACGGGTCACCAGTTCCGCCCCCAGTTCGCCCGGCCGCACATCGAGCAGGGCAACGCCCTGGGCGCTCAGGCGTTCATGCAGGTCGGTGCGGGCATTCAGGTAATTGATCGTGCCGCAGTAGGTCAGGGCGTCGGACAGGTTGTGCACCGGCGCCTGGCGCAACTGATCGAGGACTTCCTCGCGCAGGCTGGCCACCAGCACCCGGTGCTGGCGCCCGAGGCGCTTGACCGCGGTCAGCAGCTCCTCGTCGTCTTCGTCCCGCAGGTTGGTCACCAGCACTACCAGGGCCCGGCGCTTCTGCCGGGCCAGCAGCTCGCTGGCGGCGGCCTGGAAGTCGGCGCAGCGCTGGCTGCTGTCCAGGTCGTAGACAGTGTTGAGCAAGGCGCTCAACTGGCCCACGCCCTTGACCGGCGCCAGATAGCGGCGGCGTTCGCCGGCAAAGGTGCAGAGGCCCACCGCGTCGCCCTGGCGCAAGGCGACATAGCTGAGCAGCAGGCAGGCGTTGAGCGCGTGGTCGAAATGCGCCAGTTCGCCGTCCTGGCTGCGCATGCGCCGCCCGCAGTCGAGCATGAAGATGATCTGTTGGTCGCGTTCGTCCTGGTACTCGCGGGCAATCGGTGTGCGTTGCCGGGCGGTGGCTTTCCAGTCGATCTGGCGCAGGCTGTCGCCCTCGCGAAACTCACGCAGTTGGTTGAACTCCAGGCCCAGGCCACGACGCGGCTGTTGCCGCACGCCGATCTGGTTCAGCCAGTTGTCGACGGCCAGCAGCCGGGCGCCGTAGAGGCGGGCGAAGTCCGGGTAGACGCGCGTGCTGTCGTCGAGCTTCAGCAACCGACGCGCCGACCACAGGCCCTGCGGGCTGGGCAGGCTGACCTCGCAGCACTCGAAGTTGAAATGGCCGCGCTTGAGCGGACGCACCCGATAACCCAGTTCCTGCGACTGGCCCGGCTCCAGGAGCAGCGACTGCGGCAGGTATTCGAAGCCCAGGCCATCGGGCACATGATCGAACAGCTTCAGGGTCAGCGGTTGGGCAAAGTCGTGGCGAACCTCTAGGCGCACTTCGCTCCAGCGCCCCAGGGGCAGGCTGCCGGGCAACTGGCGCCGCAGTTGGGGCGAAGGCAGGCGCCTGAGCCGGAAGGCGTCCAGCACGGCCAGCAGCAACAGGGCCAGGAGCAGGCCCCAGGCAATCGCTTGCAGGCTGGCCGCGACTGCCAGGCCGTAGGCCCGCGCGGCGCCGAGCAGCACGTCCAGCGCCAGCAATACGCCGAGCCAGGTCAGAAACAGGCGTGAGGGTTTCATCACTTTGGCGGGCTCACAGTCGCGGCGCCGGCACTTGATCGAGCAGTTGCTTGAGCACCTGCTCCACCGACAAGCCTTCGATATCCAGCTCCGGGGCGATCCGCACACGATGCCGCAGCACTGCCAGGGCGCAACCCTTGATGTCATCCGGAATGACGAACTCACCGCCGCGCAGCAAGGCCCTGGCCCGGGCCCCACGGACCAGGGCGATCGACGCCCGCGGCCCGGCGCCGAGGGTCAGCCCCGGCCAGCTGCGGGTGGCCCGGGCCAGCCGCACGGCATAGTCGAGGACCTGCTCGTCCAGCGGCAGGTCGCTGGCGATCCGCTGCAGGGCCAGCACGTCCTTGGCCTGCAGCAGGGTGCGCAGCGGCTGCACGTCGAGCATGTCGGCCCGGGGTGAGCGGGTGACCTGGCGGACCATGTGCAATTCCTGGTCGCTGTCCGGGTAATCCATGCGCAGCTTGAGCATGAAACGGTCGAGTTCGGCTTCCGGCAGCGGGTAGGTGCCTTCCTGTTCGATCGGGTTCTGCGTGGCCAGGACCATGAAGGGCTGGGCGATGGGCAGCGCCCGGCCTTCGAGGGTGACCTGGCGCTCCTGCATGGCTTCGAGCAGGGCGGCCTGGGTCTTGGCCGGCGCGCGGTTGATCTCGTCGGCCAGCAGTAAGTTGGTGAACAAGGGGCCCTTGCGCAGCTTGAACTGCTCGGTCTGCAGGTCGTAGACCGCATGGCCGGTGACGTCGCTGGGCATCAGGTCCGGGGTGAACTGGATGCGCGCGAATTCGCCGCCAAAGCAACGGGCCAGGGCGCGCACCAGCAAGGTCTTGCCCAGCCCGGGCACGCCTTCGAGCAGCACGTGGCCACCGGCGATCAGGGCGGTGAGCACGTCGTCGATCACCGCGTCCTGGCCGATCAC
Organism: Pseudomonas sp. GW821-FHT02B10; assembly: GCF_059421865.1. Classification (NCBI taxonomy): domain Bacteria; kingdom Pseudomonadati; phylum Pseudomonadota; class Gammaproteobacteria; order Pseudomonadales; family Pseudomonadaceae; genus Pseudomonas; species Pseudomonas sp. GW821-FHT02B10. Next base: position 354,169 of record NZ_JBWKVU010000005.1, on the reverse strand, counting down.
CGCCTTTTGCAGTTCGTGGCGCAGGGCCTGGGCCAGCTGGCTGGCGCGCTGACGTTGCTGGACGGCATGCGCTTGCGCATGGCCGGGCTCGGTGGCGGGAAGCGGTTCGGCGGGAAGGTCGCTCATAGGGCATTCCTGAGAGTTTGCAGGTGGGTGACCAGACGGCTGAAGTCGGCGCTGGAAAGGCGTTGTGCCGGCTGGGGAGCCAGGGCCTGGCTGATGACGCTGTCCGGTTGCCGGGTAAGGCGGGCCAGGACCTGCCCTTGTTCGGCGGCGGTGAGTCGTTCGAAACCGGGATGACGATGCTGGGCGCGGCGCAGGATGTCCTGCTGCAGGCTATGCAGCAGCCCCTGCTGACCGGTGTGGCGCAACAGGAAGTGGGCGCTGGCTTGCAGGTGCTCGCGCAACTGGCGCCGGGCCCTGGGCATCGGAGCCTGCATCGGTCCGTGGCGAACCCCGACATGCCACAGCCACAGGCCGAGCAGTGCCGCCAGGGCCACCAGCGCCTGGGGGAAATGCTTCAGCAGCAGGCTCCAGAGGCTGTCGTGATCGGTGTCGAACAGCAGGGTGACATCGCTGTCGGCGCTCAGGTACCAGAGCAGCCAGGCGTTGTCGTACTTGGCAATCAACGGCGTCTTCCAGATCTCGGCATCGGTGAGCACGGTCACCGAACCCTGGCCGTAGCTCAGTTGCATCATGTGGGTGGCCCGGGCGCTGTTGGCCCAGGACTGGGTGAGGTTGTCCGGGTCTTCCAGGTGGAAGTCGGTGTCGAAACCGATATAGGCCGGCGCATCTTCGTCTTCCAGGTAGAGCTTGGTCAGTTTCGGGTAGGGCTCTTTGCCGGCGCCTGGCGGCGGGGCTTTGAGGTCCTTGCTGAGAAACTGGCGCAGGTGCAGGCGATCGAGCAACAGGTCGCCACTGCGTCCGGCCTCTTTGTTCCACAGTGCTTCGGCGACGAACAGCAGGCGCCCGCCGGCCCTGGCCCAGTCCAGCAGTTGCTCGACCTGCTGCGGCGTCATGTTCGAGCGCTCACCCAGCAGCAACAGGCTGTTCTGCTGCGGCTTGAGGGTCGGCAGCACCTCCAGGCCGTTGGCGTGGTGAACCTGCAAGCCGCGCTGGCGCAGGAACATTTCCGCCGCCAGGTATGGGTTGGCGCGGGCTTGCGGGGAGGGGCCGTGATCGATGGTTTCCTGGTAGGGCCTGGCGTTGAGGTAGAGGTACAGCAGCAAGCCGCCGAGCAGGCCAGCGACCAGTAGCGCGAGCAGCGGCAGCAGGCGCCGGTTCATCGTGGCGCTCCCGGGCCGAACAGGGTGCGCCAGCCATCGCACAGTTCCTGCTTCAATTGCGCGGGAGGCAGGCGATGACCGTAGGCCAGGTTCTGCCAGTGCTGGGTCAGGCTGTTGCTGAACGCCTGCAGCTGGGGCAACTGCAAAGCCTTGATCTGCTCGAGGACCTGGCCCTCGGTGTCCGCCGGTTTCAGCGGCAGGCGGAAGTCATGCAGGAGCCGGCTCAGGAGCGCGCGGTACAACAGCCCGAGGGCTTCGCGTGGCTGTTGTGGCCAGAGTGCCTCGGCAGCGGCGGCGACATCCTCGGGCAAGGCGTCGGGGCTGAGGTCCAGGCCGAACAGCTGGTGCGGAGCAGCTCGCGCAGGGACTTTGCCCGGCAGCGGACGGCGGCCGACAAAGGCCCGCAACCACTGACGATGACGCCACACCAGCAGGGCCAGCGCCCCCAGCAGCAGGGCCCAGAGCAGGATCTCCAGGGCCTTGGCTGCGGTGCCAAAGGCCCTGCTGTCCAGCAGGTCGGTCAGGGCCTTGAGCCAGCCCGGCAGTTCAGAGTGTTCAGCGCTTTTCGGGCTGTCTTCGTCGAACCGGTAACGGGTCACGGTCTGCGGGTTCTTGAAGGGCGGCTGGTCGAGGATCTGGTTGATGCTGTCTTTCGCGGCCTGGCTGGTCAGCGGCTGATCCAGCAGGCGCGGGCTGTCAGGGCCAGTGGCCGGCTCGGCGGCCCAGGCATCGGACGGCAGGGGCAGCAGGCTCAGGCTGCCCAGGACCAGCAGCAGGGCGGCGCCACTCAAGCGCTGCCGCAGGCGGCGCAGCACCAGTTCGATATCCCAGGCCTCCAGCAGCGTGCGGCGATTGAGGTAGAGGCTGAAGCCGCAGGCGACGTACACCGGCTCCCAGACAATCAGGACCAGAGCGTAAAAAGCGTTGGTCAGGTGTTCGAGCCAGAGCCAATCCTGCTCGGCGGCGGCAATCAGCGTCTGCCAGTCCCAGTCCAGCTCGATCTGTTGTGGCAGCAATAGATAGAACAACGCCAGCAGGCCGATCCACAAGATGCCTTCCAGGTGCACGCCGATCAGGGTCAGCCAGTGCGCGGCCCCGGCATTGCGCTGTTGCAGCACCCGCACCCGTTGCTGGCGCGCCTCGCCACTCAGGCCCTCGAGCTGCACCACGGGCATGATGAAACTGCGGCTCAGGCTCAGGCGGCGCCAGGTCAGGCTGGCCAGCAGTTGCGGCTTGAGCAGCCTGGGCCATTGGTGCAGGGCCTGGCGCAAGGTCGGGGTTTCGCCGAACAGGGCCTTGGCGAGGATGTACAGCGGCAGCCGTTCGAAGGCCGGCTTGAGCCACCAGAACAGCAGCAGGGCGAGGGTAGGCGAGTCCCAGAGCAACAGGCTGAGCAGGGCGAATACCGGCAGGGTGATCAGCGCCCAGCTGGTCATCAGCAGGCGTCGGTGGCGCTGGCTCAGCAGTACTCCCAGGTCCATGGCTTCCCAGGTCGTGCGCGGGCGAATCACCACGCTGGCTTCACTCAGGCGCATGGCGGCGTCCAGCGAATATCAGGTAGGCCAGGACCAGCAGCCAGCAGATGCCGCCGACCAGGTATTTGATCCAGGCCGCGGGCCAGGTCAGGGAGGACCAATAGGCTTCGATAAAGGCAGCGATCAGCAGGAACAGGATGACCCCGCAGATCAACCGCACGCTGGTGCGCGCGGCCAGCAGCAAGGCTTCGCCGCGGGGCAGGCGTCCGGGGGCGATCAGCGCCCAGCCCATTTTCAATCCCGCCGCGCCGGCCAGGGCGATGGCGCTGAGCTCGAAGGCACTGTGGCCGATGACAAACGACCAGAAGGTGGCGCCATAGCCGATCTGGGTCAGGTGCCCGGCCACCGCGCCGATGGTCAGGCCGTTGAAGAACAGGAAGAACAGGCTCCCCAGGCCAAACAGCAGGCCGCTGGCAAAGGTCTGAAAAGCGATGCCGATGTTGTTCATGATGTAGTAGCCGAACATCATCCAGTCTTCGCCGGCGGCCCGATTGGCGAGGCGGCCCAGGCGACTGGCGTCTGGATCGTAGAGGCGTTGCATTTCGGCCACCTGTTGCGGGCTGACCACGCTGTAGATCAGTTCGGGCACCAGGTACACCAGCAGGCCGACACCCAGCAGGCTGCCAAAGAACACCAGGCTGGCCACCAGGACGAAGCGCCATTGTTCGCGCACCAGCTGCGGGAAACCGGCCAGGACAAAGCCCAGGACCCGGGCGCCTAACGGGCTGCGTTGGCGATAGAGCTGCTGATGGCCGCGCAGCGCCAGTTGTTGCAACGGGTCGACCAGGAAGCTGCTATAGCCGCGCTCCCGGGCCAGGGCCAGATGCTGGCATAAACGACGGTAATCCTCAGGGAAGCGGGCACAGGTGTCGGGCGTCGCCTGGCCGCGTTCCAGTTGTTCGAGCTGTTCGCGCAGGCGCTGCCACAAGGCTTGATGACGGTTTTCGAACAGGCTCTGTTTCATGTCGGCCCCAGCAGTCCGCGGGCGATGCCATTGAGTTCGTCACGGGCCTGCGCGGGGGTTACGTGCAGAGGCTCGGCGAGTAGCGCGGCCAGCTCCTGGACCCGATCCGCGGACAGTTGTTCCTGGCGTTCGGCGAAGCTGAGGATGGCCCGTTGCTCAGTCAGGCTCAGGGCGAAGGCGGCGGTTCTGGCGGGCACTGCCGGCAAGGTCGGGCGAACCACCGGCTGCTCGCGGTAGATCACCAGGGTGCCGGCGGCCAGGTCGCCGAGGCGCTTGAAGGTCGGGTGCTGCAGGCAACTGATGGCGCCGAGGCAATAACCGAACGGCAGCATGTCGACAAAACGCAGCAGGTTGCGGGTCAGGGAAGGGCCCCAGCCGATGGGTGTGCCATCGTCCTGCACGACCCGCAGGCCCATCAGCTGCTTGCCTGGCGAGCAGCCCTGATTCAACACCTCGAACAGCACCATGTACCACCAGCTGACCAGAAACAGCAGGATCGAACCCAGCCCCATGCCGAGCTGGCCGAGAAACCCCAGGACAATAAACAGCACGCCGAGGATCAGGCCACGAAAGCCCAGGTCGATGGCAAAGGCCAGGGCGCGCGACATCAGCCCTGCCGGCCGCAGCGGCAGGTCGATGCCTTCTGGCGTTTCGACCTGGTAGCGGGTGTCCAGTGGCGGGGGCAATGCTTTCCCTGGCAGTGCTGTCGTCTCGAACATAGGCAACTTGAGGCTGGCCTGGTGGCGATGGATGACCGCCTGATGCTAGCAGTGTCGGAGGGGAGAACGACATCATTAACTGTGCCGCGTGACGTGCGCCGTTACCCTTGAATCATCACAAGGCTGGCCGCGGCCGGTGCCAAGCGCCTAGACTTTGCCGGTCTTTTGCCCAGGAACAGCCCGTGACTTCCATCTTCTGGTACGACTACGAAACCACCGGCATCAACCCGCGCTGCGATCGGCCGTTGCAGGTGGCGGGGATTCGCACCGACTTCGAACTCAACGAGATCGGCGAGCCAGTCAATCTTTACTGTCAGCCCAGCGACGACATCCTGCCCCATCCAGCGGCCTGCATGATCACCGGCATTACCCCGGGCCGGCTGGCCGAACAGGGGCTGAGCGAAGCCGATTTCATGACCCGGGTGCACGCCCAGCTGGCGGCACCGGGCACTTGTGGCGCCGGCTACAACACCCTGCGCTTCGACGACGAGATGACCCGCTACAGCCTGTACCGGAATTTCTTCGACCCTTATGCCCGCGAGTGGCAAGGCGGCAACAGCCGCTGGGACCTGATCGATGTGGTGCGTACCGCCTATGCCTTGCGCCCGGAAGGGATTGTCTGGCCGCGGGACGAGGAGGGGAGGGTGACCCTGAAGCTGGAGCGCCTGACCGCCGCCAATGGCATCGATCACGGACATGCCCACGAAGCGCTGTCCGATGTGCGCGCCACTATTGCCCTGGCCAGGCTGATTCGGGACAAGCAGCCGAAGTTGTATGAATGGCTGTTCCAGTTGCGCAGCAAGCAGAAAGTCATGGACCAGATTCGTCTGTTGCAACCGCTGGTGCATATTTCCGGACGCTTTTCCGCGGCGCGCAGTTATGTCGGCGTGGTCCTGCCGCTGGCCTGGCATCCGCGCAACCGCAACGCCCTGATTGTCTGTGACCTGCACCTGGACCCACAGGGATTGCTCGAGCTGGACGCCGAGACGCTGCGCCAGCGTTTGTATACCCGCCGCGAAGACCTGGCCGAAGGTGAGTTGCCGGTGCCGTTGAAACTGATCCATATCAACCGCTGCCCGGTCGTCGCACCGCTGAGTGTATTGCGTGGCGAGGACCAGCAGCGTTTGCAACTGGACATGGCGGAATATAAGGCCCGGACGCTGCGGCTAAGTGACGCACAAGAAGTTTGGCGGGATAAACTTGCGGCAATTTATGCCAGCGAGGATTTTGCCCCCAGCATCGATCCCGAGCAGCAGTTGTACGACGGTTTTATCGGCGATCGCGACCGACGCTTATGCGAACAAGTGCGCAATGCCGAGCCGCTTCATTTAGGGCAAGAGCAATGGCCGTTCGATGATGAACGTTTGCCTGAATTATTATTTCGTTATCGCGCCCGTAACTTTCCTGAAACCTTGAACGGGGAGGAGCAAGAGCGCTGGAAGTCATTCTGTCAGCAGCGCCTGTGCGACCCGCAGTGGGGAGCGCCCAATACCCTGGAAAGTTTCAATCAGGCGGCTGCCGAACTACGGGTGAGTGCTACATCGATTCAGCGTCAGGTGCTGGATGAATGGCAGGATTACAGCCGGTCGCTGGCCCTGCGTTTCGGGCTTTGATTGTTCGGCTTAGTACATTCCGGGCATTTGCCGGAAATAAAAAAACGCCAGCAAGCTGGCGTTTTTTCATAAGGTCGCAAATCCCTCTGTGACGGGTGTACGGCTTAACCCAGCAGGGTTGCCCAGCCTTCGACCACGTCGCCGCCCCACTTGGCTTTCCACTCTTTCAGGGTTTTGTGGTTGCCGCCCTTGGTTTCGATGACTTCGCCGTTGTGCGGGTTCTTGTATTGTTTGACCTTGCGTGCGCGCTTGGTGCCGGTAGTTTTGGCGGCAACACGTGGCGCCTTAACTTTCGAGTCCGGATCCAGCAGCGCGATGATGTCGCGCAGGGACTTGGAGTATTCACCCATCAGGGCGCGCAGTTTGCCTTCGAATTCCAGCTCGGCTTGCAGTTTGTCGTCTTGCGACAGGTTCTTCAAACGGGCTTGCAGCTCTTTGATAGCTTCTTCTGTGGCGCGGTATTCGTTGATCAGGGACATGAGAATTGCCTTATGTTGAGTGCTGAGTGGCAGGTGACAGTGGCGTAATAATAGTCAGGCAGTTTCCTCAAGTAAACAATAAAGCCGGCTTTTATTTAATTTGATTAGAGTGTTTAGCAAAGATCCTGATTGATGAGTTAAATATTGTGAACGAGTCCGCACGACTATTTCCCACAAAGTTATAGGACTATTTCCAAGTGTGACTGATTTCCCTCTCGCCTCGGGCATGAGCCCTACAGGCTGCTCAGAGGAATCGGATTCCGACATCACGAATACTGCAGTTTTGTCGCGCAATCGCTAGAATGGCGGCCTTTGCGAAGTTCTGGAGTTTCCCCCTCATGCGCACTTTTCGGTTGGTGATTTCCTGCCCGGACCGCGTTGGCATCGTTGCCAAAGTCAGTAACTTTCTGGCGTCCCACAACGGCTGGATCACCGAAGCCAGTCACCACTCGGATGACCTGAGTGGCTGGTTCTTCATGCGTCACGAAATACGTGCCGACTCTTTGCCGTTCGGCCTTGAAGCCTTTCGTGAAGCCTTTGCGCCGATTGCCGAAGAGTTCTCGATGGACTGGCGCATCACCGATACCGCGCAGAAGAAGCGCGTGGTGTTGATGGCCAGCCGTGAGTCCCACTGCCTGGCGGACCTGTTGCACCGCTGGCACAGCGACGAACTCGACTGCGAGATCTCCTGTGTGATTTCCAACCACGACGACTTGCGCAGCATGGTCGAGTGGCATGGCATTCCTTATTACCATGTGCCGGTCAACCCTCAGGACAAGGAGCCGGCGTTCGCCGAAGTCTCGCGCCTGGTCAAGCAGCACGACGCCGAAGTGGTGGTGCTGGCGCGCTACATGCAGATCCTGCCGCCGGAGCTGTGCAGCGAATACGCGCACAAGGTGATCAACATTCACCACAGCTTCCTGCCGTCGTTCGTCGGCGCCAAGCCTTATCACCAGGCTTCCCTGCGTGGTGTGAAGCTGATCGGCGCGACCTGCCACTACGTGACCGAAGAGCTGGATGCCGGCCCGATCATCGAGCAGGACGTGGTCCGTGTCAGCCACAGCGACAGCATCGAAGACATGGTGCGTTTCGGCCGTGACGTCGAGAAGATGGTCCTGGCCCGCGGCCTGCGCTACCACCTGGAAGACCGCGTGCTGGTGCACGGCAACAAGACTGTCGTGTTCTGATCCAGAGTGTTCTGATTAAAAGCGCTCTGATCGAATCCGCCGGGCCCGGGCATCCAAGCTCCTGGTCCGGCGATTTTTCATGAGGATCGACCGATGAGTGATCCACTGGACAAAGCCACATCCAAGGCACCCGCCACCCTCGGCGAGGGCTGCCTGAGCCGTTACGACCCGGACGACATGAGCGCCGAGGACGGCACCGAGTTTCCCGGCGCCGCCGAGCTGTGGCAGCAGTTGCAGCAGGATGCCCCGGATTCAGAGCCGCCTAAGCCTGCTTGAGCTTCATCAGGGTGCGCAGCAAGGGGCGCCCGACCATCATCAGGAATACCGGGCCGCCGGCCAGCAGATAGAAATAGTAGGTGACGGCCCGCCAGATCAGGATGGCCGCGGCCGCCGTCGATTTCCCCACCATGGGCGCCAGCAGCGCCGCCGATGTCAGCTCCGCCGCTCCCGCGCCGCCGGGCAGCAGGCTGAATTGCCCTGCGCTCAGGGCGAGCATCTGGATCAGAAAGGTCCAGGCCCATTGCAGGTCCACCCCCAGCCCGCGCAACGCCAGGTACAGCACGCTGTAGCGCAGCGCCCAATGCATGCAGGTCAAGGCAAAGACCCCCGTCAGGGTCTGCCAGGGCAGTTTCAGGCTATCGCCGAAGGCCTTGAGGAAATGCAGCCATTTGCGCGCCCGGCGCCGACGGGTCGCGGGGCGGATCTTGAAGGGCGCAAGCAGATGGCCGCTGAGCAGGATCAGGCGACGGTGGTAGCGGGCTATCGCCAGGCAGATGCATAACCCGCCGAACAGCGAAAGGCTGCTGAGGGCCAGCAGCCATTCCAGGCGCTGGCTGAGGTTCTGGAACAGCGCGTAGAACAGGATCCCCAGCAGCGCGCAAAGGAAGAACAGCAGGTCGCTCAATTGATCCATGGCAAACACCGCGCTGCCGCGAGCCGGGCGCACGCCGTTACGCGCCAGCAGGGCCATCAAGGTCAGGGGGCCGCCACTGCCGCCGGGCGTGGCGCACATGGCGAACTCGGTGGACATCACCACCGCGAGACTCTTCCAGCGTCCCAGCCGGCCGCGATGTCGACCCAGCAGCAGGCTCAGGCGCAGCGAATTGATGATCCAGCACAGCAGAATCATGCTCAGCATGCCCAGCAGCAACGGCAGGGAAAAACGCTGGACCCGCCCCCACAGTTCGCCGCCGCCCAGCAGCAGCGGGACCAGGAGCGCCGCCAGCAAGGCCATGGCCAGCCATATCGCCCGGCTCATGGGGTACCGCGTGCCCTTGGCGGCTGGGTGTCGAGCCAGTCGGCCTTGGTCAGTGGCTGGCGTCCTTGCTCCAGCAGGCGTTCGAGGGTGTCCAGCCAGTACTGGCGCGAGTCGGGGTGACGCATGTCCACCGGGTGCAGGCCGAGGCGAATCACCGCTGCCTGCTGCCAGCGTCGTTCGCGTTGCAGGCTGAGCAGCCGGGAGGCTTTGCGGCGCCAGGCGCTGCGGGCGCTCCACACCAGGCCGGGGGCGGCGATCGGCGAGAAGTCCGGCAGCCGGTACAGATGCTGCGGGCCGCTGGTGTAGCGCAGGGGCAGTTGGCGCAGGGCCTGGCGCGTACCCGGGCTCATCAGCCAGGCGGGGGCGACGAACCCCTGCAGGGGCCAGTTGTAACGCTGGAACAGTTCCAGGCCGGCATGCAGGCGTGCCAGGGCGGCGTTTTCCGAGAGGCTGTAGAACTCACCCTCATGGGTGTACACGCGACGCATGAACCAGTCATACGGGGTGCGCGGTGGCGGGCCCTCGTCGCAATGGAAGTAACCGTGCAGCACCAGTTCATCGCCGCGTTCCAGGCGCGCGCTGAGCAGCCGGCGAAAACCGGGATGAGCATCGAGCGGGTTGTGCCGGTGAAAATCCGGTACCACCAGCCAGGTCATCGGCACATTGCCCATGGCGTCGACGGTTTCGACGAAGGGGTGGTAGTCGATCCAGGTTTGTGGCGCGACATCGTGCAATACCAGCAGCACGCTGGGCATCCCGGCGGACTCAACCATGGGCCAGCATCGGCTGCTGGGTGCCGAGCACGGCGCGATAGTGCTCCAGCAGGCTGGCGACCACCGTATCCCAGGCGTAATAACGTTCGACATGGCGGCGCGCCCGTTGGCCACGCTCGGCGCAGCCCTGGGCGAACAGCTCCTGCACGGCATGGGCCATCGCCAGCGGATTGTTCGGCGCACAGAGCAAGCCGCCTTCCGTGGTGACGATTTCCTGGAAGGCCCCGGCGGCCACCGCCACCACGGGAATGCCGCTGGCCATGGCTTCGAGGATCACCAGACCAAAGGTTTCCTGGTCCCCGGCGTGGACCAGCGCATCGGCGCTGGCCATCAGGCGGGCGACCTGAGGGGCCGGGCAGAACTGGTCGATCACCGTGACATTCTCCGGCACGGCGGTCGGCATGGCCGAGCCCACCAGCAGCAGGTGGTAGCGCTTGCCCAGACGTTGCATGCAGTTGAGCAACACCGGCAGGTTCTTTTCCTTGGAGCCGCGACCGGCAAAGATCAGCAGGCGGCTGTCTTCGGCAATCCCCAGTTCGGTGCGCAGGCCGGGGTCGCGATGACTCGGGTGGAAGGTCTGCAGGTCGACGCCCAGCGGCTGCACATAGACGTTGCGCACGCCCAGGCCGATCAGTTTGTCGGCCATGACCTGGCTGGGGGCCAGGACCCGGTCGAAGTTGCCGTACAGCTTGCGCACGTAGGCCTCGACATTCGGGGTGAACCAGGGGCCCATGCGGTTGCTGACCAGCAGCGGCAGGTCCGAGTGATAAAAGCCGATCACAGGTACGTCCAGCTGGCGCCGCGCATCCAGGGCCGCCCAGGCGGTGAGGTAAGGGTCGCCGACTTCGATCAGGTCCGGTTGCAGGTCATGGAGAATATTGCGCCAGGGCCCCAGGCGCAGGGGAAAGCGGTAGCCCTTGCCAAAGGGCAGGGCGGGAGCGGGGACTTTATAGATGCCGTCGCGTTCGCTGAAGTGGGCCCCGGGGATCAGCAAACTGTGGCGGATTCCTGGTTGGCGTCCCAGGCGACGATGCTTGGCGTCCAGATAAGTGCGCACGCCACCGCTGGCAGGGGCGTAGAACATGGTTATGTCAGCGATATGCACGATGATCATCCCTCCGATCCGGTGTTCTCCCTAGGGTTGACCCTTATCAAGGATAGATGTTCGGTCGGGATGCCGTGGCGGTTGGCGATGCGTCTGGATGAACGGTTTGCTGCGGATGCGGGAGGGATTGTCGGCAGTCCGGTGCCTGGGTTTTGCCCAGGCACCGGATGGCTGAAGGGATCAGATACGGAAGCTGCCGACCAGTTGCTTCAGGCGTGCGGCCTGCTGCTCCAGGTCGGAACAGGCGCGCAGGGTCGACTGCAGGTTTTCCACCCCTTCCTGGTTCAGGGTGTTGATCTCGGTGATGTCCATGTTGATCGACTCCACCACCGAGGTCTGTTCCTCGGTGGCGGTAGCCACGGACTGGTTCATGCCGTCGATCTCGCCGATGCGCTGGGTCACGCTATTCAGGCGCTCGCCGGCCTGGTTGGCGATCTCCACGCTGTCCTGGCTGTGGCGCTGGCTGTTGCTCATGGTACTGACCGACTCGCGGGCGCCGACCTGCAGCTCCTCGATCATGGTCTGCACCTGTTGCGCCGATTCCTGAGTGCGGTGGGCCAGGTTGCGCACCTCGTCGGCAACCACGGCAAAACCGCGCCCGGCCTCGCCCGCCCGCGCCGCCTCGATGGCCGCGTTGAGGGCCAGCAGGTTGGTCTGCTGGGAGATGCTGGTGATGACTTCGAGGATCTGCCCGATGTTCACGGTCTTGCTGTTGAGGGTTTCGATGTTGCTGCTGGAGGCGCTGATCATGTCCGACAGCTGGTTCATCGCCAGGATGCTGCGGTCCACCACTTGCTGGCCGTCCTCGGCCAGGCTGCGCGCGTCGCTGGCCTGTTGCGAGGCCTGGGCGGCGTTGCGGGCGATTTCCTGGGCGGCGGCGCCGAGCTGATTGATCGCCGCGGCCACGCTGTTGGTGCGGCTGGCCTGCTCGTCGGAATTGAGCATCGACGAATTGGAGGCGCTGACCACGCGCAGGGCGACTTCGTTGACGTGCTCGGTGGCCGACGACACTTCGCGGATCGAACCGTGGATGCGCTCCACGAAGCGGTTGAACGCGGTGCCGAGGATGCCGAATTCATCCTGGTTCTGGATGGTCAGGCGGCGGGTCAGGTCGCCTTCGCCATCGGCGATGTCCTGCATGGCGCGGGTCATGACATGCAGGGGCTGCATCAGCACCCGGATCAGCATGCCCAGCAGGGCGATGATGATGGCCACGGCGATGACGGTGGCAATGATGGCCGAAGCGCGGAACTCGCTGAGCATCGAGAACGCCTTGTCCTTGTCCACGGACAGGCCGATGTACCAGTTCACCGACGGCAGGCCCTTGATCGGGGTGAAGGTGACGATGCGGGTCTTGCCCTCGACTTCGATTTCGCTGAAATCGCCATTGATGCGTGGCGTGTTCTGCGGGTAGGCCTCGCTCAGGCTCTTCATCACCAGCGCCTTGTCCGGGTGCACCAGGATCTTGCCGTCGGCGCTGACCAGGAAGGCATAGCCCATGCCGTCGAAATCCAGGGCGTTGAGGGTTTCGATCAGGGTTTGCAGGCTCAGGTCGCCGCCCACCACGCCGATGCTCTGCCCGCCGTTACGCGAGGCGGTGGCGACGGAAATGATCAACTGGCCGGTGGCTGCATCTATATAGGGTTCGGTGAGGGTCGAGCCGCTGCTGCTTTCGGCGCCCTTGTACCAGGGGCGAACGCGCGGGTCGAAGCCGTCGGGCATCTTCGCGTCCGGGCGGATGGTGAAGCTGCCGCTGGCATCGCCCAGGTAGGAGGCCATGAAGGTCGAGGTCAGGGCCTTCTGTTCGAGCAGGCTGGCCACCTTGGTCGATTGCGGGTCGATCGCCAGATTTTGTGCAAGGTTCTCGATCAGCAGGATGCGACCGGTAAGCCAGGTCTGGATGTTGCTGGCGGTCACATCGCCCATTTCATGCAGGTAATTGTCCAGGTCTTCGCGGATCGCATTGCGCTGTAAATAGTCGTTGTACAGCGTGAAGGAAGCGAAGGCGGCAATAACGATGAGGGCGGCGGCAAGCAGGATTTTATGGCTGAAGCGCAGGTTTTTGTTCATGGCTTGTGGTGTCCGCTAGGTCTTAATGTCACGAGCGTGCTCTTATAAAAGCGCGCAAAATGGGCGGGGTTGAAAGTAAGTTGATATTTCCACCTCTCCTTGGGGAATTATCTGAACTATTTTTCAGTCTTTTCTGATCTATCGGCCGGTCAAGGCTAAAGATTAACCATGGGTGACAAAATGCCGGATTCATCGCAACTCGTTATCGGTGCCGATCTCGCGGGGCAACCGATTGCCCAGGCCATGCGCCTGGCAAATCGTCACGGGCTGGTGGCAGGCGCTACCGGGACAGGGAAAACCGTCACCTTGCAGCGACTGGCGGAAGCGTTCAGCGATGCCGGTGTCGCGGTGTTCGCCGCGGACATCAAGGGTGATCTGTGTGGCCTGGGCGCCGCGGGCAATCCCCAGGGCAAGGTCGCCGAACGTATTGCCGGGATGCCGTGGCTGAACCACAAGCCCCAGGCTTATCCGGTCACGTTGTGGGACATTCACGGGCAGTCCGGGCACCCGCTGCGCACTACCCTGAGCGAAATGGGTCCGCTGTTGCTGGGCAGCCTGCTGGAGCTGACCGACAGCCAGCAATCGGCGTTGTACGCGGCATTCAAGGTGGCTGACCGCGAAGGGCTGTTGCTGCTCGACCTGAAAGACCTCAAGGCGTTGCTCAACCACCTCAAGGACAACCCGCAGTTGCTGGGGGATGACGCGGCGCTGATGACCACCGGCTCCAGCCAGGCCTTGCTGCGGCGTCTGGCGACCCTGGAACAGCAGGGCGCCGAGGCCCTGTTCGGCGAGCCGGCCCTGCAACTGGAAGACATCCTGCAGCCGGCCAGTGACGGGCGCGGGCGGATCCACCTGCTCGACGCCAGTCGCCTGGTGCACGAGGCGCCCAAGGTCTATGCGACCTTCCTGTTGTGGCTGCTGGCCGAGCTGTTCGAGCAACTGCCAGAGCGCGGCGATGCGGAAAAGCCGCTGCTGGCGCTGTTTTTCGACGAGGCCCACCTGCTGTTCGCCGGCACGCCCAAAGCGTTGCAGGACCGGCTGGAACAGGTGGTGCGGCTGATTCGCTCCAAAGGCGTGGGCGTGTACTTCGTCACCCAGTCGCCAGGCGACTTGCCGGACGACGTGCTGGCGCAATTGGGGCTGCGCGTCCAGCACGGCTTGCGGGCCTTCACCGCCAAGGAACAGAAGTCCTTGCGCGCCGTGGCGGACGGCTTCCGGCCGAACCCGGCGTTCGATGCGCTGTCGGTGTTGACCGAGCTGGGGATCGGCGAGGCGCTGGTTGGTACGCTGCAGGAAAAAGGCACGCCGGAGATGGTCCAGCGAGTGCTGGTGGCACCGCCGCAATCGCGCATCGGGCCGCTGACCGAGGCCGAGCGTGCGGCGCTGATCAACAGTTCACCGTTGGTCGGTCGCTATGACAAACCGGTCGACCGCGAGTCGGCCTATGAAGTGCTGATGGGGCGCAAGGGCCTGGCACCAGAGGCCGAGTCTGCGCCGGGCAAACCGGCCGCGGAGGAGCCGAGCTTTACCGATCGGGCCGGCGAGTTCCTCGGCACTGCCGCCGGTCAGGCCCTGAAATCCGCCATGCGTCAGGCCGCCAACCAGTTGGGACGGCAGTTGGTGCGCGGGTTGATGGGATCTTTGCTGGGTGGCAGCAAGCGCCGCTGATCGGCCGCTGGCCAGTTACGCCCGTGGTTTGGCGTGGCTGGCCAGGCGCTCCAGGGCAGCGCGCAGGTTGGGATCGGTGATGCCGTCGGCGGTGGCCTGAATGGTCTCGGCGGCGTTGCTCGACAGGTCCATGGTGTGGCCGGCTGCGCCGCGTTGCACGGTTGGGGGCTGCACTTTGAACAGAATCCGCGTCAGATTGTTGAACTCATTGAACTCCAAAAGCTGACGTTGCAGGCGTTTTTGCTGATAACGCAGGCGCGTCGCCCAGTGGCCGTCGGTGACGATCAGCAGCAGGCTGCCTTCGCGCCAGGAGGCAACGTGGCAGTGCGCGCGCGCGGCCGGTTGCAGCTGGCTTTCCAGCAGGCGCTGCAAATGCGCCAGGCGCTGGGCGTGGCCGAGTATGGCTTTGAGAGGCTTGGCTTCGCGAAGGAGTACGGCGGGTGCTCTGGCCGTAAGAGGGCGAAATGCCATGATCAGACACCTGAAGTTACAGAGCCGCCATGGTAGCAGAAAGCGCTGGTCGGACCTCGTTCATCGCTGCGGCTGCGCTTTATCTATTAAATCAATGGTTAACTTCGTACTCGTCCGGGTTGAAACTGGCGCAAAAGGCCTTATTGTAAGTGAGCCCCGTCACAGCGCTGTACCAGCATCGTGGAATAACGCCACTTTCCTCACCATCGTTTCCGGGTAGAATGCTCGTTCGCATGCGGCCATGAGGGCTGCACGGGCGACTCACGGGGCCGCCCTCCATCCCTATGTGTGGAAGATCCTGCCGATATGTTTGCGCCTTTGTTAAAGAAACTTTTTGGAAGCAAGAACGAGCGTGAAGTCAAACGCATGCTCAAGACGGTACAGATCGTCAATGCCTTCGAAGAGCAAATGGTGGCCCTTTCGGACGATCAGTTGCGCGCCAAGACCGAAGAGTTCAAGGCCCGCATAGCCAAAGGTGAAACCCTCGACAAACTGCTTCCCGAAGCCTTTGCGGTCGCCCGCGAAGCCGGCAAGCGGGTCATGGGTATGCGCCACTTCGACGTACAGTTGATCGGCGGCATGACCTTGCATGAAGGCAAGATCGCCGAAATGCGTACCGGTGAAGGCAAGACCCTGGTGGCAACACTGGGCGTTTACCTCAACGCGCTGTCCGGCAAGGGCGTGCACGTGGTCACGGTGAACGACTATCTGGCCCGCCGCGACGCCAACTGGATGCGCCCGCTGTATGAATTCCTCGGCCTGACGGTCGGCGTGGTCACGCCGTTCCAGCCGCCGGAAGAGAAGCGCGCCGCCTACGCCGCCGACATCACCTACGGCACCAACAACGAATTCGGTTTCGACTACCTGCGCGACAACATGGCTTTCAGCATGGAAGACAAGTTCCAGCGCGAGCTCAATTTTGCCGTGATCGACGAAGTCGACTCGATCCTGATCGACGAGGCCCGTACCCCGCTGATCATCTCCGGCCAGGCTGAAGACAGTTCCCGCCTGTACACCGAAATCAACAAGCTGATCCCGCGCCTTGAGCTGCACGTCGAGGAAGTGGAAGGCGAGGTCACCAAGGCCGGTCACTTCACCGTCGACGAGAAGACCCGTCAGGTCGAACTCAACGAAGCCGGTCACCAGTTCATCGAAGAGATGCTGACCCAGGTCGGCCTGCTGGCGGAAGGCGAGAGCCTGTACTCGGCGCACAACCTGGGCCTGCTGACCCACGTCTATGCCGGTCTGCGCGCGCACAAGCTGTTCAACCGCAACGTCGAATACATCGTCCAGGATGGCCAGGTGGTCCTGGTGGACGAACACACCGGTCGTACCATGCCGGGTCGCCGTCTGTCCGAGGGCCTGCACCAGGCCATCGAAGCCAAGGAAAACCTCAACATCCAGGCCGAAAGCCAGACCCTGGCGTCGACCACCTTCCAGAACTACTTCCGTCTGTACACCAAGCTGTCCGGCATGACCGGTACCGCGGACACCGAAGCCTTCGAGTTCCATCAGATCTACGGCCTGCAGGTGATGGTGATTCCACCGAACAAGCCGCTGGCTCGCAAGGACTACAACGACCTGGTGTTCCTGACCGCGGACGAGAAATACGCCGCGATCATCAACGACATCAAGGAGTGCATGACCCAGGGCCGTCCGGTTCTGGTGGGTACCGCGACCATCGAAACTTCCGAGCACATGTCCAACCTTCTCCAGAAGGAAGGCATCGAGCACAAGGTCTTGAACGCCAAGTTCCATGAAAAAGAAGCGGAAATCATTGCCCAGGCCGGTCGTCCGGGCGCCCTGACCATCGCCACCAACATGGCCGGTCGTGGTACCGACATCCTGTTGGGCGGTAACTGGGAAGTCGAAGTCGCCTCCCTGGAAAACCCGACTCCTGAGCAGATTGCCCAGATCAAGGCCGACTGGCAGAAGCGCCACCAGCAAGTGCTGGAGTCCGGCGGCCTGCAGGTGATCGCGTCCGAGCGTCACGAATCGCGTCGTATCGACAACCAGCTGCGTGGTCGCGCCGGTCGTCAGGGCGACGCCGGTTCCAGCCGTTTCTACCTGTCCCTGGAAGACAGCCTGATGCGCATCTTCGCCTCCGACCGGGTGAAGAACTTCATGAAGGCCCTGGGCATGCAGTCCGGCGAAGCGATCGAGCACCGCATGGTGACCAACGCGATCGAAAAGGCCCAGCGCAAGGTAGAAGGCCGCAACTTCGACATTCGCAAGCAACTGCTC
Source organism: Pseudomonas sp. GW821-FHT02B10 (assembly GCF_059421865.1). Lineage (NCBI taxonomy): Bacteria > Pseudomonadati > Pseudomonadota > Gammaproteobacteria > Pseudomonadales > Pseudomonadaceae > Pseudomonas > Pseudomonas sp. GW821-FHT02B10. Next base: position 336,797 of record NZ_JBWKVU010000005.1, on the reverse strand, counting down.
GAGTTCGACGACGTCAACAACGAACAGCGTAAAGTGATCTATCACATGCGTAACACGTTGCTGGCCGCGGACAACATCGGCGAGACCATCTCCGACTTCCGCCAGGACGTGCTTAACGCCACCGTCAGCGCGCACATCCCTCCACAATCGCTGCCTGAGCAGTGGGACGTGGCCGGTCTGGAAGCTGCGCTGCAAAGCGACTTCGGTGTGAGCCTGCCGATCCAGCAATGGCTCGACGAAGACGATCACCTGTACGAAGAAACCCTGCGCGAGAAACTGCTCAACGAGCTGGTGGCGGCGTACAACGAGAAAGAAGACCAGGCCGGTGCCGAAGCACTGCGCACCTTCGAGAAACAAATCGTTCTGCGCGTACTGGACGACCTGTGGAAAGACCACCTGTCGACCATGGATCACCTGCGTCACGGTATTCACCTGCGCGGTTATGCGCAGAAGAACCCGAAACAGGAATACAAGCGCGAGTCTTTCACCCTGTTCTCCGAGCTGCTGGATTCCATCAAGCGCGACTCGATCCGTGTGCTGTCGCACGTTCAGGTTCGCCGCGAGGACCCGGTCGAGGAAGAGGCGCGCCTGCGCCAGGAAGCCGAGGCACTGGCCCAGCGCATGCAGTTCGAGCATGCCGAAGCCCCGGGCCTGGAACAGCCGGAAGCGCTGGAAGAGGGCGTCGATGTCGACGTGGCCCTGGCTTCGGCTCCGGTACGCAACGAGCAGAAACTGGGCCGCAACGAACTGTGCTACTGCGGTTCGGGCAAGAAGTACAAACACTGTCACGGCCAGATCAACTAAGATTTTCGCCAGACACTGAAATACCCGCGCCGCGACCGGCATCAGCCGTCGCGGCGTTTTTCCATTCGCCGCACTGCCTGTTGCGATGGCGGTGCACACATCAGGTTAAAGAGGAGCGCATTCATGGCTGTTGGTCTTGGTCCTTTGCCAACGTTGCACCCGGTTGCCGGTTTTGAACTTGGTATCGCTTCGGCGGGCATCAAGCGCCCGGGGCGCAAGGATGTTGTGGTCATGCGCTGTGCCGAGGGCTCTACGGTGGCCGGTGTGTTCACCTTGAACGCGTTCTGCGCCGCTCCGGTGATCCTGGCCAAGCAGCGCGTGCAAGGCCCTGTGCGTTACCTGCTGACCAACACCGGCAACGCCAACGCCGGCACCGGTGAGCCAGGCCTGGCCGCCGCGACCCGCACTTGCGCCAAGCTGGCCGAGCTGGCTGGTGTCGATGCCAGCGCCGTACTGCCGTACTCCACCGGGGTCATCGGCGAGCCGCTGCCGGTCGAGAAGATCGAAGGCGCGCTGCAGGCCGCACTGGATGACCTGTCCGTGGACAACTGGGCCGCCGCCGCCACGGGCATCATGACCACCGACACCCTGCCCAAGGGTGCCAGCCGCCAGTTCCAGCACGACGGCGTGACCATCACCGTCACCGGTATCAGCAAGGGCGCAGGCATGATTCGTCCGAACATGGCGACCATGCTCGGCTACATTGCCACCGACGCCAAAGTCTCCCGTGAAGTGCTGCAGAACCTGCTGCTGGACGGCGCCAACAAGTCGTTCAACCGCATCACCATCGACGGCGATACCTCCACCAACGACTGCTGCATGCTGATCGCCACCGGCCAGGCGGCCCTGCCGGAAATCACCGAAGCCAGCGGCCCACTGTTCGCCGCGCTGAAGCAGGCGGTGTTCGACGTGTGCATGGAAGTGGCCCAGGCCATCGTGCGTGACGGTGAAGGCGCGACCAAGTTCGTGACGGTCGAAGTCAACGGCGGCGGCAATCACCAGGAGTGCCTGGATGTCGGCTACACCGTGGCCCACTCGCCGCTGATCAAGACCGCGCTGTTCGCTTCCGACCCGAATTGGGGGCGTATCCTGGCCGCTGTCGGTCGTGCCGGCGTGCCGGACCTGGATGTGAGCAAGATCGACGTTTTCCTCGGTGAGGTGTGTATCGCCAGCCGTGGCGCGCGTGCTGCCAGCTACACCGAAGCCCAGGGCGCGGCGGTGATGCAGCAGGAAGAAATCACCATCCGCATCGAGCTGGGACGCGGTGATTGCAGCGAAACCATCTGGACCACCGACCTGTCCCACGAGTACGTGAAAATCAACGCGGAATACCGTACCTGATACACCGCTACTCGCTTCTACATGGACGCGACGCATCACGTGTAGGAGCGAGTCCGCTCGCGATGGAGGCCCCGGGCCTCCATCTCCTCTGAAAGGTGCCCGACATGAATCTTCACCTGATCATCGGCGACAAACTCTATTCCTCCTGGTCGCTGCGCGCCGCCCTGGCGCTTGAGCTGGCCGGTGCGACTTACACCGAAGAACTGATCAAGCTGAACCAGCCCGATACCCGCGAGCTGATTCTCAAGCATTCGCCAACCGGCAAAGTCCCGTTGCTGAAGACCGAGCACGGCACCATTGCCGACTCCCTGGCGATTGCCGAATACCTGGTCGAGCGTTTTCCCGAAGCCGAGCTCTGGCCGCGGGATGTGGCCGCCCGTGCCCAGGCCCGCTCCGCCTGCGCGCAGATGCACAGCGGCTTTTTTGGCTTGCGCGGTAACCTGCCGTTCGACCTGAGCCGTGATGCCGCGCTTTCACCCATGCCGCCCGAGGCCCAGGCCGATATCGAGAGGATGCTGGCGTTATGGGCCGAATGTCGCGCGGCCGCGACCGAGCCAGGGTCTTTCCTGTTTGGTCGGGTCAGCCTGGCGGACGCCTTTTTTGCGCCAATCGCCGTGCGCCTGCGTACCTATCGGGTGGCGCTGCCGGCTGTCGATGCCGCCTATGTTGAAACGATCTATCAATGGCCAGCCTTCAAGGCCTGGCAGAAAGCCGGTTTAGAGGAAGCAGTGCGGTGAAACGAGTACATGTGGCGGCGGCCGTTATCCGTGATGCCGACGGCAGGATCCTGATTGCCCGACGTGCCGATACCCAGCATCAAGGCGGCCTCTGGGAGTTTCCCGGCGGCAAGGTCGAAGCGGACGAGGCGGTGGAAGCGGCGTTGACCCGTGAGCTGCAGGAGGAACTGGGCATTCTGGTGTCCCAGGCACGGCCGTTGATCAAGGTGCAGCACGATTACCCGGACAAGCAGGTGTTGCTGGATGTCTGGGAAGTGTGCGCCTTTACCGGCGAACCCCATGGCGCCGAGGGCCAGCCTTTGGCCTGGGTCACGGCCCGTGAGCTGGAGAACTACGAGTTCCCGGCGGCCAACCAGCCGATCGTGGCGGCGGCGCGCTTGCCGAGCGACTACCTGATCACCCCGGAAGGCCTGGAAACACCGGCGCTGTTGCGGGGCATGCAAAAGGCCATTGCCGGTGGCAGCAAGTTGATCCAGCTACGCGCGCCCAATGGCTACGACCCGCAATACCGCGACCTGGCGGTGGATGCGGTCGGCCTGTGTGCGGGCAAGGCGCAATTGATGCTCAAGGGGCCGTTCGAATGGCTGGGGGATTTCCCCTCGGCGGGCTGGCATATCACTTCGGCGCAGCTGCGCAAATACGCCAGCGCCGGACGTCCCTTTGGCAAGGAGCGCTGGCTGGCGGCGTCTTGCCATAATGCTGAAGAGTTGTCCCTGGCGCAGCAGATGGATGTGGACTTCGTGACGCTGTCGCCGGTCCAGCCAACCCAGACTCACCCTGAGGCGCAGCCACTGGGTTGGGAGCAGGCCGCCCGACTGATCAGCGGTTTCAACAAGCCGGTGTACCTGCTGGGCGGCGTCGGTCCGGATCAGCGCGAGCAGGCTTGGCAGGCCGGTGCGCAAGGGGTGGCGGGGATTCGCGCGTTCTGGCCCTGAGGCCATTCACCCGCCAGTTCGCTCCTGCATAAGTTGCAGGAGCGGGCTTGCTCGCGACCGGCGGAGAAAAACACCCGCTATTCGGGTTTCGCTGCTGCTTGCCAGAGAATCTCGGCAATCCCCTGGCGCTTGGCAATCAGGCGCGCCGCCACGAACAGCAAGTCGGACAGGCGATTGATGTAGGCCAGGCCGACCCCCTCCAGCGGTTCCACGGCATTCAGATGCTGGCAGCGTCGCTCGGCACTGCGCGCCAGGCTGCGGCAGACATGGGCCTGGGCGATCAAGGCCGAACCGCCCGGCAAAATGAAGTTCTCCAGCGGCCCCAACTCTTCGTTCCAGGTATCGATGGCCGCTTCCAGGCGTTCGACTTCCGCGATATTCAGTGCCTGATACACCGGCATGGCCAACTCGCCGCCCAGGTCGAAGAGGCGGTGCTGGCAAGGCGCCAGGACGTCGATCAGTTCCTGCAGGCCGGGATGTTCTAGACGCTGTTCCGCCAGCCCGGCCAGGAGCAGCCCCAGCTGGCTGTTCAGCGTATCGACTTCGCCGATGGCCTCGACCCGCGGATGGTCCTTGGGAACCCGGCGCCCGTCACCCAGCCCGGTTTCGCCTTTGTCGCCGGTGCGGGTGTAAATCTTCGACAAGCGAAAGCCCATGCTTACCTCTCCAGTGGGGGATGTTCCAGTGGTGGCGGCTGACTGCCCGCCAATGGCAAACGCAAGGTGAAGCAAGTGCCCTGGCCCTGCGTCGACTGCACTTCCATCTGGCCTTTGTGATTGTTGGTGATGATGAAGTAAGAGACCGAAAGCCCAAGGCCGGTGCCCTGGCCGATTTCCTTGGTGGTGAAGAACGGCTCGAAGGTACGCTTGCGCACGTTTTCGCTCATGCCGATGCCGTTGTCCTCGACCTGGATTTCCGCCCAGGGCGGGTTCAGCCGGGTGCGCAGGATAATGCGCCCGGGTTCGCTGTCATCCACGCGCTGGTGAATGGCCTGGGCGGCGTTTTTCAGCAGGTTGAGCAGGACCTGCTCCAGTTCGTTGGCGGTGCCGGGCACCGGCCCCAGTTGCGGGTCGAACTGGCGGATGATGGCCTGGCCCTTGAAGTCGAAGCCTATGGCCAGGTCGAAGTCGTTGCCGGCAATCTCCACGGCCTGGTCGATCAATGCCGGCAGGTCGCAGGGCGCCATCTGCCGGTTGCTGCGCCGGCTGAAACTGAGCATATGGGTCACGATCTTCGCCGCCCGGGCGCCAGCCTGCTGAATGCCATCGAGCAGTTGCGGTACTTCGCGGCTCTGCAGGTAACGGTTGACGGTTTCCAGCTCGATGCCGATCTGCTCGGCATGTTCCTGGTTCTTCGGCAACTCGGGGGACAAGCGCCGACGAATGTTCTGCACGTTGTGCAGGATGGCCCCCAGCGGGTTGTTGATTTCGTGGGCCATGCCGGCGGCCAGGCCACCCACGGAGAGCATTTTTTCCGACTGCACCATCATTTCTTCCAGGGACAGGCGCTGGGTGATGTCGTCGATCCGGATCACCACGCCGCGCCCGGCACCGCCCATCAGCGGGTAGAAGGTCAGGGCGTAATGCCGGGCTTCGTCGTCCTTGACCCAGGTGACCCGCTCGACCTTGGTGACCGTATGTTGCTCCACGGTTTCCTTGAGTTGCGGCAGGAACGGCTTGAGCGGTTCGAAGGCGAGGAAGATCGGCTGATTCAGCGCTTCGTCCAGGCGGGTGCCGGAGAGGGCGCTGGCCTCCTGGTTCCATTGGGTGACATAGAGCTGCTCGTCCAGGGCGATCAGCGCCGAGGGCATCGAGTCGATGATGCTGTTGAGGTAGTTCTGAAAGCCGGTGAGTTTCTTTTCGATCTTGCTGCGCACCTGGACTTCCAGTTCCAGCTTGCGGTTGGTGTGGCGGGTTTCTTCGGCCAGGCCCTGGGCCTGGTCATAGGCCGCTTGGGAGTCGTCGCGGGCGCGCTTGAGTTGCTGTTCTCGCGCTTCGATGCGCGACAGCATGGTGTTGAAGGCCTCGGCCAGGCTGCCGATTTCATCGTGGTTGCCACGGGCGGCGCGCAGGGAATAGTTTTCCTCGCGTGTCACCTGCCGGGACAGTTCTTCCAGCTGATGGATGGGTTGGGTGATCAGCCGTTTGATCTGCCGGGCAATGATCAGCCACAGCAGCACGCTGAAGATCAGGATGCCCAGGCTCGCGGTCAGGGTGCCGGTGTAGAAGGCCATCGGCAGCTCACTGCTGGCCACCAGCAACAGGTGACCGGGGGGCTGGCCGGCGCGAGGCAGGGTGATGATCTGGTTGCTGCGAAACTCGGTCAGTTGCCAGGCTTCGATATGCCGATAGCGCTCCGGCAGGTTCAGGCGTTCGCCATGTTGCAACTGGGCCAAGCGCGTGCCCTTGCCGTCATAGATCGCTGCGGCGCGCAGGGGAGAGTAGCTGTTGAGTTCGTTGAGCAGCTTCTCGGCGTTTTGTGGCGAGTCCAGCGCCTGCGCGGCCAGGGTCGGGTTGGATACCAGCCGGCCGATGGTCTGCAAGGCTTGCGGCGCCATGCTTTCCTGAGAGATCCAGTAGGCAGCGCTGATAAAGGTCAGGTTGGCGACCAGCAGTACGGTAATCAGCAGGACGAGCAAGGCGGCCAGCAGTTTTTGGCCGACCGGCAGGTTTTCAAGGCGCTGGCGCAATGGCATCGGGGACGTCGCTAGAGAGGAACACGTGGGCAGCGTAGCCGCTGCTCAGTCGCTGGGCAATCCGCGCTGTTGCAGGTGTTCCACCAATAGCCGGCGCAGGCGGCCGAGGTTGGGCAGGTGCAACTGGTGCCTGGCGGCAACGTCGCAGGCATGCCCCAATAAATAGCTGATTTCGGTTCTGCGCCGACTGGCAACGTCCTGGTACATGGAGGAGTAGTTGGCGGCGGTCGCCTGGATCACCCGCTCCACTTCCTGCTGCAGGTTCTCGGCCGCGGCGGGCTGACCGCAACGTTCCAGCAGTTCGCTCAGCTCGACGCACAGCATCGCCACTTCGCAATGGTGCTGCAGCAGGCCGCCGTTGCGGCAGTCGTGCAGGACCGTCAGGGGGTTGATCGCGCAGTTGAGCGCCAGCTTGCGCCAGAGGCGGGTCAGGATATCCGCGCTCCATTCATGGGGGATGCCGCTGGCGCTCAGGTCGTCGAGCCAGAAGGGCGCGGTGGGGTGGCTGGCATCCCCCAGCCAGGTGTAGCCATGGCCGGCAAACACCACGCGCCAGTCGCCATCGCGAAAGGCGCCTTCGGTGCTCGAGGCATAAATACAGCGGGCCTGTGGCACCTGGGCGGCCACGGCGTCCTGGCTGCCCAGGCCGTTCTGCAGCAGGACCAGTTCGGCATCCGGCGTCAGGCGCGAGACTAGCTGGCTGACGGCCTGTTGCGCGTCATAGGCCTTGCAGGCCACCAGCAGCCGAGTGATGGGCTCAGGGCTGTCGACCGTCTCGCCGGGAATGGCGTGAAAACTGGCCTGCCCTTGCTCCACCAGCGTCAGCCCACCCGCGGCCTGGTAGGCCTGCAGGCGGGCCTGATCGCGCAGGATCAGGCGTACCGGCAAGCCGGCCCGGGCCAGGCGTGTCGCCCACAGGGTGCCGAGGCTGCCCGCGCCCAGAATGTGCCAGGTCGTCGACATCAGCGTGGTGCTCGGTTTGGCAGGCGCATGCGAGGCTCGCAGTGAAGGAGGGGAAAGACCCGTTATAATGAGCCCGGATTTTAACCGCAAACCGGGCGTGCTCCATCTTTATCGAGCTGCGCCCCTTTTTTTATTGGAGAAATTACATGCCGTCGTTCGACGTGGTATCCGAACTGGACAAACACGAAGTCACCAACGCAGTGGAAAACGCCGTCAAGGAGCTGGACCGCCGCTATGACTTGAAGGGCAAGGGCAGCTTCGAGTTCAAGGAAAAGGAACTCACCGTCAACCTGACCGCTGAAGCCGAATTCCAGCTGGAAGCGATGATCGAGATCCTCAAGCTGGCCCTGGTCAAGCGCAAGATCGATGTGCAGTGCCTTGAGGTCAAGGACGCTTACGCTTCGGGCAAGGTGATGAAGCAGGAAGCCACCCTCAAGGAAGGCATCGACAAAGAGCTGGCGAAAAAGATCGTTGCCCACATCAAGGACGCCAAGCTGAAGGTCCAGGCTGCGATCCAGGGCGAGCAGGTACGGGTGACCGGCAAGAAGCGCGACGATCTGCAGGAAGCCATCGCCGCCCTGCGGGCGAAAGAGTTCGGCATGCCGCTGCAGTTCAACAACTTCCGCGACTGATGGGATTTTTCGGGAACCTCGCGAGCTTATTGGCGTCCGAGGCCCGAGTAGTGGGCAGAAACGATTGAGCCTTTATAAGGCTGCTCGTTCTGCCCTTGTTTTTTGTGTGCCCGGCAGCCGGGAATCAGGAGAGATAGATGGATTTGAATGCTGAAGTGGACAACCTGGTCAAGGCTTCCCAAGCCTGGATTCCAATGATCATGGAATACGGCAGTCGGGTACTGCTGGCCGTCATCACGCTGGCCATCGGTTGGTGGCTGATCAACAGGTTGACGCACAAGGTCGGCAAGCTGCTGGCACTGCGTAATGCGGACCAGGCCCTGCAGGGTTTTATCAGCAGCCTGGCGAACATCATTCTCAAGGTGCTGCTGATTGTCAGCGTGGCCTCGATGATCGGTGTCGAAACCACTTCGTTCGTTGCCGCGATCGGTGCGGCGGGCCTGGCTATCGGCCTGGCCTTGCAAGGCAGCCTGGCCAACTTCGCCGGTGGCGTGCTGATCCTGCTGTTCCGTCCTTTCCGCATCGGTGACGTGATCGAGGCCCAGGGTATCAGCGGCACGGTCGACAGCATCCAGATCTTCCACACGGTGCTGCGTACCGGTGACAACAAGACCGTCATTGTGCCTAACGGCAACCTGTCCAACGGCATCATCACCAACCACAACCGCCAGCTGACCCGCAAAGTGATCTTCGATGTCGGCGTGAACTACGAGGCTGACCTGCAAAAGGCCCGTGAGGTCCTGCTGGACCTGGCCAAGGACGAGCGCGTGCTGGCCGATCCGGAGCCGGTCGCGGTGGTTTCCATGCTGGGTGACAGCGCCATTACCCTTTCGCTGCGTGTCTGGGTGAAGACCGCGGACTACTGGGATGTGATGTTCCGCTTCAACGAGTTGTCCCGTGATCGCTTGAAGGCAGCGGGTATTGATATTCCGTTTCCACAGCGCGTGATTCGTGTGGTTCAGGAAGCGGCTGTTTGAGCAAGTAACGGGGATAGGGATTAAAAGTCTGATCGAATGGTCAGGCTTTTAACACGGTACTCGCTGGAGGGTATTTGAAACCTGGCTGTAACAATAAACTGTCGATAACCGGAGCTTCAGCGAGCTGCCAGCCCCAATAAAAAGGCCCATCGAATGATGGGCCTTTTTTATTACTCGCGAAGTAACCGCTATTACAAGATCGACAGTGGGTAGTCGACGATCAGGCGGAACTCTTTGATATCGCCTTCACCTTGGTCGCTGTTAGCGAAGTGCCAAGCTTGACGAACGCGGAAGGAGAGATCTTTTGCCGGGCCAGACTGAACAACGTACTTGGCTTCGAAGTTGGTCTCGTTGTGTTTGCCATCGGCACCGTAAATCGGATCGCCGTTGCTTTTACGGTACACGCTGTTGTCAGCCAGACCGGTGCCGTCGATGTCCCAGCCTTTAACATAACGGGTCATGAAGCTCAGACCAGGAACGCCGTACTCGGCCATTTTCAGATCGTAACGGATCTGTGCGGACTTCTCGTTCGGGCCGTTGAAGTCAGAGTACTGGATGGAGTTGGCGAGGAAGATCGAGTCGCCGCCACGGTTGGCACCGCGCCGGGAGGAGTCGTGACCACCTACACCGATATAGTCGAATGGAGTATCACCATTGACCTTCTGGAAAGCGACGGTAATGGTGTGTGCTTTCAGGAACGAGAAAGCAGCTGCCAGGGAGAACGTGGTGTTGCTGATGTCACCAGCCTTGGCGCTACCAGCATCGGTGGTGCGGTAGATGTTACCGTCCAGGTTCAGCGACTGATCGCCACCCATCGGGATGGTGTAGTTCAGGTTGGCGTAGTACTGGTTCCAGATGTCTTCCAGCTTGGCACCGTAGAGCGATGCACTCAGGTTGTCGGTGATGCCGTACTTGCCACCGAAGTAGTCGATGCTGTTGGATGCCACGCCGGCGTAGTTAGCATACAAGTTACCGTTACGAGCGTTGGAGTCCTGGCTGGTGGCCGAATAGAAGTGACCACCTTCCAGATCAAGGTTTTTGATCTCGCTGCTCTGCAGTTGGAAACCGCTGGCAGTTTGAGGAAGGATACGGGAACCGCCGACCGCGAAGACCGGGGAGGTGCTTGGCTGCATATCGCCAGCTTTCAACTCGGTTTTGGAGATGCGGAATTTGACCGCAGCGCCTGCTTTGCCCTGGCTGTTGTTGACGTCGCCATCGGAGTCGCGGCTCATGTTGCCGGTGCCGCCAGTGCCGTCGCCGCCGTCCAGTTTGATCGCCAGATAACCGAACGCATCGACGCCGACGCCTACGGTGCCCTGGGTGTAACCAGAACTGAAGTTACCCCAGATACCCTGGGTCCAGTCTTTCTGATCGTTGCTGTGGTCTTTGTTGTCACGGTTGAAGTAATAGTTACGCAGCAGTACGTCGAATTTTGCGTCTTCAACAAAGCCCTTGGCTTCAGATTGGTCACTTACAAAAGGTGCGGCCGTAGCCACTTGAGTACTGGCGGCTGCTGCAACTGCCAGTGCGATCATGCTCCACTTCATCACGCGCATCGTGATTTGCTCCTTTGGTTTTTAGAAGAGTACTGCCGTCCCACCTGTTTTATTATCTGGGCGGCTCTTTCTTTTTGTGTCGGCGCAAACTTATATCACGCCGACAATGTTGGCGATACTTGCGTATCAGTCCTTTCAGCTTCTTTACGACCCTGTCGCAAAATGCTCGATCAATGTCGCAAATCCGCAGTCCGCATGTACCCGGACTGACAACTTCAGCGCTGTTTTCGAAGGCTTGAACCTGGAACAAAAAGAACTTTGGTCAAGCAGTCAAATCTCCATGGGGCAGCCTTGCCACTATTGTTATTAGTCACAGGAGAGGCCTTTTTCCGATGGCTCCTCCTGGGACAATGTGGGTGTGAATGCAACAAGCGTGCACAAAACGCAAAGGCACCGAGTTTTTTTCGGTGATAGCCCTTCTGGCTGTAAAAACCGCATAAAACAGTGGTTTTAAGGTCGTTTTGTTTGGGCTTGACGTTCCTTGTCCTCCTGGTGTTGATCCCTGAAAAAAAACGCATGACATTCCAAAACGTTACCGGTTCACCCTGCTGAGTGAGTAGATGGCGGATGGTTAACGCACTGAGCGTAGACGCACTGTGAGGTTTTGGTGCAAAAGTTTCTTGATGCAGCTCAATCGTCATCCGGCGTCGGGCACTGGAAGAATGCGCAGGGAAGGGGGTCTTTCGTGGTTTTCTCCTTGTTTTTTATGAGCTTCGTTCTGTCGTGGTGCAGCCCGCTGGAAAATGTTCCAGGCCGGGGCGCTCTGACGTGTGGTATCGAGGATGAATGTTGAGGCGGGATCTGCGCAGCAGAGCGATGAACGGAAGAGCTTTTGCAGGTATGCTGCCGTTCTGTCGCTTGGCGGGCAGCCGGTCATGGCGTTCGCTAAGCTGAAACTTGATGAGCTGAGCGGGAGTGCGCGCGGTGTTCGCTTTAGATCCACGACTTCAACAAGACACACTGCCCATTGGGGACTTCCCCCTTTGCCGGCTGCTATTGTCCAACGATTCCAATTACCCGTGGTTCATCCTGGTACCGCGCCGGGAAGATATCAGTGAGTTGTTTCAATTGGATGACGCGGACCAGCAGCAACTATGGCGAGAAACCACGGCGCTGGCGGAGTTGCTTAAAGACTCGTTCGATGCGGACAAGTTGAATGTGGCGACTCTGGGTAATGTCGTCAGCCAGTTGCACATGCACGTTATCGTTCGCAAGCGCGACGATGCGGCCTGGCCTGCTCCGGTATGGGGCAAGCTGCCTGCCAAGCCCTACGCCGCCGAACAGGTGGCTGTGATTCGTGAGCGGTTACGACTGGTCCTGACCGATGATTTCAAGTTTCTGGAGGGCTGAGTCATGAACCTGGAAGAGCGGGTAACCGATCTGGAAAGCCGATTGGCTTTTCAGGATGACACCATTCAAGCCCTGAACGACGTGCTGGTAGGGCAGCAGCGGGTGGTCGAACGTCTGCAATTGCAGATGGCTGCCTTGCTCAAGCGACAAGAGGAAATGGTGGGGCAGTTCGAATCATTCGAAGAAGAGGCTCCGCCGCCACATTACTGAGCATCGGGCGGCCTGCCGTTCAGGCAATAAAAAACCGCGAGCAGCATGGCTGCGTCGCGGTTTTTTTATGGGCGTGAATCAGCGCCGCGGCAATGCCGCAATCACGTCTTCGGCTTGCAGGCCCTTGTCGCGATTCATGACGGAGAACTCCACGCGCTGGCCTTCCACCAGGACGCGGTGACCTTCGCCACGGATGGCGCGGAAGTGCACGAAGATATCATCGCCGGAGTCGCGAGAGATGAAGCCGAAACCCTTCGAAGTGTTGAACCACTTGACGGTGCCGGTATCGCGATTGCTCATGTCGTAGGTTTGCGAGGTATTGGCCGAGGGAGACGATTTGTAGAAGCTGACGGCCAGGTGCAGAAGAACGGCGATCGCCGCGGTCAGCAGGCTGAACAGCACAGCCGGTTGACCTGCGATAACCGGCATTGGTGCCAGCAGGGTCAAGGTCTGCAAGACCACCGCCAGCACCAGGAGCGCGCTGACCAGGTTTTGCAGTTGGTGACGCGGGCCTTTGTTCCAGTAGGGGATAACCGGAGCCAGTGTCAGGTTGAGCAGGCCGAAAAAGGCCAGGTAAAGAGCATCGGGTTGTTGCAGGAAGGGAACGGCTTCAGATCGCAGGCTAGGGATAAAGGACAGCAGCAAGGCTGCTGCGCCCGTTAGCAGGTGGACGATTTTCAACATTTTAATGAACTCACGTTAAGACGGATCACAAGGAAGAGCTGAGCGTGCACGGTTCGCTTCTGAACAATGGGAGGCGGTGAGCACGTGCGCGGGATCAGCCTATGCGCTGAGGCCGAGAAATAGGCAACAACGACACGGCCTCTATTTAACAGCAAAGCCCAGGCCTTCTCAAATCAGGCGCTGTGGCCGGGAGGAGGGAGAAAGCCCAGGTTGTCCTGAGGGAATACCGGACTATCGGGCAAAGCCTTGTTCTAGAGAGCCAGCACCCCAAAAAGTGGAACGGCGGCTTTCCAGGTGGGTCACAACCGGCGTGGACCTTCTTGCAGGTACTGGCCGCCCGCTTGGTGGGCAATCTGTCGCAGTGCCTCGGGCAATTCCGGGCTGCGGGTGCAGGGCAGTCTTGCTAGAGTGGTCCGGTACCTGACCTGTTGAATTCAATGTGCTAACGGAGATAGACATGGCAATCGATATCGGTATCAGCGCAGAAGATCGCAAATCCATCGTGGAGGGGCTCTCTCGCCTGCTTTCAGATACTTATGTGCTTTATCTGAAGACCCATAATTTCCACTGGAACGTCACGGGGCCGCAATTCCGTACGCTGCATCTGATGTTCGAGGAACAGTACAACGAACTGGCGCTGGCGGTGGACCTGATCGCCGAGCGTATCCGCGCCCTGGGGTTCCCGGCACCAGGTGCCTATTCCATCTACGCGCGTCTTTCTTCGATCAAGGAAGAAGAGGGTGTGCCAAGCGCGGATGAGATGATCAAGCAACTGGTGGCGGGGCAGGAGGCTGTGACCCGCACTGCCCGTGGCATTTTCCCGATCATCGACAAGGTCAGCGACGAACCCACCGCAGACTTGCTGACCCAGCGGATGCAGGTGCATGAGAAAACCGCGTGGATGCTGCGCGCGCTGTTGAGCGAGCAATAGTCCCGCAGATCGAATGGCGCCGTTATCGGCGCCATTTGCTTTTATGGGGCGTGACTTGTCGTCCGATCATGGCTGTTCGTCCTCAGGCCCGATGAGTGGGGTATGGCAGCGGGGCGCTGGCTTTGTTTCGGCGGGTGGTGGTCTATCGGCGCCGTCATACGGCTGCACAGGGCCGATTTAATGGATATAATCCCGCCCTTTGCTATATAACCCGGGCCTCGGCACGGGTTAAGCCAGACGTTAAGTACGCCGAGACGCTCTCATGCCCATGTACGACTATCAATGTGCTTCCTGTGGTCATCAGCTGGAAGCCATTCAAAAGATCAGCGCGCCTGCGTTGGTCGATTGCCCTGCCTGCCAGGCGCCCGAGCTGAAAAAAATGCTGTCCATGCCAGGTTTCCGCCTCAGCGGTTCGGGCTGGTATGAGACCGACTTCAAAACCGGCGCCAAGAAGAACCTGGCCGGTGGCGACAAAGCTGATTAAGTTGAACGACACGCGCGAGCTCTTGCATTATCCGGTACCCCGAGGTGCGCAAGGCCTCCCATCGAATTTCGAATTACGAGAAGTGAAACCACTACCATGATGCGCAGCCATTATTGCGGCCAACTGAACGAAAGCCTGGAAGGTCAGGAAGTTACCCTTTGCGGATGGGTCCACCGTCGTCGCGACCATGGCGGGGTGATCTTCCTCGATATCCGTGATCGTGAAGGTCTGGCCCAGGTGGTGTTCGACCCGGACCGCGCTGAAACCTTCGCCGCCGCCGACCGCGTGCGCAGCGAATACGTGGTCAAGATCACCGGCAAGGTGCGCCTGCGTCCGGCCGGTGCCGGCAACGCCAACATGGCTTCGGGCATGATCGAAGTCCTGGGCTACCAGCTGGAAGTGCTGAACGAAGCGGAAACCCCGCCGTTCCCGCTCAACGAATACTCCGACGTGGGCGAAGAAACCCGCCTGCGCTATCGCTTCATCGACCTGCGCCGTCCGGAAATGGCCGAGAAGCTGCGTCTGCGCTCGCGCATGACCACCAGCATCCGTCGCTATCTGGACGAGAACGGTTTCCTCGACGTCGAAACCCCGATCCTGACCCGTGCCACCCCTGAAGGCGCGCGTGACTATCTGGTGCCGAGCCGTACCCACGCCGGCAGCTTCTTCGCTCTGCCGCAGTCGCCACAGCTGTTCAAGCAGCTGCTGATGGTCGCCGGCTTCGACCGCTACTACCAGATCGCCAAATGCTTCCGTGACGAAGACCTGCGTGCCGACCGTCAGCCTGAGTTCACTCAGATCGACATCGAAACCAGCTTCCTCGATGAAAAAGACATCATGGGCTTGACCGAAGGCATGATCCGCAACCTGTTCAAGGAAGTGCTGGATCTGGAATTCGGCGAATTCCCCCACATGACCTTTGAAGAAGCCATGCGTCGCTACGGTTCCGACAAGCCGGACCTGCGTAACCCGCTGGAACTGGTGGACGTTGCCGACCAGCTCAAGGACGTGGAATTCAAGGTGTTCAGCGGTCCGGCCAACGATCCGAAATGCCGTATCGCCGCCTTGCGCGTTCCTGGCGGGGCGAGCATGCCGCGCAAGCAGATCGACGATTACACCAAGTTCGTCGGCATCTACGGTGCCAAGGGCCTGGCCTACATCAAGGTCAACGAGCGCGCCAATGGCGTTGACGGTCTGCAGTCGCCAATCGTCAAGAACATCCCGGAAACCAACCTGAACGTGATCCTCGATCGCGTGGGTGCGGTCGACGGCGACATCGTGTTCTTCGGCGCCGACAAGGCCAAGATCGTCAGCGAGGCCCTGGGCGCGCTGCGGATCAAGCTCGGTCACGACCTGAACCTGCTGACCTGCGAATGGGCGCCGATGTGGGTTGTCGATTTCCCGATGTTCGAAGAGAACGACGACGGCAGCTTCACCGCCTTGCACCACCCGTTCACCGCGCCGAAATGCTCGCCGGAAGAAGTGGAAGCCAACCCGGCGACCGCTCTGTCACGCGCCTACGACATGGTGCTCAACGGCACCGAGCTGGGTGGCGGTTCGATCCGTATCCACCGCAAGGAAATGCAACAGGCGGTCTTCCGTCTGCTGGGCATCGATGAAGCGGAACAGGAAGAGAAGTTCGGCTTCCTGCTGGACGCCCTGAAGTACGGCGCGCCGCCGCACGGTGGCCTGGCGTTCGGCCTGGATCGCCTGGTGATGCTGATGACCGGCGCCCAGTCGATCCGTGAAGTGATCGCCTTCCCGAAAACCCAGAGCGCCGCTTGCGTGATGACCCAGGCTCCTGGCCTGGTCGACGCCAAGGCGCTGCGCGAACTGCACATCCGTTTGCGCGAACAGCCAAAGGCTGAGTAAGGCCGACCTGAAGGCGCATCTTCGGATGCGCCTTTTTCTATTGGGTCGAGATATTTGTTGCCCGCCCGCTGTTACAGGCGTTGCGGGCAATGTTTCAAAGAGAATTTGGAGCGCGTTATGGCAGGTCATTCCAAGTGGGCGAACATCAAGCACCGCAAAGAGCGTCAGGATGCCAAGAGAGGCAAGATCTTCACCAAGTGGATCCGTGAGCTGACGGTCGCCGCTCGTCAGGGCGGTGGCGAGCCGGGTTCCAACCCGCGTCTGCGCCTGGCCCTGGACAAGGCCCTGGGCGCCAACATGAGCCGCGACATCATCGATCGCGCCATCGCCCGTGGCGCGGGTGCGACCGAGGCCGACAACGTCGAAGAGCTGACCTATGAGGGTTATGGCCCGGGCGGCGTGGCGGTGATGGTCGAATGCATGACCGACAACCGCAACCGTACCGCCGCGGCCGTGCGCCATGCGTTCAGCAAATGTGGCGGCAACCTTGGCACTGATGGTTCGGTGGCGTATCTGTTCGAGCGCAAGGGGCAGATCAGCTTCGCGCCGGGCGTCGATGAGGACGCACTGACCGATGCGGCGCTGGAAGCCGACGCCGATGACGTGGTCGTTCACGAAGACGGCTCGATCGATGTGTTTACCTCGTTCACTGGCTTCTATGCGGTACGCAACGCGCTCGAAGAGGCCGGTTTCAAGGGCGATGACGCGGAAATCGTCATGCAGCCGACCACCAGTGCCGAGCTGGATCTGGAAGGCGCCGAGAAGATCCTCAAGCTGATCGACATGCTCGAAGACCTGGACGACGTGCAGAACGTCTACTCCAACGCGGATATTCCCCAGTCGGTTGCCGAGCAACTCGGTTGATAGCGCGATAAAAGATCGCAGCCTTCGGCGGTTTCCCCCCTTTACACACAGGGTTACGCTGTACCTGTAGGGGAGCTGTCGAAGGCTGCGATTTTTTGTTTTTCCGGCTTCTCCCGGCGTTACCTTAGGCAACCGAATTTTCTCTTTGCAGGCGTTATGACTCTTATTCTTGGTATCGACCCGGGTTCGCGCATCACCGGTTACGGCGTAGTACGTGATACCGGGCGTGGCTGCGTGTACGTGGCCTCGGGCTGTATTCGCACGGGCGCCGGCGAGCTGCATGAGCGGCTGCAAATCGTCTATCGCGGGGTTCGCGAGGTCATTCAGACCTACGGTCCGGTGACCATGGGCATTGAAAAGGTGTTCATGGCGCGTAATGCCGATTCGGCCCTGAAACTGGGTCAGGCCCGTGGTGCGGCGATCGTGGCGGGAGCCGAGGAGAGCCTGGAAATCGCCGAATACACCGCCACTCAGGTCAAGCAGGCCGTGGCGGGCACCGGTGGGGCCAACAAGGAACAAGTGCAAATGATGGTCATGCACTTGCTCAAGTTGACCAGCAAACCGCAGATCGACGCCTCGGACGCCCTGGCGATTGCCATCTGTCATGCCCACACCCGTTCCAGTCTGCTGCCCCACGGCCTGGGTACCGCACGCAGTCGTGGCGGTCGCCTGCGTCTCTGATAGCATCTGCGCAAACATTTGATGAGTGGAGCATCCCGCGCCTGTCTGCCCGGCCCGGATCTTCGCTCTATGACTCGCCGGCCGCTGATCTGGCCTGAGCTAAGGATCTGAAACGTGATTGGACGCTTGCGCGGCACCTTGGCTGAAAAACAGCCGCCGTACCTGATTCTCGATGTAAACGGCCTGGGTTACGAGGTGGAAGTCCCCATGACCACCCTCTACCGCCTGCCGTCGGTCGGTGAACCGCTCACCCTGCACACCCATTTGGTCGTGCGTGAAGATGCCCAGTTACTCTATGGCTTTGCCAGCAAGCGCGAGCGGGACTTCTTTCGCGAACTGATTCGCCTCAATGGCGTGGGGCCGAAACTGGCGCTGGCACTGATGTCCAGCCTGGAGGTCGACGAGCTGGTGCGTTGCGTGCAAGCGCAGGACACCTCGGCGCTGACCAAGGTGCCGGGGGTGGGTAAAAAGACCGCAGAGCGCCTGCTGGTCGAGCTCAAGGACCGCTTCAAGGCCTGGGAAGCCGTACCGAGTATGTTTGCCCTGGTGCCGAACCAGCCGGATGCGCCGATGCCGGTGGCCAGTGCCGAGACCGATGCGGTCAGCGCCCTGATCTCCCTGGGCTACAAGCCGCAGGAAGCCAGCAAGGCCGTTTCCGCGATCAAGGAAAAAGGCCTGAGCAGTGAAGACATGATTCGCCGCGCCCTGAAGGGAATGATTTAAGTGATAGAAGCAGATCGTCTGATCGCCGCCACGGGCCCCCGTGAGCGCGAGGAAGTCCAGGACCGTGCGATTCGCCCCGTCAGCCTGGCCGAATATATCGGCCAGCCGACGGTGCGCGAGCAAATGGAGCTGTTCATCCAGGCTGCCCGCGGGCGCAACGAGTCGCTGGACCACACCCTGATCTTCGGCCCGCCGGGCCTGGGCAAGACCACGCTGGCCAACATCATCGCCCAGGAAATGGGGGTGTCGATCAAGAGCACCTCGGGGCCGGTGCTGGAGCGCCCAGGGGACCTGGCGGCGCTGCTGACCAATCTCGAACCGCACGACGTGCTGTTTATCGATGAAATCCATCGCTTGTCGCCGATCGTCGAGGAAGTGCTGTACCCGGCCATGGAAGATTTCCAGCTGGACATCATGATCGGCGAAGGGCCGGCGGCCCGTTCGATCAAGCTCGACTTGCCGCCGTTCACCCTGGTGGGGGCGACGACCCGCGCGGGCATGCTGACCAACCCGCTGCGCGATCGCTTCGGTATCGTCCAGCGCCTGGAGTTCTACAGCACCGCGGACCTGGCGACCATTGTCGGGCGCTCCGCCGGCATTCTCGGCTTGCCGCTGGACCCGGACGGCGCCTTTGAAATCGCCCGGCGCGCCCGCGGGACGCCGCGTATCGCCAACCGCTTGTTGCGTCGGGTGCGAGACTTTGCCGAGGTTCGCGCCAAGGGCCACATCACCAAACCCATCGCTGACCTGGCGCTGAACCTGCTGGATGTCGACGAACGTGGCTTCGACCACCAGGACCGGCGCCTGCTGCTGACCATGATCGAGAAGTTCGACGGCGGGCCGGTGGGGGTCGACAGCCTGGCGGCCGCCATCAGCGAAGAGCGGCATACCATCGAGGACGTGCTCGAACCCTATCTGATCCAGCAAGGCTATATCATGCGTACGCCGCGCGGGCGTGTGGTGACCCGGCATGCCTATCTGCATTTCGGTCTAAACATCCCGTCACGATTGGGGGAGATGCCTGTGGTAGACGAATTCCTCGATGCCGTGGACGATTAATAACCGCTTGGGCAGCGATTTATTCGCAGCTTGTGCGGTCCTAGGGGGCTGGCATTGCCGTTATTTCGCCAGAAAGCCGTTCGAGAATGAAAAACAGTTGCCCGGCCGGATTGGCAACCTGAGGAGTAAGCACTAGAGTATGCGCGCGCAAAACGGGCTTGAGTCGTTCGCACATCGTTGTCGCGTTTATTACGAAGACACCGATGCCGGCGGCATCGTGTATTACGTTAATTACCTTAAGTTTATGGAACGGGCTCGAACCGAACGGCTACGAGATCTGGGCTTTGCCCAATCGCAGCTGGCAGGGGAGAACCTGTTGTTCGTCGTGCATTCCAGCGAAGCGCGCTACCACGCGCCGGCGCGACTGGACGACGAGCTTCTGGTAAGTGCAGAAGTCATCGAATTGAACCGGGCCAGCCTGCGCTTCAAACAGCAGGTCAGGCGAGCCACGGATAATGCACTGCTCTGCGAAGGGCAGTTTCTGGTGGCCTGTGTGCGCACCGACAATTTGAAACCCCGGGCCATTCCCGAAGCTCTACGTGCGGCCTTCGCCGACGTGAGCGGCGCGGGTACACACTCAGAGCAGGAGATAAAGCGTGGAAGCTAACGTCGTCGACCATTCCTCCATGTGGAGCCTGGTCAGCAATGCCAGCATCGTTGTGCAGTTGGTAATGCTGACCCTGGTAGCCGCATCGGTGACCTCATGGATCATGATCTTTCAGCGCAGCAACCTGCTGCGTGCCGGTCGACGCGCCCTGGAGAGCTTCGAAGAGCGCTTCTGGTCGGGTATCGACCTGTCCAAGCTGTACCGTCAGGCGGGCAGCAACCCGGACCCTGATTCGGGCGTGGAGCAGATCTTCCGTGCCGGCTTCAAGGAATTCTCGCGCCTGCGCCAGCAGTCGGGCGTTGATCCCGAGGCGGTCATGGAAGGTGTCGCGCGTGCCATGCGTGTCGCCATCTCCCGCGAAGAAGAGAAGCTTGAGCAGAGCCTGCCATTCCTCGCCACTGTCGGCTCGGTCAGCCCGTATATCGGTCTGTTCGGTACCGTCTGGGGGATCATGAACTCCTTCCGCGGCCTGGCCAGCGCCCAGCAGGCGACCCTGGCGACCGTTGCGCCGGGTATCGCCGAAGCCCTGATCGCCACCGCGATCGGCCTGTTTGCCGCGATCCCAGCCGTTATCGCCTACAACCGCTTTGCGGCCCGTGGCGAGACCCTGATCAGCCGTTACTACACCTTCGCCGACGAGTTCCAGGCGATCCTGCACCGTAAAGTGCACACCAGCGAAGAGTGAGCAGGTAAATCCCCATGGCCCGAGTTCGCCACAAACGCAAGCCGGTTGCCGAGATGAACGTGGTGCCCTACATCGACGTGATGTTGGTACTGCTGGTTATCTTCATGGTGACCGCGCCGATGCTCAATCAGGGCGTGAAAGTCGATCTGCCCAAGGTTTCCAGCGAAGCCTTGCCGCAGGACAACAACACCCAGGTCCTGACCATTTCGATCAAGGCTGACAAGACCTACTACTGGAACCTTGGCAGCGAAGTCGACACCGACAAGCAGATGGACAAGGCCATGACCTTGCCGCAGATGACCGACGCCGTGACCAAGATCATTCGCGCCGGCAATGAAGGCGGCAAGCATACCCAAGTGTTCATTCGCGGCGACAAGTCCGTCGATTACGGCGCCGTCATGGGCGCCATGGGCGGACTGCAGAAGGCCGGCGTCGGTAACGTTGGCTTGATTACCGAGGCGCCCTGATGCAGCAACAGCGAGAGCCGTCCGCCTCGGAAAGCTACTTCTGGCCTAGCGTGTGGGCAATTGCCCTGCACGTTCTGGTGTTCGGCATGCTGTTCGTCAGTTTTGCCATGACGCCGGAGTTGCCGCCGTCCAAGCCGATCGTCCAGGCGACCCTGTATCAGCTGAAATCGAAAAGTCAGGCGACCACCCAGACCAATCAGAAGATTGCGGGTGAGGCGAAGAAATCCGCCGCGCGCCAGACCGAAGTCGAGCAGATGGAGCAGAAAAAGGTCGAGCAGGAAGCGGTCAAGGCTGCGGAACAAAAGAAAGAAGAGGCTGCTCAAAAAGCCGAGGAAGCGAAAAAGGCCGACGAAGCCAAGAAAGCGGATGAGGCGAAGAAGGCTGATGAAGCCAAGAAAGCCGACGACGCGAAGAAGGCTGCGGAAGCGAAAAAGGCTGAAGAGAAACAATTGGCTGATATAGCCAAAAAGAAAGCCGAAGAAGAAGCCAAGAAAGCCGCCGAAGAAGAGGCCAAGAAAAAGGCCGCTGAAGAGGCGAAGAAAAAGATAGTCGAAGACGCGAAGAAGAAAGCCGCGGAAGACGCCAAGAAGAAAGCTGAAGCAGACGAGGCGAAGAAGAAGATCGCCGAGGACGCGAAGAAGAAAGCCGCCGCCGACGCAGCCAAGAAAAAGGCTCAGGAAGCAGCGCGTAAATCCGCCGAAGATAAAAAGGCCCAGGCCCTGGCTGATTTGCTTTCCGACACGCCGCAGCGTCAGCAGGCCTTGGCGGACGAGCAGGGCGATGAAGTCGCGGGCAGTTTCGACGATCTGATTCGTGCTCGTGCGGCGGAAGGCTGGGCTCGTCCTCCTTCGGCGCGCAACAACATGACTGTCGTGCTGCAAATCGGCATGTTGCCGGATGGTACGGTGACTTCCGTGTCGGTGGCCAAGTCCAGCGGCGATGGTCCGTTCGATGCCTCGGCGGTAGCTGCGGTCAAGAACATTGGACGTTTGACAGAAATGCAGGGAATGAAGCCGAGCGATTTCGCTCCGTATCGTTCATTCAAGATGACATTCACACCTGAGGATCTAGCCTTGTGAGAAACCTTCTTCGAGGATTGCTTGTCGTTATTTGCTGTATGGCAGGGATAGCGACAGCGGATGAAAAGAACATTCTGGTCACCAGTGGCAGTGACCGGGCCACGCCCATCGCCGTAGTGCCATTCGGCTGGCAGGGGGGCAGCGTGCTGCCCGATGACATGGCGGAAATCATCGGCAACGACCTGCGCAACTCGGGTTACTACTCGCCGATTCCAAAGCAGAACATGATCAGCCTGCCGACCCAGGCCAGCGAAGTCATCTACCGTGACTGGAAGGCCCTGGGCGCCCAGTACATCATGGTCGGCAGCATTGTTCCGGCGGGCGGTCGCCTGCAGGTGCAATACGCCCTGTTCAACGTCGCCACCGAACAGCAAGTGCTGACCGGCAGCGTCTCGGGCAGCGTCGACCAGTTGCGCGACATGGCTCACTACATCTCCGACCAGTCGTTCGAAAAACTCACCGGTATCAAGGGCGCCTTCTCGACCCGCATGCTGTACGTTACGGCAGAGCGTTTCTCCGAGAAGAACACGCGCTACACCCTGCAACGCTCCGACTATGACGGCGCGCGCGCGGTGACCCTGCTGCAATCCCGTGAGCCGATCCTGTCGCCGCGCTTCGCGCCGGACGGCAAGCGCATTGCCTATGTGTCGTTCGAGCAGAAGCGCCCGCGCATCTTCGTTCAGCACATCGACACTGGCCGTCGCGAGCAGATCACCAACTTCGAAGGCCTGAACGGCGCGCCTGCCTGGTCGCCGGACGGCCAGCGCCTGGCGTTCGTGCTGTCCAAGGACGGCAACCCGGACATCTATGTGATGAACCTGGGTTCGCGTCAGATCTCGCGTGTGACTGCGGGGCCTGGCATCAACACCGAACCGTTCTGGGGCAAGGATGGTTCGACCATCTACTTCACCTCGGACCGTGGTGGCAAGCCACAGATCTACAAGACCAGTGCCGGTGGTGGCGGTGCGGAACGGGTGACTTTCGTGGGCAACTACAACGCCAACCCGAAACTGTCCGCGGACGAAAAAACCCTGGTCATGATTCATCGGCAGGACGGCTTCACAAACTTCAAGGTAGCTGCTCAGGATTTGCAGCGTGGCAACGTGAAAATCCTTACCGACAGCACACTTGATGAGTCGCCTACTGTTGCGCCCAACGGCACCATGGTAATCTACGCCACCCGCCAGCAGGGCCGGGGAGTCTTGATGCTCGTGTCCATTAATGGACGCGTGAGGCTCCCGCTTCCTACCGCTCAAGGCGAAGTCAGAGAACCGTCCTGGTCCCCTTACCTGAACTGACGCGGCGCTTTACGTTTTACTTAACACACTGGGGTTCATTAGGAGTTTCACGATGGAAATGCTGAAGTTTGGTAAGTTTGCTGCGCTGGCTCTGGCCATGGCTGTAGCTGTAGGTTGCTCCTCCAAAGGCGGCGACAACGCTGGTGAAGGCGCTGTTGATCCAAACGCTGGTTACGGCGCTAACACCGGTGCAGTTGACGGCTCCCTGAGCGAAGAAGCTGCTCTGCGCGCAATCACCACCTTCTACTTCGAATACGACAGCTCGGACCTGAAGCCAGAAGCCATGCGCGCTCTGGACGTTCACGCCAAAGACCTGAAAGCAAACGGCGCTCGCGTTGTTCTGGAAGGCAACACCGACGAACGTGGTACTCGTGAGTACAACATGGCTCTGGGCGAGCGTCGTGCGAAAGCCGTTCAGCGCTACCTGGTGCTGCAAGGCGTTTCCCCAGCTCAGCTGGAACTGGTTTCCTACGGCGAAGAGCGTCCAGTTGCTACCGGCAACGACGAGCAGTCCTGGGCTCAAAACCGTCGCGTCGAACTGCGTAAGTAATTCGTCATGCGAACGTGCCGTCGTGCTCTAACTGTCTTGGCTCTCAGCCTCGCGCCGCTTTCGGTGTGGGCTGCGGTTCCTGTGGTCGATAACAACTCGGGCTATAACAATAGCGGAGGCAGTTATCCGCCAGCGGGTTATGGCACGAACGGCGCCTATGCCGGGGGAGGGGTTTCGACCCCTGTCTCGGCACAGGGCGAGCTGTTCCAGCAACTGCAGCAAATGCAGGATCAAATCGCACGGCAACAAGGTGTGATTGAAGTACTGCAAAACGATATTGCGCGTATGAAGCAGGAAAGCCTGGAGCGTTACCAGGATCTTGATCGACGCATTGGAGCGGGCGGTGCACCTGCCGCGACTCCTGATAATTCTTCTGCCGGTGGCGATGCAAGTGTCGCCGGTGCAGCTGCAGGGGCTGCCTCGCAAGCTCCAGCGGCAAGCAGTGAACCGGGCGATCCGGCGAAGGAAAAGCTGTATTACGAAGCAGCCTTCGACCTGATCAAGGCCAAGGATTTCGACAAGGCCAGCCAGGCTTTCGCCGCGTTCCTGCGTAAATACCCAAACAGCCAATACGCGGGTAATGCCCAGTACTGGTTGGGCGAAGTGAACCTGGCCAAAGGCGACCTGCAAGGTGCCGGCCAGGCATTTGCCAAGGTCTCCCAGCTGTATCCGAAGCATGCCAAGGTGCCGGACTCGCTGTACAAGCTGGCTGACGTAGAGCGCCGCCTGGGCCACACTGACAAGGTCAAGGGCATTCTGCAGCAGGTGGTGGCCCAATATCCGGGTACTTCCGCCGCCCAGCTGGCTCAGCGCGATCTGCAACGCATGTAATCGAGTTTGAGCTGTTTTGAAGAAACCCGCGCTTGCCGCGGGTTTTTTCGTTAGAATCCATGCCCTTTTTATGAAACACGCTTCCTGGGATTACCGTGTTTGCGGGATTCCTCGAGGTGCCTGACGGAGGCGGACAGCCTGTTTAGCTGTTACGCCCGTGGCGACTATGCAAGACACATTGAGAATTACCGAAGTTTTCTACTCGTTGCAGGGTGAAACTCGGACTGCCGGCCTGCCCACAGTATTTGTGCGCCTGACCGGTTGTCCGCTGCGTTGCCAATACTGCGACAGTGCCTACGCCTTCAGCGGTGGCAGCATCCGCACCCTCGAGAGCATTCTCGAGCAGGTCGCCGGTTTCCGCCCGCGTTACGTCTGTGTGACCGGTGGCGAGCCTCTGGCCCAGCCTAATGCCATTCCCTTGCTCAAGCAGCTGTGTGACGCCGGTTACGAAGTCTCGCTGGAAACCAGCGGAGCCCTGGATATTTCCGCGGTCGATCCGCGTGTTAGTCGAGTGCTCGACCTGAAGACACCGGGGTCGCAGGAAGCTCAGCGCAATCGTTACGAAAACATCGAACTGCTGACACCGAACGACCAGGTCAAGTTTGTCATCTGTTCCCGCGAGGACTATGACTGGGCGGTTTCCAAGCTGATCCAGTATGGTCTGGAGCGGCGGGCGGGCGAGGTGCTGTTCTCGCCGAGCCATCACGACCTCAATGCGCGTGATCTGGCCGACTGGATCGTTGCGGACAACCTGCCGGTGCGCCTGCAATTGCAGCTGCATAAATACCTTTGGAATGACGAGCCGGGGCGCTGATATGACTGAACAAGCACAGAGCCAAGTTGCCACTGAAAAGCGTGCAGTAATCCTGCTGTCCGGCGGTCTGGACTCGGCCACCGTAGTGGCCATGGCCCGCGCCGAAGGGTATCGCTGCTACACCATGAGCTTCGATTACGGCCAGCGTCATCGCGCCGAGTTGCAGGCGGCTGAACGTGTCGCTCGCGACCTGGGTGTGGTGGAGCACAAGGTGATCGGCCTCAACCTCAACGGTATCGGCGGCTCCGCGCTGACCGACAGCTCCATCGATGTGCCCGAGGCCCCGAGCGAAGGGATCCCTGTCACCTACGTACCGGCACGTAACACCGTGTTCCTGTCCCTGGCACTGGGCTGGGCGGAAGTACTGGGGGCGCGGGACATCTTTATTGGCGTCAACGCCGTGGACTATTCGGGGTATCCGGATTGCCGTCCGGAGTTTGTCGAGGCCTTCGAGCGCATGGCCAACCTGGCGACCAAGGCCGGGGTAGAGGGGCAGGGGTTCCGTATCCAGGCGCCGCTGCAGAACCTGAGCAAGGCCGATATCGTCAAGGCGGGCGTCAAGCTCGGGGTTGATTACGGCCTGACCGTGTCTTGCTACCAGGCCGATGATCAAGGGCGTGCCTGCGGCAAATGCGACAGCTGCCGTCTGCGTGCAGAAGGTTTTGCCGCGGCCGGTGTCAGCGACCCAACACCTTATTTTTGATTTTTTTCATATTGGGTGTTGAATTCTTTTTATAAATCAGTATTATACGCGCCACCACACAGCGGGTCGTTAGCTCAGTTGGTAGAGCAGTTGGCTTTTAACCAATTGGTCGTAGGTTCGAATCCCACACGACCCACCATTTTCTAGCAGTATTTAAAATCCGAAAGGCCCACGAAAGTGAGGATTTTCGGGTTTTTTTTTGCCTGCAGAAAATGTAATGGCGCCACTGCATTGGCCTGTTCAGCGACCTTCGATACGCAGCGGCAGGCTGTCGATCACCTGAGACAACGTTTGCTCCAGTTCCGCCTCTTCTTTTTTTACCCGTTCCGGGATTCTTCGGCGTTGTCGGTATTCGCTGGGGCTGGCGCCCGCGAATTGCTTGAAGGCGCGGGCAAAGTAGGACGGGTCCTTGAAGCCGACTTCATAGCCGATGCTGGTGATGGGCATCTGGCTGTTGTCGAGCAGATTCTTGGCGCAATCCATGCGTTTGCTCAGGATGTAGTCCATGAATCCCAGGCCATGGACCTCCTTGAACAGCCGGCTGAAGCGAAACGTGGTCATGCCGCAACGCTTGGCCAGCTCTTTCTGGTCGATGCTTTCACGAAAATTCTGCTCGATGTACAGCAGCACATCGCTGAGTGCCTGATGTTTCTGGTGCTCTACGGTCAGTCGGATGCTGTCCGGCAAGGACGGGCCGTGTTCGATCTGTAGCGTCTTGTTGCCGGGGCCGCTGCTGTGGCGCAGCTCGCAGAGCTGCTTCAGCGCATGCAGGAAGCGCCGGATCTCGGCACTCGAGAGAGGGAGCACCATGTATTCCCAGACACGCGAGCGCATGGCCCAGACGGCGAGTTCTTCGGAGTGCTGCACCGTGAACATGGCAATGGGAATGGAGGGAATCTTGTGTTTGATCTCCAGCAACAGATTGAGCCCTCGCATGTCCGGGCGGTCATAGTGCATGCAGATCATATCCGGTAGAGGATGAGTGTCCTTTTCGGGCAGGGACGCATCTTTCGACACCCGGCAATCGCAGGTTGGGCGAAACAGCGCGATCAGTTCTTCAGAGGATCGGTCGCGCGTGAGGTCGAACCATAAAAGAGAGGGTTTCTGGGCCGACTCAGGTTTCATTTCCTTATTCCTTCCTGGTGTCTCACTGTCACTTTCTGGGCTGTCAGTATCGCCACTGGGCTTTGCGGGCAAAGGATCAAGTTCTGATAACGCTTCATAAATTTTCTTGATTACCTTCTATGTCTGACAGCGAGATAAGAGTCACAGGCAGCTCCTTGCTGTTGCGATCGCCTTTTCTTGCATCACCGGCCACGGCTGAATCAATTTAGTGTTATATGAGAACAGTTCCTTTTCTGAAAAAAACTCCCTCTGCCAGGTTTAGTTTCATTGGTGTTCTTTGCTGTCTTGCCAAGGGGCGCAAAAAAGTCCTAGAAACCGACAATAAACTCCTAACTCTTTGTGTTAGCCCCTGACTAGGATTCAGTCAGGCGGCACAAATACTGATCGCCTTAAAGCAACTTTCTTATATGAGGTGAACAAGATGAACCTGCAAACAATCAAAACCTCGGTGCTGGCATTCATCAAGGACGAAGAGGGTCTGACCATCGTGGAATATGCCGTGGCCGGTGGCCTGATCACCCTGGGCGCCGTTGCCGCGTTCGTGACTCTGGGGGGCAACGTGAGCACCGCCATTACCAGCCTGGGTTGCGCCGTTCAGGGCCAGGTGTGCTGACGACAGCCGTTGTGCCGAATCCTCGGCCCTGGGCTGGAGCTGCTTGTCGCTCGTACGCAGCCAGACTTCTCGGGTCTGGCTGCGATGAGCGGTTTCCCTCGGGCTGAGGCCGTACCTGTGGTCCATGTGTGTTTCCCACCTTTTTCTGTCTACTCTCGCCTGGACAGATGGAGCCGCCTCAATCGGTATGTGCAGTCAGCGCACAGTAGATGATGGATGGCTCCCGTCTTGCTCTCGAGCGAGTTCAAATCGTTAAAGTGACCTTTGGCCGAGCACGGCTCCATCGCTCTGTCGCGGCCTGCAAATTCTCTTTGCAGCTTCTGGAGTATCGTCGCTGTATTGCTCGCGTGAAGATCAAATCCTGATATGGAAGCCCCGGGTT
Source organism: Pseudomonas sp. GW821-FHT02B10 (assembly GCF_059421865.1). NCBI lineage: Bacteria > Pseudomonadati > Pseudomonadota > Gammaproteobacteria > Pseudomonadales > Pseudomonadaceae > Pseudomonas > Pseudomonas sp. GW821-FHT02B10. The sequence goes on along the minus strand of NZ_JBWKVU010000005.1, from coordinate 308,145 downwards.
ACTTCGTTTCGCACTATGGTTTGGGTGCAGCGAATGCGGCCGGGGCTTTTGTCTTTGTCGGCCAGTGCTCAGGTCGGTCTTGCATCGACGGCGAGACTGTTTCAGGCGACTCTTCAATTATTCCTTCCTTAGATAAACCATCTGTTCCTTGTGCTGTTCCTGGTGCTTTTTTGCATCTTTCAACAACAGCAATAAAGTCCTAACGATCAGCAAAAATCTCCTAACCCTTCCAATGCTCCCCTGACTAATGTTCAACCAGGCAGTACGACAGTGCTGCTCTTACATAAAAACACTTGAGTGAGGTGGGAAAATGAATCTGCAATCGATCAAGACTTCGATCATCAAGTTCGCCAAAGACGAAGACGGCCTGACCATTGTGGAATATGCAGTGGCCGGCGGCCTGATCACTTTGGGCGCTGTTGCTGCATTTATCACCCTGGGCGGCAACGTGGCCACTGCCATCACCAGCCTGGGATGCGCTGTCCAGGGGCAAGTCTGCTAACGCCAACTTCCACCGAGGGCTGCAGTCATGGGCAAAGAGCAATTATTCGTTGTTGCATTGATGCTGGGACTGCTGGGGATTGCGGTGGTGAGCGATCTTCGTCGCCACCGTATTCCCAACCTCTTGGTGCTGTTGGGGCTGGGACTGGGGATTGCCGGCCAGGTCTACTCCTCAGGCGTCATCGGGTTTGGTTATGGACTGCTGGGCATGTTGATCGGTTTCGCCGTTTTTCTCCCGCTGTACACCTTTGGAGGGATGGCAGCCGGCGACGTCAAGCTCATGGCCATGGTTGGCACTTTTCTCACTCCGCAGCACGCCCTCTGGGCTGCATTTTTCAGCCTGATCGCCGGCGGCGCGTGCGGGGTACTGATTGTGTTGGTACGTGGTCAAGTTCAACAGACCATGGGGCGCTACTGGCAGATTTTGAGAGCCAGGGCCTATTTTTCGCCGGCGGACGATGAAGTGGCCGGCAAACCCTTTCCCTATTCGGTTGCGATCCTGCTCGGCACATTGGCCAGCTTTTTCTGGTTGCCCCTTGGCCAGTAGCTCAGGAGAACATTATGTACGCCATCAGTAACAGCCGTCCGACCGGCAATGACCGGGAAGCAGTGCAGCGACTGGCTCCACAGCCACGCACGATCCTCGAGACCGGGCTGGCCGACAATTTCCTGGGAGACCTGGTCTGCAAGCATTTGCACGATGCGGGTGTACTGGACATGCCCCGACTGGTAGAGCGCCTGGCGCTGACGGGGGCGGTGATTGAAGAAGTCCTGACCTTCCTGCGTCAGGATCACCGGGTCGAGATCCTCGGCCAAGCCGGTGGCCAGGGCTTGCGCTACGGGCTGACCGAGCGCGGCCGCAATGCTGCCCGCGATGCCTTGTCGCGCAGTGGTTATATCGGCGCGGCGCCATTTCCGGTGAGCGCCTACCGCTCGCTGCTCAAGGTACAGACCATTCACCATGGCCGTATCAGCGCCCGGGACATGCAGGCTTCTTTCGGCTCCATGGTGCTGGCGCAGAACATGCTCGATCAGTTGGGCGTGGCCCTGAATTCCGGGCGCGCCATCATGATTTACGGGCCAGCGGGGACGGGCAAGACCTATGTCAGCAGTCGCTTGATCCGGCTGTTTTCCGAATCCATCTGGGTGCCCCATGCGATTGCGATCAACGATGCGGTGATCGAGATCTACGACCCCCAGGTACACCGGCGCCTGGATGTCGGCGATCCGCAGAACAGCCTGATGCTCAATGAGGGGATCGACCGCCGGCTCCTGTGCTGTGAACGGCCGATCGTCATCACCGGCGGCGAGCTGACCATGGAACAGCTGGATATCCGCTACGACCCCTTCACTCGCCAGTACCAGGCACCGTTGCAGCTCAAGGCCAGCAATGGCCTGTTCGTCATCGACGACATGGGGCGCCAGCGCATGGCGCCCGCGGAATTGCTCAATCGCTGGATCGTACCGATGGAGGAGAAACGCGACTTCCTCAACCTCGGCGGCGGGCGGCACTGCGAGCTGCCGTTCGACCTGATCCTGGTGTTTTCCACCAACCTGAACCCGTTGGAACTGGCCGACGAGGCGTTCCTGCGGCGGATTGGCTACAAGTTGCAGTTCGGCTACCTCAAGCCCGAGGAGTACGAACGTATCTGGATTCAAGAGACAGAGCGCCTGAACATCCAATACGACCCGCTGCTGTTGCGCTACGTCCTGGATGAACTCTATGGCGCTGAAAACATGCCGCTGGTGCCTTGTCACCCACGGGATCTCTTGAGCATGGCGCTCGATCGCCAGCGTTATGTGGGCGCCAGCGGACCCCTGTCAACCCTGGAACTGGAGTGGGCATGGCACAGCTACTTCGTCCAGCTCGACTTTCTTTGAGTAAGGAGATTTCGACATGAGTTCTCGTACTTTCACTCTGGTGACCCTGTCCGTGGTTCTGGGCCTGGGCGCGGCATGGATGGCCAACACCTGGCTCAATGCACGGCTCAACGCTACCCCCGACGATAACCAGCAGAACGTGGTGGTGGCGACCGTGGAAATCGCTTTCGGGCAAATGGTCGAGCCACAGCAGGTCGCGCTGGTCCGTATGCCCAAGGAAACGGTGCCCGAGGATGCTTTCGACGCGACCGAGAAGGTCGTGGGCAAGATCGCCACCTTCTCCATGCTGCGCGGCGACATCCTGCGCGGTGCGCGTCTGGCCGAACACCTGGGCGGCAGTACCCTGGCGTCGCTGATCGAGCCCACCAAGCGTGCGATCTCGGTCCGGGTGGACGACGTGGTCGGCGTGGGGGGCTTCCTGTTGCCGGGTAACCGGGTCGATGTGCTGGCTACCCGGCAGACCGGCAATACCGGCGATGCCGAATCCAAGACCATCCTGGAAGACCTGCGGGTGCTGGCGGTGGACCAGACGGCCAGTACCGACAAGACCCAACCGGTGGTCGTGCGCGCCGTGACCCTGGAAATGACCCCCCAGCAGGCCGAGGAACTGGTCAAGGGGATGGCGGCCGGCAAGCTGCAACTGGCCCTGCGCAATCCGCTGGACAACCAGAAGCAACCGGCGATGGTCGAGCCGGTCGCCATGATCCAGGAAGTGCCTGCCCCGCCAGTGGTTCGGCCGATTGTCCGGCGTCGTGCCAGCGGCGACAGCGGCGACAGCGGGATCACGGTGATCCGCGGGATCGAGGTCAACGTTGTGAAGTCCCAGCTGTAAATGATCGGGTACGACATAAACCAACGATGAGGGCTTGATGATGAGCGCGCGTATCCAACAGCCATTGAGTGCTTTCCCACGGCAGCAGCGCGGCGCAATGCTCGTCCTGGTGGTGATTGCCCTGGCCGCGATGCTGCTAATGGGGGCCCTGGCGTTGGATGGCGGCCATATGCTGGTGAACAAGTCCCGCCTGCAAAATGCAGTGGATGCCGCGGCGCTGAGCGGTGCCAAGACCCTCAGTACGGTAATGGGTACCACGGGAGCCGCGAGCCTGGCGCAGAGCGCTGCGCTCAATACCCTGACCCTGAATGCCAACGCCAGCGGCAATCAGGAGCTGGCCACCGCCATCGCCAACAATGTCGGCGGCTTTGCCACGGTAGAGTTGGCGTCCACTGTCTATGGGCCTTTCTCTTTCCCGGGGCCGGCCAATGCGAGCTATGTGCGGGTGACGGTCACCAACTATTCCCTGGCCGGATTCTTCTGGGGCGTCTTTCAGACCCTGGGCAATGGGGTCGGTAACAAGTTCGTGAGCGCGGTCGCTACCGCCGGGCCCAGCCCCGCCAGCCCTTGCGACCTCACGCCGCTGATGGTGTGCGGCGACCCGACGAAAAACAACCCGTCCACCGGGATGTTCTGGGGGTTCCAGTTCGGCGACCCGCAGGTGCTGAAAACTGCCGCAGGCAACAGCTCGCCGATTGGCCCCGGCAACTTCCAATTGCTCGATTTCGGTTCGGGCGGCAGCACGGTCAGGCAGGGGTTGGCAGGCGGTATCAAGCAGTGCAACAGCGTCGGTTCGAATGTCCAGACCAAGCCGGGGAATACCGTGGGGCCTGCCTCGCAGGGCCTCAATACACGCTTCAATGAGTATTCCGGCGGTCTCAGCGCGGCGGACTATCCACCGGACCTGGTGATCACAACCAACTCCAAGTCATTCACTTACGACGATACGCTCAAGCAGATTCAGTACAACAATCAGGCGGTTACCTCGAGCAGCGGCAATTTGTCCGCGGGTGGCAGCGCCTTGTACGACTACAACAACTGGGTGCAGGACTCCGCCAACTGCGTTGCCGGTAGCGGTGGTGGCTGCCAGAGCAGCGGGGCGTTCGAGCGGCGGATCATCAAGATCGTGATCGGTGATTGCTCGGGCAAGAACGATGGGTCGTCCTCGATACCGGTGCTGGGGTTCGGCTGCTACTTCGTCCTGCAGCCCGCTTCGCAAAAGGGTAATGAGGCGCAGATATTCGGTCAGTTCGAGAGTGTCTGCGAAGGCGACAACGTGCCGGGTCCCAACCCGGCCAATACCACCGGGCCGCAGATCATCCAGCTGTACAAGACCTATATCGACAACAGCCAGACGCCAAGTACCGACTCTTAGGAGGCTTTATGGGACGCAGAGGATTCAGGTCGCCGCGCAACCAGAGCGGCTTGGCGATGGTGGAGCTGGTATTGACGCTGCCGCTGCTGCTGTTGCTGATGCTGACCTTCGCCGAGTTCGGCCGCATGTTGTTCCAGTACAACAGCCTGATGCAGGCCAGTCGCGACGCCGGGCGTTATGTCGCTGACAAGGCGTGGAACGCCACCCTCGGCAAGCTCGACCTGAGCGGCACGCTGCAGACCCAGGCCAAGAACGTCGCTGTCTATGGCGTGCCCGCCAACCCCAATGGCTACCCAGCGGTGGTGTCGGGGCTGACGCCGGCGAATGTCACGGTCAGCGCGGTGGGTGCCGAGCATATCCAGGTCAGCATTACCTACACCTATGTGCCGGTGATCGGCAGTGCCTTGCCCGTCTTGTATGGCAGCAACGTGCCGCTGGGCCTGGCCTTGACTTCCACTGTTGTCATGAGGGCCTTGTGATGAACGTCAAAGGTATGCGTGGGCTGTACACCGTCGAGTTCGCGATCACCAGCCTGGTGCTGTTCACCGTGCTGTTCGGTGTGCTGGAAATGGGCCGGCTGTACTTCACGGTCAATGCCCTGAATGAAACCGTGCGCCGCGGTGCGCGTCTGGCGGCAGTGTGCGATATCCAAGATCCGGTGATCCTGCGTCGGGCGATGTTCAACGCTTCCACCGACGGCGGCCCGAGCAGCCTGCTCAATAACCTGACGGCCGCCAACCTGAACCTGGTTTATCTGGACGCCAACGGCGCGGTCGTCACCAGCCCCAACGATCTGAGCGGTACCGGCGGCTTTGTCGCCATTCGTTATGTCCAGCTACAGGTATCCAATTTCAGTTTCAATCTGCTGATTCCTGGGTTCAACGGGGTGTTTGTCTTACCGGTATTCAGGTCGACCGTGCCACGTGAAAGCCTCGGTCGGCAGCCCCAGGCAGCAGTCACACCGGAGATCACACCATGTTGAGTACCCGAGAAGCGCCCGTTGTCGCTGCTACTGAAAAGCAAGGCAAGCGCCTGCTGATCAGTGGGCGCGACGCGACCACCTTGAATCATCTGAAAGCGTTGAGCCAAGGGCTGCCGAACCTGCAGGTAACCACTCGCCTGGTGAGCAACGGTCATACCGATCCGCTGTATGGGCTGGAGCAGATGCCCGACTTCCTGCTGTTGCGCGTCAGCCATCTGTGGCGCGAGGAGCTGGCGGCCTTGTTGCAGCACCCGCTCAAGGAACGCCCACCGCTGTTGGTCTGCGGCCCGCTGGATGAGCGCGAGGGCATGCGCCTGGCGATGCAGGCCGGTGCCCGGGACTTTCTTCCCGAGCCGGTAGCGGCAGAAGAGCTGCAGGCGGCCATCGGCCGTATGCTCATGGAGGCCAATGCGGAGCAGGGGACCGGTGGCAAGCTGATTGCGGTGATGAACGCCAAAGGCGGTTCGGGAGCCTCGATGCTGGCTTGCAACCTGGCGCATCAGCTTTCCACCCGCGGTGGCAGGACCCTGCTGCTGGACCTGGACCTGCAGTTCGGCAGCGTGGCGCATTGCCTGGATGTGGTGCCTACCCACAGCCATGTGGATGTGCTGAAGCAGGTCGAGTCCCTGGACAGCATCGCCTTGCGTGGCTATTGCAACCACTTCAGCCCGACCCTGCATGTGCTGGGCGGGCGTACCGGGGAGCTGTGCCTGACGCAGGATGTGCACCTGGACCAGCTGGAGAAACTGTTGCGCCTGGCCCGTGGGACCTACGACTGGGTCGTGGTGGATTTGCCACGACAGATCGATCACCTCACCGGCGTCACGCTCGAGCAGGCCGATCGCATCTACGTCGTGCTGCAGCAGAGCCTGAGCCACCTGAAGGATGGCACCCGCCTGACCCGCATCCTGCGCGACGACCTGAATGTGCAGAGCAACCGGATACAGGTGGTGGTCAACCGCTACAACAAGGCCTCGCCGGTGAGCCTCAAGGATGTTGCCGATGCCCTGCGCTGTACGACCCTGCAAGCCGTGCCCAATGACTATGCGGTGGTCAGCGAGAGTCAGAACACCGGTGTGCCGCTCGAGCTGCATGCGCCACGTTCCGGGGTGACCCTGGCCCTGCGTGAGGTGACCCAGAACCTGATCGGAATCGAGGTCGCCGAGAAGAGTTTGTTCAAACGTACCTTCAATCGTCTGTTCGGAGGCTAGGCCATGCTCAGCGACTTTCGTAATCGCCTGCGTCAGCAACCCGGTAAACAGGCACCGGCAGAAACCCAGGACGCGTCCCTCGATGGCAAAGAGTGCGCCAGTGTGCTCATGGCCTGGGAGGCCAGTGTGCCGGACCTGCTCTATGAAACCAGGACCAAACTCGGCTCGATGGAGGCCGAGTGGCGGGAAAAGATCTACCAGCAATTGCTCAAGGTCATGGACCTGTCGCTCCTCGATTCCCTGGAGCCGGCCGAGGCCGGGCGGCAGATCCGCGACATCTGCCAGCGCCTGCTCGATGAGCATTCGGCGCCGGTCAATTCCAGCAGCCGTCAGTTGATCCTCAAGCAGATCGCCGACGAGGTGCTCGGCCTCGGACCTTTGGAGCCGCTGCTGAACGATGCGAGTGTGTCCGACATCCTGGTCAACGGTCATGCCTCGGTGTACGTCGAGCGCTTCGGCAAGCTGCAAAGAACGGATGTGCGTTTTCGCGACGACCAGCACCTGCTGAATATCATCGATCGCATCGTTTCCAGCCTGGGGCGGCGTATCGATGAGTCCTCGCCGCTGGTGGACGCTCGCTTGAAGGACGGTTCGCGGGTCAACGCCATCATTCCACCGCTGGCCATCGACGGGCCGAGCATGTCGATCCGCCGCTTCGCCGTGGACTTGCTCAACACCGAGAGCCTGGTGCAGATGGGCACCCTGACCCCGGGTATCGCCCTGATGCTCAAGGCCATCGTCCGCGGCCGGCTGAATGTCCTGATCTCCGGGGGGACCGGCAGCGGCAAGACCACCATGCTCAACGTGTTGTCCAGTTTCATTCCGCACAACGAGCGGATCGTGACCATCGAAGACTCGGCCGAGCTGCAACTGCAGCAGCCCCATGTGGTACGCCTGGAAACCCGTCCGTCGAACATCGAGGGCCGTGGCGAGGTGGGCCAGCGGGAGCTGGTGCGCAACAGCCTGCGTATGCGCCCGGACCGCATCGTCATCGGTGAGGTGCGTGGCGCCGAGGCGCTGGACATGTTGACGGCGATGAATACCGGCCACGACGGCTCGCTGACCACCATCCACGCCAACACCGCCCGCGATGCCCTGGGACGGATCGAGAACATGGTGTCGATGACGGGGGCGACCTTTCCGATCAAGGCCTTGCGTCAGCAGATCGCTTCGGCCATCGGTGTGGTCATCCAGTTGGAGCGGCAGGAGGACGGCACGCGGCGGCTGGTCAGCGTGCAGGAAATCAACGGCATGGAAGGGGAAATCATCACCATGACCGAGATCTTCTCTTTCGTGCGCAGTGGTCTGGGCGAGAAAGGCGAGGTTGTGGGCGAATTCCGCCCCACCGGCATGGTTCCGGCGTTTCGTGATGTGCTGGCCAAACGGGGCATCGAGCTGCCGCTCAGCCTGTTCCGGCCAGACTGGATGGAGGGCTAGTCATGCATCAGATCCCCAGCGAGTTCATCCTGGCGTTTCTCGGCATGGTGTTCACCGCCATATTCCTGCTCAGCCAGAGCGTGGCGGTGCCGGTGTTCGGCGAGGCCGGCAAGGTGCGCAAGCGTATCCGCAGTCGCCTCGACCTGCTGGAACGGGCCAGTAACCTGGAGAACATGCAGTCGGTACTGCGCCAGAAATACCTGCGTCGCCTGTCCCCGCTGGAGGCGCGTCTGGAGCAATTGCCAGCGATGGAGGCCCTGGCGCAAATGATCGAGCAGGCCGGGCATGAGTACCGCGCCTATCGGGTGCTGATGCTCAGCCTGGTCCTGATGATGGTGGCTGGCATGGGGACGTGGCTGTTCACGCAGCTGTGGTGGGCGGCGCTCCCGGCTGCTGCTATGGCCTTCTGGCTGCCGGTGTTGAAAATCTCCCGGGACCGCAACAAACGCTTTGCCCTGTTCGAGGAGCAGTTGCCGGATGCGCTGGATGCCATATGCCGGGCGCTGCGTGCCGGACATCCGTTCAACGAAACCCTGCAGTTGGTGGCCGACGAGCACAAGGGGCCGGTTGCCCACGAATTCGGCCTGACCTTTGCCGACATCAACTACGGCAACGATGTGCGTCGGGCCATGCTTGGCCTGCTGGAACGCATGCCGAGCATGACCGTGATGATGCTGGTGACCACTGTGCTGATCCATCGCGAGACGGGCGGCAACCTGACCGAGGTACTGGATCGTTTGAGCAGCCTGATTCGCGGCCGCTTCCGCTTTCAGCGCAAGGTCAAGACGCTCTCGGCCGAAGGGCGCATGTCGGGCTGGATCCTGGTGGCGATGCCTTTTGTACTGGCGGCGGGGATTGTGCTTTCGAGCCCGACCTATCTGCCTCTGCTCATCAATGAGCCGCTGGGACAGAAGATGGTGCTTGGCGCGTTTGTGGCAATGCTGGTGGGAATCTTCTGGATACGCAAGATCATCCGGATCCAGGTGTGAGCACAATCACTCGTAGGGGGTGAGGTCATGGAGTATCTGCTGAGTCTGATCCAAAGTGTGGTCGGTAGCGAGCAACTGGCGCGCCTGCTGTTCGCCGGGGCCATCGGCCTGAGCGTGGTGCTGGCCGTGGCGACCCTGGTATTGCTGGTGCAGGGGTTGCAGGACCCGGTGCACCGCCGTCTTCTGCTGATCAAGCGCGGTCATGGCGGCGATGGTCACCGGCAGCAGGGGGCGCCGAGCAACCTGCAATTGATGCTGGAGCAGGTCGGCCAGCGTTTTGCCTCCGGTGAACAGGAACAGGCCTCGGCGACCCGGACCTTGCTGATCCATGCGGGCTTTCGCTCCCCGGCCGCTGTCCAGATGTACTGGGCGGTGCGCCTGCTGACACCGTTGGCATTGGTGGCGCTGGCGGTCTTGGCGCTGCCGCTGATACCGAAGGTATCGCTGCTTCTGGGGATGGGGCTGGTGATCCTGGCGTTGGGGGTAGGCTGGCTGGTACCGGCCATCTATGTCGACAGCCGCAGGAACGCGCGGATGACCCGTTTGCTCGTCGCCTTTCCGGATGCGCTGGACTTGATGGTGGTCTGCGTGGAGTCAGGCCTTGCCTTGCCCCAGGCGATCGAGCGGGTATCGGAAGAGATAGCGGTCAGCCAGCCTGAGCTGGCCATGGAGCTGGCACTGGTCAACTCCGAGATCCGGGCCGGGATTCCCAGTACCGAAGCGCTCAAGCATCTGGCCGAGCGTACTGGGCTGGAAGACATTCGCGGGTTGGTGAGTCTGCTGGCGCAGAGCATTCGCTTCGGGACCAGCGTGGGGACGACCCTGCGTATCTATGCCGAGGAGTTTCGTGACCGGCGCACACAGCAGGCCGAAGAGAAAGCCGCGAAAATCGGCACCAAGCTGGTGTTTCCGCTGATCTTCTGCCTGTGGCCAAGCTTCTTTCTGGTAGCCATAGGGCCGGCAATCATCGGCGTCTTCAAAGTATTCGGGAAGTTATGAAAGAGGGGAGGGGCAAGGGCCATCGGCATGGATGGCATTGCCCCCTCTGAACTGAACGCCATCGCGACTTGCTGTCACTTCGAACCACCTGACCCACCCGAACCTGCGTACTCCTTGTAGTACTCGGGTATCGGGTGTTTGTAGTTGTCCAGCCAGCGCTGCAGGGTCAGTTCCCGTTCGCTGGGCGAGGCGTTCTGCGGGATGGGCGACTTGACCTGGTTACGACTCTGCAGCAGCAGCCAGGTTTCGGTCGACTGTTGTGACAGGGAGGCCGGGCCGGGTTCGATAGCCTGGGTCACCAGCGGAAGAAGCAAGAGTCCCAGGCAGCTAAGCGTTTGGTATTTCATCACTACCTCTGCGTTATTGGTTGATTGACACTCGATGGCGACGAATCCGTTGCAGTGACTGCCTGATCCTTAACTGCCTTCTTCGTCGCGTTCCTGAGTTTTTCGGCCCGCTCCTTGGCGCTGGAGACTTGTTCGGGTTTCAGGCCGGCACGATTGACCAGGTCCGAGGCCTGTTTCCAGTTGCCTTGATAAATCAGCAAGGTCACCAGGTTCAGGGTTGCCAGCTGATCGTCCTGTTTCAGCTCCATGGCCGTGAGGAACTCAAAGCGGGCTTGCCTGGTATTTCCCTGGTTGAGGTAAACCACCCCCAGGTCGTTGCGGATTTTCTCGTCGGTGGGGGACAGGCGTGCCGCTCGCGTCAGATGTTCCAGGGCCAGAGCGTTATCGTTGCGTGACGCCGCCAGTTGGCCCAGGCCATGCTCGCCTTCGGCGGCCAGGCAGGTGCTGAGCAGGCTGCGGTACAGCGGCTCGGCCTCGCTTTGGCCGAGCTGGCGATAGACCTTGGCCTTGCGCATGCGAACCTGTGCCAGGTTATCCGGCAGGCGTTGCAGATTGGCCAGACCGGCATGCAGCTTGCCTTCGCCGATCATGTCGTCGGCCAGGCTTAGCGACAGTTCCTGATCCGAATCCAGCTTGCTGCATGCCTGTTTCGACCAGGCACCGCCGCCATTCGTGGCACAGCCGCCGAGCATGAGCAGCCCTAAGGCAGCAATGACTACTTTCATTTTTCCCTCCTGGAACAATCCGATTGTCGAGGAATGGCCAACACCGGACTTGTCGAGTCCGGTGTCGTTGAGCCTGAACGTAGCGAGCGACGAGCCAGAACCCTGATTCATTGCGAAAGCCCGCTGGCGGCCTGGTCATAATTGCCGTTTTCCAGGAAGTACAGACGGAACCAGTTCGGGTCGTAGTTGCGCAATGGCTCGCCAGGCAGTACCGGCAGCTTGGCGTTGACCGCCAGCGGTTGCACCAGATGCGGGGTGACGATCATCAGCAGTTCCTTCTCTTCGCGCCTGATCGAAGAATCACGGAAAAATGCCCCCAGGATCGGAATCTCTCCCAGGCCGGGGAACTTGCTCACGGCTGTGGTATTGGTGGTGCTGATCAGGCCGCTGATCACGAAGCTCTCACCGTCGGCCAGGGAGATGCTGGTGTCGGTGCGACGCACAACCAGGGCTGGCACCGAGATGCCGTTGACGGTAATCCCGTTGTTGAAGTCCAGCTCGCTGACTTCCGGGGCGACCTTCAAGGCGATGCGGTCATTTCCGACGATCGTGGGGGTCAGGGTCAGGCGAATGCCGAATTCCTTGTACTGGATGGTAATACTGTCGCTGCCGCTGCTGGGGACCGGAATCGGCACTTCACCACCGGCCAGGAAGCTGGCGCTCTGCCCGCTCAGCGCCACCAGGCTCGGACGCGCCAGGGTGTAGGCAAACCCACTGCCTTCCAGAGCGTTGATCAGCCCAAGGACGTTACCGCCGCCAAAGCCGATATTGAACTGGCCGTTGTTGAGCGGTATGTTCGGCCTGACGCCACCGATATTGCCGGGCGTCACCGTCACCAACGGGACCGTGCCCGGGGAGCTGAACAGGAAGTTACCGCTCTTGCCGAAGATCGAGGTGCCGGCCTCTTTCAGCTTGGTGCGGCTGACTTCGACAAAGCGGATATCGGTCTGCACCTGGCTGGCCAGCGCCGGATCTTCGGAGGGGGGCAACAGTGAGCTCACCATTGAATGAGGGCCTTTGCCCTGGACGAACACCATGCTCTGGCGAGGTTCCTTGTCGCATGCCGTCCAGACCATCAGGCTGGTGGCGCCGGGCGCAATACCCGTCAGCAGGTACGAATCCCGTCCATTGAGATACACATCGGCAATTTTCGGGTCGCCCACGGCCAACCGGGTAATGGCGACGGGGGAGTGCATTATCGTCTGCTGACCCTCTCCTACTTCCACCGTCGACGGCAGTGGCTGCAATCCAGCGCAGTTATTTGATGCCGCCATGGCCATTCCGGTGGGAAGACCAGCGACAATCAATGTCCACGCCACTCTCCTGAGCACCTGTACACAATCACTGTTCATGCACTGCATCCTTGTTTGGGCTGGGGGAAACCGCAAGGGCCGGTCAGCAGGGATCATTTCTCCGTCATCTGAACCAGAGCCCACCAAGTGTTGCTGCAACCAACCAGCAGTTAGCTGTTTCTGTAACTGACGTTAGCGCAGAAAGGTAAAATTGCTATGAAGTGTAAAAAAACGCTTGGTCGATCGAGGGGATTCACCGCCGGGCCGAGGCTCGCCTGCATGCAATGCGCATAAATGGTGCAAGTGCGCGTTGCGCGTCACTGAAGCGTTTGCGCTGTCGGGGCTGCAATTGGCAGGCTTTCGTACCCCTTGACCGATGCCTGCTCCGTGCCGGGGCGAGCCGTGTGACACAGGTCAGAATCATCTTTTACATCAAGGGGATATTCTGTAGCCTTGCGCAGTTTCAACGCTGCACCACCTGATGAATACTCACTCTCCCGGCGGTACCCTCAATGGGTCCGGAGCCGGGTGTATACTCGACTTTCGCGCATAAGCGCCCGCAGGTCTTGCGATCATGACGCACATTTCCGAACGCCTTCTGGTTCAGGCCCACCTTGACGCCAAACAGCCCAAGCCGCTGACGGCCGCAGAGGAAGCCCATTACCGTGCCGCGATTGCTGCCGAGCTCAAGGCTCAGGACGCCGTGCTGGTGGCTCACTTCTACTGTGACCCGGTGATTCAGGCCCTGGCCGAAGAGACCGGCGGCTGTGTGTCCGACTCCCTGGAAATGGCCCGTTTCGGCAACGCTCACCCGGCCAAGACCGTGGTGGTCGCCGGTGTCAGGTTCATGGGCGAGACGGCGAAGATCCTCAACCCCGAAAAACGCGTGCTGATGCCCACCCTGGAAGCCACCTGCTCCCTCGACCTGGGGTGCCCGGTGGAAGAGTTCTCGGCGTTCTGCGACCAGCATCCGGAACGCACCGTGGTGGTCTATGCCAACACATCGGCAGCGGTCAAAGCCCGTGCCGACTGGGTCGTGACCTCCAGTTGCGCCCTGGAAATCGTCGAAAGCCTGATGGATAACGGCGAAACCATCATCTGGGGGCCGGACAAGCATCTGGGCACCTATATTCAACGCCAGACCGGTGCCGATATGCTGCTGTGGGACGGTGCCTGCATCGTCCACGAAGAGTTCAAGTCCAAGCAGCTGGAGGACATGAAGGCGCTGTATCCCGACGCGGCCATTCTGGTCCACCCTGAGTCGCCGACGTCGGTGATCGAGCTGGCCGATGCGGTGGGTTCCACCAGCCAGCTGATTGCCGCCGCGCAACGCTTGCCGAACAAGACGCTGATCGTGGCGACCGACCGCGGCATCTTCTACAAGATGCAGCAGCTGTGCCCGGACAAGGTGTTCATCGAGGCGCCAACGGCCGGCAACGGTGCGGCTTGCCGCAGCTGCGCCCACTGCCCGTGGATGGCCATGAATACCCTGGAGCGCACCTTGCAGAGCCTGCGTGAGGGCAGCAACGAGATATTCGTCGACCCGGCGCTGATTCCCCAGGCCATTCGCCCACTCAAGCGCATGCTGGATTTCACTCAGGCGGCGCGGATGAAGCTGGCGGGCAATGCCTGATCGCCTTCGACAAGCGCACAGAAAAACGCCCCGAGATTCGGGGCGTTTTTCTGTGCGGCGGATTATTTTTTCTGCTTGGGAATGCGCACGATCTGGCTGGAAGAGTAGATGTCGTGCCAGCTGCGCTTCTGCTTGTCTACCAGGATCCAGATGAAACCCAGCCCGGCGCACAGCCAGGAAGCGATCGAGACCATGAAGCGCAGGAGGGCCTGCCACAGGCTGATGCGGCTGCCGTCGGCGTTCTGCACACGAATGCCCCAGACCTGCATGCCCAGGGTCTGGCCGGAATGGGTCCAGAACTTGGCGAAGAAGGCGAACAGCACGAACAGCAGGACGGTGGAGTAGAGCGGATCGCCGTCCAGCGCGCCGGATTCGGTCAGGGTGCGCATCCGGGTTTCACCGAGGATCTGCAACTGGATGAACTTGTAGACGCCGCCCGTGACGATCAGCAGTGCGGTGCACAGCAGGAAATCGTAGAACATCGCTGCCAGACGACGGCCCAGGCCAGCGGCGGGGAAATCGCCCTGGGGGGTTAGCAGGTGCTTCGGCATCACAGGCCTCTCGATCGAAAGAAAGAAGCCATTTTACGGAATTACGCGCACAAAAAAGCCCCTGATGTCAGCATCAGGGGCTTTTTCGTTACAGACGATCAGCCTTCGGCTTGAACTTCGTCAGCCTGCATGCCTTTTTGGCCTTGCACAGCGATGAAGGTCACTTTCTGGCCTTCTTTCAGGCTCTTGAAGCCGTTGCCCTGAATAGCGCGGAAATGCACGAACAGATCCGGACCGCTTTCTGGAGTGATAAAACCAAAACCTTTCTCGTCGTTAAACCACTTGACGGTACCGCTCTGACGTTGGGACATTTCTTATTTCCTTTGACGCTAAAAAATTAATGACAGTCTCTTTCTCATGAAGGAGTACTGGGCTGGGTTGCAGGAAAGTAAGAGACGTCGAACGGGTTGTAGCAAACTTGTTAGCTACTGCCCAGGTCACGATTCCAAGCGACCCATGCAAACACAGTGGGGAAACTCTACGCCAACTATGGGAGAAAAAACAAGCCCTGCGAAACCCCGGTTTTCCTCAGCTTGGTGGCTGTTTGCCGGAACTAGGCATCTGGGCTTATTCGATAGGGTCGTTCAATTGTTTTCAACTGTTATAAGGCAAGTTCAATATCGAAGATATGCACTATTTTATGGCGGTTGCGTTACAGATTAGTGCACTTTTAACGCAACCGCGTTACTTATAGAAACAGTTGATCAACCACGATAGTAGCGTTGTGCAACGAATGGCATTTTGCTTACAAGCATTGGCACCTTTTTCCCACGAACAATTGCCCAAACTGGCGTATCGAGTGCGACATAAGCGCTATCGATGTAACCCATGGCCAACGGACCACCCAGGGTCGGGCCAAAACCGCCGCTGCAGACGCTACCGATCACCTCGCCCGCTTCGTTGACGATCTCCGCACCTTCACGCACCGGTGTGCGTTCCTGGGGCAGCAGGCCCACGCGTTTGCGTTTCACGCCATTGAGTTGTTGGGCGAACACCTGTTCCGCGCCAGGGAAGCCGCCAGCCCGCGCGCCATCGGCGCGCCGTGGCTTGGAGATGGCCCACAGCAGGCTGGCTTCGATCGGCGTGGTCTGGCTGTTCATGTCATGGCCATACAGGCACAGGCCGGCTTCCAGGCGCAGCGAATCCCGGGCGCCGAGGCCGATGGCGGCCACTTCCGGTTCGGCCAGCAGGGCGCGGGCCAGTGTTTCGGCGTCAGCCGCTGGTACCGAGATTTCGAAACCGTCTTCGCCGGTGTAGCCCGAACGGCTGACAAAGCAGTCCACGCCCAGCAGCTTCACGCGGGTGAATTGCATGAAGGTCATCTTCGCCACTTCCGGCGCCAGGCGCGCCAGCACGGTGACGGCCGCCGGGCCTTGCAGGGCGAGCAGGGCGCGCTCCTCGAACAGTGGCTCGATGCTGCACAAATGGCCGATGTGCTGGCGCAGATGGGCCAGGTCCTGGTCCTTGCAGGCGGCGTTGACCACCAGGAACAGCTCGTCGTTGCCCAGGTTAGCGACCATCAGGTCGTCGAGGATGCCGCCGTTTTCATTGGTGAACATGGCGTAGCGCTGCATGCCCACGGGCAGGTCGATGATGTCCACCGGCACCAGGGTTTCCAGGGCCTGGGCGGCCTTGGCGGCGGTCAGGCGGATCTGGCCCATGTGCGAGACATCGAACAGGCCGGCCTGCTCGCGGGTGTGCTGGTGTTCTTTCATCACGCCCAACGGGTATTGTACGGGCATGTCGTAACCGGCGAACGGCACCATGCGCGCGCCGAGTTCGAGGTGCAGCGAGTGCAGCGGGGTCTTCAACAGTGTTTCGGTGGACATGTTCAGCTCCTGGGTAAACGCGAGATGCGTATGTGCGTGCATCAGCACTCGATGATGTTGACGGCCAAACCGCCGCGGGCGGTTTCCTTGTATTTGCTTTTCATGTCGGCGCCGGTCTGGCGCATGGTGCGGATCACCTTGTCGAGGGAGACGAAGTGTTGCCCGTCGCCACGCAAGGCCATGCGCACGGCGTTGATCGCCTTGACCGAGCCCATGGCGTTGCGCTCGATGCAGGGCACCTGCACCAGGCCGCCGATCGGGTCGCAGGTCAGCCCGAGGTTATGTTCCATGCCGATTTCGGCGGCGTTTTCCACTTGTTGCACCGTACCTCCGAGCACTTCGCACAAGGCTCCGGCCGCCATCGAGCAGGCCACGCCGACCTCGCCCTGGCAGCCGACTTCGGCGCCGGAGATGGAGGCGTTTTCCTTGTAGAGAATGCCGATGGCGGCGGCGGTCAGCAGGAAACGCACCACCCCGTCTTCGTTGGCGCCGGGGATGAAGCGCATGTAGTAGTGCAGCACTGCCGGGATGATGCCGGCGGCGCCATTGGTGGGCGCAGTGACGACGCGCCCGCCGTTGGCGTTTTCTTCGTTGACCGCCAGGGCATACAGGTTGACCCAGTCCAGTACCGACAAGGCGTCGCGCAGGGCCGCCTCGGGGTGCTTGCACAGCTGGCGGTGGAGGGCGGCGGCACGGCGCTTGACCTTCAGGCCACCCGGCAGGATCCCTTCGTTGCGACAGCCAGCATCCACGCAGTCCTGCATCACTTGCCAGATCTTCAGCAGGCCGGCACGGGTTTCCGCTTCCGGTCGCCAGGCACTTTCGTTGGTCAGCATCACCTGGCTGATCGACAGCCCATAGGTGGTGCAGTGACCGAGCAAGTCCTTGGCGCTCTTGAAGGGGAAGGTCAGTTTGGTGGTGTCTTCGACGATGCGGTCGGCACCGGCGGCGTCCTCGTCGACCACGAAGCCGCCGCCCACCGAGTAGTACTCGCGGCTGCGGATCTGCAATCCGGCGGCATCGAAGGCACGGAAGATCATGCCGTTGGGGTGGTAGGCCAGGGGCTTGCGGATCATGGCCAGGTGTTCTTTCTCGTTGAACGCGATGAGGTGTTCGCCGAGCAGGTTCAAGCGTCCGCTGCTGCGTATTTCCTGCAGGCGAGCGGCGATGTTTTCGGTATTCACGGTATCCGGGTGTTCACCTTCCAGGCCCAGGAGTACGGCCTTGTCGCTGCCGTGGCCCTTGCCGGTGGCGCCGAGCGAGCCGTACAGCTCGACCTTGACGCAGGTGGTGGCACCCAGCAGTCCGTCGCGCCGCAGGCCTTCGACGAAGCGCGCGGCCGCGCGCATCGGGCCTACGGTGTGGGAGCTGGAGGGGCCGATGCCAATCTTGAACAGGTCGAACACGCTCAAGGACATGTTGGTTCTCCGGTTTCTTATTGTGTTGATCGGCACGCACGGGGGAAGCGGGTATTGCGGTTCGGTCTGGCCGGTATTCGTCGCCAGCCGCCTCGCTCCTACAGGTATACGCAGAAACCGTAGGAGCGAGGCTTGCCCGCGATGGACGGCGATGCCGTCTTAGGCGTCCTGATAGCTTTCGATCGACGGGCAGGCGCACACCAGGTTGCGGTCGCCGAACACGTTGTCGACGCGGCCGACCGGAGGCCAGTACTTGCCTTCGATCAGCGAGGCCACCGGGTACACCGCCTGTTCACGGCTGTAGGGGTGCGACCACTCGCCAACGATTTCCGCCGCGGTGTGCGGGGCGTTTTTCAGCGGGTTGTCGTCCTTGTCCAGGCTGCCGTTTTCCACCGCGCGGATTTCTTCGCGGATGCGGATCATGGCGTCGCAGAAGCGGTCCAGTTCTTCCCTGGATTCGCTTTCGGTCGGCTCGATCATCAGGGTGCCAGCCACTGGGAACGACATGGTCGGGGCGTGGAAGCCGAAGTCGATCAGGCGCTTGGCGACGTCGTCGACGCTGATGCCGCTGCTGTCCTTGAGCGGGCGCAGGTCGAGGATGCACTCGTGGGCCACCAGGCCGTTGCTGCCGGTGTAGAGCACTGGGTAGTGTTCTTCCAGGCGACGGGAGATGTAGTTGGCATTGAGGATCGCCAGCTGCGAGGCACGCTTGAGGCCTTCGCCGCCCATCATGCGGATATACATCCAGGTGATCGGCAGGATGCTCGCGCTGCCGAACGGCGCGGCGCAGACCGCGCCTTCCTTGCGTTCCATGGCCGCGTGGCCAGGCAGGAACGGTGCCAGGTGCGACTTGACGCCGATCGGGCCGACGCCCGGGCCGCCACCGCCGTGGGGAATGCAGAAGGTCTTGTGCAGGTTCAGGTGCGACACGTCGCCGCCGAACTTGCCCGGGGCGCAGAGGCCGACCATGGCGTTCATGTTGGCGCCGTCGATGTACACCTGGCCGCCGTTGTCATGGATGATGCCGCAGATTTCGCGGATGCCTTCCTCGAACACGCCATGGGTCGACGGGTAGGTGATCATCAGCGCGGCGAGGTGCTCGCGGTGCTCGATGGCCTTGGCCCGCAGGTCTTCGATATCGACGTTGCCGCGGGCGTCGCAGGCGGTGACCACCACGCGCATGCCGGCCATGTTGGCGGTGGCCGGGTTGGTGCCGTGGGCGGACGAAGGGATCAGGCAGATGTCGCGACGGTCGTCGCCGCGGCTCTGGTGATAGGCACGAATGGCCAGCAGGCCTGCGTATTCGCCCTGGGAGCCGGCGTTCGGCTGCAGGGACACCGCGTCGTAGCCGGTGGCGGCGCAGAGCATGGCTTCCAGTTCGCTGGTCAGTTGCTGGTAGCCGGCGCTTTGCTCGGCCGGGGCGAACGGGTGCAGGGCGCCGAATTCGGCCCAGGTGATCGGGATCATTTCGCTGGCGGCGTTGAGCTTCATGGTGCACGAGCCCAGCGGGATCATGGTGCGGTCCAGGGCCAGGTCCTTGTCCGCGAGCTTGCGCAGGTAGCGCATCAGCTCGGTTTCCGAGTGATAGCGGTTGAACACCGGATGGCTGAGGATCGCCGACTGACGCACCAGCGCCGCCGGGATACGGCTCTGTACCGTGCTGGCCAGCGCGGCGAAGTCCGGCAGCGCCTGACCGTCGGCCAGCAGGCTCCACAGCGCTTGTACATCGGCCTGGCCGGTGGTTTCGTCCAGCGACAGACCCAGGCGCTCGGCGTCGATCACCCGCAGGTTGATGCGCTGGGCGCGGGCCTTGTCGTGCAGCGCCGCGGTGCGTGCGCCGGTGTGCAGGGTCAGGGTGTCGAAGAAGTTTTCCTGCTCGACCTTGATCCCCAGCTTGCTCAGGCCCTGGGCCAGGATCGCGGTCAACTGGTGGATGCGCCGGGCAATCCGGCTCAGGCCTTGGGGGCCGTGGTACACGGCGTACATGCTGGCGATGTTGGCCAGCAGCACCTGGGCGGTGCAGATGTTGCTGGTGGCTTTCTCGCGACGGATATGTTGCTCGCGGGTCTGCATGGCCAGGCGCAGCGCCGGCTTGCCGAAACGGTCCACGGACACCCCGACCAGACGGCCCGGCATGTCGCGCTTGAACGCGTCCTTGGTGGAGAAGTAGGCCGCATGCGGGCCACCGAAGCCCAGCGGCACACCGAAGCGCTGGGCGCTGCCGATGGCCACGTCGGCGCCGAATTCACCCGGTGGGGTCAGCACGGTCAGCGCCAGCAGGTCGGCGGCGACCGCCACCAGGGCGTTGGCGGCGTGGAAGCGCTCGGTCAGCTCGCGGTAGTCGAACAGGTCGCCGTTGCTCGCCGGGTATTGCAGCAGGGCGCCGAAGAACGGGCTGACGTCGGTCAGCTTGCGCTCGTCGCCGACCACCACGTCGATGCCCAGCGGCTCGGCACGGGTGCGCAGCACGTCGAGGGTCTGCGGGTGGCAATGGCTGGAGGCGAAGAAGGCGTGGCTGCCCTTGTTCTTGCTCAGGCGCTTGCAGAAGGTCATGGCTTCGGCGGCGGCGGTGGCTTCGTCGAGCAGTGAGGCGTTGGCGATCGGCAGACCGGTAAGGTCGCTGATCAGGGTCTGGAAGTTCAGCAGCGCTTCCAGGCGGCCCTGGGAAATTTCCGGCTGGTACGGGGTGTAGGCGGTGTACCAGGCCGGGTTTTCCAGGAGGTTGCGCAGGATCGGCGACGGCGTGTGGCAGTTGTAGTAGCCCTGGCCGATGTAGGTCTTGAACAGCTGGTTCTTGGCGGCGATGGCCTTGATCGAGGCCAGTGCGTCGGCTTCGCTCTGCCCGGCGGGCAGGTCGAGGACGCTGGTGCCTTTGATGCTATCGGGGATCACGCTGGCGCTCAGGGCTTCCAGGGAGTCGAAGCCCAGGCTGTTGAGCATGGCTTGCTCGTCGCCTTGGCGCGGGCCGATGTGGCGCGCGATGAATTCGTTGGCGGTGCTCAGGTTGACTTGAGTCATGGCGGTTCCTCAGGCGTCGGCGTTGGCTTTGATCAGGCGGTCGTAGGCGTCCTGATCCAGCAGTTGGCCGACAGCGGCGGCGTTCGCGGGAATGAAGCGGAAGAACCAGCCTTCGCCCAGCGGGTCTTCGTTGACCAGCTCGGGGCTGGTTTCCAGGGCCGGGTTGGTTTCCACCACTTCCCCGTCCAGGGGCATGTACACGCCGCTGGCGGCTTTTACCGATTCCACGGTGGCGGCTTCGGCGCCCTTGTCGTAGGCCTGCAGTTCCGGCAATTGCACGAACACCACATCGCCCAGGGCGTTTTGCGCGAAAGCCGTGATGCCGACGGTAACGCTGCCATCGGCTTCGGTACGCAGCCATTCGTGATCTTCAGTAAAACGCAACTCGCTCATGGAAACTCCTCAAGGGGCCAGATTCGTCTGGTGGACGCGATTGAATGCTCGTGCAGGGCCGAGCGGAATGGATAAGCCCTTAGCAAAAATGCGGCCAATGTTTTTTAGTTGTTATTAATCAATGAGTTATGAGTTTTTGGTGGTTGCCGGAAGCTAACGGCTGTAGCGAAAACGCTACAGCTGGAGGGCCAGGGAAAAGCCTATGGGGATCAAAGCCTTGCGTAGCGCCGATTACAACTGGCTGTAGCGATATCGTTCCGCTGTAGCGCTTTCAGTACAGGTGGAGGTCGCTTTCAGATGCGACTACGCCACTTGTAGCCGCTGCCGCAGGCTGCGATAAGGCCGAAGGCCTTCGGCGATCTTGAGAGCTTGCGCTCCCTGCGGGAGCGATCGCAGCCTGCGACAGCGGCTACAACATCAAAAGCCGCGGCAGGCTCAGGGCTTGTTGGGGATGCCGTATTTGCGCAGGCGATGGGCGATGGCGGTGTGGGAGGTCTGCAGGCGGCTGGCCAACTGGCGGGTCGAGGGGTAGTTGACGTAGAGGCCTTCGAGCAATGCCTTCTCGAACTCCTCGACGGCCTGTTCCAGGCTTTCGACTTCGGTGTCGTTCTGGCGCGCCACCGAGGTGCCGGCGATATCCAGGTCACCGATGTCCACCAGGCTGCTTTCGCAGATCGCCGCCGCGCGGAAGATCACGTTCTGCAACTGGCGCACGTTGCCCGGCCAGCGGTTGCCCAGCAGCGCCGGATAGGTGCCGGGCGCCAGGCGGCAGACCGGGCGCTGGATCTGCGCGCAGGCCTGCTGCATGAAGTAGCGCGCCAGCAACAGGATGTCCTGGCCGCGCTCGCGCAGGGGCGGGACTTCCACATTCAGCACGTTGAGGCGATAGAACAGGTCTTCGCGAAAGCTGCCCTCGGCGACCATCTTTTCCAGGTCGCGATGGGTGGCGCTGAGGATCCGCACATTGACCTTGACCTCACGGTCGCCACCCACCCGGCGAAAGCTGCCGTCGTTGAGAAAACGCAGTAGCTTGGCCTGCAAGTAGGGCGACATTTCGCCGATCTCGTCGAGAAACACTGTGCCCTGGTTGGCCAGCTCCATCAGCCCCGGCTTGCCGCCGCGCTGGGCGCCGGTGAAGGCGCCGGGGGCGTAGCCGAACAGCTCGCTCTCGGCGAGGTTTTCCGGCAGGGCGGCGCAGTTCAGCGCCAGAAACGGCGCGCCGTGCCGCGCACTGATGGCGTGGCAGGCTCGCGCCACCAGTTCCTTGCCGGTACCGGTTTCGCCCTGGATCAGCAGCGGCGCATCCAGCGCGGCGACGCGCTGGGCGCGGGCCTTGAGGGTGCGGATGGCCGGGGAGTCGCCGAGCAGCGCGTCGAAGCCTTCGGCATGGTCGTGGTGCAGGGCCGACAGGCGTTCGCCGATGCGATTGGGCTGATACAGGGTCAGCAGCGCGCCGGCGTCGGTGATCGGCGTGGCGTCCAGCAGCAGGGTCTGGCCATTGAGAGTGATTTCCCGCAGGGGCAAGCGAAAGCCCTGTTCCAGCAAGGTTTCCAGCAGCGCCGGGTCGTCGAACAGCTCGGCCACGCTTTCCCCGGCCGGCTCGCGGCCATAGAGGGCAATCAACGCAGGGTTGGCCAGCAGCACCTTGCCGGCGCTGTCCAGGGCCAGCACCGGGTCGGTCATCGCCGCCAACAGGGCGTCGAGCTGCAGGTGGCGGCGCTGGCCGGGCAAGATGTCGACCACCGTCACCGCCTGCACGCCGCGCACGCTGAACAGCGCGTCGCGCAGCTCTTCCAGTACTTGCGGGCTGAGGGTCGGGGCGTCGATGTAGACGTTGGGCGGCACCATCTCCACCGCATCCAGGTTGAGGTTGCGCCCACCGAGCAGGGCCAGGACTTCCTGGGTGATACCGACGCGGTCGATAAAGCTGACGTGGATGCGCATGGGGCGGTCAAGGGTTCTGGAAAACGGAGGGTGGCAAGTATGCCTTGGCGGATGCTGTTTGGTGAAATTCGCCGTGGCCACGGGCTTCTGTAGGAGCGAGGCTTGCTCGCGATAGCCTCAACGATGACGCGGGAAGCCTGGCCTGATACGCCGCGGCGTCCTTGAGTTCATCGCGGGCAAGCCTCGCTCCTACAGGTTAAGCGGGCAGGGGAAGCCCGCGACCCACGGGCTGGGGTTACTCGAGGTGTTCGGGGTTGACTGGATCCCCGGATTTCATATTCAACTGCACCCGCACATCCTCAAACATCGCGTCGTAATATTTGTGCAGCGAGCCGATGCTGCTCAGTGCCTTGGGAATCCCATACTTCTCGGCGATTTTCGTCACGTTGCTGGCGAAGTTGTAAGCCTGATCCTTGGGCAGAAAGAACGGTTCATCGAGCTCCTTGCCCTGAATCGTTCCATGCATCTTGAACTGCATCCCTTTGCCTTCCTTGGGGTCCTGCGCGACTTCATAGTCGATACAGATGTTGTAGCTGACATCGTCCTTGGTCAGTGCGTGTCGCTCGATGTGTAAATGACCGGGTTCGAACTGGGCCATGGCTCTCTCCTTTACAAGGCATGGGGAGTGGTGCAGGCCAGCGGCCTGCACCCTGAGTTGCTCTTATCGGTAAGTGATGCCCGGCTGGGCCGTGCTGATGCGCGTACCGGCCTTGCCCTGGACGATCGCTTCGATGTCCGAGAGTGAACCGATCACTGCGACTTTTCCAGTATGGCGGGCGAACTCGCAGGCCGCCTGGACCTTCGGTCCCATGGAGCCGGCGGCGAAGCCGAGCTTTTCCATTTCGTCCGGGTGCGCCTGGGCAATGGCTTTCTGCGACGGCTTGCCCCAGTCGATAAAGGCCGCGTTGACGTCGGTGGCGATCACCAGCAGATCGGCCTCCAGCTGTTCGGCCAGCAGTGCCGAGCACAGGTCCTTGTCGATCACCGCCTCGATGCCCTTGAGCTTGCCATCCTCACCGTACATGGTTGGAATGCCGCCACCGCCGGCGCAGATCACGATGCTGCTCTTTTCCAGCAGCCATTTGATCGGGCGGATTTCAAAGATGCGCTTGGGTTTCGGGCTGGCCACCACGCGGCGGTACTTGTCGCCATCGGGGGCGATGGCCCAGCCTTTTTCCTTGGCCAGTTTTTCTGCTTCGTCCTTGCTGTAGACCGGGCCGATGGGCTTGCTCGGGTTCTGGAACGCCGGGTCCTTGGCATCGACCTCGACCTGGGTCAGCAGGGTGGCGAAGGGCACTTCGAAATCCAGCAGGTTGCCCAGTTCCTGTTCGATGATGTAGCCGATCATGCCTTCGGTTTCGGCGCCGAGCACGTCCAGCGGGTAAGGCGACACCGAGGTGTAGGCCGCCGCCTGCAGCGACAGCAGGCCGACCTGCGGGCCATTGCCGTGGGCGATCACCAGCTGGTTGCCGGGATGGATCTTGGCGATCTGTTCGGTGGCGATGCGGATATTGGCGCGTTGATTGTCCGCGGTCATGGGTTCGCCCCGGCGGAGCAGGGCGTTGCCGCCCAGTGCGACGACGATACGCATAATGCATTCCTTCCAGAATTCGGTGATCCCGTGGGCGCGTGGCTTGCCTGCGATGGTGGGGTGTCAGGTTGGACGCCTTCGCGGGCGAGCTTCGCGCCTACAGGTCGAGGGCCGACCGCCAGGCGGTCGGCCACGGACGTCGGGGTTACAGGTCGGCCAGGGTCGAGACCAGGATCGCCTTGATGGTGTGCATGCGGTTTTCCGCTTGCTCGAAGGCGATGCAGGCCGGCGACTCGAACACGTCGTCGGTCACTTCGATGCCGTTGGCCAGGTGCGGATACTGCTCGGCGATCTGCTTGCCGACCTTGGTATCGCTGTTGTGGAACGCCGGCAGGCAGTGCATGAACTTGGTCCGTGGGTTGCCGGTGGCCTTCATCAGCTCGGCGTTGACCTGGTACGGCAGCAGTTGCTGGATACGTTCGGCCCAGGCTTCCACTGGCTCGCCCATCGATACCCAGACGTCGGTGTGGATGAAGTCGACGCCCTTGACCGCGGCTTTCGGGTCTTCGGTCAGGGTGATGCGGGCACCGCTTTCTTGTGCGTACTGCTTGCAGCGGCTGACCAGGTCGTCATGGGGCCACAGGGCCTTTGGCGCGCAGATGCGCACGTCCATGCCGAGCTTGGCGCCCACCAGCAGCAGGGAGTTGCCCATGTTGTTGCGGGCATCGCCCAGGTAGGCGTAGCTGATGTCGTGGATCGGCTTGTCGGCGTGCTCACGCATGGTCAGCACGTCGGCGATCATCTGGGTCGGGTGGTATTCGTCGGTCAGGCCGTTGAACACCGGCACACCGGCGAACTTCGCCAGTTCTTCGACGATTTCCTGCTTGAAGCCGCGGTACTCGATGGCGTCGTACATGCGACCGAGCACGCGGGCGGTGTCCTTCATGCTTTCCTTGTGGCCGATCTGCGACGAGTTCGGGTCGATGTAGGTGACGTTGGCACCCTGGTCATAGGCGGCGACCTCGAAGGCGCAGCGGGTACGGGTCGAGGTTTTCTCGAAGATCAGGGCGATGTTGTTGCCCTTGAGGTGCTGCTGCTCGGTGCCGGTGTACTTGGCGCGCTTGAGGTCGCGGGACAGGTCGAGCAGGTAGCGCAGCTCGCGTTCGGTGTGGTGTTCGAGGCTGAGCAGGTTACGGTTGTGGATGTTGAACGCCATGATGATTCTCCAGGGATTCTGTACTCGGCCCGGCCAGCACCGCAGAGGTGCGGCCGGGGAAGTCGTTTAGTAATCGATCGGGTCGCGCACGATCGGGCAGGTCATGCAGTGGCCGCCGCCACGGCCGCGGCCGAGTTCGCTGGCGCTGATGGTGATCACTTCCACGCCGGCCTTGCGCAGCAGGGTGTTGGTGTAGGTGTTGCGGTCATAGCCGATGACCACGCCCGGTTCCAGGGCCACCACGTTGTTGCCGTCGTCCCACTGCTCGCGTTCGGCGGCGAAGCTGTTGCCGCCGGTTTCCACCACGCGCAGTTGCTTGAGGTTCAGGGACTCGGCCACCACCTCGATGAACGATTTGTTCTCCCGTCGCACGTCCATGCCATAGGGCTTGCTGGTGTCGGGGCGGATGACGAACGGCACGATTTCCTTGACCACTTCCGGGAAGACCGTGACCAGGTCGCGGTCGCAGAAGCTGAACACGGTGTCCAGGTGCATCGCCGCGCGGGATTTCGGCAGGCCGGCGACCACGACTTTTTCCACCGCGCCCTTGGCGAACAAGGATTGCGCAAGCTGGCCGATGGCCTGGCGCGAGGTCCGCTCGCCCATGCCGATCAGCACCACGCCATTGCCGATCGGCATGACGTCGCCGCCTTCGAGGGTGGCCTGGCCGTGATCCTTGTCCGGGTCGCCGTACCAGACTTCGAAGTCGGCGTTGGCGAACTCGGGGTGGAATTTGTAGATGGCGCTGGCCAGCAGGGTTTCCTGGCGCCGGGCCGGCCAGTACATCGGGTTGAGCGTCACGCCGCCGTAGATCCAGCAGGTGGTGTCGCGGGTGAACTGGGTGTTGGGCAGCGGCGGCAGCAGGAAGCTGGAGTGGCCCAGGTAATCGCGGTACATCTTGATCACGCTGGCGCCTTCGCTTTCCGGCAGGTCCTCGCCGGCCACGCCGCCGATCAGGAATTCGGCCAGCTTGCGTGGCTCCAGGCTTTCGAGCCAGCTGCGCACTTCGTTGGTCAGGCCGACACCGACGGTGTCGGGGGTGATCTTGCGATCCAGAATCCACTTCAGGGCTTCGGGGTTGTGCACCGTATCGGTCAGCAGGTTGTGCATTTCCAGGACTTCGATCCCACGCTCGCGCATTTTGGTGACGAAGTCGAAATGGTCGCGCTTGGCCTGGTTGACCCAGATCACATCATCGAACAGCAGTTCATCGCAGTTGTTCGGGGTCAGCCGCTGATGGGCCAGGCCTGGGGAGCAAACCATGACTTTGCGCAGTTTGCCGGCTTCGGAATGGACGCCGTACTTAACTTTTTCCGTGGTCATTACCGTGATCCTCCAGAGGTAGAAACAATCGTGCGGTTACAGGGTCAGGAAGCCGTCGTAGAGCCCGTAGGCGGCCAACAGGGCGCCTATGACCACTGCGGCGAAAATCAGCTTCTCGACGTTGGTGAAAATCGGTTTGCCCAACTCCCGCTTGGCCTTGGCGAACAGGATCGCGCCGGGGGCGTAGAGCAGGGCGGAGAGCAGCAGATACTTGACCCCGCCGGCGTACAGCAGCCAGATCGCGTAGAGCAGCGCGATGGAGCCGATCAACAGGTCTTTCTTGCGTTCGGCCAGGGCCGCTTCGTAGGTTTCGCTGCGCACCGCCAGCAGCACGGCATAGGCCGCCGACCACAGGTAGGGCACCAGGATCATCGAGGTGGCGAGGTAGATCAGCGACAGGTAGGTACTGGCCGAGAACAGGGTGATGACCAGGAAGATCTGCACCATGGCGTTGGTCAGCCACAGGGCGTTGACCGGCACGTGGTTGGCGTTCTCCTTGCGCAGGAACTCCGGCATGGTGTGGTCCTTGGCCGCAGCGAACATGATCTCCGCGCACAGCAGCACCCACGACAGCAGCGCCCCCAGCAGCGAGATGATCAGGCCGACGCTGATCAGCACCGCGCCCCAGTGGCCGACCACATGCTCGAGCACTGCCGCCATCGACGGGTTCTGCAGCTTCGCCAACTCCGGCTGGGTCATGATGCCCAGCGACAGCACGTTCACCAGCACCAGGAACAGCAGCACAGTGATGAAGCCGATCACGGTGGCCTTGCCCACGTCCGAGCGTTTTTCCGCGCGGGCGGAGAAGATGCTCGCGCCTTCGATACCGATGAACACCCACACGGTGACCAGCATCATGTTGCGCACCTGGTTCATCACGCTGCCCAGGTCAGGGTTTTTCACGCCCCAGATGTCCGCGGTGAAGATGTCCAGCTTGAAGGCGAACAGGGCGATCAGCACGAACAGCAGCAGCGGCACCACCTTGGCGACCGTGGTCACCAGGTTGATGAACGCCGCTTCCTTGATCCCGCGCAGCACCAGAAAGTGCACGGCCCACAGCAGCAGCGAGGCGCCGATCACCGCGGCCGGAGTATTGCCCTCGCCGAAGATCGGGAAGAAATAGCCCAGGGTACTGAACAGCAGCACGAAGTAGCCCACGTTGCCCAGCCAGGCGCTGATCCAGTAGCCCCAGGCCGAAGAAAAGCCCATGTAATCGCCGAAACCGGCCTTGGCATAGGCGTAGACACCACCGTCCAGATCAGGCTTGCGGTTGGCCAGGGTTTGAAACACGAAAGCCAGTGTCAACATACCGACAGCGGTAATAGCCCAGCCAATAAGAACAGCGCCTACATCGGCACTTGCCGCCATGTTTTGTGGCAAGGAAAAGATCCCGCCGCCAATCATCGAGCCGACTACCAAGGCGACTAACGCACCAAGCCGTAGTTTTCCGGGAGTGTCAGACATTGCGTGACTCCATTGCAGGAGAAGAGAGATGTCAGAGTAAATCTGCGAGAAATCCGAACAGCTGATTTAGATCAGGTCATTGCTACATTCCATTGTGAATGAACGACTTAAGCTGTCTTTGCGGAAACCGGTAGGAAGCCTGAAAGCGCCATTCCATAAGGCCTCGGGTTCCGGATGAAAGGTCTTCTCATTGGCGCCAGATTGAAGCTAGCCCGCTTTCAAGAATGCGCAACTCATTAAAAAGTTATAAGGGTGCCCGGAGCGCTGATGGCATTTAGGTTTTATGCATAATAAAAAGCCAAACTATTCAACATGTTCTGATCCTCGTCATGTCGATTGATCCACAAAAGATCAATAATTGACTCTTTTAGTCCCTTTCCAATCTGTGGAAGTTAATTAATTTCATATAGTTTGTTGTCGGACAATTGGACCGGACGCAGAGGTAGGCATGCCACAAACCACACAAAAACTGCGACTCGGCGCCTTGATCGCCCTGGTGGTGGGTTCGATGATTGGCGGCGGGATCTTTTCCTTGCCGCAGAACATGGCGGCCCGG
Source organism: Pseudomonas sp. GW821-FHT02B10 (assembly GCF_059421865.1). NCBI lineage: Bacteria > Pseudomonadati > Pseudomonadota > Gammaproteobacteria > Pseudomonadales > Pseudomonadaceae > Pseudomonas > Pseudomonas sp. GW821-FHT02B10. The sequence continues at coordinate 278,698 of NZ_JBWKVU010000005.1, read as the reverse complement.
GCCGACGCCGGGGCGATCCTTATCGGTTGGGCGATCACCGCCGTGGGCATGCTGACCCTGGCCTTCGTGTTCCAGACCCTGGCCAACCGCAAGCCTGAACTCGACTCTGGGGTGTACGCCTACGCCAAGGCCGGGTTTGGCGACTACATGGGCTTCTCGTCCGCCTGGGGCTACTGGATCAGTGCCTGGCTGGGCAACGTGGGCTACTTCGTGCTGCTGTTCAGCACCCTGGGTTATTTCTTCCCGGTGTTTGGCCAGGGCAACACCCCGGTGGCCATCGCCTGCGCCTCGGTCCTGCTGTGGGCGGTGCACTTTCTGGTGCTGCGCGGGATCAAGGAAGCGGCGTTCATCAACCTGCTGACCACCGTGGCCAAGATCGTGCCGCTGGTGATGTTCATCGTGATTGCCGCGGTGGCGTTCAAGGCGGACATCTTCACCCGCGACATCTGGGGCCGTGGCAACCCGAACTTTGGCGGGGTGATGGACCAGGTGCGCAACATGATGCTGGTCACGGTCTTCGTGTTCATCGGCATCGAAGGCGCCAGCGTCTATTCGGCCCGGGCCGAGAAGCGTGCGGACGTCGGCCGGGCCACGGTGATCGGCTTTATCGGCGTGCTGGCCCTGCTGGTGCTGGTCAACGTGCTGTCCCTGGGGATCATGAGCCAGCCGGAACTGGCGACCTTGCAGAACCCGTCGCTGGCGGCGGTGCTGGAGCGCATAGTCGGCCCCTGGGGCGCGTTGCTGATCAGCATCGGCCTGGCGGTTTCCCTGCTCGGTGCCTTGCTGTCGTGGGCGCTGCTGTGTGCCGAGATCCTGTTCGCCACGGCCCGCGACCGGACCATGCCGGCCTTCCTGAAAAAGGAGAACGCCAACCATGTGCCGGTCAACGCTCTGTGGCTGACCAACAGCATGATCCAGGTGTTCCTGCTGATTACCCTGTTCTCCGCCGGGACCTACACCAGCCTGATCTACCTCGCGTCGTCGATGATCCTGGTGCCTTACCTGTGGTCGGCGGCCTATGCGGTGTTGCTCAGCGGCCGCGGCGAAACCTACGAGCAGGCCTCGGCCGAGCGCATGAAAGACCTGTGCATCGGTGGCGTGGCCCTGTGCTACGCGGTCTGGCTGTTGTACGCCGGTGGGGTCAAGTACCTGCTGCTGTCGGCCCTGCTGTATGCCCCCGGGGTGATCCTGTTCGCCAAGGCCAAGCGCGAGCAGGGCGAGCCGTTGTTCACCGGTATCGAGAAGGGCATTTTCGCTTGCGTGGTCGCCGGGGCCAGCCTGGCCGCCTATGGCCTGTACAGCGGTGTGCTGTCGCTGTGAGGCTGGTTTACCAGCCGCCCTATGACTGGCCGGCGATGCTGGCCTTTCTCCGGGCGCGGGCCATCGAGGGGTTGGAGACTGTCAGTGGCGAGCGCTACTCGCGCAGCATCAGCCTCGATGGCGTACACGGCTGGTTCAGTGTGAGCCCGGGCGACAGCGATGCGCTGGCGCTGACCCTGCACTTTCCCGATCCGCAGGCCCACGCGCGGATCGTTGCGCGCATCCGCCGCCTGCTGGACCTGGATACCGATCTGGCGCCGATTCACCGGCAACTGTCCGCCGACCCGTTGATGGCCCGCTTGATCGCCTCGCGGCCGGGGCTGCGCGTACCCGGTGCCTGGGACGGTTTCGAGCTGGCGGTGCGCGCGGTGCTGGGGCAGCAGATCACTGTGGTGGCGGCCATCCGCCTGGCGGGCAAGCTGGTGGCGCAGTATGGCCAGCCATTGAGCTGCAGGGAGGCGCCAGCGGGGTTGAGCCATGTGTTCCCCGAGCCGGGGCGGATGGCGGGCGCCGATCTGGCGAGCCTGGGCATGCCGCGCAGTCGTGGCCGAACCCTGTCCGGCGTGGCGCAGGCGCTACTCGACGATCCGCAGCTGTTTGCCCCCAAGGCCAGCCTCGAACACAGCCTGTCGGCCTTGCGGGCGCTGTGGGGTGTCGGCGACTGGACCGCGCATTACGTGGCCCTGCGCCAGTTCCGTGAAGCGGACGCCTTTCCCGCGGCGGACGTGGGCCTGCACAACGCCCTGGCGGCGCTCGAAGGCGGACCGGTCAGCGCCAGCCAGTTGCTGGCCCGCGCCGAGGCCTGGCGGCCATGGCGCGGCTACGCGGCGCAGCATTTGTGGACGGCGCTGTAGCCCCCTGATCGCCGTTTCTGTAGCCGCTGCCGAGCCTGCGAGGCTGCGATCGAGGACGCAGTCCTCGCCAACCCTGCGCACGCGGTATGAATGACGTAATGCGCGGCCTGATTTACGTCCGCTTTGCGGCCGATCGCAGCCTCGCAGGCTTGGCAGCGGCTACAGGGTTACGCGTTACAGGCTCACCATTTCGGGCGATGGGCGCCCAGGTCGCTGGCGGGGTAAGCCCATTGCAGGGGCGTGCCGCTGATCTGCAAGGGTACTTGCAGGCGATGGGCCGGGCCCCAGGGTGTCTGCTCTACCAGCAGTCCCTGATCGTCCTGGTCTTCGCCGCGCAAGGCGGGCTCGGCGCTGCCATTGGAGTGCTCGATCAACAGCTTGGCGGTCCGCGCCAGTGACAGCCGTGCGCTGCCGGCGGCCCCGGTTTGCAGTCGTTCGGTCAGGGCGCGGATCGCGGCGGCGGCCATCAGGTAGCCGGTGGCATGGTCCAGGGCCTGCACCGGCAGCGGCACGGGTTTATCCGCCTGCTGCCAGCGCTGGCCGGCCTCGGCAATGCCGCTGCTCATCTGCACCAGGCTGTCGAAGCCGCGGCGGTTCTGCCAGGGGCCGCTCCAGCCATAGGTGTTCAGGCACACATCGATCAGCCCCGGGGCGCAGCGCTGGCGTTCGGCGGCCCCGTAGCCGAGGCGTTCCAGGGCATCGGCGCGGTAGCCGTGCAGCAGCAGGTCGGCTTCGCTTAGCAGGCTTTCGAAGACCTGGCGATCGGCGGCATCGTGCAGGTTCAGCCGGGCGCAGCGTTTGCCCAGGGTGACTTCCGGGACCACGCCGGGCTCGTTCCACTCCGGCGGGTCGATGCGCAGCACATCGGCGCCCAGCCCGGCGAGAAAACGGCTGGCGATGGGCCCGGCCAGCACCCGGGTCAGGTCCAGCACCTTGATCCCGGCCAGGGGCCGGGCCAGCGATCCGCGCCAGGGCTGGGCGGCGCTGGCGTTGCAGGTCTGGTAATGCACCAGGGGCTCGGCATTCACAGCCTGCCCCTGGGGATGGGCTTGCCACTCGCTCCAGCCGCGCATCTCGGCGGCGCAGCCTCCGGCGGCGACCACCGCCTGCTCCAGGTCGCTCTTGTTCCACTGCGCGACCTTGGCGGCCATGGCCGGACGATCCACGACCCGGCCGAGCACCTGTTCGGCTGCCCGCCGATGATGCGGCGCGTTGGTGTGCAGGCGAATCCAGCCGTCCTGGGTGGCGTAGTCGCCGGCGACCGGGTCCCACAGCGGCGGCACGCTCCAGCCCAGCGGGCGCAGGGAGGTGGCGAACCAGAAGGAGGCCAGGCGCCGATCGACGCTCAGGGTGGGCAGGCGCCCGGTCTGGCTGAGCAGCAGCTCGGCCGCCGCCTGGCCGGCCGCGGCGATGCTGGCGCTGGCCAGTTCGGTCACGGCGAAGGCCGAGGGCAGGGCGCCGCTCGAGGTCATGGCAATCGGGGTACGAGGCAAGCCCAGCGCGGCTTGAACAGACGACAGCACATCGGTCATTGCAGGCCCTCCGCAAGAGAGGGGGCAGCATAGATCAAAAAAGTGAAGCGCCGCAGCCCCCCGTAGGAGCGAAGCTTGCTCGCGATGGTCGTCAACGATGATGCCTGATCACTGGCTCAACGCGGCGCTCTCTGGTTCATCGCGAGCAAGCTTCGCTCCTACAGGGGCAAGGTCAAACGCGGAACTGGTCCATCAGCTTCATCTGCTGGGTGGTCAGGGCGTTGAGCTGGCTGCTGACCTGGGCCGATTCGGTGGCCTGCTCGGTGAGGGATTCGGTCACGCTGCGGATCGCCGAAACGTTGCGGTTGACCTCTTCGGCCACCGCGCTCTGCTGTTCGGCGGCGCTGGCGATCTGCAGGTTCATGTCGCTGATCACCGTGACTGCGTCGCTGATCTTGCCCAGAGCCTGCACCGCTTGCTGGATCTGTCCGGCGTTGCTCTGGGCCTGGGCCTGGCTCGAATGCATGGTCGCCACCACCCCCCGGGTGCCGCTCTGGATGCGTTCGATCACCAGGCGGATCTCTTCCACCGAGTCCTGGGTGCGCTTGGCCAGGTTGCGCACCTCGTCGGCGACCACGGCGAAGCCGCGGCCGCTTTCCCCGGCGCGCGCCGCTTCGATGGCGGCGTTGAGGGCCAGCAGGTTGGTCTGCTCGGCAATGCTGCGGATCACTTCCAGCACCGAACCGATCTGTTCGCTGTTGACCGCCAGGGCCTCGACCTCGACCACCGCTTTGCTGACCTCCTCGGCCAGGGTGCTGATGTCGCGGGTGCTGCGCTCGATGATAGTCATGCCGTCCTTGGCCGACTGGTCGGCGCCACGGGCGGCGTTGGCGGCGTTCGAGGCACTGTTGGCGACGTCGTGGGCGGTGGCGCTCATTTCGTTGGAGGCGGTGGCCACCTGGTCGATTTCGCGGAACTGCACCTGCATGCCTTCGCTGGTCTGGCGGGCGATCTCCGAGGACTGGTCGGCGGTGCCGCGGGCGTCGGTGATGCTCTGCTTGATCTGCGCGATGGTCGGTTGCAGCTTGTCGAGGAAGCGGTTGAACCAGCCCACCAGCTCGCCCAGTTCGTCTTGCTTGCCGTACTTCAGGCGTTGGGTCAGGTCGCCGTCGCCGCTGGCGATTTCCTTGAGCATCTGCGCCACGCTGTTGATCGGCCGGGTCACGCCGGAGGCGGTCAGCCAGATCAGCAGCAGGCCGATCACGCCGGCGATCGCCGCCACCAGCAGCGACACCAGGGTGCCCTGGGCCTGGGCGTCGTCGAGCACGCTCTGCAGTTTCACGGTGTCGGCCAGCAGCACTTGCTCCGGCAGGTCGATCACCACGCCCCAGGGACGGGCATCGGCAATCGGGCTGACCGGATACACGGCGCGGATCAGGTCGCCCTGCTTGAGGATTTTCGGGGTATTGCCGGCCAGCAGTTGCAGCACATCCCTGCCTTCGGCGCCGAGGGTGTCGGCGATGCCTTTGCCGACCTTGGCCGCATCGTTGCTGTAGGCGGCGAGGATGCCGCTGCCGGCGACGATCAGCATGTGCCCGGCACCGTCGAACAGCCCGCGCTGGGAGTCGGCGGCCGCGGCCTGCAGGGCATCCAGGGCGATGTCCACGCCGACCACGCCTATGACTTTGCCGTCGACGATCAGCGGCAGGGAAATGGTGGTCATCAGCATCAGCTTGCCGCCCACGGTATCGGCGTACGGGTCCAGCAAGCAGGTGCGCTTGCTGTCGCGCGGGCAGGTGTACCAGCTGTTATAGGGGGTGCCGCTGACGCTCAGGGTGGTCTTGTTCATGTCCTCTTCGACCATCACCGTGTTCAGCCCGGTGCCGCCGGCACGGCTCCAGTAACTGGCGAAGCGCCCGGCTTCGTTGGAGGCGTGGCCGGCGTCGTTGGCGAACTCGCTGTCCTTGCCGTCGAGGGCGTTGGGCTCGTAGGCGAGCCAGATGCCCAGCACCTTGGTGTTGCGTTCGAAGGCGGTTTTCAGGCTGTGGTTGAGCTCTTCACGCAGCGTCGCGGCGTCCAGCGAACGCTTGCCGGCCATGGCCCGCAGGTCGTTGATCTGGTCGGCCAGGGCGGTGATCACCAGCAGGCTCTCGCCAAAGGTTTTCTGTACCCGCACCGCCTGCTCCGCAGCCCGGGCCTGCAGCAGGTTCTGCACGCTGTCGGTGAGCATTCGCGAGCTGGAGCTGCTGACCAATTGATCGTTCTGGTTGGTCTGGTAGATGTTCATCCCGACGATCAGGCCCACCACGCCGAGCAGGCAGAGTCCGGACAACAGCACGATTTTCAGGCGAATGGACAGAGAGTCGAACATGGGGCGATCTCGCGAATGGATAGGGGGGAGCGGTGAGTCGGATGACTCCGGTCGCCAAGTCCATTCAGCGCCATGCCCGGAACATCGGCTTGGGCGGCATTTGTCTGAGAGAAAGCCGACGAGCGGTCATGTGTTTGACATAAACGAGGAGCAGGGCGATTTCGCTGGAGGGCATGTCGCGAGCAGCCGAACGTCGACCGGCTGCTCTTGCAGAGGAATCAAGAGGCCTGGGCCAGAGCCTCCGGGCGCGACCAGATCCACAGGTTGCCCAGGCCCATGCCGGCCAGCGCCAGGTACAGGGTCCAGTGATGGTTGAGCAGGCTCAGCATCAGGCCGGCGCACAGCAGCATGCTGACGGTGGCGCTGACCTTGGCCCGGCGGCTGACGATCCGGCCGTTGCGCCAGTTGCTCAGGATGGGGCCGAACAGGCGATGGTTTTCCATCCAGGCGCTCAGGCGTGGCGAGCTCTTGGTCGCGGCCCAGGCGGCGAGGAGCACGAACTCGGTGGTCGGCAGGCCGGGGACGACGATGGCGATCAGGCCGATGGCCAGGCTGATGTAAGCCAGGCAGCCGAAGAACAGGCGGGAGGCCTTGGACGGGGATCGGGTTGTGCCGGTCATGGGTTCGATGATGAGGTGACGAGCATGGGGCTCAATCCACAAAAGGTGGGAATAACGGCTGACGCCAGCGGCGTTCGTTCCTGCAGCGGGCGTGAGTCTACGCCTTCAATACAGGAACGAGGGTGCCGGCGAAAAAATCAGGCCAGTTCAGGCGCCGTGTCGTAGGCCTTTTCCAGCAGCACGGTAAAGCGGTTGAAGGCATCCAGCGCGCCTTTTTCCGCCGCGGCTTCCTCTTCGGCACTGAACGCCAGGCCATCGAGGGTGCGGGTGAAGGTTTTCCAGCCTTCGGCGCGACCACCGGCCGGCTCGCCCAGGTGCCGGGCACCGAAGGTTTCGCCGAGGCCCAGGCCCACCGCGCGCTTGATCAGGAACGCCGCGCCGAGCTTGGAGCCCTCGGAGACGAACAGCCAGCCCAGGGCCTCGGCCTTGCTCGGGTTCTGCACCGCGCCCGCCACCGGGGCCGGGACTTCGGTGTCCAGGTCCGCCAGGTCGGCCTTGGCCGCTTCGGCGCGGCAACGTTCTGCCAGGTCTGGGACGATGGCGATCAGCGCGGGGTCGTTGTAGAGGGCGACCAGTTCGGACTGGAACAGGTACTGGGCGACGACGAAACGGGCAAAGCTGCTGGCGCTTTCGAATGGCGCGTGGGCCTTGACCAGGGCGTCGAGCCTGGCATGGGGTTCGTGGGTGATCTGGTTCAGGCGCTGGGAGCGCAGGCTCGGGCGCTGTGGGGAATCCTGGGTGGTCATGACGATGTCCTTGGTCAATGGAAATGAGAGCTACTGAAAACGAGAGCGGCTTGAAATGAGAAGCACTTGCTAACTAGACGAACAAGAAGACGCGGCACAGTAAAAAATCCTCACTGCGCCCCATCGAAAAGCACAGTGAGGCAGACCGGATCAGATGTCCCAGATCAGGTTGACCGCGAAGTTGCGACCCGGCTGGGTCAGGCGGTCGAGGTTGGCCGGGCTGAGCACGGCGGCTTCGCCGACGCTGTCGTAGCCGCGCACGTCATCCCACAGCCAGTACTTCTTGTCGGCCAGGTTGTAGATGCCGGCGCTGACGGTGACGTCGTCGCTGACCTTGTAGAAGCCGGTCAGGTCGAGCACGCCGTAGCCCGGGGTCTTGAACTGGCTGCTGGTGCCGTCCGGGGTCTTGAAGCTGCTGCTGTCGACGCGGTCTTTCTTCTTCACCAGGGTCCAGCTGAGCAGGGCGCCGTAGTTATCCTGGTCGTAGCCCAGGCCGAACACGCCGGTCAGCGGGTTGACCGCGTTCAAGGGTTCGCCGGTGTCGTTGTTGCGACCGTAGGCATAGGCCACCGAACCCTGGGTGTACAGGCCCTGCGGCGCGCCCAGGGCGTCGAGGTTGAGCCGGCCCTTGACTTCCACGCCCTTGATGGTGGCGTGCTTGATGTTGTTGCTCTGGAACGTCAGTTCGTCGTAGCCCGGGGTCACCGCGTCTTCGTTGATGAAGTCGCGGTACTTGTTATAGAACACCGCCACGTCGAAGTTGCCGGACTCGAAGTTACCGCGCAGGCCGGTTTCATAGCTCTGGCTTTTCTCCGGCTTGAGGTTCGAGTTCGGCGCCACGCGGTAACCGGTGGTGGTGTTCTCGAAGCGGCCGTACAGCGCCTTGGCGGTCGGGGTGCGGAACCCTTCGGCGTACTGGCCGTACCAGGTGTACTGGTCGCTCAGGGCATAGGTCAGGCCGAACTTGGGCGATACCCGGTGCCAGGTCTTGTTCTGGTCGCTCACCTCACCATTGCCATCGGCGGCCACGGTGTTGAGGAACTCCTGGGTAATGTGCGGCTTGAGCTGGGTGTAGTCGTAGCGCAGGCCCGGCAGGAAGGTCCACTGGTTCCAGCTGATCTGGTCCTGGGCGAACAGGCTGTAGGTGTTGATGGTCGGGTCGGGGAAGTCGCTGGACTTCTTCAGCACGTCGGACGGGCTGATGGCGCCGACCGCCGTGCAACCGCGACCGACCGCCAGGCAGGTGCCGCTGCCGCTGCGCGAGCCGGTGACCTTTTCCTGCTTGATGGTGGTGCCGTAGGTCAGCAGGTGCTCGGTTTCACCGATGGCGAAGGCCTTGTCGGCCTGGGCGTCGAAGACCCACTGTTTCTCCTGGTAGAGGGTTTCGCGGCTGCGCATGACGTTGCGGCTGAACGGGAAGTAGTTTTCCAGGGTGCTCTGGTCGGTCTTGGCGATCTGGTAGTTCAGGCTCCACTTCACGTGGTCGGCCAGCAGGCTGTCGAGGACGAAGTGGTTGTCCAGGCCGAAGCGTTCGCGGGTGATGGTGTCGTTACCGGTACGCGAGCGGTACATGCCCAGCGGCTGGCCGGCGTTGAACGGGCCGCCCACGGCGCTTTTCTGGTTGGTGTCGCGGTCGTCCTTGTACTTCTCGTAGGTCAGGCCCAGGCGCGCGTCGTCGGCATAGTTCCAGCCGGCCTTGGCCAGCACGTTGCTGGTGCGCACGTCTTCCGGGTTGGCGGCGGTGCGCGCCAGGCCGGTGCCGTTGTGGCTGCCGTAGGAGTCGGTTTCGTGGCCGTCGCGCTGGCTGAAGTGCAGCAGGCCGTCGAACTGACCACTGCGCCCGGCCACGGTGGCCGACTTCAGCCAGCTGTCGTCGGCCGAGCTGTAGCCGGTCTTCAGGCGGGCGCCGACGTCCTGGCCTGGCTTGATGATGTCGTCCGGGTCGAGGGTGAAGTAGCTGACCGCGCCGCCGATGGCGTTGCTGCCGTACAGTACCGAGGCCGGGCCGCGGAGGATCTCCACGCGCTTGATGATTTCCGGGTCGACGTAATTGCGCTGGGTCTTGGCATAGGGGCCGTTGAAGAAGCCGTTGGGAATCTCCACGCCGTCGACCTGGGTCAGGATACGGTCGCCGTCGATGCCGCGGATGTTGTAGCCGCTGATGCCACCGCCGCGCTGGCCGGCGCCGCCGACCGAAACGCCCGGCTCGTAGCGCACCAGATCCTTGATGGTGTTGACGTTGTTGCGGTCCAGGTCCTGGCGGTCATGCACGGTCACGGTACTGGGCACGCTGCTGACGTCCTGTTCCTGGCGCGTGGCGCTGATGGTCACCTGTTGCAGGTTCAGGGCGCCGCCGCTGGCGCGTTTTTCCAGGACGATGTTGTTGGCGCCCAGCTTGCGGTAGCTCAGGTTGGTGCCCATCAGCAGGCGGTCCAGGGCTTTTTCCGGTGGCAGCGAACCGCGCACGCCCGGGGAAGCGATGCCTTCGCCCAGTTCCGCCGGCAGGCCGACCTGCCAGCCGGTGACAGCGGTAAAGGCGTTCAGCGCCGACACCAGCGGTTGCTGGTCGATGGCGAAGCTGTAGTCGCCCATGTTGCGTGCTGGCAGGGTCTTGGCCCCGGCGGTGGCGGCCAGGACTGGCGCGGCCCCGGCCAGCAGGATGGCGGCGGTCAGCAGGGACAGCGTGCAGTTCTGCAGGCGGGCCTGGCGGGAGGATGAAGAGGACCGGCTGTTGAGGCGAGAGGACATCGATAGCGCTCCGTGTCGCACGAATCTTTATAGGTGCTGATTCGCCATTTTTAATGCGAATCAATTGCATTGGCTATAACGAGACGAACGACCGACAGCGATCGCGTAAAAATAAATGCGCTTTAGTTGAGGATGACCAGCGCCGGGAATTCCTGCAGGCGCGCCGAGGTGATGTGAGCCAGGGAGCGCACCACGTCCAGCGGCTGGTCGAGGCGGTAATTGCCGGTGACCGCGACATCGGCCAGGCGCTCGTTGTTGTTGACGATCCAGCCCGGGTAATACCGACGCAATTCGGCCAGCACCTGGTTCAGCGGGCAGTTCTCGAACACCAGCCGGCCCTGGACCCAGGCCAGGTCCTTGTCGAGGTCGAGCTTGGCCGGGCGGTCGAAACCGTTGGGGCCGATGCGGATGCTTTCGCCGGCCGACAGGCGCACCCGGGCATCGTCGTGGGTGGCGCGCAGGTCGACATCGCCGCGCTGCACCCGCACCTGGGCCACGCCGTCCAGGTAACGCACGGCGAAGGCGGTGTCGCGCACGCTGGCGCGTACCGGGCCGGCGTCGAGTTCCAGCGGCTGGCCGCGGCTGGCGGGGATCTCGAAGAAGGCTTCGCCCTGGTACAGGCGGGCCACGCGCTGGCGCTCGTCGATGCTGCTGGAGAAGGCCGAGTTGGTGTTGAGCAGGACTTTCGAGCCGTCCTCCAGTTGCAGGCGCTGGCGCTCGCCGACCACGGTCAGGTGATCGGCCTGCAGGCGCAGGGGCAGGTTGCTGAAACTGAACAAACCGAGGATCAGCACCGCCGCGGTCGCCAGGGGCCGCCAGTGCGGACGCAGGCGCGACAGCAGGCTGAGCTTGGGTTTTTGCGTGTCCAGGTTTTGCGCGCAGTGCACCACTTGCGGACCGTTCCAGATCGCCTGGGCCTTGTCGAAGGCTGCGCTGTGCAGGGGCGAGGCGTTCAACCAGTCATGGAATTGCCGGGTCTGCTCGGGGCTCGGGTTCTCCAGCAGGATCAGCCAGTCCAGGGCCTGGTCCATGGCTTGATCCGCGGCGCAGGGGGGGGATGTTTCCTCGTCCTGGGCGGTCGGCTGGGTGCGGTGGATGTCCGTCACGGGTGTTCCTCGGCTGTGTCTGTGCACGGCTGTTTTTTAGATGGAGAGCGCAGGGCGGTCAAGGGTAGCAAAGGGCTGCGGCTGACGCCCGTCCGGCTGGGCCTCAATGACCGTTCAAGCGCTCGGCGACGCCGATACAGATGGCCATGATCAGCTTCAGTTCCTTTTGCACGGTGCTCTGGGAGACCTTGAGCTTCTCGGCGATTTCCAGGTAGCTGTGGCCGTGCAGGCGGCTGAGGATGAAGATCTGCTGTTGGCGCGGGCTGAGTTGGGCAAGGCTCATGTTCAGGCGTTCCAGCAACTGTTCGGCATGGGCGGCATCCTCGGCGCTGCTCAGGGGCGCGGCCACGCTTTCGACCACGTCCACCGGCACGTCTTCGAGCAGGGTGCGGGCCTGGATGCGTCGCGCGCGCAGATGGTCGAGCGCCAGGTTGCGGGCGGTCTGGAAGACGAAGGGTTCGAGGTGCTCGATGGCCCGTTCGCTCAGGGCCCGGGTCACCCGCAGGTAGGTTTCCTGCAGCAGGTCCTCGGCGGTGCTGTGGTTGTTGACCATCCGCTCCAGCGTGCGCAGCAGCGAAACGCGCTGGGTGAGAAAGACGTGATTGAAGCGGGATTGGCTCACAACAGGACCTGGCTGATTTTTTCAGCAGATGATAATGCTTATCATCTACGTCGAAGGTCAAGCCCTGAGTGAATCATCGACGCCCGGAGAGGTAGGCCGGGTAGTCCGGAATCCGGTAGCTGTGCGCCTGCTCCATCAGCGGGCTGCTGAGCAGGTAGTCGGCGCTGCATTCGTTGCAGGCCACGGGAATGTTCCAGACCGCCGCGACCCGTAGCAGGGCCTTGATGTCCGGATCGTGGGGCTGGGGTTCGAAGGGGTCCCAGAAGAACACCAGCATGTCCACCCGCTGCTCGGCGATCCGCGCGCCGAGTTGTTGGTCGCCGCCCAGGGGGCCGCTGATCATGCTTTCCACCGGCAGGCCGAGGCGCTGGTGCAGCAACTGGCCGGTGGTGCCGGTGGCCAGCAGATCGTGCTCGGCGAGCCGGTCTTTCTGTCGCTCGGCCCAGTCGAGGAGGAAACTCTTGCAATGGTCGTGGGCCACCAGGGCGATGCGCTTGCGCGCCGCCATGCTGGCCTGGGTGAAGCTGATACCGATCATCGGTGGTGGCTCCGGGAGGGAGAGAGTCTGCAGGAGCTGCCGAGGCTGCGATCTTTGCGCGCTTGAACCTCGAATGTGAAGATCAAAAGATCGCAGCCTGCGGCAGCTCCCGCGCCGCAGGCCGTGGGTTTACTCGGCGCTGCACAGGGCCAGGCAGTTATCCAGCATGCGGTTGGAGAAGCCCCACTCGTTGTCGTACCAGGCCAGGACCTTGAGCAGCTTGCCGCCGCTGACCTTGGTGTGATTGGCGTCGAAGATCGACGACAGTGGGTTGTGGTTGAAGTCGCTGGAAACCAGCGGCAGGCTGTTGTAGCCGAGGATCTTCGAGTGCTGGCTGGCGCTCTTGAGCAGGGCGTTGACCTCCTCGGCGGTGGTGTTGCGCTTGAGCTGCACGGTCAGGTCCACCAGCGATACGTTGATCACCGGCACCCGCACCGCCATGCCGGTCAGCTTGCCCGCCAGTTCCGGCAGCACCAGGCCCACGGCTTCGGCCGCGCCGGTCTTGCTCGGGATCATGTTCTGGGTGGCCGAACGGGCGCGGTACGGATCGCTGTGGTAGACGTCGGTCAGGTTCTGGTCGTTGGTGTAGGCGTGGATGGTGGTCATCAGCCCGCTTTCGATGCCCAGCTCGCGGTTCAGCACCTGGGCCACCGGCGCCAGGCAGTTGGTGGTGCACGAAGCGTTGGAAATGATCTGGTGCGACTGGCGCAGAATGTCGTGGTTCACGCCATACACCACGGTGGCGTCGGCGCCTTTGGCCGGGGCGGAAATAATCACTTTGCGGGCGCCGGCGCTGAGATGGGCGGCGGCCTTGGCACGGTCGGTGAACAGACCGGTGCATTCGAATACTACGTCAATCTTCTCGGCGGCCCAGGGCAGTTCGGCCGGATTGCGGATGGCGCTGACGGCGATCCGGTCGCCGTTGACGGTCAGGCTTTCCTGATCGTGCTGCACCTCGGCATCGAAGGTGCCGTGGACGGTGTCGTATTTGAGCAGGTGGGCATTGATCGAGCTATCACCCAGATCGTTGATGGCGACGATCTGCAGATCCTGACGATAGCCTTGGGTATAAAGTGCGCGCAGGACGTTGCGGCCGATGCGGCCAAAACCATTGATTGCGATTCGTAGAGTCATAGAAAAGCGCCTGCCGTAGTTTTGTTGTTGGAATTACAAGATTATTCGCAAAAAAATAGAAAACAAGCCTTTTTGATGGCAATATTTTGTTTTATCTACAACGAGTGACCTGAATCAACTGGTCCAAATGGTCAAGAAACCCTCTGCCATCCCCTGTGCCGCGGGCGTTTTGACCAGCATAGACAAACAGGTCGCCACATCCGTTAGCCTGGAGTTCTACACATGCATCCCCGCGTTCTTGAGGTCACCGAACGGCTTGTCGCCCGCAGTCGCGCCACTCGCGAGGCTTACCTCGCCCTGATCCGCGGCGCCGCCAGCGATGGCCCGCAACGGGGCAAGCTGCAGTGTGCGAACTTCGCCCACGGCGTTGCCGGCTGCGGCTCGGAAGACAAGCACAGCCTGCGCATGATGAATGCCGCCAACGTGGCAATTGTTTCGTCATATAACGACATGCTCTCGGCGCACCAGCCGTACGAGCACTTTCCCGAACAGATCAAGAAGGCCCTGCGCGAGATGGGCTCGGTCGGCCAGTTCGCCGGCGGCACCCCCGCCATGTGCGATGGCGTGACCCAGGGCGAGGCCGGCATGGAGCTGAGCCTGCCGAGCCGCGAGGTGATCGCGCTGTCCACCGCGGTGGCCTTGTCCCACAACATGTTCGACGCCGCGCTGATGCTCGGCATCTGCGACAAGATCGTCCCGGGCCTGATGATGGGCGCGCTGCGCTTCGGCCATCTGCCGACCATCTTCGTCCCGGGCGGGCCGATGCCGTCGGGCATTTCCAACAAGGAAAAGGCCGACGTGCGCCAGCGTTACGCCGAGGGCAAGGCGACCCGCGAAGAGCTGCTGGAATCGGAGATGAAGTCCTACCACAGCCCGGGCACCTGCACCTTCTACGGCACCGCCAACACCAACCAGCTGCTGATGGAAGTCATGGGCCTGCACTTGCCGGGCGCGTCCTTCGTCAACCCTTACACGCCACTGCGCGACGCCCTGACCCATGAGGCGGCGCAGCAGGTCACCCGCCTGACCGCGCAGAGCGGCAACTTCACGCCGATCGGCGAGATCGTCGACGAGCGTTCGCTGGTCAACTCCATCGTCGCCCTGCACGCCACCGGCGGTTCGACCAACCACACCCTGCACATGCCGGCGATTGCCCAGGCCGCGGGCATCCAGCTGACCTGGCAGGACATGGCCGACCTCTCCGAGGTGGTGCCGACCCTGTCCCACGTCTATCCGAACGGCAAGGCCGACATCAACCACTTCCAGGCCGCGGGCGGCATGGCGTTCCTGATCCGCGAACTGCTGGAAGCCGGCCTGCTCCACGAAGACGTCAATACCGTGGCCGGTCGTGGCCTGAGCCGCTACACCCAGGAGCCGTTCCTGGACAACGGCAAGCTGGTGTGGCGCGACGGCCCGATCGAAAGCCTCGACGAAAACATCCTGCGCCCGGTGGCCCGCGCGTTCTCGCCGGAAGGCGGCCTGCGGGTGATGGAAGGCAACCTCGGTCGCGGGGTGATGAAAGTTTCCGCCGTGGCGTTGCAGCACCAGATCGTCGAAGCGCCGGCGGTGGTGTTCCAGGACCAGCAGGACCTGGCCGATGCGTTCAAGGCCGGCGAGCTGGAAAAAGACTTCGTGGCGGTGATGCGCTTTCAGGGCCCGCGCTCCAACGGCATGCCGGAACTGCACAAGATGACGCCGTTCCTCGGCGTGTTGCAGGACCGCGGCTTCAAGGTCGCGCTGGTCACCGACGGGCGCATGTCCGGGGCCTCGGGCAAGATCCCGGCGGCGATCCACGTCAGCCCGGAAGCCCAGGTCGGCGGCGCGCTGGCGCGAGTACGCGACGGCGACATCATTCGCGTGGATGGCGTAAAGGGCACGCTGGAGCTTAAGGTAGACGCCGACGAATTCGCCGCCCGCGAGCCGGCCAAGGGCCTGCTGGGCAACAACGTCGGCAGCGGCCGCGAATTGTTCGGTTTCATGCGCATGGCCTTCAGCTCGGCGGAGCAGGGCGCCAGCGCCTTTACCTCTGCCCTGGAGAACCTTAAGTGAAGTTAGCGCTGGTCGGTGACATTGGTGGAACCAATGCGCGTTTTGCGTTGTGGAAAGACCAGCGCCTGGAGTCGATCCAGGTGCTGGCGACGGCGGACCACGCCAGCCCGGAAGAAGCCATCGGCGTCTACCTGGGCGGCCTCGGCCTGGCGCCGGGTGCGATCGGCGCGGTGTGCCTGTCGGTGGCCGGCCCGGTCGGCGGCGACGAATTTCGTTTTACCAACAACCATTGGCGCCTGAGCCGCAAGGCCTTCTGCCAGACCTTGCAGGTCGATGAGCTGCTGCTGGTCAATGACTTCTCGGCCATGGCCCTGGGCATGACCCGCCTGCAGCCCGGCGAGTTCCGGGTGGTTTGCGAAGGCACCGCCGAGCCGTTGCGCCCGGCGGTGGTGATCGGGCCGGGCACCGGCCTGGGCGTCGGCACCCTGCTGGATCTGGGCGAAGGCCGCTGGGCCGCCTTGCCGGGCGAGGGCGGGCATGTCGACCTGCCGTTGAGCAGCCCGCGGGAAACCCAGTTGTGGCAGCACATCTACAGCGAGATCGGCCACGTCAGCGCCGAGACCGCGCTCAGCGGCGGCGGCTTGCCCCGGGTGTACCGGGCGATCTGCGCGGTGGACGGGCATGAGCCGCTGCTCGACACCCCGGAAGCCATCACCGCCGCGGGCCTGGCCGGCGACCCCATCGCCCTGGAAGTGCTCGAGCAGTTCTGCTGCTGGCTGGGCCGGGTGGCGGGCAACAACGTGCTGACCATCGGTGCGCGCGGTGGTGTGTACATCGTCGGCGGGGTGATCCCGCGGTTCGCCGACTTTTTCGTCGAAAGCGGTTTCGCCCGTTGTTTTGCCGACAAGGGCTGTATGAGCGATTACTTCAAGGGCATTCCGGTGTGGCTGGTGACGGCGCCGTACTCGGGCCTGACCGGTGCCGGGGTAGCGCTGGAGCAGGCGTTCGCCTGATCCAGTGCACTACATCGGTAGCCGCTGCCGAGCCTGCGAGGCTGCGATAAGGCCGAAGGCCTTCAGCGATCTTTAAATCCCTGCGCCCGCTTCGTCGGAATGCCGCCCAGGTCGATCGCAGCCTCGCGGGCTCGGCAGCGGCTACAGCGTCTTGGTATCTACGTTTCGTTGATCGGTAAGGCATAATCCGGCCCCATCCATAACAACAAAGGACGGCCCGCGTGAGTTCAGTCAGTAAGTCGATCTTGTTGGTTGATGACGATCAGGAAATACGCGAGCTGCTGGAGACCTACCTCAGTCGCGCCGGCTTCCAGGTCCGCAGCACGCCCAACGGCGCCGGTTTTCGCCAGGCGCTGAACGAGGCGCCGAGCGACCTGGTGATTCTCGACGTGATGCTGCCGGACGAAGACGGCTTCAGCCTGTGCCGCTGGATTCGCCAGCATCCGCGGGTCGGCCAGGTGCCGATCATCATGCTCACCGCCAGCTCCGATGAAGCCGACCGGGTGATCGGCCTGGAGCTGGGTGCCGACGATTACCTGGGCAAGCCCTTCAGCCCCCGGGAATTGCAGGCGCGGATCAAGGCCCTGTTGCGCCGTGCGCAGTTCGGCCAGGAGCGCGCCGGCGGCGAGGTGCTGTGCTTCGACGAATGGCGCCTGGACATGGTCAGCCACCGGCTGTTCCACAACGACGGCGAGGAAGTGATCCTCTCCGGCGCCGACTTCGCCCTGCTCAAGCTGTTCCTCGACCACCCCCAGGAAATCCTCGACCGCGACACCATCGGCAATGCCACCCGCGGCCGTGAGCTGATGCCCCTGGACCGCATCGTCGACATGGCGGTCAGCCGCCTGCGCCAACGCCTGCGCGACACCGAGAAACCGCCGCGGCTGATCCGCACCGTGCGCGGCAGCGGTTACCAGTTGGCAGCCAATGTGGTTGCCGGCAATGCTCACTGAGTGGCCGCGCAAGTTGCTGGCGCGGGTGCCGGTGCCGCGTTCGCTGCTGGGCCGGATGTTGCTGCTGACGCTGCTGGCGGTGTTGTTCGCGCAAACCTTGTCCAGCGTGATCTGGGTGTCGCAATTGCGCGCCACCCAGCTCGAAGGCCTGGTCACCAGCGCCCGCAGCCTGGCCCATTCGATGACCGCCAGCGTCAGCTACTTTCGCTCGCTGCCGGTGGCGTACCGGCCGCTGGTGCTCGACCAGTTGCGCAGCATGGGCGGCACCCGTTTTGTCGTGACCCTCAACGACAAGCCGCTGGGCATGGAAGTGTTGCCCATCACGCCACGCAAGCAGGCGGTGCTCAAGGCGGTGGAGGAAGTGCTGCGCCAGTCCCTGGGCAACGACGCCTACATCTCGGTGACCTTCGTCAGCCCCGAGGACCTGCGGATTTTCAACGGCGGCCTGAAACTCGATGAGTTGCCGCGTTCCTGGGCCCATTACGCCCTGACCCTGGAACCGGTGAATCCGCCGGTGCTGGTCACCCAGATCCAGATGGCGCCGGGCGAGTGGCTGTACATCGCATCGCTGTTGCCCGAGCCCTATACCAGCCTCGAAGAGCAGGGGCTGCCGGCGCAGCAGGTGTGGTTCATCGTGCTCACCAGCGGTTTCCTGCTGCTGTTCATCGGCCTGCTGGTGCATTGGCAGAGCCGGCCGCTCAAGCGCCTGGCGCGGGCCGCGCGGGACATGTCCCTGGGCGCCGATGTGCAGCCGGTGGCCGAAGGCGGCGGCAGCGAAGTGGTGGAGGTCGGCCGGGCCTTCAATGCCATGCGCGAGCGCATCAGCCGTTACCTGACCGAACGCAGCCAGTTGTTCAGTGCGATTTCCCACGACCTGCGCACGCCCATCACCCGGCTGCGGCTGCGGGTCGAACTGCTGGAGGACGAGCAGTTGCAAACCAAGTTCGGCCGCGACCTGGATGAGCTGGAGTTGCTGGTCAAGGGCGCGCTGCAATGCGTCAAGGACACCGATATCCACGAGAACATCGAGCCGGTGGACCTCAACCAGGTGCTCGACTGCCTGGTGGAGCCTTACCTGGCGCCCAACGGCAACGGCCGCGTGACCCAGCAGGGGCGGGCGCTGGCGCCTTATCCGGGCAAGCCCCTGGCGCTCAAGCGCTGCATGGGCAACCTGATCGACAACGCGCTGAAGTACGGGCAGAACGCCCACCTGCACATCGACGACGATGCCAATGCGTTCATCCTGCATGTCGACGACGAAGGCCCGGGCGTGCCGGAGCAGCGCCTGGAGCAGGTGTTCGAGCCGCACTTTCGCCTGTCCGGCCAGCAGCAGGGCTACGGCCTGGGCCTGGGCATCGCGCGCAACATCGCCCACAGCCATGGCGGCGAGGTGAGCCTGCAGAACCTGCGCGAAGGCGGTTTGCGCGTGACCCTGTACCTGCCGCGCTCCATGGATTGATGCCCTTGTAGCCGCTGGCGAAGCCTGCGCCCGGCCGCGTAGCGGTCGTAAAACTTTATGCCGCGCTTGGTCGTATGACCGAGGCGCCGGTTTTGCGAGCCCTGCGGTCTCGAGCGCAGCCTGCGGCAGCGGCTACAGGGGTTTTGTCACGGCTTGGTGACATTTCCTGTGACCTTCGTTACCTGCCCGCGCGAACCCGTTGTTTAGACTCAAGGCCTTGATAAGAACAACAACAGGTTCGCCATGAACAGTATTCCACTGACGTTCAGCAGCTGGCTGAACGCTCCTGCCCATCATCAATGGCTGGCCGCCGAAGGCCAGCGCCTGCTGGGGTTCGCCCGCGCGGCACGGCTGCCCGAAGGCTTCGGCGACCTGGACGAGCGCGGGCGCCTGCCGAGCGATGCCCGCGCCGGCACCATGAACACCGCGCGCATGACCCACAGTTTCGCCATGGCCCATATCCAGGGCATTCCCGGCTACGCCGCGCTGGTGGACCACGGCATCGCCGCGCTCAACGGTGCGCTGCACGATGGCCAGTACGGCGGCTGGTTTGCCAGCCCCGGACAGCGCGACGGCAATAGCGGCAAGGCCGCCTACCTGCATGCCTTCGTCGCCCTGGCGGCGAGTTCCGCGGTGGTGGCCGCGCGCCCCGGCGCCGAGGCCTTGCTGGCGGAGGCGATCCGGGTCATCGAAACGCATTTCTGGAGCGAGGAGGAGGGCGCGATGCGCGAGTCCTTCAACCGCGACTGGAGCGGCGAGGAGGCCTATCGCGGCGCCAACAGCAACATGCACGCCACCGAGGCGTTCCTCGCCCTGGCCGATGTCACCCAGGACTCGCGCTGGCTCAACCGCGCCCTGCACATTGTCGAGCGGGTCATCCATGAGCATGCCGCCGCCGGCGATTACCGGGTGGTCGAGCATTTCGACCGGCAGTGGCAGCCGCTGCCGGATTACAACCAGGAGCATCCGGCCGACGGTTTCCGCCCCTATGGCACCACCCCCGGGCACGCCTTCGAATGGGCCCGCCTGCTGCTGCACCTGGAAGCCGCGCGCTGCCAGGCCGGCATGCTCAGCCCCGGCTGGCTGCTGCTGGATGCCCAGAAACTCTTCGAGAATGCCTGCCGTGACGCCTGGGACGTCGATGGCGCGCCGGGCATCGTCTACACCCTGGACTGGCAGCAGCGCCCCGTGGTGCGCCAGCGCCTGCACTGGACCCACGCCGAGGCCGCGGCGGCGGCCAGTGCCTTGCTGCAACGCACCGGGGAGGCGCAGTACGAAACCTGGTATCGGCGTTTCTGGGAGTTCACTGCCGAGCATTTCATCGACCCGCTGCACGGCAGCTGGCATCACGAGCTGGATAGCAGCAACAGGCCCAGCGCCGAGATCTGGGCCGGCAAGCCGGACCTGTATCACGCCTGGCAGGCGGTGCTGATTCCGCGCCTGCCCCTGGCGCCGAGCATGGCATCGGCCTTGGCCGAAGTGTCTAGACTGGGCATTGTGTAACCATGTGGTGACATTCGCGCATCCCTTCGTTACCTGCGCGGGTGGGTCCCCTGTTTAGAATCCTATGCAGCGCAAGCACCAGACTTGCATGCATAACAACAAGAAAGGTACACCTCAGATGAATGCGATTTCTCGTCTAGCTGCTGTCATTTCCGTTGCCTCGTTGTTTCCCCTCAGTGCATTCCCTCTCGTTTCCGTTGCCGCCGATGCCAAAGGCTCCGTGGAAGTCGTCCATTGGTGGACTTCCGGCGGTGAAAAAGCGGCGGTCGATGTGCTCAAGGCCCAAGTCGAAAAAGACGGTTTCACCTGGAAAGACGGCGCAGTCGCTGGCGGTGGCGGTGCCACGGCCATGACCGTGCTGAAAAGCCGCGCCGTTTCCGGCAACCCGCCGGGCGTTGCCCAGATCAAGGGCCCGGACATCCAGGAGTGGGGCAGCACCGGCCTGCTCAGCACCGACGCGCTGAAAGACGTGGCCAAGTCGGAAAACTGGGATGGCCTGCTTTCCAAGAAAGTCTCCGACACCGTGAAGTACGAAGGTGACTATGTCGCGGTGCCGGTGAACATCCACCGCGTCAACTGGCTGTGGATCAACCCGGAAGTCTTCAAGAAGGCCGGGATCGACAAGGCCCCGACCACTCTCGAAGAATTCTATGCCGCCGGCGACAAGCTCAAGGCCGCCGGCTTCATCGCCCTGGCCCATGGCGGCCAGCCATGGCAGGACAGCACCGTGTTCGAAGATGTGGTGCTCTCGGTCATGGGCGCCGATGGCTACAAGAAAGCCCTGGTCGACCTGGACCAGAAGACCCTCGCCGGCCCGGAGATGACCAAGGCCTTCACCGAGCTGAAGAAAGTCACCGGCTACATGGACCCGAACCGCGCCGGGCGTGACTGGAACATCGCTGCCGCTGACGTCATCAATGGCAAGGCCGGCATGCAGATGATGGGCGACTGGGCCAAGAGCGAGTGGACCGCGGCGAAGAAAGTCGCCGGCAAGGACTACCAGTGCGTGGCCTTCCCGGGCACCGACAAAGCCTTCACCTACAACATCGACTCCCTGGCGGTGTTCAAGCTCAAGGCCGATCGCAAAGGCGATATCGCCGCGCAGCAGGACCTGGCCAAGGTCGCCCTGGGCAAGGACTTCCAGAAGGTCTTCAGCATCAACAAGGGTTCGATCCCGGTGCGCACCGACATGCTCAACGACATGGCCGCGCAAGGCTTCGACTCCTGCGCCCAGGCGGCGGCCAAGGACTTCCTGGCCGACGACAAGACCGGCGGCCTGCAACCGAGCATGGCGCACAACATGGCCACCTCCCTGGCCGTGCAGGGTGCGATCTTCGATGTGGTGACCAACTTCATGAACGACAAGGACGCGGACCCGGCCAAGGCCAGTGCGCAGCTGGCGTCAGCCGTCAAGGCTGCTCAGTAACTCCGAATGCCGCAGGTCTGCCTGCGGCGATTTATCTGACGGCTCTTTCCCCTGTAGGAGCGAGCTTGCTCGCGATGACTGCATGACATTCGACAGAGGTGTCGGCAGTCGGATCGCTATCGCGAGCAAGCTCGCTCCTACAGAGGGCGTGTCGGACCTCACTTCTTCAATTGGATTATCCCGATGAGCTCTGTGGCGGTTTTCAGCAAAGCCTCACCGTTCGACGCGCTGCAGCGCTGGCTCCCCAAGTTGGTCCTGGCGCCAAGCATGCTGATCGTCCTGGTCGGTTTTTACGGTTACATCATCTGGACGTTCATTCTGTCCTTCACCAATTCCAGCTTCATGCCGAGCTACAAGTGGGTCGGCCTGCAGCAATACATGCGCCTGATGGACAACGACCGCTGGTGGGTGGCGAGCAAGAACCTGGCGCTGTTCGGCGGCATGTTCATCGGCATCAGCCTGGTGCTCGGCGTGTTCCTGGCGGTGCTGCTGGACCAGCGCATCCGCAGGGAAGGCTTTATCCGCACCGTCTACCTGTACCCGATGGCGCTGTCGATGATCGTCACCGGCACCGCCTGGAAATGGCTGCTCAACCCCGGCCTGGGCCTGGACAAGATGCTGCGTGACTGGGGCTGGGAAGGCTTTCGCCTGGACTGGCTGGTGGATCAGGATCGCGTGGTGTACTGCCTGGTGATCGCCGCTGTGTGGCAGGCCTCCGGCTTTGTCATGGCGATGTTCCTCGCCGGCTTGCGCGGCGTCGACCAGTCGATCATCCGCGCCGCCCAGGTCGATGGCGCGAGCCTGCCGACCATCTACCTGAAGATTGTCCTGCCGAGCCTGCGCCCGGTGTTCTTCAGCGCCTTCATGATCCTCGCGCACATCGCGATCAAGAGCTTCGACCTGGTGGCGGCGATGACCGCCGGTGGCCCTGGCTACTCGTCCGACCTGCCGGCGATGTTCATGTATTCCTTCACCTTCAGCCGTGGGCAGATGGGCATAGGTTCGGCCAGCGCCATGCTGATGCTGGGCGCCGTGCTGACCATCCTGGTGCCGTACCTGTACTCCGAACTGCGAGGCAAACGCCATGACTAACCAGCTCGGAAAACCTGCGCTGAACTTCAGCCGCATCGCCATCTACGCCACCCTGCTGCTGGCCGCGGCGGTGTACCTGGTACCGCTGGTGGTGATGCTGCTCACCAGCTTCAAGACCCCGGAAGACATCCGCACCGGCAACCTGCTGAGCTGGCCGGCCGTGATCGACGGCATCGGCTGGATCAAGGCCTGGGACACCGTGGGTGGCTACTTTTGGAACTCGGTGAAGATCACCGTGCCGGCGGTGATCATCTCGACTTTCGTCGGTGCCATGAACGGCTACGTGCTGTCGATGTGGCGCTTCCGCGGTTCGCAGCTGTTCTTCGGCCTGCTGCTGTTCGGTTGCTTCCTGCCGTTCCAGACCGTGCTGCTGCCGGCGTCCTTCACCCTCGGCAAGTTCGGCCTGGCCAACACCACCAGCGGCCTGGTGCTGGTGCACGTGGTCTACGGGCTGGCGTTCACCACGTTGTTCTTCCGCAACTACTACGTGAGCATTCCGGATGCCCTGGTCAAGGCCGCGCGCCTGGACGGCGCGGGCTTCTTCACCATCTTCGGCAAGATCCTGCTGCCGATGTCGGTGCCGATCGTCATGGTCTGCCTGATCTGGCAGTTCACCCAGATCTGGAACGATTTCCTGTTCGGCGTGGTGTTCGCCAGCGGCGATGCGCAACCGATCACCGTGGCCTTGAACAACCTGGTCAACACCAGCACCGGGACCAAGGAATACAACGTTGATATGGCGGCGGCGATGATCGCCGGGCTGCCGACACTGCTGGTCTACATATTCGCTGGCAAGTATTTCCTGCGTGGGCTGACGTCCGGCGCGGTCAAGGGGTAAAAGATGGCAACTCTCGAATTACGCAACGTCAACAAGACCTATGGCAGCGGCTTGCCGGACACCCTGAAGAACATCGAACTGAAGATCGATGACGGTGAGTTCCTGATTCTCGTGGGGCCCTCGGGCTGCGGTAAATCCACCCTGATGAACTGCATCGCCGGCCTGGAAAACATCAGCGGTGGGGCGATCCTGGTGGACGACGCCGACATCAGCGGCATGAGCCCGAAGGACCGCGACATCGCCATGGTGTTCCAGTCCTACGCGCTGTACCCGACCATGAGCGTGCGCGACAACATCGCCTTCGGCCTGAAGATCCGCAAGATGCCGGCCGCCGAGATCGACGAGGAAGTGGCGCGGGTGGCCAAGCTGCTGCAGATCGAACACCTGCTCAGCCGTAAGCCCGGCCAGCTGTCCGGCGGCCAGCAACAGCGCGTGGCCATGGGCCGGGCCCTGGCGCGGCGGCCGAAGATCTACCTGTTCGACGAACCGCTGTCCAACCTCGATGCCAAGCTGCGGGTCGAGATGCGCACCGAAATGAAACTGATGCACCAGCGCCTGAAAACCACCACGGTCTATGTCACCCACGACCAGATCGAAGCCATGACCCTGGGCGACAAGGTGGCGGTGATGAAGGACGGCATCATCCAGCAGTTCGGTACTCCGAAACAGATCTACAACGACCCGGCCAACCTGTTCGTGGCCAGCTTCATCGGCTCGCCGCCGATGAATTTCATCCCCCTGCGCCTGCAGCGCAAGGACGGCCGCCTGCTGGCCCTGCTGGACAGCGGCCAGGCCCGTTGCGAGCTGCCTTTGGGCATGCAGGACGCCGGCCTGGAAGACCGTGAAGTGATACTCGGCATCCGTCCGGAGCAGATCGGCCTGGCGAACGGCGAGGGCAACGGCCTGCCGACCTTGCGCGCCGAGGTCCAGGTCACCGAGCCGACCGGTCCCGACACCCTGGTGTTCGTCAACCTCAACGGCACCAAGGTCTGCTGCCGCCTGGCGCCGGATGTGGCGCCGCAGGTCGGCGAAACCCTGACCCTGCAATTCGATCCGGCCAAGGTTCTGCTGTTCGATGCCAAGAGTGGCGAGCGCCTGGGTGTTGCGGCCCCTGCGCAGGCCGAAGCCCATGCCAGCAACGTGGCGCAGTTCAAGGGGCGTTGAAGCCCGCGTTATTGGAGCAAGGACATACCGAATGCGCGGCGGATGGCCTGTCATCCGTCGCATCAGGTGTAAACCGCGTTAGAGAAAAACAGTTAATAACAATAAAGACGAGGATGTAGGGATGAAAAACAAGAGCACCAATGCACGCTTGATCTGCCAGTTGTCAGCGATTGCGGCAATGACCCTGGCCGGTAGCGCGCACGCTGACGAAGCGTTCAGCGCCGATTCGAAATGGATGACCGGCGACTGGGGTGGCGAGCGGACCAAGCTGCTCGAGAAAGGGATCGACATCAAGGCCGATTACGTTGGCGAAATGGGCGCCAACCTGCACGGCGGCTACAATGACGACAAGACCGGACGCTACAGCGACCAGTTTGGCCTGGGCGTGGCGCTGGACCTGGAAAAACTCTGGGGCTGGGACAACACCCAGGCGAAGATCCAGCTGACCAACCGTAACGGCCAGAACATCTCCAACGACCGTATCGGCGACCCGCGTGCCGGCACCCTGAGCTCCTCCCAGGAAGTCTACGGCCGTGGCCACATGGTGCGTCTGACCCAACTGTGGATCCAGCACCAGTTCCTCGACGGCAAGCTCGACGTCAAGGCCGGTTACTTCGGCGAAGGCGAAGACTTCAACACCTTCCCCTGCGACTTCCAGAACCTGGCGTTCTGCGGCTCCCAGGTGGGCAACTGGGCAACCAACATCTGGTACAACTGGCCGGTCAGCCAGGCGGCACTGCGGGTGAAGTACCACATCACCCCTGAGCTGTACGCGCAGATCGGCGCGTACAACCAGAACCCGTCGCAACTGGAACACGGCAACGGCTTCAAGCTCAGCGGCAGCGGTACCAAGGGCACCGTCCTGCCGGTCGAGCTGGTCTGGTCGCCGAAGGTCAACAACCTGCCGGGCGAATACCGCGTCGGCTACTACAAGAGCACGGCCGATGCCAGCGACGTGCGCGAGGACGTCAATGGCCAGGACGCCGCGGTCACCGGCGACAGCTATCGCGTGCACAGCAGCAAGCACGGCTACTGGTTCGTCGGGCAGCAGCAACTCACCACCCACAACGGCGATGCGACCCGCGGTCTGAATATCGCGGCCAACGCCACGTTCCACGACAAGGACACCAACTTCATCGACAACTACCAGTCGCTGATGCTGGTGTACAAGGGCCCGTTCGACGCACGTCCGAAGGATGACGTCGGCATTGGTTTCGCCCGTATCCATGTCAACGACGACGTGAAGAAAAACGCCCAGTTGCTCAATGACACCAACGGCGTCAGCAACTACGACGATCCGCTGTTCTCGCCGATCCGTGAGACTGAGTACAACTACGAAATCAACTACGGCTTCCATGTCACCAACTGGCTGACCGTGCGTCCCAACCTGCAGTACATCACCCATCCAGGCGGTGTGGATGAAGTCGACAACGCCCTGGTGGCCGGCCTGAAAATTCAGTCGGTGTTCTAACGCTGTTGCGATAAGCTCCTCCTCTATGTGCGCATTTTTGCGGATGGCCCAGGCTATCCGCTTTTTTTTGCGGGACAATTCGCCCCCTGTAGCCGCTGCGCAGGCTGCGATCGGCCGGAACGGCCGTAGCGTTCTCAAGATCGCTAAAGGCCTGCGGCCTTATCGCAGCCTGCGGCAGCGGCTACAGGAGCTTGCGCATCAATGATGAATATCAGGACAGCAATGATCTTCAGGACCGTGGCCCATGCATGAGCATCCGCTGCAACGCTTTTTCAAATCCTTGCGCGAGCGCCCGACCTTCGCCTGGGAGCGCTATCAGATGCGCGATGTGCTGGTGATCGACCATCCACTGTGCCAGGCGGTGTTCAGTCGCCAGGGCGCGCAGCTCCTGCACTTTCAGCCGACCGGACAGAAGCCCTGGCTGTGGTGCGCGGCGAAGTGGCCGCAGGTCGGGGCGATCCGTGGCGGGGTGCCGGTGTGCTGGCCCTGGTACGGCCGTCACCCGAGCGAAAACGCCTGGCCGTCCCATGGCTGGGCCCGGCTGATCGACTGGAAGCTGCTCGACAGCCGCAGCGATGACGAGGGCGTGTACCTGCACTGGCAGTTGCAGCTGTGTGACTGGCAGGTCGACCTGCACGCGCACCTGGGCGAAAGCCTGGACCTGCGCCTGAGCACCGAGCACCAGGACAGCCTGCCGTGCCAGCTGAGCCAGGCTTTGCACGCCTACTGGCGTATTGGTGACGTCGGTGAGGTAGCGCTGTCTGGGCTTGATGGTGCCGAGGGTTACGACCAGTTGAGCCGCCAGGCGTGCCGGCAAACAGGCGAGCTACGGGTTGACGGCGGCTGCCAGCGGGTGTTCCAGCACGAGGGCGAATTGCAGCTCAAGGATCACGCCTGGCAGCGCGAATTGCGCATCGACACCGGCGACACCGCCGACACCGTGGTCTGGCATCCGGGCAGCCGGCCACTGCTGGGGGTGAGCTGGAACGAGGTGTCCGGGTTCGTCTGCGTCGAGGCGGCGGCGGGCGGCACCGACAGCCTGTGCCTGGCGCCGGGGGAGCGGGCGCATCTGAGCCTGCAGGCGCGAGCGGGGGCGTAGTGGCGGGTTGGCGGTGTGGCTGCTGCCGTCATCGCGGGCAAGCCTCGCTCCTACAGTTCGATGCGTTTCTGTAGGAGCGCCCCACGATGAGGCCGGAGCGGCCAGGCGAAACTCAGTTGTACTCGTCGCCCACCGGATAGCGGCTGGCGTTGAGGCTTTCCTTGATCTTGCGCAGGTGCGGCTGGAAGTCCACGCCGCGGCGCAGGGTCATGCCGGTGGCGAGGACGTCGAGCACGGTGAGCTGGATGATCCGCGAGGTCATCGGCATGTAGATGTCGGTGTCTTCCGGCAGCGGGATGTTCAGGCTCAGGGTGCTGGCCTTGGCCAGTGGCGAGCCGGCGGCGGTCAGGCCGAGTACCGAGGCGCCGTTTTCCCGGGCGATGCGCGCCACTTCCACCAGTTCGCGGGTGCGTCCGGTGTAGGAGATGATCACGAACAGCTCGCCAGTGTGCGCCACCGAGGCGATCATCCGCTGCATCAGCACATCGGCATGGGCGGTCACCGCCAGGTTGAAGCGGAAGAACTTGTGCTGGGCATCGAGGGCCACCGGGGCCGAGGCGCCGAGGCCGAAGAAGTGGATCTGCCGGGCCTGGATCAGCAGGTCGACGGCGCGGCTGATCAGGTTCGGGTCCAGGGCCTGGCAGGCGCTGTCCAGGGAGGCGATGGCGCTGCCGAAGATTTTCTGGGTGTAGGCTTCGGGGTTGTCGTCGGCTTCCACCGCGCGGCTGACGTAGGCTGCGCCGCTGGCCAGGCTCTGGGCCAGTTGCAGCTTGAGTTCGGGGTAGCCGCTGACGCCGAACGAGCGGCAGAAACGGTTGACCGTCGGCTCGCTGACCGAAGCGGCCTGGGCGAGGGCAGCAATACTGAAGCGGGTCGCCTGCTGTGGGTTGAGCAGGATGACTTCGGCGACTTTACGTTCCGCCTTGTTCAATTCTTCAAGGCGATTCTGGATCTGTTCCAGAAGATTTCGCACGCGGTCCATTAGGGTTTTCCTGGTTCGGCAATGCAAAGGAAGCCGGTCTTAACCGGTCTTTGGCGGTGGCCTATCCTACTGATGGCTCCGACGGACCACCACTTCGAATCTATATTTTGCTAAAATGTTGTAGTTATTACTACATTTTCCCTTGAGTGATGCCTTGAAAAAAGGTATTTGTAGCTTAACTTGATAAAAGAACAAACATCATGCCTTCGATAACGGTTGAACCGTGCACCTTTGCCTTGTTCGGCGCGCTGGGCGATCTGGCGCTTCGCAAATTGTTTCCTGCCCTCTACCAACTCGATGGCGCCGGCCTGCTGCATGACGACACGCGCATTCTGGCCCTGGCCCGCGAGCCGGGCAGCGAACAGCAGCACCTGTCTTTCATTGAAGCGCAATTGCGCAAGTATGTAGGTGCCAAGGAGATCGACGCGGCAGTGCTGGAGCGCTTCCTGGCGCGCCTGACCTACCTGCACGTGGACTTCCTCAAGGCCGAGGATTACCAGGCCCTGGCCGAGCTGGCCGGGCGCGAGCAACGCCTGATCGCCTATTTCGCCACACCGGCGGCGGTGTACGGGGCGATCTGCGAGAACCTGTCGAAGGCCGGCCTGGCGGAAAACACCCGCGTGGTGCTGGAAAAGCCCATCGGTTCGGACCTGGAGTCGTCGCGCAAGGTCAACGACGCGGTGGCGCAGTTCTTCCCGGAGAACCGCATCTATCGCATCGACCACTACCTGGGCAAGGAGACGGTGCAGAACCTGATCGCCCTGCGTTTCGCCAACAGCTTGTTCGAGACCCAGTGGAACCAGAACTACATCTCCCACGTGGAAATCACCGTGGCCGAGAAGGTCGGCATCGAAGGCCGCTGGGGTTACTTCGACAAGGCCGGCCAGCTGCGGGACATGATCCAGAACCACCTGCTGCAACTGCTCTGCCTGATCGCCATGGACCCGCCCGCCGACCTCTCGGCCGACAGCATCCGTGACGAGAAGGTCAAGGTGCTCAAGGCCCTGGCGCCGATCAGCCCGGAAGGCCTGACCACCCAGGTGGTGCGTGGCCAGTACATCGCCGGGCACAGCGAAGGCAAGGCCGTGCCGGGGTATCTGGAGGAAGAGAATTCCAACACCCAGAGCGACACCGAAACCTTCGTCGCCCTGCGGGCCGATATCCGCAACTGGCGCTGGGCCGGGGTGCCGTTCTACCTGCGTACCGGCAAGCGCATGCCGCAGAAGCTGTCGCAGATCGTCATTCACTTCAAGGAGCCGTCGCACTACATCTTCGCCCCTGAGCAGCGCCTGCAGATCAGCAACAAG
The DNA here is from genome assembly GCF_059421865.1 of Pseudomonas sp. GW821-FHT02B10. Taxonomy (NCBI): domain Bacteria; kingdom Pseudomonadati; phylum Pseudomonadota; class Gammaproteobacteria; order Pseudomonadales; family Pseudomonadaceae; genus Pseudomonas; species Pseudomonas sp. GW821-FHT02B10. Next base: position 248,871 of record NZ_JBWKVU010000005.1, on the reverse strand, counting down.
CTGATCATCCGCCTGCAGCCGGACGAAGGTATCTCCCTGCGGGTGATGACCAAGGAACAAGGCCTGGACAAGGGCATGCAACTGCGCAGCGGCCCGTTGCAGCTGAATTTTTCCGATACCTATCGCAGCGCGCGGATTCCCGATGCCTACGAGCGGTTGTTGCTGGAAGTGATGCGCGGCAATCAGAACCTGTTTGTCCGCAAAGATGAAATCGAAGCCGCGTGGAAGTGGTGCGACCAGTTGATCGCCGGTTGGAAGAAATCCGGCGATGCGCCCAAGCCGTATGCGGCCGGGTCGTGGGGGCCGATGAGCTCCATCGCACTGATCACGCGGGACGGGAGGTCGTGGTATGGCGATATCTAAATTGAAACTGCCCGCGGGCGTGCACGCCCACGAGTTCCATAGCCCGGCGCTGTTGGCCGAAGGCCTGGCGCTGAAGGTGGCCGGGCAACTGAGCCAGGCGATCCAGGTGCGCGGCGAAGCCACGCTGGTGGTGTCCGGCGGGCGCAGCCCGGTGGCGTTTTTCCAGCACCTGGCCAAGCAGCACCTGGACTGGTCCAAGGTGTTGATCACCCTGGCGGACGAGCGCTGGGTCCCGGTCGAACATGCCGACAGCAACGCCGGCCTGCTCAAGCGCTACCTGCTGCAAGGGCCGGCGGCCAAGGCGAAGTTCCTCAGCCTGTACAACGCCGCGGCGAACCTCGAACAGGCCGCGGAGCAGGCCGATCGTCTGCTGGCCGAGTTGTCGGCCATCGACGTGCTGATCCTGGGCATGGGCGACGACGGTCACACCGCCTCGCTGTTCCCCAACAGCCCGAACCTGACCGAAGCCCTGCGGGCCGACGGCCAGCGACGCTGCTGGCCGATGCTGGCGCCGAGCGTGCCGCATCAGCGCCTGAGCATGAGCCGCGCCTTGCTGGCCTCGGCCACCTACAGCGTGCTGTCGATTTCCGGTCAATCCAAATTGACCACCCTGAGTGCCGCACTGGCCGGTGACAATGTCGCCGCGATGCCGATTCGTGCCTTCCTGCAACCTCCGTTAGAGATTTACTGGTGCCCATGAGCCAAGGATCAGCCGCTATGACAATCCCACAACCGACCGTTTCCATGGCGGACAAAGTTGCCCTGATCGACAGCCTCTGCGCCAAGGCGCGGATTCTGCCGGTGATCACCATCGCCCGCGAACAGGACGTGTTGCCCCTGGCCGACGCCCTGGCCGCCGGTGGCCTGACCGCGCTGGAAGTGACCTTGCGCTCGCAGTTCGGCCTCAAGGCCATCCAGATCCTGCGCGAGCAGCGTCCGGAGCTGGTGACCGGCGCCGGTACCGTGCTCGATCGCCAGATGCTGGCCGCCGCCGAAGCCGCCGGTTCGCAGTTCATCGTCACCCCGGGCATTACCCGCGACCTGCTGGAAGCCAGCGTCGCCAGCCCGATCCCGCTGTTGCCGGGGATCAGCAATGCCTCCGGGATCATGGAGGGTTACAGCCTGGGCTATCGCCGCTTCAAGCTGTTCCCGGCGGAAGTCAGCGGCGGCGTGGCTGCGATCAAGGCCCTGGGCGGTCCGTTCGGCGAGGTGAAGTTCTGCCCGACCGGCGGTGTCGGCCCGGCCAATATCAAGAGCTACATGGCGTTGAAGAACGTGATGTGCGTCGGCGGTAGCTGGATGCTCGATCCCGAGTGGATCAAGAACGGCGACTGGGCGCGGATCCAGGAGTGCACGGCAGAGGCCCTGGCGCTGCTGGACTGACAGCTTTCCTGCTTTTTTCAAAGATTCGTTGGTGTGTTCTACGGCTTTACGGTGCGCTTGGTCGGTGCACCGTTTTTTTTTGCCCGGAGAAAAGTTGCCTGGCGACGCTGGGGGCTTCTGTAGGAGCGCAGCTTGTTCGCGATGACGCCGGGGCGGACAACGCGATCTGAATGGTCGCTACTGTCTGTAGCCGCTGCCGCAGGCTGCGATCGGCCGAAAGGCCGTAGCGTCATCTGGATCGCAGAAGGTCCTTCGGACCTGTCGCAGCCTGCGGCAGCGGCTACAGGTTACTGGGCCGCCAGTTCGGTCAATGCCTCGACCAGCATCTGGATATCCGCGCTCGGCGTGGTAAAGCCCGGTGTCACCCGGATACAGGGCCCGCACCGCGAACCGCTGCGCGCCACGGTGAACAGGTTGTATTCCTGGAGCAGCCGCTCGGCCATCGCCTGCTGGTCCGGCTGGCGGGTGAAGCGAAACGAGGTGATGCCGCAATACAGCCGTGGATCGTCCGGGGTCATGACTTCAATGCCGGGCAGGTCGCGCACCTGGCTCACCCACAGGTCGCGCAGGTAATTCAGGCGTGCGCCCTTGAGGGCCGAGCCGCCCATGCCGCGGTGCTCCTCGAACACCCGGGGCAAGGTCAGCCAGGCCGGAATGTTTGGCGTGCCATAAGGTGCCCGTGAGCGGATATCGTCCAGGGCATAACGTTGCTCGCCCATGTCCGGATCGATATCGGCCAGGCGTTGCGGGTCGATATAGACAAAACCCAGGCTCAGCGGCGCGCCAATCCATTTCTGCAGGTTATAGCCGGCGAACGCCACGCCCAGTTCACTGAGCTCGAAATCGACCTGGGCCAGGGCGTGGGCGCCGTCGAGGATGACGTCGATTCCCCGTTCGCGGGCATCCAGGGCGATGGCCTGGACCGGCAGCACCAGCCCGGTGCGGTGGGTGACGTGGGTCAGGGCCATCAGTTTCAGCCGAGGGTAGCGCTCGAAGGCCTCGCGGTAGCTGGCCAGCAGGCTGTCGAAACTCGCCGGATGAGTATGCTCGATCTCGATGACCTCGACCCCGCGATGGCGCGCCAGCCAGCGCATGGCGCCCTTGACGCTGTCGTATTCCAGGTCGCTGAGCAGCACCTGATCGCCCGGCTGGAGGCGGTTGTAGTTGCGAATCAGCGATTGCAGCGCCTCCGAAGCGCTGCGGGTGAGGGCGATGGCCTGGCGATCGACGCCAACCAGCTCGGCCAATTGCTGTCGAATCTGCAAATTGCCGATCTGTTCGAAATGCTGGCGCACATGCACCGAGTTGCTGCGGTTCACGAAGTCGATCTGGCGCTGGTATTCCTCGACCACGGCGCGGCTCATGCGCCCGAAATAGCCGTTTTCCAGGTTGATCGGCCCGGGTTCGACGTCATATCGGCGGGCAATCGCCAGCCAGTAATCTTCGTCGCGGGCGAGTTGGGCATTACATGGCATGGCGGTCTTCTTAATGACGGGGTTTGGGTTTGCCGTGTTTGGCGCGCAGCGGGTCCAGTAGATCGGAAAGGCCGTTGTGATCGATTTCCTGCATCAATGCCAACAGGCCGCCCAGCTCGCCGTGGGGGAAACCTTCGCGGGCGAACCAGTTCAGGTAGGGGCCGGGCAGGTCGGCGAGGATGCGGCCCTTGTATTTGCCGTAGGGCATTTCGCGGGTGACCAGAAGTTCAAGTTTTTCGGGATTCATGGCGGCTGTCTGTTGAGGTGACGAACACCTTGGAAAATACAGGCATTCTGCATGCAGGCCAAATGACAGATCATGCAAATAACGCGGATACAGAAAGCGGTAAAAAATTTAACTATTTGAAAAATAATGGGAAATTTTCATTTCAGGACTGGCATGCAGGGTGCAACACCTATGACAACTCCCTCAACCTGGAAGGAATGAAAAATGACTGACATCAACAAAGAAGCGATTTCGATCCTCAACGACCTGATCGAAACCAGTAAGGACGGTCAGGAGGGGTTCAAGACCTGCGCAGAAGACATCAAGCATCCTGAGCTCAAAGCGCTGTTCGTCAAGCGCTCCGCCGATTGCGCCACCGCCGCGGCCGAATTGCAGGCCAGCGTGCGTTCCATGGGCGGCGATCCGCAGACCTCCACCAGCGTCAGTGGCGACCTGCACCGTCGTTGGGTCGACCTCAAGTCCCTTGTGACCGGCAAGGACGAAGAAGCGGTGCTCAACGAGGCCGAGCGCGGTGAAGACCATGCGCTGAAAGCCTACAGAAACGCGCTGGAGAAAATCAGCAAACACAACCTGGTCGGCATTCGTGACCTGGTGGAGCGTCAGTACCATGGCGTACAGCGCAACCACGATCAGGTCAAAGCCTTGCGCAACCAGGCCCGCGCCCGTTCATAACGGGTCAAACCTGTCAAAAACGCCAGCTTGCCTGGCGTTTTTTTGTGGCTTGAAATTAATGCTGGACGACTGATAGTTAGCTAGCTAATAATTTGCGGGCGTCATCTCTCGCTCCAGTGCATCTATCGTTGTTTTGTCCTTCCCAGGGTTCTTTCCGTGCGTATCACTTTGCAGGCGTTGTTCGCCCCCAATCTTGCGGCCGTGCAGTTCGCGATCAAGACCGTGTTCGGTGCCGGGCTGGCGTTGTGGCTGGCCATGCGTTGGGGCCTGCAGCAGCCGTCCTGGGCCCTGATGACGGCGATCATCGTCGCCCAGCCGCTGTCCGGGATGGTCCTGCAAAAGGGCATGGCACGGCTGGTGGGGACTTTGGTGGGAACCTGCATGTCGGTGCTGTTCATGGGGCTGTTCGCCCAGACACCGTGGCTGTTCCTGCTGGCCCTGGCGCTGTGGCTGGGGCTGTGCACCGCCAGTTCGACCCTGCTGCGCAGCGCCTGGTCCTATTCCTTCGTGCTGGCCGGCTACACCGTGGCGATCATCGCCTTGCCGGCGATCTCCCATCCGTTGTCGATCTTCGACCAGGCCGTGGCGCGCTGCACGGAAATTTCCCTGGGCATTATCTGCGCCACCGCCAGCAGTGCCTTGCTCTGGCCGATGCGGGTCGAGCGGCAGTTGACCGCCCAGGCGCGCAGCGCCTGGCAAAGCGGGATGCAGGCGGCGCGGGCGACCCTGGCCGGCGATGCCCTGGCGCGCAAGGGCCTGCTGGAAATCCTCGGGCGCATCGTCGCCGTGGACTCCCAGCGCGAACATGCCTGGTTCGAAGGGCCGTCGGGGCGGCAGCGGGCGCGGGCGATCAGTGGCCTGAGCCAGAAGCTGCTGATGCTGCTGCGGATCTCCCGTTCGGTACGCCGGCAATGGAAGCAATTGGACCAGGCCGAGGCGCAGCAACTGGCGCCGTGGATGGAGCAAGTGCAGCAAGCCCTGGCGGCCATGGACAAACCGACCTTGCAGGCGTTGCGACCGCAGTTGCTGGACGCTTCCCATGACTCGGCGATCAGCTCGGCGCAAAGCTATTGCCTGGCCCGTTTCACCCTGTTGCTGGATACAGCCCTGGCCGCCGGCGAGGCGCTGCGGGCGGTGGAGGAGGGCAAGGCGCCGGTGGAGCAGCCCGCCACCCTGAGCCCCCATCGCGATCTGTCGCTGGCGCTGCTGTTTGGCGCGCGCAGCGCCCTGGCTTTCCTCACCGTGGCCTGCTTCTGGCTGGCCACGGCCTGGCCAGCGGCCTCCGGGGCGATGCTGCTGACCTGCGTGGTGTGCGGCCTGTTCGCCAGTCGCGAAAACGGCGCGCAGATCGGCATGAGTTTCATGCGCGGCATCTTCCTGGCGATTCCGGCGGCCTTCATGGTCGGGCAGATCCTGCTGCCGCAGTGGAGCAGTTTCGCCCTGCTGGCGATGGCCATGGGCGTGCCGTTGTTTTTCGGCGCGCTGGGTATGGCCAAACCGCAGATCGGCGCCACGGCCACCTCGTTCTGCCTGCACTTCGTGGTGCTGATTTCACCGCAGAACCAGATGACGTTCGACGTGGCGAATTTCTTCAACAGCGCCCAGGCGATGGTGCTCGGCGTAGGCGCCGCGGTGTTGGCGTTTCACCTGCTGATCCTGCGCGACCCAGCCTGGCATGGGCGGCGCCTGCTGGCGGCGACCCTGCAGGATCTGGTGCGCTTGACCCGGCGCAATCTGCGCGGCGCGGAAAGCTGGTTCGGCGGGCGCATGGCCGATCGCCTGCTGCAACTGGCGCGGCATTACCCGGAATTGCCGGAACAGGCGCGCAGCCGCTGGGACGATGGCCTGCTGGGCCTGGATATCGGCGATGAACTGATGCATTTGCGGTTGAGCCTGGCGGTAGCCCAGGTGCCCGCGGATGCTTCGCAGCGAAGTTATTTCGAGCATCTGGAACAGGTGCTGGAACAAGGGCCGGCCGCCGGTCGCGGCGATGCGCTGGCCGACGCCAGCACGGTCTTGCTCGAGGCCCTGGGCAGCCAACCGCCGAGCGATGCGTTGAAGCTGGCCCAGGGCGCGGTGGTGCAGTTGCAGAAGAGCTGGCGCACCTGGTGCCGGCAGCAGGAGGAAAACCATGGGGCTGCGTGAGTGGTCGCTGGGCGGAGTGTTGCTCAGCCCGTTTCTGATTTATGTGGTGCTGGCGCTGGTGCTGACCGGGGTGTTGCGCATGCTGTTACGCGCAACGCCACTGGGGCGCTGGATCTGGCACGAAGCACTGTTCGATGTGGCCTTGTACGTCTGCGTCCTGACGTTGGTCACTGTCGTACTCGGACCTTTATAAGGAGTTGTTCATGCGTGCCTCCGTGCGTATCGCTTTTACTTTGTGCCTGGTGGCTGCGGCGCTGTTTGCCGGCTTTCATTTGTGGCAGTACTACATGCTCACGCCCTGGACCCGGGATGCGCGGATTCGCGCCGACGTGGTGATAGTCGCCCCCGATGTGTCGGGCTGGGTGCGTGAACTCAAGGCCTACGACAACCAGGCGGTGAAGGCCGGCGACCTGTTGCTGAGCATCGACCGCGACCGCTTCGAGGCGGCGCTGGAAAAGGCCCAGGCGGTGGTGCAGACCCGCCAGCAGCAACTCAGCCTGAAAGAGCACGAAGCCAGCCGCCGGGCCAGCTTAGGCCCACAGGCGATCAGCGCCGAGCTGCGGGAAAACGCGCAGATCAATGCCGGGGTGGCCCGTGGCGAGCTGCGCCAGGCCCAGGCCGACGCCAAGGTCGCCGAACTCAACCTGGCGCGCAGCCAGGTCCGCGCACCGCGCAGTGGGCACATCACCAACCTGCGCCTGGCCGAAGGCAACTATGTGAACGCCGGGCAATCGGTGATGGCCCTGATCGACGATTCGACTTTCTACGTGCAGGCCTATTTCGAGGAAACCAAACTGCCGCGGATCAAGGTCGGCGACCCGGTCAAGGTGTGGCTGATGAGTGCTGGAGAAGCCTTGCAGGGGCATGTGGAAAGCATCAGCCGCGGCATCACCGACCGCAACGCCACGCCGGACGGGCAACTGCTGGCGGAGGTGGAACCGACCTTCAACTGGGTGCGCCTGGCGCAGCGGATTCCAGTGCGCATCAGGCTCGACAAGGTGCCCGAAGGCGTCAACCTGAGCGCCGGGATGACGGCGAGCGTGCAGGTGGAGGAGGGGGGGCGCTAATCCCGCCTGTAGCCGCTGCCGAGCCTGCGAGGCTGCGCCAGCGGCTACAGGGCGGTTCAGCCGATATTGATGGCCGGCAAGGTCGGCAGGGTGACGGTCTGCTGTTTGCGTGGGGCGAGGATTTCGGCTTCGCCGTCCACCACCAGCTCATCGCGCTGGTTGAACACGCGGGTGGCGATACGCACGCGGAACTTCGGCAGTTTTTCGAGGATTTCCAGGCGCACGGTCAGGGTGTCGCCGATCTTCACTGGCTTCTGGAAGCTCATCTGCTGGCCGATATAGATGGTGCCCGGCCCAGGCAGCTCGCAGGCCACCGCGGCGCTGATCAGCGCACCGCTGAACATGCCGTGGGCGATACGCTCCTTGAACATGCTGGCGGCGGCGAATTCGGCGTCCAGGTGCACCGGGTTGTGGTCGCCGGACATGGCGGCGAACAGCTGGATGTCACGCTCTTCCACATGCTTGCTGTAGCTGGCGGTCTGGCCGACTTCGAGGGCTTCGTACGGGGTGTTGGTAACCTGGGTCATCTCTCTCAAGTCCTGTGCTGAGCGTTGATTGGTATATCGATTTGAAACAGGGTCATTCAGTCTTCGGCGGTCGGCGATGCCGCAGGGCCTGGTCGAGCCAGGCCAGTACATCGGCAGTCACTTCGTCGCGGTTGCTTTCATTGAACAATTCGTGCCGCGCCTGCGGGTAGATAGTGAGCTGCAGGCACTGGCTGCCGGCCTCGCGCAGAGCACCGGCCAGATCCTTGAGACGTATGCCATTGCTCACCGGATCACATTCTCCGCCGATCACCAGCAATGGCAGGCCCGGGTCGATCTGGGCCAGGTTGGAGGCCTTGCTGATTTGCTGCAGGCCACCCAGCAGGTCGATCCACAGCTGGTTGCTGCAGCGAAAGCCACAGAGCGGGTCGTGGGCGTATTTGTCGACTTCGTCGGGGTCGCGGCTGAGCCAGTCGAAGGCGGTGCGGTTGGGTTTGAAGGCTTTGTTGAACGAGCCGAAGGACAGCCATTCGATCAACGCGCTGCGTCCCAGGGGGCCCTGGCGCCAGCGTTCGAAGCGGGCGATCTGGCGGGCCGCGCGGTACAGCGCCACCGGCTGGAAATTCGAGCCGCTGAGGATCGCCCCGTCGAGGCTGGCGCTGTGGTGCAGCAGGTAGGCCTGGGCGATGTAGCTGCCCATGCTGTGGCCCAGCAGCACGATCGGGATTCCCGGGTGCTGCTGGCCGATGTGCTGGTTGAGGCTGGCCAGGTCGCCGACCACCTTGCACCAGCCGTCATCGTCGGCCAAGTGCCCGAGTACCCCGTGCTCGGCGGTCTTGCCGTGGCCGCGCAGGTCCAGCGCATAGATCCCGTAGCCTTCATTGCACAGCGCCTGTGCCAGTCTGGCGTAGCGCCCGCTGTGTTCGGCCATGCCGTGGACCAGCAGGATCACGGCCTTGAGCGGGGCCGCCGGGAGCCACTGGTTGACGTAGAGCTGGCTGTGGTCGCTCGCGCTCAGCCAGAAAGAGTGGTGGATCATGGCGATTCCTTTGCACGGGGTCTTTGCACGGGGTCGTTGCATTGTATAGCTCATCGTCGCGGCCCCGTCCGATCCGCGCGCGCCATGGCGGCAAGATTCACGTTATCAATGACGCGCTCGGCCTTGTTTGCCCTATTCCTCATAGCTGCTAACGTCCGCAGAGCCCCGCCTTTCGTAGCGTGAGAGAAGCGGCCCGGACAACTCAGGTAACGAGGACAAGAACAATGCAGCCTGATTTCTGGAATGACAAACGCCCGGCCGGAGTGCCCACCGATATCGATCTGGGTGCCTACAAGTCGGTGATCGAGGTGTTCGAGCGTTCCTGCAAGAAATTCGCCGACCGCCCGGCCTTCAGCAACATGGGCGTGACCATGACCTACGCCGAGCTGGAGCGCTACAGCGCGGCCTTTGCCGGTTATCTGCAGAACAGCACCGACTTGGTGCCGGGTGATCGTATCGCGGTGCAGATGCCCAATGTCCTGCATTACCCGATCGCTGTGTTCGGCGCCTTGCGCGCCGGGCTGATCGTGGTCAACACCAACCCGCTGTACACCACCCGGGAAATGCGCCACCAGTTCAAGGATTCCGGAGCGCGGGCCCTGGTGTACATGAACCTGTTCGGGCAGAAGGTCGAGGAGGTGCTGCCCGATACCGATATCCAGTTCCTGATCGAGGCGAAGATGGGCGACCTGATGCCGTCCGCCAAGGGCTGGCTGGTCAATACCCTGGTCGACAAGGTCAAGAAGATGGTGCCGGCCTATCGCTTGCCCCAGGCCGTTTCCTTCAAGAGCGCGCTGCGCCTGGGCCGTGGCCAGCCGATCAAGCCTTTGAACGCCGGCCTGGACGACGTCGCCGTGCTGCAATACACCGGCGGCACCACGGGGCTGGCCAAGGGCGCGATGCTGACCCACGGTAACCTGGTGGCCAACATGCAGCAGGCCCGTGCCTGCCTCGGGCAACTGGGGCCGGACGGCCATCCGTTGCTGCGCGAAGGCCAGGAGGTGATGATCGCGCCGCTGCCGCTGTACCACATCTATGCCTTCACCGCGAACTGCATGTGCATGATGGTCACCGGCAACCACAACGTGCTGATCACCAACCCGCGGGACATCGGCGGTTTCATCAAGGAGCTGAAGCAGTGGCGCTTCTCGGCGTTGCTGGGGCTGAACACGCTGTTCACCGCGCTGATGGATCATCCCGAGTTCAAGACCCTCGACTTCTCCAATCTCAAGCTCACCAACTCCGGGGGCACGGCGCTGGTCAAGGCCACCGCCGAGCGCTGGACGCAGGTGACCGGTTGCCGCATCACCGAAGGCTACGGCCTGACCGAAACCTCGCCCGTGGCCTGCACCAACCCTTACGGCGACCAGTCGCGCCTGGGCTCGGTGGGCTTGCCGGTGCCGGGCACGACCCTCAAGGTCATCGACGACGAGGGCGTCGAGCAGCCGCTGGGCGAGCGCGGCGAACTGTGCATCAAGGGGCCGCAGATCATGAAAGGCTACTGGCAGAAGCCGGAGGCCACCGAGGAGGTGCTGGATGCCGAGGGCTGGTTCAAGTCCGGCGATATCGCGGTGATAGATCCGGATGGCTTCGTGCGCATCGTCGATCGCAAGAAGGACATGATCATCGTCTCGGGTTTCAACGTGTACCCCAATGAAATCGAGGACGTGGTGATGGCCCACCCGAAAGTCGCCAACTGCGCGGTGATCGGCGTGCCGGACGAGCGTTCGGGGGAGGCGGTGAAGCTGTTCGTGGTGGCCCGCGAGTCAGGGGTCAGCCTCGAAGAGCTGAAGGTCTACTGCAAGGAAAACTTCACCGGCTACAAGGTGCCGAAACACATCGTGTTGCGTGAGTCGTTACCGATGACGCCGGTAGGCAAGATCCTGCGCCGGGAGTTGCGCGACATCGCCTGATGTTCAAACCGATGTGACAACGACGCGCCGTGGCGCAGCTATCGCGAGCACGCCTCGTTTTTACAGGAACCCAGGGTTTCTGTAGGAGCGAAGCTTGCTCGCGATGCTTTTGAAGAGACGAAAAGCCCATTCCAGAGCCTTGCATGGCTAGATAGAATTTTTACTCTAAAAGTGACCATTAAATATTCTTTAGTCACCAAAGTGACTGTTTAGGCCGATTTTGGCTCTAGGCGGCCTTTGGCAAAGCTGCTACTCTCGGCGCGCTTTGTGACTTCTCGGCCTATGTAGACAGCCAGACTCACCAACAATAGACATCAATAAAAAACACACACAAATAATAATCGCATCAAATGCGCTGACGAATTCGCGTTGCTGAGGAGTGGGCTTCCATGATCCAAGACTTTTGGAAGGATAAGTACCCAGCTGGGATTGCTGCCGATATCAATCCAGACGAGTATCCGAATATTCAGGCGGTGTTGAAGCAGTCCTGCCAACGTTTTGCCAACAAACCGGCCTTTAGCAACCTCGGCAAGACACTCACCTACGGTGAGCTGTACGAACTGTCCGGTGCTTTTGCCGCGTACCTGCAACAGCATACCGATTTGCAACCCGGCGATCGAATCGCCGTGCAACTGCCCAACGTCCTGCAGTACCCGGTCGCGGTATTCGGCGCCATCCGCGCCGGCCTGATCGTGGTCAACACCAACCCGCTGTACACCGCGCGGGAAATGGAACACCAGTTCAACGACTCCGGCGCCAAGGCCCTGGTCTGCCTGGCCAACATGGCGCACCTGGCCGAAGCCGTGGTGCCCAAGACCGGCGTCAAGCATGTGATCGTCACCGAAGTGGCGGACCTGCTGCCACCGCTCAAGCGCCTGCTGATCAACAGCGTCATCAAGTACGTGAAGAAGATGGTGCCGGCCTATCACCTGCCCAAGGCCGTCAAGTTCAACGACGTGCTGAGCCAGGGCCACGGCCAGCCGGTCAAGGACGCCAACCCGGCCAGCAGCGATGTCGCCGTGCTGCAATACACCGGCGGCACCACCGGCGTGGCCAAGGGCGCGATGCTGACCCACCGCAACCTGGTGTCGAACATGCTGCAGTGCAAGGCGCTGATGGGCTCCAACCTCAATGAGGGTTGCGAGATCCTGATCACCCCGCTGCCGCTGTACCACATCTATGCCTTCACCTTTCATTGCATGGCGATGATGCTGATCGGCAACCACAACATCCTGATCAGCAACCCGCGCGACCTGCCGGCGATGGTCAAGGAACTGTCGAAGTGGAAGTTCAGCGGTTTTGTCGGCCTCAACACCCTGTTCGTCGCCCTGTGCAATAACGAAGCCTTCCGCAAGCTGGATTTCTCGGCGCTGAAAGTCACCCTGTCCGGCGGCATGGCGCTGCAACTGGCGGCGGCCGAGCGTTGGAAAGACGTGACCGGTTGCCCGATCTGCGAAGGTTACGGCATGACCGAAACCAGCCCGGTGGCCACCGTCAACCCGATCCAGAACATCCAGATCGGCACCATCGGCATCCCGGTGCCGTCGACCCTGTGCCGGATCATCGACGATGCTGGCACCGAGCTGCCCCTGGGCGAAATCGGCGAGCTGTGCGTCAAGGGCCCGCAGGTCATGAAGGGTTACTGGCAGCGCCAGGACGCCACCGACGAGGTGATGAGCGACGGCTGGCTGAAGACCGGCGATATCGCGCTGATCCAGCCTGATGGCTACATCCGCATTGTCGATCGCAAGAAAGACATGATCCTGGTGTCCGGTTTCAACGTTTATCCGAACGAGCTGGAAGACGTGCTGGCGGGCCTGCCGGGCGTGTTGCAGTGCGCGGCGATCGGCGTGCCGGACGAGAAGTCGGGCGAGTCGATCAAGATCTTCATCGTCGCCAAGCCGGGCGTGACCCTGACCAAGGAGCAAGTGATGGAGCACATGCGCGCCAACGTCACCGGCTACAAGGTGCCCAAGGCCGTCGAGTTCCGCGATGCGCTGCCGACCACCAACGTCGGCAAGATCCTGCGTCGCGAATTGCGCGACGAAGAGCTGAAGAAGCTGGGCGTGAAGAAGTAACACACCAGGCAAACAAAAAGCCCCGCATCCGCGAGGCTTTTTATTGGGCGCTATCGCCTCAATTCCCTGTAGGAGCGAGCTTGCTCGCGATTGCGTTCTTCCAGTCGCCATCTCAATGGCTGACAGACCGTAATCGCGAGCAAGCTCGCTCCTACAAGGGCCTGTTTACTGCTGGAACTGCGCGAAGTTCACGCCGGTGCCGGCGGGGCGTACGTCCTTGAGGAACGAGTCCTTGTCGGCGCTCAGTTCCAGGCTCAGGGCCGCCTTGCGCTTGCCGGCGTTGCGTACCACCAGGCCTTCGAGCTTCTCCCGCAGGAACAGGGTCGGCACTTTCAGGTGCAGCAACTGGTCGGTGCTAGGGGTGTACAGCAGCAGGTGGACCCATTCGTACTGCCCGATGGCCAGGCGGCCGACCGGCAGATCGAACCACCAGATATTGCGGCTGCGGCTCAGTTCCGCGAAGTGGCAGTTGTTGACGCCCAGCACCGCACCGCCCAGTTCCTGGTTCCGGCGGGCGATGGCCAGCTTTTTATCGAGTTTCATAACATTCCTACGGGATTGGATCTTCAGCGCAGTGCCTGAATACGTTGCGCATTCTCGTGGGTTGGTCGCCAAACATAAAGCGCAACCTGCGTGCGGCGGGCAAATAAGGCGATGAAATGCCCCGCTGAAAATAATTGAAACTCCGCGCAAGGGCCTTGGGTCAACCTCAGGGCAGGACCCCAAACCTTCGATTGTTCTACGGATCTATGGATCTACGGAGAAACACCATGGGCAGCACAGCGGACAAGGCAAAAGGCCTGGCCAACGAGGCCGTTGGTCATATCAAGCAAGGTGTCGGCAAAGCGACTGATAACGATCGGTTGGAAACCGAAGGCAAGATTCAGGAAAAGAAGGGCGAAGCGCAGCAAGCCCTCGGCAAGGCCAAGGATGCGTTGAAAAAGACCATCGACAAGGCCTGATTCACTGGCTCGCACTGCGACACGACGGCCATCCGCGGATGGCCGTTTTTACATCGGCCATGGCACCAAAACAGGACGAAACGGTTCAAAATCGCCAAACTAGGCTAGTTTGTTGTACAAAACGGCCCCTGAGTCGCCACCGACCCTGAATTCTTGCGGCGAAAGGAGACGCTATGTTCTTGCCGAATTTGAAAGGCCTGCCCCTGCATCGTGTGCTGGTGCGCACGGTCACTGAGTTCATCGACGATGAAATGTCGACCTACGCCTCGGCACTGGCCTATCAGATGCTGTTTTCGTTGTTCCCCTTCATCCTGTTCCTGATCGCCTTGATCGGTTTCCTGCACCTGCCGGACTTCTTCTCCTGGTTGCGCCTGCAATCGGAACTGGTGTTGCCGCCCCAGGCGCTGGAGCAGGTCAACCCGGTGATCGACCAGTTGCAGCAATCCAAGGGCGGCCTGCTGTCGGTGGGTATCGTGATTGCCCTGTATACCGCCTCGGCCGGCGTGCGGCTGATGATGAGCGCGATGAACGCCGCTTATGACGTGGTGGAAAAACGCCCGTTGTGGAAACGTTTTCCGCTGTCGATTTTCTACACCATCGGCATCGCCGGCATGCTCCTGGCGGCCGCGGCCTTGATGGTGCTCGGGCCGCAGGTGATGGGCTGGATCGCCGCGCAGGTCGGCCTGGAAGACTTCATCGTCACGGTCTGGACCATCCTGCGCTGGCCGGTGATCGTGATCCTGATGATGGTCGCCGTGGCGCTGATCTACTACGTGATGCCCGACGTGAAGCAGGAGTTCCGCTTCATCACCCCGGGCTCGGTGCTGGCGGTGGTGGTGTGGATCATCGCCTCGTTAGGCTTCGCGTTCTACGTGAAGACCTTTGCCAACTACAACGCCATGTATGGCAGTATCGGAGCGATCATCGTCCTGCTGCTGTACTTCTATATTTCCTCGGCGGTGCTGTTGCTGGGGGCCGAGATGAATGCGGCGATCGAGCACATGTCGTCCGACGGCAAGAACCCTGGAGAAAGGGTGCCCGGCGAGCACGACGAACCCAAACAACACGTATCGGGACTGGGCCGGGACCACTCGCTCAAGCCGACCACTGACGAAGTCTGATCATGATCCGTGAAATCCTCAAAATGGGCGACGAGCGCCTGCTGCGCATCGCACCATCGGTGCCGCCCGAGATGTTCGACAGCCCCGAGCTGTGGCAACTGATCGACGACATGTTCCAGACCATGGAAAACGTCGGTGGGGTCGGCCTGGCCGCGCCGCAGATAGGCGTCGATCTGCAACTGGTGATCTTCGGTTTCGAGCACAGCGAGCGTTACCCGCAAGCCGAGGCCGTGCCGCAGACCATCCTGATCAATCCGCTGATCACGCCCTTGAGCCCGGTGCTGGAAGAAGGCTGGGAAGGCTGTCTGTCGGTGCCGGGGCTGCGCGGCGCGGTCGAGCGTTATCAGCACATTCGCTACGAAGGCGTTGACCCCAGGGGCGAGCCGATCGTGCGGGTAGCCTCGGGTTTCCATGCGCGGGTGGTGCAGCATGAATGCGATCACCTGATCGGCCGCCTGTATCCGTCGCGGATCCGCGACTTCAGCAAATTCGGTTTTACCGAGGTGATGTTCCCCGACCTCGATCCCCACGCCGACGATTGAAACAGACAGCCAGAAGCGTCGGTTTCATGGACTTGCCGGAGGCCGGTTTGCCGTCGAGGCGGGCCCGCGCTCCAGGGCCCGCGATCACACCCTGTCGCGGGTCGAGCTGACCAAAGGATCGATGCCCATGGCGATCAGGCTCTTGCTCCTGCGATAACGCTCCAGGCGATCCGCCAGGGCCTGGGGCAGGGCGGGGGCGGTGGCAAAGCCCATGCGTTCGTACAGGGCTTGCAGGTCCGGATGACAGAACAGCCACAGCGGCCCCGGCAGCTGTGCGCGTGCCCGTTCGACCAGCATCGCGGCAATGCCCTGGCCGCGATGGGCCGGGTCGACGAACAGCCCGGTCAGCCAGTGGCCCTGGGCGATGGGCGTGAGGTTCAGCCCGGCAATGATCGCTCCCCGTTTCGCCACCCATGATTGCCCTTCCCCGGCTGCGCGCATTGGCGAGTTGTGGGCGCGATAGAACTTGTTCAGCAGCGGTCGCAGGGTGTCGGCAAGCAGCAGGTATTGGGTGTCGGGCATGGGTTTTCGCAGGGGGGGCCGGGGGGGTGATTATAAAAGTACGAAGTGCGCGGGATAGGTGTATACCAGATGAACGATCCCCTGCGAGTGGAGTGTGCATCATGTCCAAAGGTATGAATGCCAAAAAGACGGCGAAGAAAAAACCCAGCCGGACCGCCGATGAAAAGCGCGCGGACAAGAAAGCCAAGAAGATCGAGCACAATATTTTCGGTCATTGATCCTCTACGAAGCCCGCCCCGCGGGCTTCCTGGTTTTTGCTTGTAAGTAAATAACCGGCGGAGCTGCTGCGGCATCCTGCCTCGAGCCTTATGCCGCTTCGGCTGCGAGTGCCGCTTGTACCGCTTCGCGCTGGGCGATTCGCGCCTGGAAGCCTGCCAGCGCCGGCCACTGTTCCAGGTCGATGGCGAAGCCGGCGGTCCAGCGCAGCACGGTGAACAGGTAGGCGTCGGCGACACCGAAGGATTCGCCCAGCAGGTAACTCTGCTGCTCCAGCGTGCGGTCCAGCAGCGCCAGGCGCTTGAACAGTTTCTGCCGGATCAGCGCCTGGGTCGCTTCGGAAAACTCAGGGTTGAACAGCCAGCCGAGGCCGCCATGGATCTCGCTGGAGACGAAGTTGAGCATCTCCTGCAACCGCACCCGTTGCCAGCTGCCATTGGCCGGTGCCAAGCCCGCCTGCGGCTTGAGGTCGGCCAGGTATTGCAGGATCGCCGGGCCTTCGGTCAGCACCTGGCCGTCGTCCAGTTCCAGCGCCGCCACATAACCCTTGGGGTTGATCGCCAGGAAGTCGCCACCGTCGGCCGTGGTCTTGTTGCGGTTGTCGACCCGGACCAGGGTGAACGGCAGGGCCAGTTCGCGCAGCACGATGTGCGGGGCCAGCGAGCAGGCGTGGGGCGAGAAATACAGGTTCATCGAGGGCTCTCCAGAAGGGGGAGATCAGTGTCATAGTCCGCGCTGCTCTCAGTAAAATTAATCTTTCAGAAAACGCCCATAAGGACAGCTACTGCCATGATGAACCTGATGCACTGGCGCATGCTGGTGGCCGTGGCGGATACCGGCAACATCACCCGCGCCGCCGAGCGGGTCGGCATGACCCAGTCCGGCGCCAGCCAGGCCCTGGCGCTGCTCGAAGACAACCTGGGCGTGCAGCTGTTCACCCGGGAGAACCGCCAGGCCCTGCCCACCGCCATTGGCGAACAGGTGGTGGAACAGGCGCGGCTGATGCTCGCGGCGTTGCAGAACATCCGCGACACCGCGGACGCCTGCCGGGACATTCAGCGCGGCACCATTCGCCTGGCGAGTTTCCCCATGGTGCTGGCGACTTTCCTGCCGCCGCTGCTGCGCCGTTTCAAGCAGTTGTATCCGGGCATCCAGGTAGTGGCGCTGGAGGTCAGCGACGACGAGGTCGAGGCCTTGCTCGAGGCGCGCTTGATCGATGTCGGGGTGCTGCTCAACCCTGCGCCCGAGCGCAGCGTCGGCCTGCTGGGGCGCGATGCCTGGGTGGCGGTGCTGCCGGCGGGGCATGCCCTGGCGCGCCGCGGTCAGGAGCAAGGGGTGACCTTGCAGGAACTGGTGAACCAACCCTTCGTGCTGGCCACCGGCGGCTGTTCGGTGAATGCCCGCAGCCTGGCGGCGGATGCCGGCCTGGAGCTGGCGGACGTGCGGGTCGAGGTGCGGGAGTGGAGCAGCGCCTTCACCCTGGTTCGCGAGCAAGTGGGGGTGACCCTGGTGCCGCAGATGACCTTGCCGGAGCAACGCCACGGTTTGTGCGTACTGCCATTGAGCGAGCCGATCCCGCGCACCTTTGCCCTGGTGCTGGCCGAGGGCAGCGAACCGTCGCCGGCGCTGCGGGCCTTGCTCGATATGCTGGCTCAGGGCTGAGCGCAGCCGCTCAAGTCGACTCATAAAAAAGGGTTCCCGTGGGGAACCCTGTTTCGGCTGGCCGCTTTTAAAGCGCCGCGAGGAACTTGTCGGTGACTTGCTTCTCGATGCCGCTGGCGTCCTTCTCGACTTGCGCCAGTTTCAGTTTGTCCTGGACCCGCTGGGCAATTTCCTGAGCCACCGCCTGCTGTTTCTCCGGCGGCATGTTTTTCAGGTCTTCCTCGGTAATGCCCATCTCTTCGAGGATGCGGTCGCGCATGCGTTGCTCAGGGGACTTGCTCATGTAGTCCTTGAACTCATCCAGGGCCGAGCTCTGGGTGGTGCTGTTGGCCTGCGCGGTACTGGTGGTCGGCGGGGTGGCCTGCAGCAGCACGCGGGTCTTGGCGAAGGCCGCGGCGACATTGTCGCTGACCGTGTTGCTGGCCTGCTGTACGGCCTGGGACGCTTGCAGGGTCGCGGTGTTTTGCACGTTCTGCATCAAACCGCTGTACAGCGCGCTGGCGGCCGCGGTGCTCGGGTCCATGTCGGACCGCTGGGAGGGCTGGATCGCCGTGGTTTTCTGGGCACTGACCAACATGATTGGGTACCTGTGTGTAAGGGCTGTCGAAGGCTGCGCAGCAATTTGCATGCCGCCACCCCGCAGTGCCCCGGGACGGGGCTCTTTGCCAGGGCTTTGCGCCGATTACCCGGCAAGGCTGGCGGCACGCGGCGGACAAGCCTTGCCGCTTGCGGCCAGCGGCGACCGGTCAACGCTGGGCGATGTTCTCCAGGGCCAGGTTGCGGGTACGCGGGCCGAAACGGCCGATGGTGAACATCACGATCAGCATGCTGCCGACAATGAACGCCAGGACCCCGGGCGTGCCGAAGCGGTCGAGGAAAAAGCCGATCAGCAGGCTGCTGAACACCGTCGACAGGCGGCTGAACGAGTAGCAGAAACCTACCGCCCGGGCGCGGATATTGGTGGGGAACAGCTCGCTCTGGTAGGAGTGGTAACTGAAGCTCAGCCAGGCGTTGCAGAAGGTGATCAGCACCCCGCAGACGATCAGCCCCAGGGCCGTGCTCTGCCAGGCGAACAGGGTGCCGAAGGTCATGGCGCCGAGGGCCGAGCCGACGATCTGCCACTTGTTCTCGAAGCGGTTGGCGAACTTGACGAACAGCAGCGGCCCCAGCGGATAGGCGAGGGTGATGATAAAGGCGTACATCAGGCTGTGGGTGACGCTCACGCCCTGGCCCGAGAGCAGCGCCGGCAGCCAGTTGCCGAAACCGAAGAAACCGATGGCCTGGAACACATGGAACACGATCAGCATCAGTGCCCGGCGCCGATAGGGCGGTTGCCAGATATCGGCGAAACGCCCCGAGCCCTGGACACCAAGGGCTTCGGGTTGCGGGGTGTCCAGCGGCTTGCCGTGGTCCTTGGCGCAGCGCGCCTCGATGTTGTCCATGATCCGCTCGGCCTCGGCGAAGCGCCCATGCTGGGCCAGCCAGCGCGGCGACTCGGGCAGGCGTGAACGCAACCACCAGATAAACAGCGCGAACACCGCGCTGGCCAACACCACCCAGCGCCAGCCGGCGATGCCGAACGGGTCCTGCGGCACCAGCCACCAGGACATCAGCGCCACCGCCGGTACCGAGAGAAACTGCACGAAAAAGGCAAAGGCGAAGGCCGAGCTGCGCATGTGCTTGGGCACCAGCTCGGAGAGGTAGGCGTCGATGGTCACCAGTTCGATGCCCAGGCCGATGCCCACCAGGAAACGCATGCCGATGATCCCCAGGGCCGAGGTCTGCACGCCCATCAGCACCGTGGCCACGGTGTACCAGATCAGGGCGAAAGTGAAGATCGCCCGGCGCCCGAAGCGGTCGGCGATCGGGCTCAGCAGGCTGGCGCCGAGGAACAGGCCGAGAAAGGTCGCCGAGGCAAAGGCCGCCTGGTCGGAAAAACCGAACACGCCCTGGCTGCCGGTGGCGAAGATCCCGTCGCGGATCAGGCCGGGGCTGATATAGGCGGTCTGGAACAGGTCATACAGCTCGAAGAAACCGCCAATCGACAGCAGCGCCACCAGGCGCCAGACGGTGGCGACGGCGGGCAAGCGATCGATGCGGGCGGAGATATTGGCGGCGCGGACCGGGTCGAGGCCGTCGGTGGCGACAGTGGGGGCGAGGGACGACATGGGCGGGATTCCAGGTTTCGGTGAAGAGGAATCTTAGCTGGCTAACGGAAATCAATGATTGTGAATGCGGTCTCGGAAGTCGGGCTGTGCGCTGATTTATTGTCGTATTTCGTTACATCTTGCGGTTTTATGCCGCTGCTGCAGCCGAAACGGCATCCAGCTTCCGTAGGGGCGAGGCTTGCCCGCGAAAGCGCCCTTGATCGCAACACCGATTCAGGGATCGAACTGGGTGGTGTCTGGGACGGCCTTATCGCGGGCAAGCCTCGCTCCTGCAGAAGAAAAAGACGACTCAGGGAATGCCATTGCGTCCATGCAGCAGGAAGGCCGGGCGTTCGCTGAGCCGTGCGTAATAGGCGGCGATGGCGGGGAAGTCGGGGCGCTCCATGGGCGTCATCATCCAGCGATGCACCGACAGCCCGAGGACGATATCGGCCAGGCTGAACTGCTCGCCGGGCACATAGTCGCCGCTGCTCGCCAGTTGCTGCTCGAGCAGGGCCATCTTGGCGTTCCAGCCGCGAAGGCCGGCGGCGATCCGCTGCGGATCCTGAAAGTCCGGGTTCTGCCGGACCAGGGCGACGAAGGCGTAGCTCCACGCCGGATTGAGCTCCGTGGCCTGCCAGTCCATCCACTGCTCCACCAGCGCCCGGGCCCGAGGCTCGCAGGGCAGCAGCCGTTGCCCGGCGACCTTGCCGGTCAGGTACCGGCAAATACTGTTGGATTCCCACAGCGCGCCAGCGTCATCGACCAGTACCGGCACCTGGGCATTGGGGTTGAGCCTGAGAAACTCCGGTGTGTGGGTCGATTGGAAGCCGCTGCCCCAATCCTCGCGTTCGTAGGGCAGGCCCAGTTCCTCGCAGGTCCACAGCACTTTTCGGACGTTGATCGACGAGGCTTTACCGAGAATTCTCAGGGTTCCCATGCAAGTTTTCCTTGGCGGGTGGAGGGCCCTGGAAATCTAACAGCGGCGTCGCTCTTGGGCGATGCCGATTTGCACTGTGACCTCAGACCGGGTCCGGCAGCGCCGACGCCGGCAGGCCAAAGACCCGGTCGAACAGCCAGTTGAAGACGAAGGTGTAGCAGGGGATGAACAGGATCAGCGCCAGGTCCAGCAGGAAGGCCTGCACCAGGCTGATGTGCATCCACCAGGCGATCAACGGAATCAGGAACAGGATCAGCGTCAGCTGGAAACCCACGGCATGGGCGATCCGCCGCTTGATCGTGCGGGTCCGCGAGACCTGGCGGCTTTCCCAACGCTCGAACAGGCTGGTGTAGATGAAGTTCCAGGTCACCGCGATGCTGGTGATCACCACCGCCAGCGGACCGGTGCTGCTCGGCGAGGTGCCGGACAGCAAGGCCAGGCCCAGGGCCGAGAAGGTCATGCCGAACACCTCGAACAGTGACACGTAAACCAGTTTGCGCTTGATGCCTTGCATGCTTTTTTTCCTCCGCGTTCGTTGGCCCGGGCCGCTCCTTTTGCAGGAAGGGCTGGCGAATGCGGCGCAAGATAGCTTCAATGTGTCTGACAGAAAAAGTCAGTAGCTTTCAGGTTTACTGATAGGTCGACATTCTAGACAGGCGTCTGCATGAATTTCTCCAGCGACAGCATCCAGTTGTTTCTCGCCGTGCTCGAGCGCGGTTCGTTTTCCGCGGCGGCCCGGGCCCTGGGCAAGGTGCCTTCGGCGGTGAGTATGGGTATCGCCAACCTTGAGGCGGAGCTGGGCTACCCCCTGTTCGACCGCAGCCATCGCGAGCCGGTGCCTACCGCCATGGCCAATGCCCTGGCGCCCCACGCGCGGCTGATCGCCGAGCAGCTCAAGCACCTGCAGGTGCATGCGGTGGAGTTGTCCCTGGGGCTGGAAAGCCGGCTGTCCATCGGCGTGGTCGAGGACATCGACAAGTCCCGGGTGCTGGCGGCGATCAAGCTGATCGCCGAGCGTCATCCGTTGCTCGACATCGAGGTGCTGAGCGCGCCCCAGGACGATCTGTTGCAGCTGCTGCACACTGGCCGGATCGCGGTCGGCGTGGCCTTCGCCGGGCTCAGCCTGAATGTCCTGGAGTATTTCCAGTACGTCGGCAGCGAGCGGATGATCGCCTGCATTTCCGCGCGCCATCCCTTACCCGAGGCGCCGGACGCCACCCTCTATCTGGAAGAACTGGTCAACGTGCGTCAGGTGGTGGTTGCCAGCCGCGACCTGCCGATCCGCGACACCCGGCCGCTGATCGCCGAGTCCTACTGGCGCACCGACAGCCTGGCCATGGCCCTGGACATGGTCGAGTCCGGCATTGGCTGGGGCAATTTCCCGTTGTCGGTGATCGCGCCCTTGCTCAAGGCCGGGCGGCTCAAGCGCCTGACCTTCAAGAACATCGACAACGGCCTGCTGCTGCCGGTGCACGCGGTATGGCTGAAGAACCAGCCCCTGCAAAAGGCCGCCCAGGCTTTTGTGCAGTTGCTGGGTGGGCAGGACCCGGCGCTGGCCCCTGAGGTTCATGCCGAGGTGAGGCCGTAAGTCTGTCCGCTTATGGGGCTGGGCGGGTGGCGTCGTGCTGCTCGCTGCCCAGCGCCTGGTGACGCAACCAGTCGAGCAAGCGGGCGACGGGCGAGTCCGGGTTGACTGCCTCGGGCGACAACAAATAGTAGGCGCTGCCGTCGGCGATAAAACCGAAAGGCGCGACCAGCAGGCCCGACTCCAGGTCGTCGCGCACCAGTTGCCAGGGCGCGATGGCCAGCCCCAACCCAGCCACCGCCGCTTGCAGGCTGAAGTAGAAATGCTCGAAGACCTGCTCCGTGCCCGGCGCCTGTTGCATTCCCTTGAGGGTCAACCATTGCTCCCAGGCCGCTGCCCGGGTCGCGCTGTGCAGGCGTGGCGCCGTATCCGATAGCCGCACTCTGCCGCTTGCGTCGCGGGTCCAGCCGACGGCCTGGTCCGGGCGACACACCGGGCCGATGGCTTCATCGAGCAGCCACTGCGCATGGGTGTGGGGCGGCCAGGGAAAGTCGTTGCGGCGGATCGCCAGGTCGATGCCTTGAGCAAAGGCGAAGGGCCCGCCGCCGGCCACCAGTTGCAGGGGGATATCCGGATGAGCGGCGAAGAAGGCCGGGATCCGTGGAATCAGCCAGCGCATCAGCAGGGTCGGTTCGCAGGACAGCACCAGGGCCGCGGCCTTGTCGGGCGTTCGCAGTTTGCGGGCGGCGGCGTCGATCAGGTCGAAGGCATGCTCCACGCTGTGCAGCAATTCGCGGCCAGCTTCGGTGAGAAAGACCCGATGGCTGCGACGCTCGAACAGCCGTGTGCCGAGGTCTTCTTCCAGGGTGCGGACGGCACGGCTGATGGCGCCGTGGGTCAGGTGCAGGGCTTCGCCGGCGCGGGTGAAGCTTTCCAGGCGAGCGGCGGCCTCGAAACAGCGCAGGGCGCTCAGGGGTGGCAGGCGGCGATGGGTTATCTGTGAGTTTTTATCACCGAGAATGTCAGTTTTCATCGTTCGCTCTGTGACGGTTCGTGCCCATAAAGTATGGGCCGGATTCTATAGCGAAGGCGCTTGAAAATGACTGAACTGTTAGTAGTAATCACCATCACCATCCTCGCGGTGCTCAGCCCGGGGCCGGATTTCGCCATGGTCACGCGTAACAGCCTGGTGCTGTCGCGTCGGCATGGGGTGTTCACGGCGCTGGGGATCGGGCTCGGAGTGATGCTGCATATCGGCTACACGCTGTTGGGCGTCGGCCTGCTGGTCAAGGAATCGCTGCTGCTGTTCAGCGTGCTGAAAATCGCCGGGGCGCTGTACCTGGTTTATCTCGGTATCGGCATGCTGCGCAGCCGCGCGGTCGAGGAAGAGATAGCGGTCGATGCGCCGCGGGTCTCGGCGTGGGTGGCATTGCGTACGGGGTTTTTGACCAATGCGCTAAACCCCAAGACTATGATTTTCGTGGTCAGCCTGTTCATGCAGGTGATGCAGCCAGGTACCGCGCCGGGTGTGCAGATCGGCTATGGCGCGATCATTGTCCTGGCCCATGTGCTGTGGTTCGTGGCGGTGGTGCTGTTCTTTTCGGCGCCGGGCATCCGGGCCCGGCTCATGGCTTACAAACGGCGTATCGACCAGTTGTTCGGCGTTCTGCTGGTGGGCTTCGGCGTGCTGCTCAGCGCCCTGAGCCTGCGTTCCTGAACGCGGCTCAGGTGCTCTCGCGCACCATCAGCTCGAAGCCCATGTCCACCACCGGCTTGGCCACGCTGTTGCCGGCCATCAGGGTCAGCAGCTGTTCCGCGGCGCGGCGGCCGATGGCTTCGCGCGGGGTGCTGATGCTGCTCAGGCGCGGCACCATGTGCGCCGAGGCGGGCAGGTCGTTGAAGCCCATCACCGCCACTTGCTCGGGGATCCTGATACCGCAGCGCATGGCTTCCAGCAGGGCGCCGTGGGCCAGGTCGTCGTTACCGAAGAAAATCGCGTCGACGTCCGGGTGGCTGTGCATCAGTTGCAGGAAGAGTTCACCGCCCAGGCCCACCGACGAGGGGCGCGGGGTGAGGACTTCCAGTTTCGGGTCGTAGAGGCCGGCTTTTTCTAGGCCGCGGCGGAAACCTTCGCCGCGCATCAGGGTGCGCTGGTCGAGCTGGGCGCCGATATAGGCCAGGCGCTTGCGGCCGCGGGAGATCAGGTGCTCGGCGGCGGTTTCCCCGGCGTTGTGCTGGGAGAAACCCACGCAGTTCAGGCCGGCCTCGGGGTTGAGGTCCATCATGTAGACGCAGGGAACGTTGCTGGCTTCGACCATCCGTCGGGCGCTTTCGGTCCGGTCGAAGCCGGTCAGCAACAGGCCGCGGGGCTGGTAGGCCATGTAGTTGCGCAGCAGGTTTTCTTCTTCGTCGGGGGAATAGTGGAAGTTGCCGATCAGCACTTCGAAGCCCTTGGGCCGCAGAACCTGATGAATGGCTTCCAGGGTATCGATGAACAGCAGGTTGGACAGCGACGGCACCAGCACCACCACCGAATGGCTCTGGGCCGAGGCCAGGGCGCGGGCGGCGGGGTTGACCACGTAGTTGAGTTCGCGGGCGGCCTTCTGCACCTTTTCCACCAGTTCGGTGGCCACCGTGTCGATGCCGCGCAGCGCTCGCGAGGCGGTGATCGGGCTGACGCCGGCCAGGCGCGCGACTTCGTTGAGGGTAGGGCGCCCCGTGGTGCGGGTATTTTTATCGTTCTTGGAGGAGGTCATCAGACGGCTTGCCAAACAAAATTCAAGTCACTAAGGTAGCGCTGTCTCGAAACAGCTGCAATGCGTGAGCGCGGTCGGCCTGACCCGCACTCTTTGGTTTCGCGGCCTATATACGCGGCAACCCACAAAAATGACAAGAAGGCGTCGGCAGAAACTATTTTTGCACTAGAGTTTCGAAGAGCGAAGGTAGCGCTGTCTGCGCGCTGAGGTGTTTCATGAGTCAACCCATCACCGCCCTGGTCATCATGGGCGTTGCCGGCTGCGGCAAGTCCAGCGTCAGTGAAGCGCTGTGCCAGCGCAGCGGCGCCACGGCCATTGAAGGCGATACGTTCCACCCTGCCGCCAATATCGCCAAGATGAGTGCCGGTATTCCCCTGAACGACGACGACCGTGCCGGCTGGCTCGACAGCCTGTGCGACGAGTTGCGTCGCGCCCTGGCCGCCGGACAACGTCCGGTGCTGACCTGCTCGGCGCTCAAGCGCAAGTACCGCGACCGCCTGCGCAGCGCCACGCCCGGCCTGGGCTTCGTTTTCCTGCAATTGACACCACAAGTGGCCGCCGATCGCGTGGCCCACCGTCCGGGGCATTTCATGCCTTCGACCCTGATCGACAGTCAGTTCGCGACCCTCGAATCTCCCGTGGGCGAACCCCTGACCCTGGCATTGGACGCCACCATCCACAGCGTTGACCGGCTGGCCGAACAGGCCCATGGCTGGTGGCTGGAGCACGGGCTGGATTCATCCCGATAAGCTTCGGTTCACCTAGATAGCGCTATCCCACTCGGCTCACGTTTTTAACGCTTGAATAAAAACAACAAACCGGAGGCAACCCCATGTTTGGCATGTCCCAAGAGACCTATCTGCTGGTAGACGCAGTGGTCACCATTATCGGGCTGATCGTGCTGATCACTCGATTCAAGCTACATCCCTTCATCGCCCTGACCATCGCCGCGGGTTTCCTCGGCCTGACGTCGGGCATGCCGGTGGACAAGATCATCAAGGCGTTCCAGGACGGCTTCGGTGGGGTACTCGGTTTCGTCGGGATCATCCTCGCGCTGGGCACCATGCTCGGCAAAATGATGGCCGAATCCGGCGGCGCGGATCAGATCGCCCAGACCCTGATCCGCTCGTTCGGCAAGGAGCGGGTGCAATGGGCGATGATGTTCGCCGCCTTCCTGGTGGGCATCCCGCTGTTCTTCGAGATCGGCTTCGTGCTGCTGATTCCTCTGGTGTTCATCGTCGCCCGGCGCACCGGCGTGTCGATCATCAAGATCGGTATCCCGCTGCTGGCCGGCCTGTCCGCGGTGCACGGCCTGGTGCCGCCGCATCCGGGCCCGCTGCTGGCCATTGGCGTATTCGGCGCCGACATCGGCAAGACCATTCTCTACGGCCTGATCGTGGCCCTGCCGACCGCGATCATCGCCGGTCCGATCTACGGCACCTTCATCGCCAAGCACATCCCGGGTCATCCGAACCAGGAACTGGTCGACCAGCTGGCGCGCGAAAACACCTCGGCCAACCTGCCGAGCTTCAGCGTGACCCTGCTGACCGTGCTGCTGCCGGTGTTCCTGATGCTGCTCAAGACCTTCGCCGACGTGGCCTTCCCGGACGGGCATTTCTTCCGTATCTGGATGGACATGATCGGTCACCCGATCAGCGCGCTGCTGCTGGCCTTGCTGCTGTCGCTCTACACCTTCGGTTCGCGCCAGGGCATCGGCTCCAAGCAGATCCTCAAGCTGCTCGACGCCAGCCTGGCGCCGACCGCGGCGATCATCCTGATCATCGGTGCCGGCGGTGGCTTCAAGCAGATGCTGGTGACCAGCGGCGTGGGTGACGTGATCGGCCACATGGCGGTCAACGCGCAGATCTCGCCGATCCTGTTGGCGTGGCTGGTGGCGGCGGTGATCCGGATCGCCACCGGTTCGGCGACCGTGGCGACCATCACCGGCGCGGGCATCGTGGTACCGGTGGTCGGCATGATCCCTGGGGTCAATCGCGAGCTGCTGGTGCTGGCCACCGGTGCCGGCTCGCTGATCCTGTCCCACGTCAACGACGCCGGTTTCTGGCTGGTGAAGCAGTACTTCAACATGACCGTGGCGGAAACCTTCAAGACCTGGACCGCGATGGAAACCATCCTCTCGGTGGTGGGCCTGATCTTCATCCTGCTGTTGTCGCTGGTGGTGTGACCCGAGCCCTGTAGCCGCTGCCGAAGGCTGCGATCGGCCGGTACGGCCGTAGCGATCTTGCAATCGCTGAAGGCCCTTCGGTCCTTATCGCAGCCTGCGGCAGCGGCTACAGGGGCGACAGACAGGCACAAAAAAACCGCATCGCTGCGGTTTTTTTGTGCCTGCTTATAGGGCGACGCGGATCAGCCTTTCTGCACCAGGCCATCGGCGCGGAACATGCCGCGGATGCCGCGCACGGCCTGGCGGATACGGTCCTGGTTTTCGATCAGGGCGAAGCGCACATGGTCGTCGCCGTACTCACCGAAACCCACCCCTGGCGAGACGCAGACCTTGGCCTCGGCCAGCAGCTTCTTGGCGAACTCCAGCGAGCCCAGGTGCGCGTAGGCCTCGGGAATCTTCGCCCAGACGTACATCGAGGCCTTGGGGTTCTCGACCATCCAGCCCAGCTCATGCAGGCCCTTGACCAGCACATTGCGGCGCTGGCGGTACTGCTCGGCGATGTCTTTCACGCACTGCTGGTCGCCTTCCAGCGCAGCAATGGCCGCCACCTGCAGCGGGGTGAAAGTGCCGTAGTCGTGGTAGCTCTTGATCCGCGCCAGGGCACTGACCAGCTCCGGGTTGCCGACCATGAAACCGATGCGCCAGCCGGCCATGTTGTAGCTCTTGGACAGGGTGAAGAACTCCACCGCGATGTCCTTGGCGCCCGGCACCTGCATGATCGACGGGGCTTTCCAGCCGTCGTAGACGATGTCGGCGTAGGCCAGGTCGTGGATCACCAGCACGTCGTACTGCTTGGCCAGGGCGATCACCCGCTCGAAGAAGTCCAGCTCGACGCACTGCGCGGTAGGGTTGGACGGGAAGCCGAGGATCATCATCTTCGGTTTCGGGATCGAGCCGCGGATGGCCCGCTCCAGCTCGTCGAAGAAGTCCACGCCTGGCACCAGCGGCACCGAACGCACCTGGGCGCCGGCGATCACCGCGCCGTAAATGTGAATCGGGTAGCTGGGGTTGGGCACCAGCACGGTGTCGCCCTGGTCCAGGGTGGCGAGCATCAGGTGCGCCAGGCCTTCCTTGGAGCCGATGGTGACGATGGCTTCGCTTTCCGGGTCGATATCGACCTCGTAGCGATCCTTGTACCAGCGCGAAATGGCCCGGCGCAGACGCGGAATACCCTTGGAGGTGGAGTAGCCGTGGGTGTCTTCGCGCTGGGCGACGGTGACCAGTTTCTCGACGATGTGCGGCGGAGTCGCACCGTCGGGGTTACCCATGCTCAAGTCGATGATGTCTTCGCCGCGCCGACGCGCAGCCATCTTCAGCTCGGCAGTGATATTGAATACGTAGGGGGGGAGTCGATCTATGCGCGCAAAGCGGCGCGGCGAACCTTGTTCGGCCATTGTTGCCTCGAGTACGTGAGCGCCCGGAACCGTCCGAGCGACGTCGGCCACTGCGGTGGCCTGGGGGCAGACGATAAGGGCTGTGGCGCCAGGCTGTCCAGAGGGGCGCGACAACTATTTTTTTGCCGGCAGCGGCGTTGCCTGGACAGGGATTTGCATCATGCAGGCTGGATTCGCAGCCCGCGCATTGTGTTTGCCGTGCCCTCCCGCGTTAAATACCCCCCACTCGAACAACCGCATCGAACAGGATGAATGATGGAGTTTACCAGCGGCTTTCTGCTGAGCCTTTCGCTGTGCCTGGACATAGGCGTGGCCAATATCGCGATGATTACCCTGGCCATGCAGCGTGGTTATTTCCAGGGTTTCTGCCTGGGCCTGGGCACCTGTGTCGGTGACCTGGTCTACGCCGTGCTGGCGCTGGCCGGGATGACCGTGCTGCTGCAGTACGAAGCGGTGCGCTGGGTGCTGTGGATCGGCGGATCGGCGCTGCTGGTGTACTTCGCGGCGAAGATGATCTATTCGGCGATCCACCACAGCGCGGTGCTGGCCGAGGCCGGGGAGGTGGACAACGGTTCGCCGCGCAAGGAGTTTTTCCGCGGCATTTTCCTGGCCATGTCGTCCCCCAGCGCGATCCTCTGGTTCGCCGCAGTGGGCGGTACCCTGATTGCCCGTTCCGGTGGTGGTGACCTGCTCAGTTCCGGGCTGTTCCTCAGCGGTTTCTTCTGTGCCGGGCTGGCCTGGGTCGTGGGCCTGTGCTTTGCCGCGACCCAGGGCGGCAAGCTGCTGGGCGACAAATTGTTGCGCTACTCCTACCTGGCATCTGCGGCGATCTTCTGCTATTTCGCGGTCTACGTGATCCTGTCCGGTTACCAGGAGTTCATCGTCGGCGCGGCGGTCGCGGAGCTTCCCGCGCTCTGACCCAGCGATTCGGGTTGTTTGGCCTCTATACTCCCTGCCGAACCCATTTTTCAGGCAGGAGTCGCATCATGGATGAGCAAAAACAGGTCGGCGGGCCGGTGCCGCGTTTCGAGAAGGGGCGCTTTCTGCTGATCGCCGGTCTGGGCGGGCGTTTCACTCCCGAGACGACGCAGGGCATTCCTGAACTCTGGGAACGCTTCATTCCCCATATCGGCAAGGTTCCCGGCCAGGTCGGGGAGGAGACCTACGGCCTCTGCTGCAACCCCGACGGCAAGGGCGGGTTCGAATACATCGCCGGGGTCGAAATCAGCAAACTCGACGATTTGCCCGAGCTGTACCGCTGGGTCGAGGTGCCGCCGCAGCACTACGCGGTGTTCGAGCACCAGGGGCCGCTGGCGAGCCTGCCGCAGACCTTCCAGTACATCTGGAAAACCTGGCTGCCGCAGTCCGGGCGCGAAGCCGCCGATGCGCCGGAATTCGAACGCTACAGCGCCGACTTCAACCCCGACACCGGCCAGGGCGTGCTGGAAATCTGGCTGCCGCTCAAGGAGCAGTGAGCCGCGCCGCGAGTACCGGCCGGGCCCGCGGTGGGCCCGGTCATTTGCCTTTGTTCGGCCGGCGGGCGCGCCACAGGTCGATGGACAGGGTGACAAAACCGAACGCACTGATACCGAACAGCACCAGCAAACCGATCTGAACATTGCTCATGGCGACTTCCGTACTCGACCAGGATGGGATTGATTGAGCCCTGACAAATAACCCGGTCGGCGCGCGGATGACAGCGACTCTACGCAGGTTTTACGGGCTTGCCGTCATTCGATATGCAAGCCTTATTACTTTATGATCGGCGGCATTTCCCATAGCCGATCTGTTCCCCATGACCTTATCCAGCCTGTTGATCCGTCAGGTCGCCGCCGCTGACCTGGACCGCTGCTTTGCCATCGAAACCCTGGCCTACGAAGGCGACGAAGCCGCCACCCGGGAAAAGATCGCCACCCGCATCGCCACCTGGCCCGAGGGCTTCATCGTCGCCGAAGTGGAGGGCGTGGTGGCCGGCTTCATCAACTCCGGAGCGGCCTTCGAGGTGGAGATGGCCGACGAGGCCTTCAAGGAACTGATCGGCCACGACCCGGCCGGGCCCCATGTGGTGATCATGTCGGTGGTGGTGCATCCGGACTATCAGGGCCAGGGTGTTTCCCGGCGTCTGCTGGAGGCCTTTATCGAGCACATGCGCGGCCTGGGCAAGGCCAGCATCAACCTGATGTGCAAGGAGCGGCATGTGCCCTTGTACGAGCGCTTCGGCTTCGTCTACCTCAAGGCTTCGGCGTCGGACCATGGCGGCATGGCCTGGCACGAGATGGTGCTGGAGTTGTGAGGTCGTAACGCCACGGCGCAGGAGCGAGGCTTGCCCGCGAAAAGGGCGCCGCGGTCTGGCTGATGTACCGCGTCAGCCTTCATCGCGAGCAAGCTTCGCTCCTGCAGAAGCATTCAATACAGGCTGTTGCGCACCCGTTCCGGCATCTCCCGGTCGTAGCGGTCGGCGTCGAACTGGCCGTCGCAGAGGCGCTTGAGGATGGCGCCGGCCGAGGGCAGGGCCGAGCGTTCCAGGTAGTGCTCGGGGTTCCACAGGTCGGAGCGCACGATGGCCTTGGAGCAGTGGAAGTAGGCCGCCTCGATGTCCACCAGGATCACCGTGCGCGCCGGCTTGCCATTCACCGCGAAGCTGTCCAGCAGCGCCGGCTCGGCCGAGATCCGCGCCCGGCCATTGACCCGCAGGGTCTCGCCGATGCCCGGAATGATGAACAGCAGGGCCACCCGCGGGTCGCTGACGATATTGCGCAGGCTGTCGATGCGGTTGTTGCCCGGGCGGTCGGGCAGGGCCAGGGTGCGCTCGTCGATGATCCGCACGAAACCCGGGGTATCGCCGCGGGGCGAGCCGTCGATACCGTCGGGGCCGCTGGTGCTCAGGATCACCAGCGGCGAGGCGCACACCATGGCCTGGTAGTCCGGGTTGAGGAAGGGAATTTCCTTGCGCACGGCGCGCTCAATGGGCTGGCCGTAGATTGCTTCCAGTTGCTCGAGGGTGGTCAGCATCATGCTTCTCCTGGGTCATGTCAGAACATCAGGACCAGACGGCGTTCATAGCCGATGCGGCCCCTGTAGGCCTCGCCGCTGTCGACCCAGCCTTGCTTCAGGTAGAGGCTGAAGGCCGCGGCGTTGTCCGCGTCCACCGACAGCATCAGTCCCTTGATTTCTGGCCACGCCTGGCGCGCGGCGGCGGGCAGGGCTTGCAGGCAGGCCCGGCCGTAGCCCTGGCCCTGGACCCGGTGATCGACCTGCAAGGCATGCAGGGTGGCGGTGTCGGGGTCGGCCCAATGGGGCAGGAACGGTGGGCGCTTGAGCAGCAGGAAGGCCACCGGGACCTCGTCGGCCAGCAGGGCGAAGCCCTTGATCCCGGGCTCCGGCGCCTTGAGCAGGGTATGCAGCGCGGTGTAGATATCGCCGGAATAATTCTTCTGCCGCGGGTGCACTTCGAGCGCGTCGAGCTGCTGCAATTGCCTGGCGTCGAGCTGTTCGTAGGGCACGAGTCGGGTGGTCACTGGGCTGTCCATATCCGGGCACTGAGGGGGCTGGGTAAGTGGCGATTCTAGCGATTTTGCCCAGGGTTCCGGTTTTTTTCCTGGCCCTGTCGATTTGCCAGGCGGCCAGACGACTAAGGGTGTCTTCACGATTTAACGGTCGCCTGTGGCGGCCACCTTGAGCCTGTATCACTCAATCGCAAGGAGAATCGCCATGAACGCCCAAACCACCGAAAGCGAAATCCGCAGCCTGATCGACGCCTGGCGCCAGGCCGTGATGGCCAAGGACATCGAGCGCATCGTCAGCTATTACGCCGACGACATCACCGCGTTCGACGCCGTGGCCGCGTTGCAATTCAAGGGCAAGCAAGCCTACCGCGCGCACTGGAAGGCCTGCATGGAGTTCTGCCCCGGCCCTGGCATCTTCGACTTCGAACAACTGCACATAGTCGGCGCCAGCGACAGCGCCTTCGCCCACTGGCTGGCCCACTGCGGCGGCACCGATGACAAGGGCGAGACCAAGGCCTGCTGGATGCGCGTGACCGCCGGTTACCAGCGCCTGGGCGGCCAGTGGAAAGTGGTCCACGAACACTGGTCGGCGCCGTTCGACATGCAGAGCGGCACCGCCTTGTTCGACCTGCAACCCTGATCGTCGGGTTTTTCGCCAAAGCCTGAAACTGCAGCCATAGTTGATCAGCCCGATCGAGGAGAGCCCCATGAAATACCTATGCCTGGTCTACAGCGACGAACAGCTGTTGCACAGCCTGCCGGAGAGCCCGAAGGACGCCGAGTGCATGGCGTACGCCGAGTCGGTGCAGGGCAGCGGCCGGATGCTCGCCGCCGAGGCCCTAGAGTCGGTGCAGACCGCGACCACGGTGCGCATGCGCGGCGGCCGGCTGTCGATCACCGACGGCCCGTTCGCCGAAACCAAGGAACAGTTGGCCGGGTTCTACCTGATCGATGCCAAGGACCTCAACGAAGCCATCCAGGTCGCCGGCAACATTCCGGCGGCCCGGGTCGGCAGCGTCGAGGTACGCCCGGTGCGCGAGTTGAATCCCTGATCGCCACCCTGGAAAAACGAGCCCTGAAAAAACAAGCATAAGCAGGAGTTTCGCCATGACCGAGCACAGCGTGGGCCGTGCGCCCGCCCAATATGAGTTGTCCATCAGCCGCCTGATCGATGCGCCGCCCGGCAAGCTGTTCCGTGCCTGGACCGAACCGCAGTTGCTGGTGCAATGGTGGGGACCCCACGGCATGACCACCCCGGAGTGCGAAATGGACCTGTGGGTCGGCGGCCAGTTTCGCACCCTGATGCGCGCCCCGGACGGCAACGAATACCCGACCATGGGCGTGTTCCTGGAGATCGTCGCGCCGCGGCGGCTGGTGTTCACCGATGCCTTCCTGCCGGGCTGGATTCCTTCGGGCAAGGCCTTCATGAGCGCCGAAGTGACCTTCGACGACCTGGACGGCAAGACCCTCTACACCGCTCGCGCCATGCACTGGAGCGAAGAGGATCGCCAGGCCCATGAAGCCATGGGCTTTCACGAGGGCTGGGGGCAGAGCCTGGATCGCCTGGAAAGCCTGGTGACCCGAGGCATGCCGGACTGATGCCGGCGGTGGCGCAAGACAGCGTCAAGGCGCTGGTGGAAACGGTCTACCGCAACGAGTCGCGGCGGATCCTGGCGACCCTGATTCGCCTGCTGGGGGATTTCGACCTTGCCGAAGAGGCCTTGCACGAGGCGTTCTTCGTCGCGGTCGAGCGCTGGCAGCGCGACGGCGTACCGGACAACCCGCGGGCCTGGCTGGTATCGGCCGGGCGTTTCAAGGCCATCGACGGTTTGCGTCGGCGGGCGCGTTTCGCCGCGTCCCAGGCGGCGCTGGTCAGCCAGCTCGAAGAGCTGGAGCAGGCTGACTGGAGCGAGGAGGACCTGGAAGACGACCGCCTGCGCCTGATCTTCACCTGCTGCCACCCGGCGCTGGCGGCGGACGCCCAGGTGCCGCTGACGTTGCGGGAGATCTGCGACCTGACCACCGAGGAAATCGCCCGGGCCTTTCTCTCGACGCCGGCCACCATCGCCCAGCGCATCGTGCGCGCCAAGGCCAAGATCCGCGATGCACGGATTCCTTATCAGGTGCCGTCCCTGAGCGAACTGCCCGAGCGCCTGGACAGCGTGTTACGGGTGATTTACCTGGTGTTCAACGAAGGCTATTCGGCGTCGATGGGCGCCGAGCTGACCCGTGAAGACCTGACCCATGAGGCGATCCGCCTCGGCCGTCTGTTGCTGGAACTGCTGCCGGAACCCGAAGTGATGGGCCTGCTGGCCTTGATGCTGCTGCATGAGTCGCGGCGCCTGGCGCGGACCTCGGCCACCGGGGAGCTGGTGCTGCTGGACGAACAGGACCGTTCGCTGTGGGACCGCGAACTGATCGCCGAGGGCTGCGCCCTGGTGGAACACGCCCTGGGCACCCGCCGTTTCGGCCCGTACTGCCTGCAGGCGGCGATCGCCGCGGTGCATGCCGAGGCGGCGACCGCCGGGGAAACCGACTGGCAGCAGATCGTCGGCCTGTATGACGTGCTGTTGCGCGCCATGCCCTCGCCGGTGATCGAACTGAACCGCGCGGTCGCCATCGCCCAGCGGGACGGGCCGCTGGCCGGCCTGGAACGGGTCGAGGCGATCCTCGCCCGGGGCGAGTTGCAGGATTACCACCTGGCCCATTCGGCGCGGGCCGAGTTCTGTCGGCAATTGGGCCGGGTGGAGCCGGCGCGCCAGGCCTATCTGCGCGCCCTGGAACTGACCCGGCAGGAACCGGAGCGGCGTTTTATCGAGAACAAGCTCGAGGCTCTGAAAACCCTCTGAACTCTTGCCGATCCGAAGACTGCGGTCGGCCGAGCGGTCGTGGTCTATTGGCGATCGTTGAAGGCCTGCGGCCTTATCGCAGCCTACGGCAGCGGCTACAGGGAGGGTGGCGCGAGCAGGGACCGGGAGCGAGCTCGGAAACGTTGCAACGATGCGCTGTTCTCCAGATCAGCCGAGCCCTGTAGCCGCTGCCGCAGGCTGCGATCGGGCGCGGAGCGGCCGCCAGCGGGGCGAGCCTCTGCAAAAAAACGCTTATTCCAGCATCCGCCCCAGCAACCAGCTGCCCGCCGGGCCTGGCGGATGCAGGCGCGACCACAGGGCATCGACCGCCACGTTGCGCGGCCAGCCACGGGCATCGAGTTCCACCAGGCTGTCGGCGCCGAAACGTTCCACCAGCCAGCGCGGCAGGGGCGCCCAGCCAAAGCCGCCCTGGGCCATTTCCAGCAGCATCAGGTAGCTCGGCGCCGACCACACCCGGCCCCGGGCCCGGCTGTCGTAGGGGTTGACGATGGTCGCCAGGCGCAGCTCGCGGTGCTGTTGCAGGCGTGCCTGATCGATATTTTTTAGCGCCGCCAAGGGGTGGTTGCGCGACACGAACAGGGTGATTTCGGTGCGCTCGTCCACCGTCGAATGGTCGAGGTCCGCCGGGTATTCGGGCTGCATCTCGGCAAAGGCGATCTGCGCCCGACCGCGCTGGACCAGCTCGATCAGGTCGTCGCATTCGGCGATCAGGCATTCCAGCTCCAGGTCCGGGTAGCGTTGTTCGAAGGCGCTCAGCGAGGTTTCGAAACGATCCGACTGATAGGTGTCGGACAGGGCCACCGTGAGCTTGGCTTCCACGCCCTGGGCCAGCTGGCTGGCGGCCATTTCCAGGCGGCTGGTGGCGGCCAGGATGTCTTCGGCCCGCTGCAGCATGACGTAGCCTTGCGGGGTGAGGGCGGGCTTGCGGCTGCTGCGGTCGAACAGCTGCAGGTCGAGGTCGATCTCCAGGCTCGCCACCGCCGCGCTGATGGTCGACTGGCTCTTGCCGAGCTTGCGCGCGGCCGCGGAAAACGAGCCTTGGGTGGCCGCCTGGACAAAGGCCAGCAGTACTTCGTGTGAGGCCATGAACTATCGCCTTGATCGATGGTTAATGATTATGAAGTATCGGAACATAAGGTGATCATGGCAACCACATTCACTGGCGGGAGCCGGATCATGAGCAACACCAAATCCTTGACCGAACGGGTTTTCCAGGCCGTGGGCTTCGAGCTGCTGGCGTTCGCGCTGTGTACGCCGCTGCTGGCCTGGATCATGGACAAACCCTTTGTCGACATGGGCGTGGCGACTATCGCCATCGGCCTGATCGCCCTGGCCTGGAACGTGGTCTTCAATGGTCTGTTCGACCGCCTGCTCAAGCGCCTGGCCCTGGCACCCAGCGGCTGGACCCGGGTCGCCCATGCGCTGCTGTTCGAAGGTGGCCTGGTGGCGGTAAGCGTGCCGCTGATCGCCTGGTGGCTGCAGGTCAGCCTGATGCAAGCGTTGATTCTCGACATCGGCGTGCTGCTGTTCTTCCTGCCGTACACCTATGTCTATCACTGGGGTTACGACCTGGTGCGGGAGCGCTTGATGCTGCGTCGCCCGCTCGATCGCGCCAGTTGAAAACCGCAGGGGTCAGCGGGCGGCGTGGTGCCGCTCGATGGCTTCGAGGTAGGCCTTCATCGCCCGGGGGACTTCCTGCAACAGCAGAATGCTCTTGAGCTGACTATTCTCCAGAGCAACCTGGAACAGGCCGATGGGCAATCCGCGCATGGCCGTCACGTAGGCGTCGCGCTCCGCGGCGCTGGCGGTGGGCAGGCGCAGGGCGAGCATGCGGTCGTAGGTTTCCTGGATTCGCGCCTGGATGGTCGGGGCCTGGAGCTGGCAGGGCGTGAAGGTGGGGCTGATCATCTGCAGCAGGTCGGGATGGGTCTCGAGGTATTCCATGATCGGCATGATCATCCGGTCGATCACCTCCTGGCTGCTCGACTCGACCCAGGTGGCCGGGTCGATGGCCAGGAGGTTGGCGGTGATCTGTTCGAAGGCGTCGATATGGCGCTGGCCCAGGGCGTCGAGCACGCTCTGCTTGTCGCTGAAGAAGTGGTACAGCGAACCGATGGAGGTGCCGGCTTCGCGCGCGAGGCCATGCATGGTCAGGCTGGCCACTCCCTGGCTGACCAGCAGGTGGGCGCAGGCGTCGAGAATCGCCGTGACCCGTTCATGGCCACGAGTCTGTTTCGGCGAGCGCGGGTTTTTGGCCGGGAGCATTTTTGAATCGTTCATGGTCTGAGAGGCAGCAAGGGGCATACATTATGGCGCACCAGGGCGTTTGCAGTCCTCAGGTAAAACTAGACACCATCCTCTACTTTTGCAGAGAATACGCGCCATGGATCAGCGCCCTCCGCTGTCCCACCTGACTCGAAGACCATGACACTCTCTCCCAACTGGATCATCTGCGAGCATTGCGATTCGCTGTACGAATCCGTGCCGCTTGCAAAAGGCCAGACCTCCCAGTGCTCGCGCTGCGGGGCGGTGCTGGAGCGCGCCCGGCACCTGAACGTGCAGCAGCTGCTTGCCCTGTCGATCACTGCGGCGCTGCTGTTCGTGTTCGCCAACGCCTTTCCGGTGATCGGCATCAGCCTCGAAGGCCTGAGCAACGAAGCCACCCTCTGGCAGTCGGTCGAGGCCCTGGCCCAGGGCCGCATCAGCCTGATCGCCGCCGTCACCGGCCTGGCCATCATCCTTGCCCCCGGCCTGCAGATTGCCCTGCTGTGCTGGGTGCTGGGCTTTGCCAACATCGGGCGCGCGGCGCCGGGCTTCAAGGCCTGCATGCGGGCCCTGGAACACCTGCGGCCGTGGAGCATGCTGGAGGTGTGCCTGCTGGGCATCCTGGTGGCCATCGTCAAGCTGGCCGGCATGCTCGACGTGCACCCGGGCCTGGGGCTGTGGTCGCTGGCGATGCTGACGGTGCTGATCATCCTGATTTCCGGCAAGGGCATCCGCCGCCTCTGGGACGACCTGGAGGGCCGCTACTGATGAACCAGCCTCCCTATGCCCGCGACCTGGGCCTGATGCTGTGCCACACCTGCGGCCAGACCTGCCCCCAGGACGTTCACTACTGCCCGCGCTGCGAGGCTGTGGTGCATGCGCGCAAACCCAACAGCCTGAGCCGTACCTGGGCCTTTCTCGTGGCCAGCCTGATTCTCTACATCCCGGCCAACGTGCTGCCGGTGATGTATACCCAGATCTTCGGCAGCGGCAGCGAAAACACCATTCTCAGCGGCGTGCTGGAGTTCTGGCAGCACGGCTCCTGGGACATTGCCCTGTTGATCTTCATCGCCAGCGTGGTGGTGCCGTGCAGCAAGTTCCTGGTCCTGGGGATGCTGCTGATCACCTGCCAGCGCCGCAGCCATTGGGCGATGCGCGAGCGCGCCAAGCTGTACCGCTTTATCGAGGTGATCGGCTACTGGTCGATGCTCGACGTGCTGGTGGTCGCCCTGGTGGCGGCGCTGGTGCAATTCCACGCCCTGAGCTCGATCGAGCCGCGCATGGGCATCCTGTTTTTTGGTTTGGTCGTGGTCCTGACGATGTTCGCGGCCATGAGTTTCGATCCCCGGCTTATCTGGGATGTAGAGGTTGAAGATGTCTGATCATCCAGGTTCCAACGCTTCAAGCGCGCCAGCGAGGCCGGGTACCCCCGCGGTCAGGACGCGCCGGTTCAATATCTCGCTGGTGTGGATCGTGCCCATAGTCGCGGCCCTGGTCGGCCTGTCGATGCTGGTGCACAAATCGCTGTCGGCCGGGCCCGAGATCTCCATCAGCTTCCAGACCGCCGAAGGCCTGGAAGCCAACAAGACTCAGGTCAAATACAAGAACGTGGTAATCGGCAAGGTCACCTCCATCGCTTTGAGCAAGAACCGCAGCAAGGTGATCGCCAAGGTCGAGCTGGACCAGTCGGCGGAGTCCTTCACCGCCGCCGACTCGATGTTCTGGGTGGTGCGCCCGCGCATTGGCGCGGGCGGTGTGTCCGGGGTCGACACCCTGCTGTCGGGGGCCTTTATCGGCGCCGACGCCGGCCAGGAAGAAAAACGCAAGAAGAGCTTCGTCGGCCTGGAAACGCCGCCCCCGGTGACTTACGGGCAAAAGGGCAAGCGCTTCACCCTGCGCACCGATGACCTGGGCTCGCTGGACGTCGGTTCACCGGTCTATTACCGGCGCATCGAGGTGGGCCAGGTGATTTCCTACAAACTGTCGGAAAACGGCAAGGGCGTGGACGTGCGGATCTTCGTCAATGCCCCCAACGACCAGTTCGTCACCACCGACTCGCGTTTCTGGAACGCCAGCGGCGTGGACGTGACCCTGGGCGCCAACGGCCTGAAGGTCAACACCGAATCCATGTCGTCGATCCTCGCCGGCGGCATCGCCTTCGTCGAACCCAAGTACAGCCCCAACGCCAAGCCGGCCGAGGAAAACGCCAGCTACCAGCTGTTCGCCGACCAGGACACCGCGCTGGCGCCGCCCGATGGCGACCCGTACTACATGCGCATGCGTTTCGACCAGACCCTGCGCGGGCTGGCGCTCAATGCGCCGGTGGAGTTCCTGGGGGTGAACATCGGCCGGGTGGTGTCGATGGACCTGGATTACGACGAGCAGAAAAAGACCTTCTCCACCGTGGTCGGCGTGGTGATCTACCCGGCACGCCTGGGCAAGGTCCATCAGCAACTGGAGAAGCTCAGCGGCGCCGACGAAAGTCGCGCGGGCTACCTGATCAGTACCTTTGTCCAGCACGGCCTGCGGGCCCAGGCGCGCAGCGGCAACCTGCTGACTGGCCAGTTGCTTATCTCCCTGGACTTCATCCCCAACGCCAAGCCGGTGGCTTTCGATGCGACCGCGCGGCCGCTGGAAATTCCTACCGTGCCGGGCGGCCTCGACAAGCTGCAAGAGCAGTTGCAGCGGGTGGTGGAGAAGATCAGCAAATTGCCGATCGATACCATCGCCAATAACCTCAACGGCAGCCTGACCGAGATGCAGAAGACCTTGCAGAACGTTAACGGCAAGGTATTGCCAGAAATGCGCGACACCCTGGAGCAGACCAAGAAAACCCTGACCACGGCCAACGACAGCTTCGCCGAGGACTCGCCGCAGCGTCTGCAACTGGGCCAGGCGATGGACGAAGTGCAGCGCACCGCCCGTTCGGTGCGGGTGCTCACCGACTTCCTCAGTCGTCATCCCGAAGCACTGATCCGTGGGCGGCTCAAGGACAATCAGCCGGACGCCTACAAATCCTCGACCTCGTCTTCTCGTGAGCCTGAATCGGAAGTCCAGCCATGAAAAAAACTCTAGTGTTGCTGATCGCGTCCCTGGGCCTGGCGGCCTGCAGCTCGGCGCCGACCCATTACTACACCCTGATGCCGCCGGCGCCCGAGCTGGCGGCTGGTGGCACGGCGTCGGGCCTGCAGTTCGAGATGGCCGGGGTGCGCATTCCGATGCAGGTCGACCAGCCGCAAGTCGTGGTGCGCCAGGACGGCGGCACCCTGGCGATCCTGGAAACCGCGCGCTGGAGCGCGCCGCTGGTGGACGAGTTCCACGACGCCCTGGCCAGCCAGATGGAGCAGCAATTGGGTACGCGCAACCTGGAAGGCCTGCCCAAGTCCGCGGGTCAGCCGATCCTGTCGTTGCAGACCGATGTGCGCCGCTTCGAATCGGTGCCGGGACGTTATGCGTTGATCGACGTGGTGTGGAACCTGCGCCTGCGCGGTGATGGCGTCGAGCGCCGCAGCCTGACCTGCAGCAGCCGCATCAGCCAACCGGCCAGCGTCGAGCTGTCGAGCCTGGTCCAGGCCCATCAGCGGGCCATCGACGAGCTGGCCAAGCGCATTGCCGGCACCGCCAAACGCTGGGCGCAAAACCCCGCCACGCGCTGTTCCTGACACCCTGTAGGAGCGAGCGGGTTCGCGATGCACGTAACGCGGTCGATCGGATGCACCGCGTACCTCATCGCGAGCCAGCTCGCTCCTGGCGCTCTGGCGAGACTTAACGCCGTGCCGACAGCTGCTGCGGCGCGAGGAACGCGTCGTGGAAGTAGTCGCGAAACGCCTGCATCGCCGGGGTGAACACCCGTTCGCGATGCCAGGCCAGGCCGACGCTCATGGGCGTCACCGGGTCGCTCACGGTCAGGGTTTCGATGCGTTTACCTTCCAGCGACCAGGGGCGGTGCACCAGGTCCGAAAGGATCGCCACGCCGCTACCGTTGGCCACCATGCTGCGCACCGCCTCCACCGAACTGGTGCGCACCCGCACCCGGGGTTTCTGCCGGGCGTTTTCCCAATAGCGCATGGCGCTCTGTTCGGCTTCGTCGACGGTCAGCAAGATGTAGGGTTCCTGCGCCACGTCGGCGAGGCTGACGGTGGCGCGCTCGCACAGCGGGTGATGGCTGGGCAGCCACAGGCGGCGTTCGGAGTTGAACAGGGTTTCGGAGACGATGTCCGGGTGGGTGAGGTTGGCGGTCAGCACCACGGCCATGTCGAAGCGACCTTCCAGCAGGCCCTGTTCGATGGCCTGGCGTTCCTGTTCGTGGACCTCGATGGTCACGTCCGGATGCCAGTGTTCCAGGCGTTGCAGGTGGTGCGGCAGGAAGTAGCCGATCACCGTGTAGCTGGCCGCCAGGTGTAGCACGCCGCTGGCGCGGTAGTCCGGCAGCGGGCTGTTCAGCGCGTCATCGACGCTGCGCAGGATCACATAGGCGCGGTTGAGAAAGTGCCGTCCGGCGTCGGTCAGGTTCATGCCCTGGGCCGAACGCAAGAACAGCTGCACGCCGAGCATGGCTTCCAGTTCCTTGATCGCCGTGGTCACCGCCGACTGGGAGATGTTCAGGTGGATCGCCGCCTGGGAAATCTGTCCGATCTCGGCGGTGGCGACGAAGTAGCGGACCTGGCGCAAGGTGAGGGACATCACGAACTCCTCAAGGCTTCTACAGGGGAATAGATATCTGTTTTTCAGAAGATGCCGTATCTGATAATAGATCTTCCCAAGGGGTCAAGGGCGGCCGTAATTTCCACTGCACGAAGTCACGAGAAGTTGGAGCAACAGTGATGCAGGCAGTGGATTTCAATTCGGACATGGGCGAGAGCTTTGGCCCCTGGACCATCGGCGATGGCGTCGATAACGAGCTGATGGGCTTCATCAGCTCAGCCAACATCGCCACCGGCTTTCATGCCGGCGACCCCGGTACCATGCGGCGTACCGTCGAGCAGGCCAAGCGCCTGGGCGTGGCCATCGGTGCCCATCCGGGGTTCCGCGACCTGGTGGGGTTCGGCCGCCGGCACATCAATGCCCCGGCCCAGGAACTGGTGGACGACATGTTCTATCAGCTCGGCGCCCTGCGCGAACTGGCGCGGGTCCAGGGCGCGGCGCTGCAACACATCAAGCCCCATGGCGCGCTCTACATGCACCTGGCGCGGAATGAAGAAGCCGCCCGCTTGTTGGTTGAACACCTGCAAGTCCTGGAGCCCGGGCTGCTGCTGTATTGCATGCCCGGTTCGGTGATCTGGCGGGTGGCCAGGGAGCTGGGCCAGCCAGTGATCCGCGAGTTCTACGCCGACCGCGAGTACGACCTCAGCGGCTCCATCGTCTTCACCCGCAATGTTCGCGCCCTCGATCCGACCACGGTCGCCGCCCGTGTGGTGCGCGCTTGCCAGCAAGGCCTGGTGCGCACCGTGGAGGGTGAGGACCTGGAGATCGAGTTCGACTCCATCTGCCTGCACAGCGACACCCCTGGCGCCCTGTGTCTGGTGGAGGCCACCCGCGCCGCCCTGGACCAGGCCGGAATCGAGGTGCGTGCGCCGCGCTGAGCCGATCCGCAACCCCCCAGACACAACACCAGGCGCGAAGACGCCGGGGTTCGCCGAAGATTTTTTGCCTGCCTTTCTACAACTATTCCAAGAGGAACAGACATGGCCGAACATTCCGTTATCACCCCCTTGCCGGGCACCTTCTATCGCAAGGCCACGCCCGAGTCGGCGCCCTTCGTCGAGGTTGGCGAGCGCGTCGACGCCGCCACCGTGATCGGCCTGATCGAAGTCATGAAGCAGTTTTCCGAACTGACCGCC
Organism: Pseudomonas sp. GW821-FHT02B10; assembly: GCF_059421865.1. Classification (NCBI taxonomy): domain Bacteria; kingdom Pseudomonadati; phylum Pseudomonadota; class Gammaproteobacteria; order Pseudomonadales; family Pseudomonadaceae; genus Pseudomonas; species Pseudomonas sp. GW821-FHT02B10. The sequence goes on along the minus strand of NZ_JBWKVU010000005.1, from coordinate 205,551 downwards.
GGGACGGCCGGTCGCCTCAAGGCCTTCGCGGTAGAGGACGGCGATCCGGTGGAACCGGGTCAGGTCGTTGCCACGCTCGATGACCAGTGAGGGCAGGCCCATGACTCGAACCATCAGTACTCAAGCCATCAGCAAACTGCTGGTGGCCAACCGTGGCGAAATCGCCGTGCGCATCATTCGCGCGGCCAAGGCCCTGGGTATCCCCACCGTGGCCGCGTGCAGCGAAGCGGACGTCGACTCCATGGCCGCGCGCCTGGCCGATGAGGTGCAGGTGCTGGGCCCCGCCCGCGCCGACCAGAGCTACCTGAACGTGCAGGCGTTGCTGGGCGCCTTGCAGGCCAGCGGCGCCAATGCGGTGCACCCCGGCTACGGGTTTCTCTCGGAGAACGCCGAGTTCGCCGCAGCTGTGGAAGCGACGGGGGCGATCTTCGTCGGGCCCAGCCCGGACACCATTCGCCGCATGGGCGACAAGGCTGAAGCCCGGCGCACTGCCCAGGCCGCCGGGGTGCCGGTGGTGCCGGGTTCGCCCGGGGAACTGTTCGAACTCGACATGACCCTGCAAGCCGCCGAGGCCGTGGGTTTTCCGCTGCTGATCAAGGCCTCGGCCGGTGGCGGCGGACGGGGTATTCGCCTGGCGGAAAACGCCAGCCAACTGGCGGAAGAATTCCCCCGTGCCCAGCGCGAGGCGCAGACCGCCTTCGGTAATGGCGCGCTGTACCTGGAGCGTTTTATCGGCAAGGCCCGGCATATCGAAGTGCAGGTGCTGGGCGATGGCAAGCACGCGGTGCACCTGTTCGAGCGTGAGTGTTCGCTGCAACGGCGGCGGCAGAAAATCTTCGAGGAAGCGCCATCGCCGGTCCTCAACAACCTGCAGCGGGAAACCCTGTGCGCCAGCGCCGTGCGCCTCAGCGAAGCCCTCGGCTACAGGGGCGCGGGTACCCTGGAATACCTGTATGACGAGACCAGCGGCGAGTTCTTTTTCATCGAGATGAACACGCGGATCCAGGTCGAGCATCCGGTCAGCGAACTGGTGACCGGCATCGACCTGGTCCAGGCCCAGTTGCGCATTGCCGGCGGCGAACCGCTGGGGTTGCGGCAAAGCGATATCCGACTCAATGGCGCGGCCTTGCAGATGCGCATCAACGCCGAAGACCCGGCCCGGGACTTCTTCCCCAGCCCCGGTGTGGTGCAAGAGTTGATCTGGCCGCAAGAGGCGGGTGTACGGGTCGACAGCCATCTGTACCCGGGATACCGTGTGCCGCCGTACTATGACTCGCTGCTGGCCAAGCTGATTGTCCATGGTCGCGACCGTGGCGAGGCCTTGGCCCGGGCGCGGATCGCCCTGGAACACTGCACATTGAGCGGCATGGCCAGCACCCTGGACCTGCACCGGGAATTGCTCGCCGAGCCCTGGCTGCACCATGCCGACTTCCATACCGGCACCCTGGAGACCTGGCTGGCCGCGCGCCGTATGGGAGGTGCCGCATGAACACCTCGATCCGCTACAGCTTCGGTGCCGACGAGCACCTGTTCGCCGAGGTCAGCGACAGCATGTCCCTGGAAGCCTTCTTCAAGGGCATGGCGGTGACCCGCGCCGTGGAGCGCCTGGAACTCGATGGCGTACTCGATGTGTGCCTGGCCAACGCCTCGTTCCAGATCCGTTTCGACCTCGACCGCATTGCCCCCCGTGCGCTGCTCGAAGCCGTGCAAGGGGCCGAGGCCGAGGCGGTGGCCGAGCGCACCCTGCACACCCGGATCATCGAGATCCCGGTGCTGTACAACGACCCCTGGACCCATGAAACCCTGATGCGTTTTCGCGACCGGCACCAGGACCCGAGCGCCACCGACCTGGAGTACGCGGCGCGGATCAATGGCTTGGCGGACGTCGAGGCGTTTATCGCCGCCCACAGTGGCGCGCCCTGGTTCGTGTCGATGGTGGGTTTCGTCGCCGGCCTGCCGTTCATGTTCCAGATGGTCGAGCGCGAGCGCCAGTTGCAGGTGCCCAAGTACCTGCGGCCGCGCACCGACACGCCAAAGCTGACCCTCGGCCACGGTGGCTGTTTCGGCTGCATCTACTCGGTGCGCGGCGCCGGCGGCTACCAGATGTTTGGCGTCACCCCGGCGCCGATCTACGACCCGCAGCAGAACCTGGCGTACCTCAAGGAACACATGGTGTTCTTCCGCCCGGGCGACATCGTGCAGTTCAAGCCCATGGACCGCGAGGCCTATGACCGGGCGGTGGCCGAGGTCGAGGCCGGGCGGTTCGACCTGCGCATCCGTCCGGTGGAGTTCTCCCTGGATGCGTTCCTCGCCGACCCGGTCGGTTATCCCAAGTCGTTGCAGGAGGTGCTGGCATGATCAAGGTCATCAAACCCGGCCTGGCCACCTCGGTGCAGGACCTGGGCCGCGAAGGTTATTACCACCTGGGCATTCCACCATCCGGAGCCCTGGACCAGTACGCCCTGAGCGCGGCCAACCAGTTGGTGGGCAACCCGGCTGGCGCGGCGGGGCTGGAGTGCACATTGCTCGGCCCGGAACTGGCATTCACCCGCGATGCGCTGGTGGCGGTCTGTGGCGCCCACATGACACCCAAGGTCGATGGCGTGGACATGCACCTGGACACTGCCTTTGCGGTCAAGGCCGGGCAAGTGTTGCGCTTCGATTTTCCCAAGGCCGGCGCCCGGGCCTACCTGGCGGTCGCCGGTGGCATCGATGTGCCGCTGGTGCTGGGCAGTCGCTCGACCTATGCCCTGGGCGGCCTCGGTGGTTTCCAGGGGCGGCGGCTGGTGGCGGGGGACGAGTTGCCGGTGGGTGTCGACAGCGCCAAGAGCCGGCCGGGCGCCAGCCTGCCCATGGCCCTGCGCCAGGCGCTGGGTGGCGAGATCAGCCTGCGGGTGGTGCCTGGTCTGTACTACGAGCGCCTGACCGACGCGGCCAAGGCCAGCTTCTTTGCCGAGCCCTGGACCGTGGGTTCGGAAGCCGACCGCATCGGCTATCGCTTCAAGGGCGGCAGCGCCCTGGGCTTCCAGCCACGAGAGCAGCCGTTCGGCGCCGGTTCCGATCCGTCGAATATCGTCGACAGCTGTTACCCCATAGGTTCGATCCAGGTCCCCGCCGGGCTCGAACCCATAGTGCTGCACCGCGATGCGGTGTCCGGTGGCGGCTACGCCATGATCGGCACGGTGATCAGCTCCGACCTCGACCTGATCGGCCAGATGCAACCCAACCAGAAGGCCCGTTTCGTCGCGGTGACCCTGGAAGAAGCGCTGGAGGCCCGGCGCTCCTACAAGAAAAAGCTCGCCTGTCTGAGCAAGCTGTTCCCTTCCTGATTCTGCCCGCCGCCTGGCGCGGGTAAATGCCAAAAGGTTGGTGCCACTGCGCTTCGGTGCGGTGGCGGCTGCCCGCGCTTCAACCTTTGACTGGTCCTGGAGTTCACGCATATGGCTGCTTTATCGCAAGCGAATCAAACCGGGCAGGACCCGGCCAATCTCCCTGTCGCCGCGGATGCGCGCATGGGCAAGCTGTCGCTGACCATGGCCTGGTGGGCCGTGTGCAGCGCCATGTTCTACATCGTGGTCGGTGCGTCCCTGGCGTTGGCCCACGGCTCCCGCAATGCGCTGATCGGCATGCTGCTGTCGGTGCTTTGCTATGGCCTGGTCAACAGCGTGCTCAGCCGTTTTGCCATGCGCAGCGGGTTGTCGGTGGCGCTGTTTTCCCGGCTGCTGTTCGGCAGCAGCGGGGCCTGCCTGGCGACGCTGATTTTCTTCTCCACGGCGATCTACTACGCAGTGTTCGAAGGCTCGGTGATCGCGGTGGCGCTCAATCATCTGTACCCGCAGTTGGTGTATCCGCTGGCGGCCCTGCTGGTGGTGCTGTACAGCGTGCCGCTGATTCTGGGCAGCGTGCAGCACTGGCTGGACAAGCTCAACGGCGTGCTGCTGCCGGTGTACCTGGGCGGGCTGCTGGTGGCGGTGGGGCTGTCAATCGCGCGTTATGGCTACCAACCGCAGTGGCTGGATTTCGGCCCGGCCAGCCCCGGCGCCTTTGCCTGGTGGGACTGTTTCGTGGCGTACATGGGGGTGTGGATCCTGATGCTGTTCACCTTCGACTACGCGCGCTTCGGCAAGCCTGAAGACGCCGGCTACCACGGGCGCTGGAACTTCGGCATGCCGTTCTACGCGGTGACTTTCCTGCTCAACGGCGCGGCGGGCATCTACCTGGTCAGCAGCATTCCCCACGAAGGCGCGCTCAACGAAGTCTCGGTGGTGATGGCGATCCTGCAACTCATGGGGCTGTGGGGGCTGCTGTTCGTCTGGGCCACGCAAACCCGGATCAACACTGCCAATTACTACCTGGCGACCCTGAACATGCAGGCGTTCTTCGGCCGCTTCGGCGTGCGCGGTTCATACCTGATGTGGGCGCTGGCGGTAGGGGGGATCGTCTACGTCCTGATGCTGGCGGACGTGTTCGCCTATCTGCTCAAGGCGCTGGCCTACCAGGGTATCTTCGTCGTCGCCTGGGTTGGCGTGGCGCTGGCGCAGATCCTGTTCGGGCGCACCGAGGTGGCGGCCATCGAGCGTGTCGCAGCGTTCAACGGTGTGGGGCTGAGCGCCTGGTTCGGCGGGACCGCCCTGGGGCTGTTGCTGATGTGGGCCGGCGGTGGGCTGGCGAGTTTTTCCGCACCGCTGACCGGGGGGTTGGCGTTTGTCTTGCAAGTGGGGCTGTCCAGCCGTATTCACCCCAGACTGCCACAGTCCGTGTAGCCGCTGCCGCAGGCTGCGATCCAGTCCGCAGGACTGGCAAACCGGACAACACACAATATCAGGAAGATCGCGGAGTCAGGTTTTGGGGCCGCTGCGCGGCCCATCGCAGCCTGCGGCAGCGGCTACAGGGCCGGTGTTCAGAACAATTGGGTGAACAGCCAGTACAGGCTGCCGGACAGCAGGATCGCCGCCGGCAGGGTCAGTACCCAGGCCATCAGCAGGTTGCGGATGGTCTGCATCTGCAGGCCGCCGCCGTTGGCGACCATGGTCCCGGCCACGCCCGAGGACAGCACGTGGGTGGTGGACACCGGCAGGCCGAACAGATCGGCGGCGCCGATGGTCAGCATCGCCACGGTTTCCGCCGAGGCGCCCTGGGCGTAGGTCAGGTGGGTCTTGCCGATCTTCTCGCCGACGGTGACCACGATGCGTTTCCAGCCGACCATGGTGCCCAGGCCGAGGGCGATGGCCACGGCGATCTTCACCCACAGCGGAATGAAGCGCGTGGCGTTGTCGATCTGCTGCTTGAACAGTTGCAGCTTGCCCTGGGTGTCGGCGTCGAAATCGCCGACCTGGTACTTGTCCATCAGGCGGATGGTTTCGCTGCTCAGGTACATGTCGTTGCGCACGTTGCCCATGGCTTCGGCCGGCACCTTGGCCAACGAGCCGTAGCCCTTCACTTCGTCACCGATATGACCGGTCAGGGCGGCCAGGGCCGGGACCAGCTGCGGCGTGGCTTCCTTGCTGCGCACGTAGTCGGAAAGCACCGCGCGCGGGTCGGCCGGGGCCGGTTGCGGGGCGTTTTTCACCAGGGCTTGCTGGGTGACCTCGGCCACCGCGGCGAATTGCAGGGCCTGGTCGGCCGGCATGGTGCGGTTCAGCGCGTAGGCCATGGGCAGGGTGCCGACCAGGATCAGCATGATCAGGCCCATGCCTTTCTGGCCGTCGTTGGAACCATGGGCGAAGGACACGCCGGTGCAGGTGACGATCAGCATGCCGCGAATCCACCACGGCGGCGGGGTATTGCCCTTGGGCGCCTTGTACAGCGCGCGGTTCTTCACGAACAGGCGCAGGGCCAGGAGCAGCAGGGCGGCGAAGGCGAGGCCGATCAGCGGCGAGAACAGCAGGGCGTAGCCGACCTTGGTGGCCTGGCTCCAGTCCACGCCGCTGGTGCCGTCGCGGCCGTGCATCAGGGCGTTGGCCACGCCGACGCCGATGATCGAGCCGATCAGGGTGTGGGACGACGAGGCTGGCAGGCCCAGCCACCAGGTGCCGAGGTTCCATAGGATGGCGGCGATCAGCAGGGCGAAGATCATGGCGAAGCCGGCCGACGAACCGACCTGCAGGATCAGCTCCACCGGCAGCAGGGCGATGATGCCGAAGGCCACCGCGCCGCTGGACAGCAGCACGCCGAGGAAATTGAAGAAACCCGACCAGACCACCGCGAAATGCGGCGGCAGCGAGTGGGTATAGATCACCGTGGCCACGGCGTTGGCGGTGTCGTGGAAGCCATTGACGAACTCGAAGCCCAGGGCGATCAGCAGCGCCACGCCGAGCAGCAGGAACGGGGTCCAGGTGGTGACCGTGGTGCCCAGCTCGTGCACGTCGTGCATCAGGCTGTAGGCGGTGAACAACAGGCCCATGGCGAGGACCGCGAAGAACACCACCAGGGTGAAGGGGCTGGCTTTTTTCTCCAGCTGCGGTCTGGCTTCGAGGGCGGGGGAAGGGGAGGTGGCGGTCAGGGAAGGGGTGGCCATTGCCGGACAATCCTGTGGCAGGGAGGAGTGTCGCCCATGATCGTTGCCAAATATTACAGAGAGGCTGCCTCAGGTCAGTGTTTGGGTGAATCCTTTAACCATTGGTCAAGAAGCAGCCCCATTTTCTGTAGGAGCGAGCGGGCGGCGGCCTACATATCCTGGCGCTTGCGAAACGCCCAGCGGCCGGCGATGACGGTGAAGGTGGCGACCAGCGCGACGAGGATCCAGAAGCCCTCCGGGTCCTCGGAGAAGGGGATGCCGCCGACGTTCATGCCGAAGAAGCCGGCGATGATGTTGATCGGCAGCGCCAGCACCGTGACCACGGTCAGGGTGAACAGGGTGCGGTTGGTCTGTTCGTTGATATTGGCGGCGATTTCTTCCTGCAGCAGCTTGATCCGTTCGCCGAGGGCGGTGAGGTCGTTGATGATCAGGGCGAACTCCTCGGTGGACTTGCGCAGCTCCTTGACGTCCTCCTTCTGCAGCCACTGCGGCGGACGGTTGAGCAGCCGCAGCAGCGAGCCCGGCTCCAGCGCCAGCAGGCGTTGCAGGCGCACCAGCACCCGGCGCATGGCCCCCAGCTCGGCACGGTTGGTGGAGATCCGCGCGGCCAGCAACTGGTCTTCGATCTGGTCGACGTTGAGGCTGGTCTTGCGCACGATCTGGGTCAGCACTTCGCCCTGGTCGCGCAGCAGGTGCACCAGCAGTTCCAGGGGCGAGCGGAAACGTTCGCCGGCCTTGACCGAGGAGCGCAGCTTGTCCACCGAATGCAAGGGTTGCAGGCGCGCGCTGACGATCAGCCGGCTGCGCACGCAGACCCACAGGGTGGAGATGTCCGAGGAAACCATGCTGCCGAAGTTGAACACCACGTCGTTGACCACCGCCAGCAGGGCCGAGTCCACATGCTCGATACGGGTCGAGCGCGAGCCTTCGTGCAAGGCCTCGAAGAATTCCTCGGGCAGGGCCAGGTGAGTCTGCATCCAGCGTTCGCAGGCGGCATGGGCCAGGTTCAGGTGCAGCCAGAGAAACGCCTCGCCATCGTCCGGCTGTTGCAGGGCTTGCAGGGCCTTGGCCGAATCCAGTTCGCGACCCCGCTCGCCGGGGCGGAACGCAAAGCCGTAGAGCAGGCCGAACAGATCCGAATCGCGATGGGCATGGTCGAGGCTGTGGTTCATGGAGGCTCGCAGGAGGGAAGGCACCTGTAGGCGGTTTTACAGGTTCACTTGAGCCCGATCATCGCAAGGCTTCATGACCATTTTGTGATGGTTCGAAGTGCAATATTCGGCGGTTATAACCGGCTGTCGGAGGCGCTCAAGAAAGCCTGTTTCAGGCCGATCACGCCTACGACGACTGCGCGATCGGCTTGCCCCGGTTTGCCTGACAGGGATGTTCGCACGCTACCCATGCCCGCCTCGGGCGTGCTCTATCCCTGTTGAGAGATCTCATTCGATGTCCTTGCAAAAATCCCTGAGAGCGCAAGTTCTGGCTTTGTTGAGTGGCAGCCTGCTGGCGGTGCTGTTGATCGCGCTGGCGTGTTTTCACTTCCTGTCCAACGGCGTGCAAAGTTATCGCGAACTGATCGAGGGGCCGTTGCGCACCTCGCAGTTGATCGATGAAGCCAACCTGCAATTCAAGGTCCAGGTGCAGGAATGGAAAAACGTGTTGCTGCGTGGCAAGCAGAGCGCCGACCTGAGCAAATACTGGCAGCAGTTCGAGGATCGCCAGCGCGATGTGCAGGGCATTCTTGGCCAGCTGGCGGCCGAGCCCGGCATCGATGCGGCGCTCAAGGGCCGTATCGAGCGCTTGCGTGAAGAGCACCGGGTGCTGGGCACGGCGTACCAGAAAGGCCGCGATGCCTTTGTCGCCGCCGGTGCCGATCCGGCCGCCGGCGATGCAGCGGTCAAGGGCGTGGACCGCGCCACCAGCGAGCAGATGAGCGAACTGGTGAGTGAGCTGCGCAAGCAGGGCAGCGAGCGGTCGCGCGACATCAGCGCCGCCGCCCAGCGCACGGTGTGGATCGGCCTGCTGGTGATGCTGGCCTCGGGGTTGCTGATTGGCCTGCTGAGCCTGTGGCTGGTCAACCGCAGCCTGGTGGAGCCGATCCGCCAGTTGATCGACTACGTGGCGCAACTCAGCCGTGGGCGGATTGCCGAGCGCGTGGCCAGCAGTCGTCAGGACGAGCTGGGCAAGCTGGCGGTGGCCGCCAACACCTTGCGCGATTTCCTCGCTGAAACCTTCAGCCGCCTGCAGCGCAGCGCCACCGACCTGGACAGCTCCAGCGGCGAGCTGAATGCGATTGCCACCCTGATGTCCCAGGGCACCAACGATCAGTTCAATCGCACCGATCAGGTCGCCACGGCGATGAACGAAATGTCCGCCACCGCCCAGGAAGTGGCGCGCCATGCGGTGGATGCGGCGCGCGCCGCCGATGACGCCGACCAATCGGCCCAGCAGGGCGAGCAGGTGATGCAGGGCACCATCCACACCATCACCCTAATGCGTGGCGAAATCGCCAACACCGCCGAGGTGATCCGCCGTCTGGAAGCCGACAGCGGGCGCATCGGCAAGGTCCTGGAAGTGATCCGCGGCATCGCCGAGCAGACCAACCTGCTGGCGCTCAACGCGGCCATCGAGGCGGCGCGGGCCGGCGAGGCCGGGCGTGGTTTCGCCGTGGTCGCCGACGAGGTACGCAGCCTGGCGCAGCGCACCGCGGCGTCGATCATCGAGATCAACCAGATTATCCAGAGCGTGCAGACCGGCGCGCTGGACGCCGCCCATGCGATCGAGAGTGGCCAGGCGCGCAGCGATGCCAGCGTCGAGCAGGTGACCCAGGCCGGCGCCATGCTGGAGCGGATCACCGAGGCGGTCGAGGCGATCCGCGACATGAACCGGCAGATCGCCACGGCGGCGGAAGAGCAGACCTCGGTGGCCGAGGACATCTCGCGCAACCTGACCGAGATCACCACGATCGCCAGCACCAACCTGGATAATGTGCAGCGCACCGAGCGCGCCAGCCAGAACCTGCACGAGCTGTCGGGGCAGTTGAACGAGGTGACGGCACGCCTGAGTGCCTGATGCGCCAGCGCATGAAAAAGCCGCGTGGCCTTTCGGCCGCGCGGCTTTTTTGTCCTGAAGAATTACTTGTCTTGCTTGTTGCTCAGGACCTTGCCGGTCTTGGCATCCAGGTCGACGTCCCACTCGACGCCCTTGGCGTCACGCAGTTCCACCTGGTAGACGTAGGCGCCGGCCGCTGTTTGCTCAAGCTCGGTGTCGGTGATGTTGGCGGCGGTGGTGCCAGGGTGTTCGGCCAGTGCTGCCTGGTTGAGTTTTTCCAGGTCCATGATGGTGCCAGCCTTGAGCAGGCCCGGGATCAGGTCCGGGCGCACGTCGGCCTGGGCCAGGCCGGCGGTCAGGGTCAGGGCGGTAGCGGCGAACAGGGCAGTCAACGTTTTCATAGGGTCTTTCCTTGGGGTGATTCGTTTAAGTGGGTTCAGGTTAGCCGGTACAACTTAATTCACCCTTAATTCAGCGCAAGCTTTGCGCCGTTTGTTCAATTGCAGTGGCCCTCGGGTCTTTCAAGCTGTGCTCTCGAACAGGAGAGGCAGTGATGAAAGCAATGATCAAAGGCTTGTACGGTCCCGCGTTTTTCGCCGGCTTCATCGGCGCTGGCGTGTGGGTGATGGGCACGCCGGGGCTGGCCCCGGGCTGGTTGCTACTGGTGTTCGCCGGGGCGCTCGGGGTGTCCTTTCTGGCGGAGTGGTGGTTGCCCTATGAGGTGGACTGGAACCGCCCGCAACAGGATCGCTTGCGCGACGTGTTGCACGCGCTGGTCAATGAAAGCCTGAACGCCCTGGGGTTGCTGCTGTTGCCGGGGCTGGTGAGCCTGCTGGCGTTCGATGGCCTGTGGCCGCGCGGCTGGCCGCTGTGGGCGCAGTTGGCGCTGGCGATGGTCATCGCCGACTGCGGCCTGACCCTGGCACATTACTTCAGCCATCGGCTGCCCTGGCTGTGGCGCCTGCATGCGGTGCATCACAGCGTGCAGCGCTTGTATGGCTTCAACGGCTTGATGAAGCACCCGCTGCATCAGTTGCTGGAAGCCAGCGCCGGACTATTGCCGCTGCTGTTCTTGGGAATCCCCTTGCCGGTGGCGCAACTGCTGGCGTTTGCCATTGCCATCCAGCTGCTGTTGCAGCACTCCAATGTCGACATGCGCCCCGGTCCCCTGGGCTGGGTGTTTGCCTGGGCGCCGATGCATCGCTTTCACCACATGAAGTACGGCACCGCCGGCAATGTGAATTTCGGCCTGTTCCTGAATGTCTGGGACTGGTTGCTGGGCACGGCGTTTTATTCCTCGGCCTACCCGATCCGCCAGGGCGACCTGGGCATCGGCAGCCAGCCGGATTATCCGCAGGCGTATTGGCGACAGTTGCTGGCACCCTTCAGCAGGCAAGCCGTGCAGGAGGAGCCGCCGGTGCCCTTGCCGTTGCGCCGTTGAGTCAGTCCAGCAGGCGCAACTCGATATGTTGCAGGGCCTGGCGCGCGGTGACGCCGAACAGGGTTTTCAGGGTGCGGGAGAAATGCGCGGAATCGGCGAACCCGGCGCCATGAGCCGCCTCGGTGATGGCCTGGCCCGCCAGCACCAGGCCCATCGCCAGGCGCAGGCGCCGCCACAGCACCAGGCGCCGCACCGGCAACCCGAGCTGGCCGCTGAACAGCCGCTCGAGCTGGCTCAGGGACAGGTGCGCATGGGCCGCCAGGGCGCTGGCCGAGACCTTGCCGGCCAATTGTCGGTCGAGGGCGGCCAGGGCCTTTTCGATCCGCCGGTCCTGCAAGATTCGGCGCGGGCAACGCCGCAGCGCCTCGGTCAGTGCCGGCAGCGTCAGCTCGACACTCAGCAGGCTGTCTTGCAGGGCCTGGGCGTCAATCGTCAGCGGTTCGGCGTAGAGGGTGAACAGGGGCCCGGGCGCATCGAGGATGGCATGCCGTTGCATGGCCGGGATAAACACCTGTCGGGCGGTGCAGGGCAGGCCGTCGAGGCTGACGGTGACCGGTGCGGTGGGGGCGAGGATCAGTTGATGGGCGTAGTGGGCGTGAGGTGCGGTACGCCCCAGCTCGCCCTGGATCAGTCCGTAGTCACGCCCGAGCCACAGCTGGCCTGTCCACTCGGGCGTGCGCACGGCGACCGGCTCAGTAGCCGTTGGCCTCGAGCAACTGGCTGACGCTGCCGCTGGCCGGGCGCTTGACGTACTTGAGCAGCTCCGCGGCGCGGTTGGTGAAGATGCCGTCGACACCGGAGTCCAGGACCTTCTTGAAGTCCACCGGCTCGTCGATGGTGTAGACGTGCACCAGCAGGCCCTGGTCGTGGGTGAACTGGTTCATCCAGGGTTGCACCAGGTCGAAATAGCTCTGGTCTCCACCCTTGGCCAGTGCCGCCGACGGGCCGGTGCCGATGGCGCCCTGGGCCTTGGCGTAGCTGACCCACTGCTCGAACTCGGCTTTGTCCTTGGGCTCCTGCTTGGCGTAGTAGGCCGCCTTGTCCTTCTCGCCGCTGTTGGCGAAGGTCACGTCGGACTTGGGCTGCATGCCGCCTTCACCGATCCACAGCAGGAGGATCTTCGGCACTTTCGGCATTTCTTTCTGCAGCAGTTCCAGGCTGCTCTTCTCGAAGGTCTGCAACACCACCTTGCCTTTGCCCTGGCCTACTGCCAGGTCGCTTTTCGCCAGCTTGGAGCCGGCCGGGCTGAGCCAGCCGCGGTCCTGGAGTTTTTCCTTGAGGTCGTGCTCGATGCCGGGGAACTGCTTGGGCTCCTTGGTCTCGATGTACAGGCCGGGTTTGTGATGCGGGTTGCTCTGGGCGATGTCGATGATTTCGTCGAGGGTCAGGATCTTCAGGCCGACGTAGCTCGCACGGGCACGGTCGGGATAGGCCTGGTTGAACCAGCTGCCGGCGTCGAGGGTTTTCAGCTCGGCCATGGTGAAGGCGTTGGCCGGGCTGTCCTTGCGCTCGGGAAACTTGCTGGCGACGTCGGTGGTGCGCTGCAGGTTGTTGTCGTGCAGGGCGAACAGCACGCCGTCCTTGCTGCGTTGCAGGTCCATTTCCAGGTAGTCGGCGCCCAGGTCGCGGGCCAGTTTGTAGGCGGCGGCGGTGGACTCCGGTGCATCGAAGGACGCGCCCCGGTGAGCGATCACCGCGGGGTGTGGAATGCCTTGGCTGACAGCCAGTGCGGTGGGGCTTGGGTTGGCGGCCTGTGCCTGGCCCAGGCCAAGCATCAGGCTCAGCATCAGGGCGCTTTTGGTGAAGGTGGCAGGCATGGTCGAGGTCCTTTCGTGGAGGGCGATTTTCAAAGGACTACCTTTTAACAATTGAATGGCCGTTGTGCTATCGCGAAACCGACATAAATCTGCACCTGCGGCAAATTTTCCGACGCTTTTGTGGGGTGCTTTGCAGTACGCTTGCGCCCTGAAGTTTCCCCGTCAGAGGGAAGCGCGAAAACATTTCCACTCTTGCCTGGCGTGTAAACCATCGATCACCTGTCCTTCGGGACACTCAGTGAGGTTTACCATGCGCATCACATCCGAACTCATCTGCCAGGCCGCTGACCAGCTCAAGGGGTTTGTCGGTTTCAACCGCAAGAGCGGCCAGCACATCGTGCGCTTCAGCGAAGACTCCTTCGGCATGGACGTCGCCGACGACGCTATCACCCCCGCCAGCGAATTCGTCTGGGCCAGCGCCGAGGGCCAGGTCATGGTGCTCAAGCGCGAGCTGATCCAGCTGCTGCTGGAGCAGAACATCGACGACCGCATCAACATCAGCGAACCCTTGCGCGTGTACATGCGCCGCACCGACCTGCCGGAGATTTCGGCGGTGCGCAATCTGCTGCCGGCGGCGCAATAACCGGGATGCGCGGTGGCCGGGCTGGTGCTATCGCGAGCGTTCGAACAGGTAGGCGCGTTCGACCTTGCACACCCGGGTGTGACAGGCCGCGTACCAGTCGCTGCGCCCGCGTTCGCGGGCGATGCGGTGTTCGGCCTGCTGCTTCCAGGCGAGGATCGAGGCCTGGTCCCGCCAATAGGAGACTGTGATGCCGAAGCCCTCCTCGTTACGCGCGAACTCCATGCCGAGAAACCCCGGTTGCTGCCGCGCCAGTTCGACCATGCGTTCGGCGGTCTGCTCGTAGGCCGGGTCCGGTTCGCGGCGCTGGGCGCTGAAGATCACCGCGTAATAGGGGGCCTCGGGGGTATGGGCGATCATGCGCGCCGCTCCAGGCAAGCAGCGAGCAGGGCGCTGACCAGGGGCGGCACGACGCCTTTGAGCGCTGCCCGTTCCGGCTGGAACAGGGTGGCGACAAAAAACCGCTGGTCGCGCAGTTCCACCGCCCGCAGGTCGCCGGCCGAGTCGTAGCCGCTGGGGCGCAGGTCGTGCTTGAGCAGTTGCACCGCGAACTGCGGATTGACCCCGTAGCGACAGCGATACCCCTCGCTGATCTGGCGCTCGCCATAGGCTTCGGCGATGCGGCTGCCTTCGCTCAGATGAATGCTGTCGGTGGCCTCCACCAAGGAGCAGGTCAGCGGCGTGAGCAAGGCGCGTGCTGCTTCGGGATGGGTTTCGCCGTGTTCGGCATCGGCCCAGCCCAGCACGTTGCGCGCGTACTCCAGCACCGCGTGCTGAAAACCGCCGCAGGTGCCGAGGAAGGGGCGGTGCTGCTCGCGGGCAAAGCGGATCGCCCGCAAGGCGCCGTCCATCGAGCGGTAGGGGCTGGCGGGCACACACCAGATACCGTCGACCGCTTGCAGTGGCGCATCGCTGGTGAGGCTGTCGGTGGCCAGCCAGCGATAGTGCACCTTGAGGCTGGTTTCCTCGGCGGCCATTTCCAGGGCCAGGGGAATGGCCTGGTGCGCGGTGACCTGAGGGTCGTAGTCGCCCACCAGGGCGATGTGCAGGGTCGGCGGATGTGCGATGTGCGGCATGGATTTCTCCTGGTAGGGCCAACGCTTGTCGGTTGCTGGACGCCACTATAGATTGGCGCTCACGCACTCAATATTGGCGTTTATCCAAGTGATCAATGCAGTCACGCACTATCGGCTCGACTACCCCGACCTGTCGCTGATCCTCGCCCTGGTGCGCGGCGGCTCCCTGGCCCGCGCGGCGGCGTTGTTGAAAGTCGATGTGTCCACGGTGTTCCGTGCGGTGCGCCGCCTCGAGGCCGCGCTGGGTCAGCAGCTGTTCGACAAGAGCCGCGCCGGCTACCTGCCCACCGGCCTGGCCCGCACACTGGCCGAGCAGGCCGAACGCGCGGAACAGGCACTGGACGCGGCACGGGTCGGGGTGGAGCAGGGCGGCGCGGTGGTCAGCGGCACGGTGCGCCTGACTTGTACCGACTCGGTGCTGCTGGGCCTGTTGTTACCAGCGCTGGCGCACTTCATGCCGCGCTATCCGGCACTGGCCCTGGAGCTCAGCACCTCCAATGATTTCGCCAACCTCAGCCGGCGCGACGCCGACCTGGCCCTGCGCCTGACACGCATGCCGCCCGAGCACCTGGTGGGCCGGCAGTTGCGGGCGGTGTCTTACCGGGTCTGTGCCAGCCCGGCCTACAGGCAGTCGGTCGCCTCGACGGATCTGGCCGGGCTGACCTGGATCGCCCCGGACGATTTTCTCCCGGACCACGCCACGGTCGCCTGGCGCCGGCAGGCGTTGCCCGGTGTGGTACCGGGCTATCGCTGCAACAGCATGCTGGCGGTCAGCGAACTGGTGAAGGCCGGGCTGGGGGTGGCGGTGTTGCCGGATTTCCTGCTCGACGACACCACCGCCCTGCAACCCCTGAGCGACCCGCTGCCGGGGTGCGACACCGCGCTCTGGTTGCTGACCCGGGCCGACTGCCGGGCGTTGCGCGCGGTGGTGACGCTGTTCGACGAATTGAGCCAGCGTCTGCGCGCGCCGCAGTGAGTCATGCCTGGGGCGGGTCCTTGTGCAGGACGTGCCGGTGCATTTCCGAGGTCAGGCCCTCGATGCGTTCGCTCAGCTGTTTGGTCATCTCGGTCAGGCGGGTGTTCTGCTCCAGCAGTTCGAGCAGTTGCGCGCTGTGTTGCGCGGCTTGCGCCTGACGTTCGCTGTTGGCGATAGCGATGGCTTCGCGGTGCTGGGCATCGGCGTCGGTCTGGGCTTTGTCGCGCGCGGCCTGGCGAGTCTGGGCCAGCAGGATCAGTGGTGCGGCATAGGCCGCTTGCAGACTGAAAGCCAGGTTGAGAAGGATGAAGGGGTAGACGTCGAAGTGCGTCACACCGCTCAGGTTGAGCCCGATCCAGATCAGTACGATCAGGGTTTGCGCGCCGAGAAAGGTCGGGGTGCCGAAAAAGCGGGCGAAGGCTTCGGCCTTCAGGGCAAAGCGGTCGGTGCCGAAGGTCGGGGCCAGATGGGCATGGGGACGGTGGAAACGCAGGTGGTCGATAGGGGCGGCTGAGGCGGTTTCGGATGGAGTCGGGTTCATGGCGGGCTCGGGGCGATGGGACTGCCGGTCACTATAGCCCGTTGCCCGACGCCTTCCCTGGCGTCGACATCGTTGAGTCAGAGGCGCCGGCTCAGAACGTGGCACGTTCGTTGGCAAACATGCTCACCGCCTGTACCGCCTCGCTGGCACCGTCGCGAATCTGCAGGATCACCGTGCCGGCCTGATCCGCCAGGTCCACGCCCTTGGCCGCCCGGTCCCGGGTCCCGTCCATGCTTATGATGGCCTGCTGGGTTTCTTGCTGGATCATGTCGATCATCCCCGAGATTTCCGCGGTCGAGCCGCTGGTACGGGCGGCCAGTTGCCGGACTTCGTCGGCGACCACGGCAAACCCCCGGCCCTGTTCGCCAGCACGCGCGGCTTCGATCGCGGCGTTGAGCGCCAGTAGGTTGGTCTGTTCGGCGATCGCGCGGATGGTGTTGACGATGGCGGTGATCTGCTCGGAGCGCTCGCCGAGCTTGGCGATCAGGGTCGAGGAGTCTTCGATATTGGCGGCGATCTGGCGCATCTCGCTGGCCGCCTGCTGGATCACCGCGGTGCCCTGTTCGGCGACTTGCCGGGTTTCCACCGAGATGTGATAGGCCTGGGTCGCGCTCTGGGCGTCCTGGGCGTGTTTCTCCACCCTCGCGGTTACGTCGGAGGCAAACTTCACCACCTTGCACAGGCGCCCGGCGGCGTCGTACACCGGGTTGTAATTGGCCTCCAGCCACAGCGATTGCCCGCGTTTGTCGACACGCTCGAACTGCCCGCTGAAGAACTCGCCCTGGTTGAGACGCTGCCAGAAGTCCTGGTAGGCGCTGCTGTTGGCCAGCTCGGGCTTGCAGAAGATCCGGTGATGCTTGCCCTTGAGTTCGGCGAGGCTGTAGCCGAGGCGATCGAGGAAGTTCTGGTTGGCCGTGATGACGCTGCCGTCGAGGTTGAACTCGATCACCGCCATGGCGCGGTCGATGGCGTGCAGCTTGCCTCTGGACTCGCTTTCCTGTTGGACCTTTTCGGTGACGTCGAGGGCGTACTTGACCACCTTGAAGACCTTGCCGTCGGCATCCCTGATCGGGTTGTAGCTGGCCTCCAGCCATACCGGCTGGCCTTGGGCATTGACGCGCTCGAAGGTCCCCGATTGGAACTGGCCGTTTTTCAGGCGCGTCCAGAGCTCGCGGTATTGATTGCCGCGGGCGAATTCGGCATTGCAGAATTGCCGATGGGGGTGGCCGATGACCTGCTCCGCGCGATAGCCCATGGTCTTGAGGAAGTTGTCGTTGGCCCTCAGGACCGTTCCTTCCAGGTCGAACTCGATCACTGCCATCGAACGGTCGATGGCCTCGAGCAGGCTGGCTTGCTGGACGATGGTGTGGTGCAAGGCGTCGATGGTTTTATTATGGCGGTTGAATAGCATGATGGCTGGTGCTCAGTGGGAAAAACCTGGAGTCAGTCCCTTTGGTGTGCGCCTGCATGCCGAAAGCCCCCTGGGCCTCGGCCTTGTCTGCTCAATGCCAGCATTCCATGACTGACAGATACCCCTTGGAAGGGGCACGCCCCTGTCCGGCGCGTACCCTTGCTCAACGTCTGAGGTGAGACGCTGGGCCTGCGAGTCAATTTAGGGAAGTTATGTTGCACGGCGGCGAATGTGCCGCGCGGCTTTTTGGGTAACCGCATGGCGGCATTATGCCGGCTTGGTGTGGAGCGATGCGGGTGAAAATTGTACAAAACTGCGGTTTTTTACATTTTTGTTCAACTTTTCAGGAATCGCT
Organism: Pseudomonas sp. GW821-FHT02B10; assembly: GCF_059421865.1. NCBI lineage: Bacteria > Pseudomonadati > Pseudomonadota > Gammaproteobacteria > Pseudomonadales > Pseudomonadaceae > Pseudomonas > Pseudomonas sp. GW821-FHT02B10. Next base: position 187,786 of record NZ_JBWKVU010000005.1, on the reverse strand, counting down.
GGACACCGCGAGGAGCGCGTCGTTGATCGGGCTGGCGGCAGCGACTTTGTTGCGCCCGGTGTTTTTCGCGGCATACAGGGCCTTGTCGGCCTCCATGAGCCACATTGCGGCATCGCGCAGCCCCGGGTGCCAGGCGGCCAGGCCGATACTCAGGCTGACCCGGAGTGGCGGCACACCCGGATGGCGATAGTTGCTGAAGACTTGCCGCAGTCGTTCCATCACTTCGTGGGCCTGCTGGATCGAGGTCGTCGGCAGGATCACGCAGAACTCGTCGCCGCCATAGCGTCCGGCCAGGTCGTCCTGGCGCAGGTTGAGCTTGAGGTCCCGGCTCAATTGATGCAGCACGGCATCGCCGAGGATATGGCCGTAGCTGTCGTTGATGTGTTTGAAGTGATCGATGTCGATCAAGGCAATGGTGCCGTGACAGCGTTGCTGCTGGCACTTGGTGAACTTGAGGTGCAGCAGGTCTTTCCAGGCGCCGTGGTTGAGCAGGCCGGTAAGGCTGTCGGTGCGGCTCAGCGCGCTGAGGGTCCGCTTGTGCTCGGAGAGCTTGATCGCCAGCCGGTAGCAGACCATACCCACCGCCATCGGGTAGAGGGTCAGCATCGGCAGGCAGGCGTAGATCTGCAGCTGGGTGGCATCCCCGGTGAAGGCAGGACCGAGCAGCAACCACAACAGCAGTACCCCGCTCAGTTGTGCCATGGAGCCATGGATGAACAGGCGCAGGCCACCGGCCGCGACGTTGTTCATCGCCATCATGGCCAGAATGGTCACCGTGGGCAGCGGATTGAACTGCATCGCCGCCGCCCAGAAACCACCGAAGAGCGAGTCGCACAGCAGGTTGCGGCGTTCGGCCTGGTAGGGGAAGGCCGCGCGGCTCGAGATCAGGTACGCCAGGTGCGGCCAGATAAAACCGTTAAACAGCAGGAACAGCCAAACCCAGGTCGGTTGCGGCACCGGGTACAACCCGGCGAATACGCTGAGGCTGCCAATCCCCAGCCCGACGATCCTGGGCAGGTAAATACGTTTGGCAAACGACAGCCCTTTGCCTTGTTGGTTATCCATAAAATTCTGCGCGAGCCCGGGTTTGAAACACTTTGTGGTGTTTTTATTGGCCGTCACCCTTCATTGGGCAAGGCGGCGAATATTGTCATTTATTCCAACAAGAATAATCAGTGTCCTTGCAGGCCATTTAGTGGAACGAGCGTACGCAAATGCCCATTGCAGAGCACTCGGTGCAAGTCATGGCGGTCGGCAGATCCGCTGTCGGAGCAAACCGAGGGAGAAGGGAATCAGGCTTGATAGCAGGCCAGGAACATGTCCAGCGTGGACTCGACGACGCGCTGCTGTTCGTCTTCCTTGAGGGGCGGCCGGTTCATGGTGATCTGTGGCCAGAAAGCAAACGCCTTGAGCATGCCGTGGAGCTGCTGGGCGGCGAAGTCCGGGTCCAGGGGCTTGAGTCGGCCGTCCGCCCGGGCCGAGCGAATCCACACCATCAGGCTTTCTTCACGCTCGCCCATGCGCGCCACCATGTACTGGGCACGCTCGGGGGAATGCAGGGTCGCGGCAATGGCGACCCGCGCCAGGTTGAGGAAGTTGTCATCGGCCAGCAGTTGCAGCTTGGCCATCAACAACTCCCGCAACTGTTCACGTAGGGTTAATCCGGGGTGGTAAAGAATGTCCGCCCGCGCCCTGATGCTCGCCCATAACTTATGCATGATCTCGGTGAACAACTCCTCCTTGCTGGGGAAGTGGTTGTACACCGTGCGTTTGGACACTCCGGCGGTTGCCGCGATCTTGTCCATGCTGGTGATATCGAACCCGCTGGCATGGAATTCGGTGATCGCCGCCTGGATGATGGCTTCGCGTTTGAGGTCGGTCAGGCGCTTCGGAGCTGTCATAAGTTGGGTTCGATGGCGGTCGTTGGCAGTTATCCGGGGGCAGTTTACTTAGTCCCGGGTTTGTTGCAATCTAGAAAAACTACACTGTGCAGTGTAGTTCATGGCAGAAAAAATGATGGTCGGCTGACGCTTGCGTGCATTGGCCTTTGTCGTTCCGCAGAGAATCACCGGAGCCTTTTCGGGTTCCTTGGAGTCACTGATTCATGGCCACTCTCTCTTCCCGTGCAGACAGCGCCTCACGTCCCGAAACGTCCCTGCAGGAACAAGGTGCGTTCCGTAATCACACGCCGGTCCGGCGTGCGGGGCTGGGCAAGACGCTGGGCATTTTCTGGCGCATGCTGTTCCACAAACCGCGCAACACTCGCCCCACCGGGGCCATTCCGGTGCAGCCATTGACCCACGAACAGCTGCTGGCGGCGCCGAACCAGAGCGTCTACCGCCTGGGGCATTCGACGGTGCTGTTGAAGCTGCATGACAAGTTCTGGATCACGGATCCGGTATTCGCCGAACGCGCATCGCCGGTGCAATGGGCCGGTCCCAAACGTTTCCACCAGCCGCCTATCAGCCTGGAGCAATTGCCACCGATCGAAGCGGTGATCCTGTCCCATGATCACTACGATCACCTGGACCACCAGACCGTGCTCAAGCTGGCGGACAAGACCCGCCATTTCCTCACCCCCCTGGGCGTGGGCGATACCCTGGTGAAGTGGGGTGTGCCGGCCGACAAAGTGCGTCAGCTGGACTGGTGGGAAGGCACGGAAGTCGATGGCATTCGTTTTATCGCCACGCCGTCCCAGCATTTCTCCGGCCGTGGCCTGTTCGATGGCAACAGCACGCTGTGGGCCTCCTGGGTGATGATCGATGGCGACAGCCGGATCTTCTTCAGCGGTGATACCGGTTACTTCGACGGCTTCAAGCGGATCGGCGAGCGTTACGGCCCTTTCGACCTGACCCTGATGGAAACCGGCGCCTACAACGTCGAGTGGCCGGGCGTGCACATGCAGCCTGAGCAGACCCTGCAGGCGCATATCGACTTGAAGGGCCGCTGGCTGTTACCCATCCACAACGGCACATTCGACCTGTCGATGCATGTCTGGTACGAACCGTTCGACCGCATCCTTTCGTTGGCCTGGGAACGCAGCATTGCTATTACCACGCCGCAGATGGGCGAGGCCTTCAACCTGTTGCACCCGCAGCGGGGGCACGCCTGGTGGATGGAGGTCGACCCCGTGGCCGAGCAGGTAACGGCAAGCGATCTGTAGACCCTTCATCGGCGACTCCCCGAGCCCGGCTATCGCCAGGTTGCCGTGTCCGGGCCTGGGGAGTATCTAGAGAACTCCCCCAATGCCCCGACGGACCTGGTAATGGCTTATCGGCTTCATCTGTTTGGCGCATCCGGTTCCGGTACCACGACCTTGGGCCAGGCGCTGGCCCAGCGTTTGGGGATCGCGCACTTCGATTCCGATAACTTCTTCTGGCGCTCCAGTGCACAGCCTTTCAGCCTGCGCCGCCCCCGGGACGAGCGCATCCAGCTGTTGCAGCAGCAGGTGGCCGGGTTGGAAAGCTGGGTGTTGTCCGGCTCCTTGTGCGGTTGGGGCGACCCGATGATTGAGGCTTTCACCCATGCCATTTTCCTCCGCCTGGACCCCGAGGTCCGCCTGCAGCGTTTGCGGGTGCGCGAGTTTCAGCGTTACGGCGAGCAGATCCATGAGGGCGGCGAACGCCATCTCGCGACTCAAACCTTCCTTGCCTGGGCGGCTGGTTACGACACGGGTGGCCAAGGTACGCGCAGCCTGCGCCGGCATGAGAGCTGGATCACCGGGCTGAGCTGCCCGGTAATCCGCCTCGATGCCACTCACCGCTCGGTGCAGGCATTACAGGAAGAGGTATTGAGCGCCCTGGATCACTCGATCATGGCGTAGTCGGGCCGTTCCATCGGGTTGGGCGTCGCACCCTTGATGTTCATGCCACGTCCCGGAGCGAAACCGGGGAAGAACACCAGGCCTTCTGCTTCCAGGCGAAAGGCCAGGGCCAGCCGGGTCACGTCGAGTAATTCGCCGCCCACCTCGAAGCGGTGAATGGCGGCTATCGAGACGCCGGATTCCTGTGACAGCTGTTCCTGGCTCCACCCCAGCATGGCGCGGGCCTGAATGCAGTGTTCTGGAGTGAACTGGAAGAGGGCGATACGTTCCAGGGTGACTTTCATCGCGAGTGAGGCCATGGGATTTCTCCGGAAGCGGGTGAAAATGAGTTAACAAAGTACTGTTTATTTGTACAGTTGTTTTGCTCCCGGATCAAACTCATTTTGCCGATCGCCTCAACGTCTTCGTGACAAGTCTTGTCCCGGCGCTATGCCCCGGTTTCCAGGTAGGTGCTGGGCGCTTGCCCCGCTACCCGGCGGAACATGGTGGAAAAGGCGGCGGGGCTGTCATAACCGAAATCGAGGGCGATTCGCGTCACCGACTCGCCTGCGGCCAGTCGGGGCAAGGCCCTGACCACGCAGGCGCGCTGGCGCCACTGGACGAAACTCATGCCGGTCTGCTCGCGGAACAGGCGGTTGAAGGTGCGCAGGCTGATGTGCAGCAGTTGCGCCCATTGCTCGGGAGACTGGTGGGCATCGGGTTGTTGCAGGAAGGCCTGGCACAGGGTGAGCAGGCGTGGCATTTCGGGCAGGGGAATGTGCAGGGGCAGGCGGGTGGTACGGCTCAGTTCATGCAGCAACAGGCTGGCCAGCACACCGTCGCGTCCGTTCTCGTCGTACGCCAGCGGCAGATCCACCGCCTCCATCAGCAACTGGCGCATCAGTGGCGACACGCTGATCACCTGGCACTCATCGCCCAGGGTCGGCATGGCCGCCGGTTCGATGTACAGGCTGCGGGTACTGACCCCGAGCATCAGCACCTCATGGGCCACCCGGGGCGGAATCCATACTGCACGCTGTGGCGGCACCACCCAGCGGCCATTCGTGGTGCTGACCTGCATCACCCCGGTGGCGCCATACAACAGTTGCGCGCGACGATGGCTGTGGCTCGGCAACAGGTGGCCCTGGGGGTAATCGGTGCCGATCGCCACCACGGCGCGTGGGGTGTGATCCAGCAGGTCGATCGAAGTGTTACGCATGGCGTCGGCGTCCGCGGGTTGGCGTGAATGCAAACAGTATTGGCCGACTTGCTAAAGCCGGCCAAGCCCTGGCGCTCTATCGTCGAGGTCTTCCGCTAACGGAGAACCTTCGATGTTTTATCTATGGCTGGCAGTGTTCGGCTGCATGAGCGGGATCAGCGCGGTGCTGTTCGGTTTTGGCGGCGGCTTTGTGGTGGTGCCGCTGCTGTATCGCATGTTGCTGAGCAGCCATGGCGCTGACGATGCCGTCGCCCAGTCGGCCATGCATATAGCGGTCGCCACCTCGACCTGCGTGATGATCGTCAACGCGCTGATGGCCACCGGCAAACACCGCCGCGCGGGCAACCTGATTCGACAGTATCTGTGGCCGCTGAGTGGCTACATCGGGCTGGGAGCGATTGCGGGGGCGGTATTGGCAATGGCGGTGAGTGGTGAGGCGATGCGCTACGCCTTTATCGCCTACCTGGCGCTGACCATTGCCGATTGCCTGATGCGTCGTGGCTTTCTTGAACAGGGCGACACCCGTGCGCCGCGCTGCCTGGGGCGACTGGAAAACACTGGAGGCCTGGGCATCGGGGCCATTGCTACCTTCCTGGGTGTCGGCGGCAGTGTGATGACCGTGCCCCTGCTGCGCCGTTGTGGCTTGAGCATGACCCAGGCCACCTCCATGGCCAACCCGCTGAGCGTGCCGGTAGCCCTGGCCGGGACCTTGACCTATATGGCCATGGCCGGCTTCAGTCGCTTCGATCTGGGCCCCTGGTTTATCGGCTATATCGACCTGCTGGCGTTTGCCGTGCTGACCCTCGGCTCATTGCTGGGCATGCGCCTGGCCTCACCGTGGATCGGGCGCATTCCCGACCGGCTGCATGCGCGGGTGTATATCGGCCTGCTGGTGCTGGTGATGCTCGGCATGCTGGTCCGCTAAGGGTTAGCCCAGCGCCAACCCCGGCGCTTCACGAATGATGAAGTGGTCGAGGTTCTCGATGTTGGCGCTGAATACCCCGAACGTCTGTTCGGGGTGTTTTTTGCTCGGCACCTGTTTCAGCTCCGGGGTCACGCCATAAAAGAAGCAATACAGCTCTTGTTCGCTGTCGATCGCATGCTTGATCTCTTCGAGGAAGGCTTTGCGCTTGCGGTAGCTCTCGATCAGTTTTTTGCTCAGGTAGACATTGACCGAGTAGGGTTTCCTTTTCGTCTCGTCCGCCTGTTTGAACCAGACCTTCTGTTCGAAGTCGATGCGAAAGCTCTGGGTGTAGTCCTTGATCTCCTTGATCTTGCCCCAGTAGATCAACCCCTTGTTGTCCAGCAGGTATTCGATCTTCTTGAAGAACGAGGCATAGGACGCCGTGTGTTCGCCGATTTTCAGCGGCATGCGCTTGAGCAGCTCCTTGTCGTCGATATTCGACACAAAACATTCCACCGGATGAGCGAAGACACTGGTCTTGTCTGGGGTGCCGGCCTGAGCCGGGGCCGGCGTACGCAGGCTGGAGGAGGGGGCTGGCGCGGCACTTCCTGACGTATCGCTATCCGCTGCCGGGCTGGCAGGCTTGCGCACATATTCGCGGCGGGCCAGCAGCAATTCCGATGGGAAATGCTCCTCCCGATCATCCTCGGTACCCTCCACCCCGGCTGCCAGCGTCCTGCTGGTGCCATACGGGCAGCCTTCGATATGCCGGGTGCCAGGCAGGTTCTTGAAATGTGGGGTGCGGATGTAGTTGACGTTCTTGGCATTGAAGGTCCCCAACTGATTGTCAGCGGCAAAGGCGGCGCGACAGGCATCGTTGGGGCACTGGAACTGTTCCTTGGCCGAGTCGAAGGCCATGGTCTCGTCGAAATTCAGATCGCGCACGTCATAGATCGACAGCTTGTCGTCGAGGCTGATGCAGTAGGCGGTGTCGAATTTCATGGGGGCTCGGGTCCTTAAGTGAAGAAGGCTATTAATAGCGGGTGGCGCAGGGGAGTGCACTGATCTTTTCAAGCATGGGCGCTGATCTCGGCATAACCTTGTAGGTAGCACGTTCCACTCATCACCGGAAAAGGCTCAGGTTCATGTCTGACGGTAACCGCATCAATATCGGCTCCATTGGTGATGCCAACCACATCAACATTGCCCAGAATCAGGCGCCTGAACGCACCAGCATTCAGTTCGTCATCGATCCGGGGAGTGTCGAGCGGGTGAGCCGGGGCAGCGTCATCAAAGGCGCGGTGGCGTTTTTTCTATCGCTGCCGGCGCTGGCGCTTTCGGTCATGTCGATCCTGGCCGACGCGTTGGGCATCCTTTCCTACTTCAATGTGGAATCGCGGATCCTGGCCTACCTCATCATGGCCGCCGCCATGGGCGGGGTGATGCTGTGCAACGGCAAGCGCAAGATGGCCACCGCCAGCATTGCGCCCGACCAGGCCCGATTCATCGATGGGCGTTGGGTCGAACGTGATGAAAGTGGCGATTACCTGCTGTATCGCAATACCGCGCCCTGCAATTACGAAAACTGCCACGGTACCGTGCGTATCCAGACGCCACCGCCGCGCGAACAGCATAACCACGATCTGATCGGCGTCTGCGATATCGGCGGCAAGCAACACACCTATCGCGTCGACTTCAATGGCGTCGGCGAACGGCAGCATTTCGACTGGCGTCCACTTGAACAGAACAAGCCATGACCCCGTTCCAACCACTCCCTTGGTAGGGCGAGCGTGCTCGCGAAAAAATCCCTGTCAGGACCAATCAAACTGACAGCCTTCCTGAGTCTTTCCAGGTCATCGCGGCTGCATGAGAGGCACGAAATTTCCTACAGTTCTAATTAACAAAACTCTCACCATATAGAGACGAGTCCTACGCATTAAAGCTTGTAAAAACAAAAACTTAGGTATCTTGAACAGTCCTGGCAGAGAACGTCACACCTTTGGCAAGGAGGGACAAGTAAGCCTCGAATAAATGGCCGATAAGAAGGCGCCGGCCTCATGAATGAAGGCCCGGTGGGAACCAGCCAGACGGCTTTTCCCCTCACAATAACGAGGACCTCCATATGCCTGTTCTTGCGCGTTCATTGTTGTTTTGTCTGGCCCTGTCCGGCACGGGGGGCGTCCTGGCGGAGCAGGCAGCCTTGCCTTATCTGCCGGCCAATCAGTTCCGGCTAGCTGACTACCTGCCACCGCCTCCAACTGTTGATTCATCGTCGCAACAAAGCGATTTGACAGCCGTGCTGGCGGCCCAGGCAGCACGCAGTAGCGCTCAGGTGAGCCGGGTCCAGCAGGATGATGAATGGGAAGACAGCGTGTTCCACTTCGCCAGGGAATCCCTCGGCGCCGGTTTCAGCGTTGAGCGCCTGCCCCTGACCCGGGCCTTCTTCCGGCGGGCCCAGGAAGACCTGGTGCAATTCCTGATGCCGGCCAAGCACAGCTATGGTCGGCCGCGCCCTTACGAAGCCTCGGCACTGGTGAAGCCGGTACTGCTGCCACCGGAGGGCGATTCCTACCCCAGCGGTCATTCGATGAATGGTTATCTCAATGCCACCTTGCTGAGCATGGCGCTGCCGGAGAAACGCAGCGAGTTGTTCAGCCGCGCACAGATCAATGCCGACAGCCGGGTCATCGCCGGCGTGCATTTCCCCAGCGACCTGGAGGGCGGAAAGATCAGTGCCGCGGTGTTGGCGGCCCGGCTGCTGGACGATCCCCGCGCGGCGGCGGATTTCGAGGCGGTGAAACAGGAGATTCGTGGTGCCCTGGCCTCTGCCGATTGAGCAGGTGTCGACCTTGACCGGATGATTTGTCTGGAGGTGGGGGAATACTGTCCCCGAATAAAAAAGCCCTGAGCAAGTCAGGGCTTTTTTGATCTTTCGTTGTGCCGATTCAGATCGAGATCGGCACAGGGCTGGAGCTCGTAGGTTTTCACTGCGCCGTGAAACGAAATCCTGCCCCAGACCGTCCGCTGTGTGAATCTGTTCATAGGATTTGAACTGATTTTTCTATAATTCTGAAAAACTAAGGTGTGTATTCAACCTGTGTTCAACAGGGCGCCAGCTCAACACTCACATACTTGTGGCAGTGGCGCGATTACTCCAGGGTGGGATGCCGACTGGGGAAAGGTATCAATTAGTAGTAGTCCGCCCGAAGCGGAATTTAGCGGTGGAGATGGATCGAAGGCTGATGCCCAGTGTTTGACAGGTGTAGGGAGAGATCGGAATGTTCATGACGCCACTCCTGCAATTTTGAGAGTGCTATCTACGAGCAGGGTATGGCTATGATCGCTGATGGTGGCGGTGTGTAGACGTCCGCCGTCTGCGAGGAACATGGTAAATTATATGGCGTACACATGGCCTGTTTGACCTAGCTTTATCGATTTGGCTCAGAGAGTTGCTTGAAATAGTCCAGCAATTTATCTTCTGCAATTCAGCATGGTTTGAACGTCTTTTTTCTTCAGAAGTGGATATTTGTAGCCGTAATCGGGCACCCAGTGTGTCGCAATTTTTCTCTGTTTAACTAGTGTGCTTATATAGGCGCTAGATAGTCCGAGTATCTTGGAGGCTTCTTCGAATGTGCAATAGTGCTTAGTGAACGTGTTAAGTTTATTTGCATCGCTTCGAGTGAGGTATTCTTGGTCGTTAAATTTCAAAAGGCGAACGAAACCCCGCGAGATGAAGCGTCTGGAAAATGATTGGTGTGTAAGGCCGTAAGTCTGGAGGATGTGGGGCAATGGTGTTAGGGAAGCTAGCAGTTTCCTTAAGGAACTAATCTCGTCGTGAGAGACGGTCAGATATGACCTATATAGCGGCGAGCGGGCAGGTCGAATTTCGTCCTTGGCAAGGCGCCTCATCTCACTGTACTTTATTCCCAGTAATTGTGCGGCCTCTCGCAAGCTCGCAACCTGGTTGCGAGAAAGGTAAATACCGAATGTGTCGGAAGTTGGGTTTAGCTGTGCTTGCAGATCAGTTGGAAAGGTACTTCGGTCATATACCGTTATCGAGTGGCCATTGACGAATTTTCCTGAAATAGCACGTATGTTGTGGGTCTCAAGGATTCCGCTCAGTTTGTTACTGGGTAGGTTTAACTCTTTGCACAAGACTCGTGGCGTTGTGAAGCGCTTATAGAAATTGGCGACGTCGTCTAGCGCGAATATTCGGGTGTTATGCTCTGAACATCGGATTAGTCCTATATCCCGGTAATAGATAACTGTATTTCTATGCGTTTTTAGGATGGCAGCGGCTTGGTCTAGGGTGCAGGTTTTTAGAACTGTTGTGACGCAACGGTGAAGCTTTTTCTGCCCTTTCAAAGATTTTGTTTTTTTGGGGATGGTGCCGATTGACGAGGATATCCTTGGTATATCCTCGGTGCGTATAAGGAATGGGTAGCCAGAGCGGTTAATTATCGGCTTGACCGCTTCACAGCGGTTGAGTGCAGCGATCATTTCGATATAGGTTTTTCCAAAGCGAGATGCCAGCTTCCGCGTGGCTACGAATGAGGTCTGGAAGTTTAGGACGTCTTCTTTTCGATAGTAGGGACGTGTCCGAATAGTGGTGAGGGGCGCCAATATGTCCTGATCGGATAAGATTTTGCATTCCACGAGAGACAGGCCGAGAAGTTTAGAGGTGGCGCTTAATGAGTAGCAGGACGAAACGATGTCGAATTCGAGTTGGCCACGCTGTTCCCTGGTTTTCGCTTTGAAGTCCTCAATTGCCTGGCTTAATTGTGTAACATCTTGTCCATCATAGCTGTGTTTGTCATTTGCTGGATGAGCCGCAAGAAACTGGGTCCATACTTCTGTGGAAATGCCCAAGAGGGTTCTCAATCCGTTGGCCCTGAGCGGCCGTGACGGAGATTCTTTACAAGCGGTCATACATTTTTTGGGCAGCACCTCAATGAGGTGCGCGAGCTTTGGATAGTACTTTTTGAATTTAACCGCCAGGATTTCGGCTTGTGTGAGGTCAAGAGAGCTCCAAATGATGCGGAGAAGCTTCTCCAGTCTTGGGATGTCATCAAACACAATAGAGGCGGCGGCATCGAAGATTGTATGGCTTGTCCGTTGGATTTTATTCCTTGCGATGCCAAATGTGCTGATTGCTGAGAGAAGTGCGTCGAGTTTTTTCTGATCTTGTTGCTCTAGTATCTGAAGCAAACGCTTTTCAGGGAGGCATTCGTCTTCTGTGCATATGGGAGATTGCCAATCAGCACCACAGTTACAGTTTAGTCGGCCCTGATGTTTCAGTCTGAGGGGGCGATTGCAGCTTGGACATTTGAAAATCAGCTTGCGTAAATGCAATGGGCAATGCTTGCATAAACAAAGGTCGGTTATATATTGAAAATGATCGGAATCGCAACACTCGCTGCACACCGGGAAGTAGTGAGCCCGCAATAGTCGTCTGCCGACTTTAAGCTTGCCCAATAGAAAAGCACCACTAGATTTATCCTGGTTTGCTAAAGGGTAGAAGCAGTTGTGGATGCGCTCTTGGAAAATCGGGCTTACCTGTGAAAGCATCAACGATTCGTATCGGTTACCTTGGATGAGCGAACTCCCATGCGCTGAAATTCCATAACCAAAAAAGTGCCCAGTAAACTTGGAGATGGTACTGTAACCGTTCATGGTTGCCAGCCGCCGAATGAGGCTTCTGGGACTCTCGCCAAACAGAGGTAATGGTATGAAGTGAAGTGTTTTCATCGTTTACAATCAATCTTGTCATAGGCGGATGACAGGTCTAGGTCAAAAGGGTCCGAGTTCATGCAGAGCTTCAAGTCGATTAACCGGCTAGCTTGATTGAAATCATTAAGCTCCAACGTGAGTCGCTGATGAGCGAGCATGTTCTGGATCGCGCCATGAATAATCAGCCTGATGTACTCCAAGCTGCCTGACGTAGCGATATACAAGCGGACGGCTATGTCCGAATCAGTAAGGTGGGCCCCGGAACGGAGCGAGCCCCGGGTGTAGAGTTGCTCGTCGAGGCTGTTGAGCAACACCATGTAATCCGACTCACGGTCCTCACTGAAAACGGGATATTGCAGATCAATGAGGAAAGGAAAGCGTCGAGCGAGGGCAGGGCGCTGATTCAACAGAAATTTACATTCAGGCGTACCCGCGAGTACAAAGGGCGTCATCGTTTCGTTCATCATGGTGATGAGCCAATCGATAACGGTACCGCGAGCTTTGTCGGCTTCGGGTCTGGCCAGGTGGTGAAATTCATCCAATTCACATACTGCGACTTGGCAGGTCTTCAGCAGCGCCATGACGCGATAGCTCAGTTCCACCGTATCCCCCCGTGTATCCGAACAGCCCAGTTCCCGAACCAGCGTTTTGGCAAAGGACTTCACGGTGACAGGCGATGGGACGCTGCAATAAAAGGCCGGCCGAACCGTAATGATGCCGTTCGGCTCAATCAATTCGTACGGAGAGCCAAACGAATCCCGGAACAGTTGAAGCAGCGTCGACTTACCACTGCCTGACGGTCCTACCACCATGGCGGACGTGGGGACACCTCGTTGTCGAGCGGTTTCCACGCTTTTTTGCAACATGGTGTAGGCATGCAGATACGAGGGGAACAAGACTAGCTGTTGCGAGAAGTCGCGAAGCCATTGGGTGTCTGTGTTATTCATGGCGCACCTGTACTGTCGTGACGGGCGTGAGTGGGGTGCCTTCGAGCAGCGTGATCGGTGGAAGTGGTGCGGGACTTGGGAGTTGGGCTTGCTCATAAGTGGGGGCGCTGGGGGGAATATCGATCGGTCCTTCAGCCCCCGATTTCTGGTTCTCAGCCAAGCGCGCCAAGCGTTTCTGTGCGGCTTTGCCCTTGTCGCTACGTAGAGCGAGGATATATTTGACCCGGCGCGCACGTGCTGACTTGAAATCGAAAGTTTTCCGTTCGCTGCGCAGTTGCTTGAGCACCAGTCGGTGCAACTGCATAGTCAGTCCGTTTTGGTAGTCTGGGTCGACGGCCTCAAGCTGAAAAAGGTCTTCAGGCCGGTCTGGATGGCAGATCCAGACTGTGCCCAAATCACTGATGTCATAGAACACCGTGAGTCTGACCCTTTTGGGCCCGCGCGTAGCCAGCGCGGGAACTGCTGGCCCGGTCCATTTAAGATTTGAGAATCCGATCCGGCCGTTGGAGGGGAGCGCCGTAATTTTGCTCCAGAACAAGCGCTGGACATCCTCGGCACTGTACCTCTTCGGCGGGAAATTAGGATCGAGGAGCTTATTCCAGGTATTCAGTGGTGAGTCGTTGAGTGACCGATGGAGGTCCTGATGATAGGTATCGAGAAATTTGCCGAAGCCTTCTTTCAGCTCAGCGATGGTGTATGTGGCATTTTTTTCTGAGTTGTAGTCTCCCCTTTCGTCAGGGTCCGAAAAGGTTGTACCGCTGAGGTGATGGGCGAAGCGGATGTTGTGAGTTTTGAACCAGCGCTCAACGAAGGGCTTCTGATCGGGTGTGTACGGCTCGCAGTAAACGACCTTGGGACCGAGCAAGTGCATGATGTAGCCGATTTTTTTGCCGGCAAATTCGCTACCGTTGTCCATCACATAAGTGGTTGCCAAGCCGGTGGTCGTGCCCTCGGGGCTGAGCGAGTTTTTGAGTGCGCGCAGTGTCTTTTCAATGCAGGGTGGGTTGATCGAGATGTCCCACCCAATAATCACGCGTGAGCGGACCTCTAGCAGCACCGTGAGCCAAGCCCGACCTATGACTGTCCCGCGATCATTGACGACCAGAACGTCAATCATCTGTGTGTCGCATTCAACCCGCTCCAGCAACTGCATGGGTTGTTGAGTTTTCCTGCTGAATTTTTGTTTTTTGATGGCGCGCTGTCGACCCAATTGGGCCAGATCTTTTTCGTAGGTGTCATACTGCTGGATAATGCGCCAGATGGTCGAATTGCTGGGAACGTTCAATTGGTCTGTAACTGGCCGCTTGCTATTCAGGTCATCAAGACTGCATTGAATGACATCGGTGATCTCTACGATGCTATGTGGCAGTTCGATGAAATACAGTTCGCGCACCCAGTGATCGATGATTTCAGCGACCACGTTGGGTTGACGGTCAAGCAGTCGACGCCGTCGCTGCAGAGGGGAGCGGATTAATGCCAGGGGGCTGCCCCCTGACTGCCGATAGAGTCTCATCCAGCCGTACATAGTGCTGTAGCAGGGCGGATGCAGGTCACCGAGTTGTTCGGCGATTTCACGGATCAGCGAAACGGTTGCTGGACGCGGCAAACTACCTCCGAGCTTTACTTCTGCCCGGCGGACATACTGGAGTCGCTTGTCGAGATCGCGTCGTTGGTTGTCGCTAAGGTCGGCGATGATACGCTGTACATTATGTTCCAGTGGAGCATCCTGCATGCGGAACAGATTGCCGCGTTCGAAAGCTTGACGCAGGCGGTCCAAGGTGTGAATCGCGATATGGGTTCGCCTTGCCACACTGCGCAATTGAGCCCGCTTGTCATCCACAGCGATGACCAGATACACCTCCGTATAAAGTCGCCATTGCTCGCCCACCTGCATATTGAATACTTTATGTGTGGACATGATCGGTTAGTCCTCAAATAATACGTATGAAATTCGCTAAAATTTGCGCCAGCATCTAGCGAACTTGTGATATCCCGCTGTTCTGTAGGTGCCCACTCCAACGAATTTGATTGGGACGCCCACTAAGTTGAGATTCTCTAAAATAAGCATAAGTAATGGCATCTGCTTGAGCCTTTGCTCACCATTTTTGTCCGGCTCACATAGCCACTGCGTCATTTTAAAATCGAGTTTTGGGTGGTTATGGGAAAGTTGCCACGGCATCACGATATCGTTGAGGTCAGGCAAAACAAAAGGTAACGGTCTAACATGGGCTCTACTGGGTGACATGGGACCGATCTTGTTGAAGTGATTTTTTACGACTTTTGTGGAAGGCTTCATGATCTTATATCCGGCTGCGCATGGGCGAATTGGGGCAAGGTGATCCAAAATTTTGATCGCCTTGAGTTTATGTTGAACAATAGATTAAGTTGTCTAAGGGTTAGTTAAGCCATAACATGGTTTCTTTCGTAATAGGCTCTCGCATGTTGCAGTAAATGGCTTTGTAAAATAAAGCGTGTGCGACCTCTGTTGGTTCAAATGCAGTCTGCAGTAGTTGCTGCAGCGAGATGGCTTTTGGCTGCTGGGCCAAATAGTGGCGGATCGCTGCGTCTGCCTGTCCGTTGCTGCTGTATCCACGGTGATACAGATAATCAAGGTTTGTGGCACGTGCGGCATTGTAGAAATGGTGCATCGGCAAACATTCGAGAAGGCAGTCGTATTCAGCCAGCAAATCAACAATCCGCAACAGTCTCGCTTTGGTTTTGGAGCACTGAAAGCTTTGGTCGTTTTTCACTTCAATCAACTGTTGGGCGCCGTTGGTGAACGTCACCTCAAAGTCGGGCGTGTAGCGAATCTTGGCTCTTATAAAACTCAATGTGTAAGGGTGGATTTGATAGCGGGCAACGTCGGCTCTTCGCTCCAGTTCTAAACAGAACGCTGCCTCGAGCAGTGATTCGCACATGAGCGGGGCATTATTTTTCTTTGAGGGAAAAATTGTGACCCGGCTACCGTGCCGACCATGCCTCGGTAGACGGCTCGAGCTGAGTTTGGCAACGTCTCCTAGTCGGACTTGAATATTTCCAGAATTGATAGAAGACATCTTAGCCTCCACTTCGATAGAGATTATAAATTCCCTTGTCGTTCTGGGCCTGCACCTGGAGTGTCGACACTTTTGAGTGGGTTTTTGAATGGCTTTGATTATGGGCTGTAATAGGGGTTTAGCATACAATCGATTAATGACGTTGGAGGGCCTCTATCCATTTTCCGCGCAAGGCTCTAATTAGCGGGTTCTGTCCGTATTTTATAAGGTTTGAATACCGCGCAAAGGGGACCGCATAGCGAACGTAATGGAGGTGTACAACATGTCCACCCTGAACGTTGAATCAGTAGGCTCTCTATTTCGCAGCACGACATTGTTTCACGCCACAGCACAATCAATGGGCTGCCTGCACGCGCCATACAGCATGGCAAAATACTGGCACCGATTGCGCCCCTGGCAGGATAGCGTGTCGCTATGGAAAGGTATGCAGCACGGTGCGAAGCCAAAGAAGAACAACCAGAAATTATTGTTTGGTTACTTCCCACATCTGCGCGCGCTGTTTGACAATCCGTTGTGGACAGTTATCTCTCACCCTGAGTGGGAGAATGAATGGGATGAGTTGGCAGATACCATTCGAATTGGTGGAAAGCCTTTGGATGGGTATGGCGGTAAGTTGAGCCGGCTGTTGTTTGACCGTGCCGATTGGCCGTGTTTGGCCGTCCATCTGGTGTTATTGCAGACACACGCCCCCCGCTTTTCTATCCATCGGTTGTGGCTAGAGAAAAATATCGCAGCTTTGGTGTTCTTGGGTAGCATGCAACAACCGATTTTCAATATTCGCGTCGACTTTCAGGCCATGCTTACGGCTCAAATGTTCGGCGACGAGTTCACGCCGGTATCTAATCGAGAGTTTAGCCCCGTAACTTGGGCAGCCGATGAGGACCTTTTTAAAATTCTGCAGCAGCGGAGGTGGCTTCTTCAGGATGACCAGCACCTTGCGTTGCTTATTTGGAACTTTCGCCGAGAGATTCAGCACGAATTGGATGTCGGCCCGCAGAAACTGATGGGGAAAACAGGATGCGGATTGCCTCGTCCGCTGCGGAAAAAATGGTGCAGCAAGCGGGCGCAATGGCTGGATCACCCCGTCTACCTGAACGGTGTCTGCTGCGAGTTCCCTGACCATCATGCCCCGGCTGCGATTTCTTGCGGTTAGGTGTTGTGACTCTAGCAAGAAGGCCAGTTACCAGCGTGCCAGGCTAATCAGGGGGCGGCGTTTTCAGGTCTGACGCTGGACGGAATGAAACCGTTGGGCTAGGCAGGCGGGCCAACAGTTGATGAACCTGGTGCAGTTGTTGTGCGAGGCCGCGGAGGTTCCTACGATCTTGGCGACGATCCAACAAATAGCGGTGGGCTCGTTCGCGTAAGCTTGTCGCTTCAAGCTGCAGGTGTTGCTCTCGCTGTTGCAACTGACTGAGGGCCGCGTTCAACTGCGCGTGGCTGGTGTGAAGTTGCTGAACCTGTTTCTGTTCGGCTTGCAGGGCGAGACGTTGGACCTGATGCTCAGCGCTCCGACGCTCCAGATCTCGGTACAGCTGGGTCAGTTCTTCCTGTTTGCTCATCAGCAGTTCCTGGAGGCGCCGCTGTTCATGCTGAAGCTGCTGGACCTGCCCTTCATGACGCTGGATGTCAGCGTCTCGCTGCTGGCGAGTATGTTCACGATAATGCGCCAACGACTCGCGGGCCTGCTGGTACTTTTCTTCCAACGACTGAATCTGTTCTGCGCGATCGTGCGCGGCTTGCTGCAAATGGGATTCAGTGGCAAGCAGGCGCTGCCGCTCACCTTCCAGTTGTTGAACACATGACGTGAGGCTGTGCTCCCGTTCGCGGGCTTCAAGGCGTTCGTCTAGCAACAGTTGATGGTTTTTCTTCAACTCGTCATGGCGAGCGCTATCGACCTGACGTTGCTGTTCGTAAGCCAGCTTCTGCCGCTCAAGGCGGGCCCGGTCGGCGCTGACGGCCTCTTGGGCATCTGCCGCCAGACGCTGCACCAGGCCTTCGATATAGGCCTGGACTTCCTCGTTCAAGCTGACAGCGGGCGGTCGCGGTTCTTCGCTTGCCAGTTCACGCAGATAGCGGTTGATCGTGGTTTTCGAACCCGTGTGGCCGAGTTCAGCTCGTACCGCGTCAATGCTCGGCGCTTCACCCCGGGCCAGGAGTGCGTCTCGCGCAGTCTGTACCAGAGCTTTGTTGATTCCGCTACGAGCCATGGCGTCGATCCGACAAGGTGGTTCTCACACAGTATGGTGGCAAACCGAATTCGCTGCCTCGGTAACCCCCAGGGATAAGCCCACCGTTGAATGCCGGTCACCTAGCGCGCTAACCCCCGTTCGATGAGCGCGGGTAGCACCTGTCCTGCTTCGCCGATTAGCATCAGCTCCTTTGGCTCGTCCATACAGACGTCAATCGGATTGATGTGGATGACCACGGCGCCGGCCGCCAGGGCGAGGTCGGGCAGGCTGGCGGCCGGCATGACCACGCCGGAGGTGCCGATCGACAGCATCACGTCGCAGCTGCGTGCTGTCTGCGCGGCGGTTTTCCAGGCGCCCGCAGGCAGGTCTTCACCGAACCACACCACGCCGGAACGCAGCCGGCCGTTACACCGTGTACAGCGCGGCGGCTCGATCAGCGCTCCTTCATGCGGGACTGGTTGTTCAACTGCACTGAGTTCGGCGGGGCGGTGGCAGGCGAAACACTTCGGGATCATCAGGCTTCCGTGCAGGTGCACGACGTCCTGGCTGCCGGCGCGCTCGTGCAGGTCATCAATATTCTGGGTGATCACCGTGACCTGGCGTCCTCCGTCGGCCAAACGGGCGATCGCCCGGTGCGCGGCATTCGGTTGTGCCTGCAGAACCTGCTGGCGCCGCCACAGGTACCAGCCCCACACCAGCGCCGGATTTTCCCGAAACGCCTTCGCCGTTTCCAAGCGCTGGGGATCGTGGCGTGCCCAAAGACCGGTCAGCCGATCGCGGAACGTCGGAATGCCGCTTTCTGCAGAGATCCCCGCGCCGGTGAACACCATAATGTGCTCAGCCTGCCGCAGTGCAGTGGTGGTGTTTTCTAGAACGTCCATCGAAAACTGGCCTCCTGAGGCGGGGCCTTCAGCACTCAACGACGACATCATGCCGGGTGTGGGGGTACGCCTCAGCCGCCGTCGCGGAACAGATTGTTTCTGGTGATCAAGCCCAGATCGCTGTCCGCTGGTCGAGGGTCACCGTCAAACAGGTGCAACGTCCTCCGTTCCTGCTTGAGGTAGGCAAGGGTGGCAAAGAAGCAGCGCTCGCACAGATGCACTTCATAACGCTCGCCGTCGTGCGCTGTGCCATAGCCCCAGTGGGCTTCCAGCTTCCCATATTGCAGGTTGCCGTTCTCCAGGCGGGTGGACGCATCACACACGTCACACTGGACATCGGTTACCGCTTCGCTTTCCACGTGCCCAAGGATTTTCATGGTCCCGCCTCGCTCGCTGTCCTCCTATAGCGTAGAAGTCAGCGTCTTCCTCCGTTGGCCATCGGTCGACACGCAGAGATAACAGTTGGATCTGCAAGCGCTGTCGGTTGGCTAAACTGACAGAGCTAGTGATCACGCCTTGATTTTTGACGACCCCAATGGCGGGAACTCCTAGTCCTTATGCCAAACCGCGGTGACAGCTCTGCCTGATCAGCGTGTTACAGCAGTTCAACGTCTGTTACGGCAGACTATTTCGTACCGTTCAAACGGTACGAAATTACAGCTATACCGGTGGCCCGTTTGGCGGGTTAGGGCGACTCAATCTGAGGTTTGAGAAGCCTGCATTCTCAAACGTCAGGCTGAAAACCGGGCGTCAATGAGGTTCTTGTTGGTACGGAGGGCGCGTATGAGCGATCCCGAGCGCTATCTCCAGGCGGCCCGGCGCGAGAGCACCACGCGTCGCTATGCCCAAGTGATCGAACAGTTCGAAGGCGAGTGGGGCGGTTTGCTCCCGGCCTCCCAGGTCAGCGTCGCACGTTATCTCGCTGAGCATGCCGAGCGCTTTTCTCCCGGAACGCTGCGGACCCACCTAGCGGCACTCGCTCAGTGGCATCTGCAGCATGGTTTTGTTGACCCGACCAAGGCCCCAGCGGTGCGTGAAGTGCTGCGTGGTATCCAGGCGTTGCACACCCGGCCACCCCAGCAGGCCGAGCCGCTGCAACTGCAGGAGTTGGAAGTCTGCATTCAGACGCTGAGGCGAGAGGAGCAGGGCGATCAGCCCGCCGTACGTTTGCATGCCTGCCGTGATCGGTTGCTGCTATTACTCGGCTTCTGGCGCGCGCTGCGCAGTGATGAGCTGTGCCGGTTGCGCATCGAGTTGATTCGACTCGAACCGGCCAAGGGGCTGACGTTGTTTCTGCCCAGCAGCAAGACCGATCGCGCCAACCTGGGTCGGCAACTCAGCGTTCCGGCACTCACCCACCTTTGCCCTGTCCAAGCTTATGAGGACTGGTTGGGTTGTAGCGGTCTGTTCGAGGGGCCTTTATTACGCAACGTCAATCGGTGGGGACGGTTAGGCGAAGGGCTACACAGCTATAGTATTCCACGGATCCTCCGGCGGATTTTGCAGCGTAGCGGCCTGGAAGAAGGAGGCTACAGCGGTCATTCGCTGAGAAGGGGCTTCGCCACCTGGGCCAGTGCCAACCAGTGGAGTGCCAAGGCTTTGATGGATTACGTGGGCTGGCGCGACGTGCAGTCGGCTATGCGCTATGTCGACGCGGATGCCCCATTTGGCACGTGGCGGCGCTGAGTCTCTGGTAATGTCCACTCAGGGTTGTCAACCATGATACGAACCGCCCAGTATGCGGGGTGTGGAGCGAGTGAACCTTGCAGCGTTGGGGAGGGACCAGCCTTTTAAGGTGGCCAATGCCGTGAAACAGACCGTCATGTTTACTGCGGGTACACAGCCATGTTCGGCGGAGCTCCGAGGCTGTAAGCCTACGGAGTTTTTGATCGGCGTTCATCCGGTGCCGCCCAGTTCACTGCGGCTTTACCTGCTGGTGCGTGCCGGCTTTCCATTGACGGATGTCAAAGCCATGGTTTCATCATCAGCGCTTTATTCAAGGGCTGACATTTTGAAGCGGGTGGTTGGAAGGTCTATTCGCACGGTTCAGCGCAAGGCGCAGGAAAGTGGTGAGGCACGATTGAACGCCCATCAAAGCGCGGTCGCATTTCAATATGCCCGGGCACTTGAGGACGCCATTGCGGTTTTCGGCTCCCAGCAACTGGCAGAAGCTTGGCTCGGGCGGCCATGCCGCCATCTAGAAGGTTACGTGCCATTGGATATGGTTGAAAACGCGGTGGGCTTCCAGTCCGTCGAGTCGTATCTGCAAAGAGTGGAGATGGGCATCTATCAGTAAGGCCCAGCGTCCCAAAAAGACACGTATCTGGCGTTCAGCGTCACGGAAGTTATAAGCTGAAGTTCAACACCCCAAGTTTGGAGCAGTCCTAATGTCCAGGAAAACAGAAGCCAGTAGTTTGACTTACGCCAATCATGCAACTGGTCAATGTTTCCTACATATGGCATCACTAAAGTAACAAGCATCAGCGCAAAGATGTTTACCAAAACCATCATGCCGATACCTCGCGTTTTGAGCCGTGAGGGGTGGGCGGGATTCACAACCAATAAAGTTGCAGACCTAGCTGGGGTGAGCGTCGGCTCTTTGTATCAGTACTTTCCGGACAAGCTCTCCTTGGTGGATGCCATTCGCCAGAATCACCTTGATGACTGTCTTTCCATCATGCGAAAAATCAAAGCCAAAGGGCTGGCGCCGATGCAGTTCGTGGCTAACATCGTACAGGCCATGATCGAAGCCCATAGCACCTACCCTAGGCTGCATAGGGTATTGCTTGATGAGGCCCCAAGCTCCGATGACTATCGGAGCCCCAATAGCGGATTTGAGATTGAATACTTGGCGTACTATGCAGAGGCGGTATCTATTTATTGAAACCGTCAGCCCAATAAAGCGATCACATCACAGCATTAATCATCTCTGACACGGTTGATGGAGTGATTCATAACGCGGCACGTCGTGGCTTGTTGGATGATCCCGCGATACAAAGCGAGCTTATCCGTTTGGTCAGCAAGTATTTAGACGAAGGGATCAATCCCGAGTAGGACGATTACTTATGATGCATGCTAATCGCCCGGCCAAGGCTCACTTCGAACGCCGTTTGGCTACCCAGTATAAGCGCACGGTCAACTCACCTTCGTAAGTCAGGTCGGTATCCACTGGTGCGGCAACAGTTGTTCGATCTCGCTAGCCCGCTGCGTTGGCAGCCGTGCCAGCACATCTTTCAGATAGGCATACGGATCATGCCCATTCAGCCGCGCCGATTGGATCAAACTCATGATCGCCGCTGCCCGTTTTCCGCTGCGTAGCGACCCTGCGAAGAGCCAGTTCTTACGTCCAAGAGCCCATGGCCGGATCTGGTTCTCGCACCAATTATTATCAATGGGTACGGCCCCGTCATCGAGGTAGCGCGACAGCGCTGCCCAGCGTTTCAGGCTGTAATCCAGTGCTCTGCTGATAGCCGAACCTTCGGGCACGAGATCGCGCTGGGCGATCATCCAGGCATGCAGCATATCCATCACGGGCACCGTCTTTTCTTGCCGTATTCGACGGCGTAAATCCGGTTCCTGATCTCTGACTTCACTCTCGATTTCGTACAGCAACTGGATATAGCGCAGGGCCTGTTCGGCGAGCATGCTCTTGTTGGTCGCGTGCAGTTCGAAGAACTTGCGCCGCGCATGGGCCATACAGCCGATCTCGGTCACGCCGAGTTCAAAACTGGCCTTGTAGCCACCAAAATCATCACAGGCCAACTTGCCCTTCCAGCCTTGCAGGAAGTTGCGAGCATGCTCACCGGCACGGCTGGGGCTGAAGTCATAAACGACAGCCGCTGTTTCGCAGAACTGGCTGGTGGCATAGGCCCAAACATAGGAGCGGTGGGTTTTCTTTGAGCCAGGAACGAGCATCTGCACGGGTGTTTCATCGGCATGGATCACCTGCAGCCCGAGCACTACGTCGCGCAGCGCGTCGACCAGAGGCTGCAACTGCACCCCAGTCACACCAACCCATTGAGCCAAAGTGGAACGTGGAATCGTCAAGCCCGCTCGACCGAAAATCGATTCCTGACGATAAAGAGGCAAGTGGTCAGCAAACTTGGCGATCATGACCTGGGCCAGTAGCCCGGCAGTCGGCATGCCCTTGTCGATGACCTGCGCCGGCACTGGCGCCTGGATCAGCGTTTCGCACTGACGGCAGGCCCATTTGCCCCGCACATGTTGCTCGACGGTAAACACGCCCGGCGTGTAGTCCAGCTTCTCGCTGACATCTTCGCCGATGCGTTGAAGTTGGCAGCCACAGGCGCACTGGGTGTTTTCTGGTCCGTGACGAATCACGGTGCGCGGAAACTGCGGCGGCAAACGGTGCTAAGCCAAGGCGTGGTTCACGCTGATGAAACACCAGTGCAAATGCTTGCGCCAGGAGAGCAGAAAACCACCGGGCCTACGTCTGGGCCTACAGCACTACGCTGTTTTCAGCGCTCAAAGCGGTGGTCTACGACTTCAGCCCAAGCCGTGCCGGAGAACATGCGCGCAATTTCTTGGGCGACTGGAACGGCAAGTTGGTCTGCGATGATTTCGCTGGCTACAAAGCCGGTTTTGAACAAGGCATCACTGAAATCGGCTGCATGGCCCACGCCCGTCGCAAGTTTTTCGATCTGCACGTGGCGAACAAAAGTCAGTTGGCTGAACAGGCCTTGCACTCGATTGGCGGTTTGTACGAGGGCGAACGCCAAGCGCGGGACATGAGTGATGAAGATCGTTGGCGAATACGTCAGGAAATGGCGGTACCGATCATCAAAACACTGCATGACTGGATGTTGGCCCAGCGCGATCTGGTGCCCAACGGCTCAGCTACGGCCAAAGCCCTCGATTACAGCTTGAAACGCTGGGTAGCGCTGACGCGCTACTTGGACGATGGGGCTGTGCCCATCGACAACAACCAGGTTGAGAACCAGATACGGCCATGGGCGCTCGGACGTTCGAACTGGTTGTTTGCCGGGTCGCTACGCAGCGGTAAACGGGCGGCTGCAATCATGAGCTTGATCCAATCGGCGCGCATGAATGGGCATGATCCGTACGCCTATCTCAAAGATGTGCTGACGCGGCTGCCGACGCAGCGGGCCAGTGAGATCGGACAATTGCTGCCGCATCAGTGGGTGCCGGCCTGACTTACGCAAGGTGAGTTGGGCGGACGCTTACCTTCAATCGGCTTTGGGCGTCATTCCATCAGCCAGCAAAAGTAGGATGCGAGCCCGTTCGACAAGGGCTTGTCCCAGCGTGCTCATTCTCATCCAGTCTTGCAGGGTAATGAGATCGGAAGGCGTTAACGCGAAGGGAGAAGCTGGTCGAGGCATGCGTATAACCAATCCATGACATTGGGCGCAAAGTATATCGTCGCCCGTAGGAAAATGGATTAACCGCTCAGACCACTAGCCACGCATGATAAATGCCTACTCGACGAGCATGCTGCGTTGAACACAGCACCGGAATACTCATTTTCAGCATGTCAGGTAGAGCGCGCGGAACGATCATTTGCCCAATTTGGGCTGTCCTGATTGCCGCTCGGCGACGGTTTACATAGACCTCGGCACAAGTAGACCCAGTGTTCGGAAAAATCGGACTAGTCTTATAGACGACGCATGCGCATAACAGAAAAGATCCATATCAGCTTCAGACTTAAATACCGACGCCTAAGATGATATCCATGCAGTCAATGATAGAAATTCAAAATATACAACTGCGTCTTGTTGAGTCAGCCGCAGCAAGTGAAAGTTGCGCAACTGATCTTCTAGGCATATTGCACAGACTTAACCACGCAGAAGCTAGTAGTATCGTGTGCATCATCGAACACCTGCGCCGCGAAGCCCGATCTCTTCGGACTCTGTCTAGAACTTTAACATCGCTTCCTTAGAGGGTGTAGAAAAAATCATGTCGTGAGTCGGCGCGCGAGTATGCGTGCCTCGGCCAGCCACACCCACGCTTCACTCACGGCGAGCAGCTGATCGTGGTGCATGATTAGCCACCGAGCCCTCTCATTCCAAGCATGTGTCCGCTCAACAACCCACCTCTTGAGCATAACTACGAAGCCGGTAGGTGCAGGACAGTAAACAGATCTCCCTGTTCTGAGCGCCATTGCCCCGTTCTTCTATTGTTTGGCCCCCGGATCACTTGAACGTCGACCTCGTGCGTTTGATGCATGCGCTGAGCACATTTTCCCGCGTATGCACTATTGACGAAGAGCGTATTCAATGACGGATATTTTTCCTTCGAGTAAGCCACTGCGTCATCCGCTGCGTCGCGATCCTGCACACTTGCTGCGCTGATACTCCCCGCCAGAAGCAGGCCCAGCGTATCGACTATCAGACTTCGCTTGCGCCCCTTCACTTTCTTGCCAGCGTCGAAGCTGAGGGGAACTGCGAGTCGATTGAGAGTCTAAGATAGCCGCTGACGGGGCGTCATCGCTATCTTCCCGATCTCGCCATTGCGCGTGCAAGCGATCATGCATCTGCTCAAATTTGCCCAGCGTACTCCATCGGCGGAAGGTTTTGTAGGCATTGTCCCAGTGAGGAAACTCGCGAGGCAGCATGCGCCATGAGCACCCGGTGCGTACTACATAGCAGCAGGCCTCGAGCAGTTCCCGTCGAGAATGACGCGGTGGCACACCACAACCGCCCTGGGTTTCAAACAAATCGGCGACCAGCGCCCATTCAGCATCAGTCAAGCAACTGGGATACCGTTGCTCCGACAACTGCCGTCGGTGCGTTTCGTTGTAGCCATAGGACTTGGGAAGTTCGTATGACACAAAGCAGCGTCCCGTGCAGAACCAAGCGCAAGATCGAAAAAGCCAAGGCGCAGATAAGGGCGAAGGTCGAACACCCGTTCCGGGTGATCAAGCGCCAGTTCGCTTATGTGAAGACGCGCTTCCGTGGCCTGGCCAAGAACACGGCATAGCTGGTGACGCTGTTTGCGCAGTCGAATCCGTGGATGGCTCGTCGACATTGACTGAGCCATGCAGGAGAGGTGCACCTGTAATTCGGGGAATAACCGCTGCGAGATGCTCACGACGGATAAAGAACAGCAATTAGTGAGTGATCTCAGCGTTTTGGATCGACTCGCCACCTTTAAAATCGGCGGTGGCCGAGGTCAGCCAGAAACACATGGCTACTTCAGACCATCTTTAAGGGGTAATTGCATCCGCTTAATTTAGGTGGACACAATCGCCTTTGGCGTCGGAGTCAGGTAGACATGTTGGTCGGCCGGTTACGCCCCTCGTTCTCGTTGAGCGATCCAGCAACGAAAGAAGTTCTGGAAAGATTGCCTCGCTGCTGCGGTTTTCTCCTTCGTTTTAGGAGTACTCCTATTGCTTTTCAATTGCACTGTTAGCGATTGTCACTAGTGCTGACAAGAGACTCTGCAGATGATTGTATAAACACAAATTGAGAATGCCAGGGGCCATATGAAAAAACCATACGACAAGTTTCTCTCAAAAACAAAAATCTTGGCAACTATAGTATCCAATATGACGATACTTACACCGGCAGCATTTGCCGAAGAAATACCTCCAAAAAATTTCTCCATAAAACTCATGACATTCAATATATGGAATCGTCACGAGAACTCTAAAATGTGGGCCCCACAAGAAGACGGCGTAGAGACTCGAAAATACGCAGAGGCTACAAAAAACTTATTTCATAAAGTTTCGCCGGACATTGTGGTTCTCCCTGAGTTATTCAACAATGGACGCGTCAACTACACGACCAGTACGAACACTGGTAGCGACAAATACATATATGAATTCGAGCGTAATACGATTGACACCTTAAATGAGTCTCCTTTAAAGCAGGGTGGTTTTGTTAAGGCAAGAAGGAACCAGGATGAAGACATCAGAAAGGAGAAGGGTACGGGAAGTATTTTTTCTACCGTCTCTTTTGTTGATGAACCTGGAGATTCTATCCGAATTACTCCGGGTAATGGCTTTCCTGAATCCATCGTAAATGCCATACATTTAGATCACGGGGACGGGTTTAATCGTCGTCTGACTGAGGCAAAGAAACTCAATGACGCTGCGAAGGCCAGCAATATACCAGTAATTTTGTTGGGTGACTTCAATGCCGGAGAGGTTTCTGAACGGGGGTTGCACAGTAAAAAACAGCAGTTGCTAGTGATTGAAAATGCTGGTGGAAGTGAGCTGTATACAAAACTTGCATATGAATACCTTGGCGATAAGGAACTCTATAGGCCAGTCATTCAGAAATACTACCCTGCCCAGGATATTGATCAATTGTCATGGTCGAACTGGGCAAGCGCTTTGCGCTCCGATATATTGAATTCCGGAAAAAAAAGCATATTGCAAGATGAGAAGTATCCTGTTGAAAGCAATCGTCCAGTCACAATAAGTACTCTCAAAAATCGATATAAAATCTTCCGTCTTAATAAAAATGAGGAGAAGTACCGACCGAGTAAAGCTGAGGATGAGCGCGCTACTTGGCCGAGTGATGGCGAGATGTCAACTAATATTGCAACAGGTTGGGACAGGGCGACACTCGATCACATTTTTGTGTCATACCCTTTCGCGAAATGGATAGAGATTGCTGACGATGGAAAACTAACAGGCAATCTCAGTAAACTCGCCCGGGATGCTAGCGGCAAATCACTTTCTGACCATGAACCCGTGGCGCAAAACCTGCGCTGGATTGGACCGAGCCTTGAAGTATATAAGGAGGATGGCGAGAGTAAAACAAGAATGGTATGGGGGAAGGATGCCTACGACTTTGCAGGTAGAAACAAGACGTACTATCTCACACGTAACAACGAGCGCGATGATGTTGCACTTGGACAGGTTATAGATAACTCAGGCAATTTTGTATTTGATGAATTGGATAACGAACAGAAGAAAACCACTCTCAATTGCAAGGGCAGTGATGCACGTTTCAAACAGGCTGTTGAGGATTTATGCATTGATGATCATTCCTTTATCAGTGAAGTACTTGTAAAGGACAACGGGCTACTGATTGTTGATGAAGATGAAGCCTTGGGAGGACGTAACGCCAAGTTGCTCTTGACCAACGGCGGATTGAAGGTCGCTGGCACTTCAATGTCTAGTCTCGACCGAAAAATTGTACTGGAGCAGGACGGGTGGATCGATATCGCGGAACCTGGCCATGAGGTATCTGCGAATCAAGCTTTAATGGGCCCGGGTAGCCTCACGAAATTGGGGGCAGGGACACTGCGGTTTTCGTCAGCGAACAGCTATACGGGAGGAACATTTGTCGAGGAGGGAATTCTCAGGTCCGACATTACAGGTGGTTTTGTGAACAATACTGCGTACACCATCAATGGCGGTGCGATTGACCTCAATGGATTTGACCTGACAGCTTCGAGGCTCGAAGGAAAAGGGGGCAGTCTCCAGCTTGGGACGGGGTCACTGACTGTGGATCAGGCTGAGGTTACACATTATGACGGCGCTATCACGGGGCTGGGCGGGTTGATCAAAACAGGCAGCGGGAAGCTCACTCTCAATGGACAAAATAGCTATACCGGTGAAACCCTGGTCCGTGAGGGACATCTGGGCATCGGCGACAGCGATCACCCTCTCGCCCGCCTGCAAAGTACAGTAACCGTAGGCGAGGGCGCTAAACTCAGCGGCATCGGCACCCTGGGTGATTTGGTTATCAAGTCTGGCGGTACAATAGCACCGGGCAACTCCATAGGCACCCTACGCACCGGAAATGTAACTTTCGATGCGGGCTCGGTTTATGAAGTGGAAGTCGGTCCCGACGGACGCAGCGATAGGGTCGACAGTAGTGGGGTTGTGACGCTGAATGGCGGTGATATCAGAGTTTCTCTGGAGAATCACACCAACCTTCTGACGGCGGATGAGGCCAAAACGCTGGTTGGACAGACCTTCAACATTCTTACAGCCGAAAAAGGAATAGTGGGTCAGTTTTCATCCGTCACGCCTGACTACCTGTTCATGAACACTCGGATCACCGGATCACGGACACAGCAAGAGCTCATTCCAGTTGCGCTTGATCCTTCCGGCCCGATAGCGACCAGCTTGAGCGTCGCTATTGAGCGAAACAGTACCAGTTTTGCCAGTGTAGCTCAGAGCGAAAATGAGCGTGCTGTCGCGACCGCGATTGAGCCATTACCCTTGGGAAATCCGGTGTATGAGAGCCTGTTGACTTTCCATACCGCCGAACAGGCTCGTCAGGCATTCAAACAGTTGGACGGCCAGGTTCATGCCGATGTCGCCGCAGTGCAGGTCGCCGACAGTCGTTATATTCGGGATGCGACCAATGCTCGCTTGCAACAGGCCCAAGCGTTGCAACCGCAAGCAAAGATTCATGGCGATAACAGTAGCGGTGGTTGGGTGCAGTTGCTTGGAGGTCGCACACAACATGAGTCCGATCACAACACCTCCAGCTTCAGTTCATCTACAACCGGCGTCCTGCTGGGCCTGGACAGTGATATCGGTGACGGATGGCGATTCGGCGGGGCGACGGGTTATACCCAGACCCGCCTGGAGGGGGCCTCCAAAAAGTCGGTCGACTCAGACAACTATCACCTGTCGGTCTATGGTGGGAAACGCTTCGAAAGCATTGCATTACGCTTCGGCGGAGCAACGACATGGCATCATATTGAGACTTCCCGTCACGTGAGCTATGGCAATCAATCGGCTCATCCAAGAGCCGCCTACAAGGCACGCACGGATCAGGTGTTTGGTGAGGTTGGCTATGTTGCGTGGTTAGGCTGGGAGCCTTTTGCAAATATGACTTACGTTAACTTCCAGAGCGACTCGTTCCAGGAAAATGGAAAAGGAGCAGCATTGCGCGCTGGCAAGCAAAGTCAGGACGCTATCGTCTCCACGACTGGCCTGCGCGGGCATATGCAGTTACCCGTGGGTTCCAGTCGCTCGGTGAGGCTGCGCGGTGAGCTGGGATGGGAACATCAATACAAAGAACTTGACCGCACAAAAACAATGAAATTTGTCGGCAGTGATACTGAGTTTGGGGTGAGCAGTGTGCCAGCGTCCCGAGACGGTGCGGTGGTCAAGGCCTCGGCAGAAATGAACCTGACCAAGGATACTCTGGTGTCGCTGAACTACACCGGACAAGTGTCCGGCCAGGATAGTGGCAATGCGCTCAACCTGGGGGTCAGCTTCCAGTTCTGACGCTGATATCGGTGAGGAGCGATGAGGGCATTGAGTTTTTCAGTGCCCTCATTTTTTCGGCACCTCGCTATTGTGCCACTGACCGCAAACTGCCCCAGTAAAAGCTATTCTGACTACAAAAACTGCCCCAGATGTTCAACTGCTTCTGCTCAATTTCCGGGCAGGAGAAACACAGGGTGACTGGATGAGAATGAGCACGCTGGGACAGGCCCTTGTCGAACGGGCTCGCATCCTACTTCTGCTGGCTGATGGAATGACGCCCAAAGCCGTCAGCGAACAGTTACAGGTCACACGGTCGACGGTATTCAAGCGGCAAAGTGCTATCTGGAAGCTGGAATTGAAGGGCTGAGCCTGAAGACCGTCAAGGTTAGCAACGATCCTCACTTCGCCGACAAGGTCGACGTGGTTGGGCTCTACCTGAACCCGCCGGATAACGCGCTGACGCTGTCGGTTGACGAGAAAACCCAGATCCAGGCGCTGGTTCGCACTCAGCCGATGTTGCGGCTGCGCCCAGCTCAGATCGAACGTCGCCGCACGACTACAGGCGCCATGGAACAGCGAGCTTGTACGCAGCTTTCGACATCATGACCGGCCAGGTGATTGGGCGGATTACCCAGCGTCATCGGGCCCGAGAGTTTCTGGCCTTCTGCAACAGATCGATCGCAACACGCCAGCCGGACTGGATCTGCATGTGATTCTGGATAACAGCTCAGCCCACAAAACTGCCGCTATTAAGCAGTGGCTGGAAAAGCATCCACGCTGCAAATTGCACTTCACCCCGACCAGCGCGTCCTGGCTGAACGCCGTGGAGGGCTGGTTCGCCCAACTGGAAAGACGAGCGCTGTACCAGGGTGCCTTCACCAGCGTGACCGATTTGAAAACGGCTATCCGCCAATTTATCGAAGCTCATAGCGAGCACTCAGCCAAACCCTTTAAATGGAACAAAACGGCTGAGGCCATCATCAGTTCGGTGCATAAAGCAAAGCTGAGTGTGATCAAAAATAAGTTAATTGATTAACCGCTCAGACCACTAGCCGCTGGATAAACATATGCTTGATAGAGGGGGATTGCCTCAAGATCAGCCGACTTGATCGAAGGCCACTGCACGTAAGGAGGGCCCAATGCCGGAAATGATGTTTTTAGTCCCAGTCTTATTTTTTTTTGTGAGGTGGACGATAAACTTGATTGGAGACAGTAAACACGGAAAGCTACATCATGCGATTGAACATAATTGCGCCCAGCACGTTTGCGACATTGCGCGTCGTTATATTGGCGGCGAGCGGAGTTTCTGCTCAATGTATGAGGGACATGCTTGCGACTAACGGTATTAAGCCTTTGGCTAGCTTCACTACGCTGGGTGAGCTCGAAGTTTATTTGAGTAAAGGTTCTGTCGATGTGATCATTTGCCAGATTTGCCCCGCTTGCGAAGCGGGCCTGTTGTTGCTGAGCGTGCTAAATCGCATGCATAAAAGCGGTAAGTTGGAACAGTTACCCAGCGTGTTCTGGTCGGGCGAGACGTCAATGATCGAGTTGGCTCGCCGCGGCGATGATAACTGCACGTTTGGACTGCCTGCAATTGGCCAGACAGCGTGGATCAAGTGCATGGGCGGGGTGGCTATGACTGCTCTGGAATCCCTTGCGCGTCTGGCCAAGGCGGCAGGTATTCACGTGGAAATCCTCCATCAATGTGGTGCAATAGCCTTGAATGATGCCTTTCGGGCGGCGCTGCTGATCCATGCCAAGAACGACGCAGAGCCTGCACAAGCGACCTTCGATTCATTGGCCGAAGATGAAATTATCAGTGCACTCACTACCGGGGAAGGGTTGCGCTTCGTGTTCCAGCCACAATTCGATCTATTGAGTCGGCGTGTTGTCGGGGCCGAGGCGCTGGTACGGTGGAAGCATCAGCGATTTGGTGACATCCCGCCTTCCGTGATGATCCCGCTGGTCAACCACCTGGGGTTGGATCTGTTGTTATTCAGCTTGGTGGAGATGTGGGCGATCAAGGTCATGCTCGCGCTCAAGCACGAGAACTACCGGATTCCCATCGCCGTTAATGCCTCGGCAAAGACACTCTGTACACCGCAATTCGCCGAGCGGCTGGCAGCGCGCATGCATGGAGTCGGTTTGCCGACCCATTTGTTGAAGCTAGAGTTGACCGAGGACGTGCCCGAGCCGGACGAACTCTTGTTGTCCGCAGCGTTGACTGCTATCAGAGCCAAGGGCTTTCAGATATCACTGGATGATTTTGGCGTTGGGGCGGCAACGATGAACCTGCTGGTCAACATTTCATTTGATGAAGTGAAAATAGATGGGTCATTTGTCCGGGCTCTTGGAGAATACTCGTCCTCGGGCAAGGTCATCAGTGGTTTTATCAATTGGGCGCGGCTGCTGACGTCGAACGTAGTTGCTGAAGGTATCGAAGATGAGTCGACGATTCCCATGTTGCATCGATTAGGTTGCCGAGTTGGCCAAGGGTATGCCTTGGCGCATCCCATGGAGTTTGATGACTTTATGGTGTTCATGAAGAAGCAGAATTAACCATCGAGTGCTGTGGCGCTTTCTTTACTCTAGATAAAAAGTCTGGGGAAGTTCGATTCTGGGCAATTCGTCGTCCATATCAGACCCGTTCCGGTACTGGCAAATGTCGGACTGCGCGGTGTGTGGCTCGTGGTTACCTGCCATTGAATGTCGTTGCCGTACTTGCAGAACGTGGAGGCGCTGTTTGTTCTTAGGATAGCAGGACAATAGCGTGCGGCTGGAGAAGACTGAAATGATAATTGACTTGGTTTTGCGGGGCGGACAGACGGACGATTGGCATAGGCAAATTCAGTTGTGAGATGCATAAAGTATATGGGGCAGGGAAACTGAAAAGCTTCTAGTGCATCAGCTTGCCCATTTACAACTGCGGCTTATACTCGTTTGAACGCTGTGCGTCGTATTGCTTGTGTTTATCTTTTGACAGTGATGTACGTGCTGGGTTGAGTGAGTTAAAACGCGATGAAATCTATACGTATTGCGTTATTGGATGACCATGCTGTTGTCAGGCATGGGTTGGTGGAGGCTCTGGCGGCTGAAGTGGATCTGAAGGTCGTTGGCGTTTATGGAAGGAGTCGCGATCTTATCGGCGGGCTGGCTGAATGCCCCGCGGATCTTCTGATTCTGGATTTCTCGCTGGGTCCAGACGAGCTGGATGGCGCGTCGCTCATCCGTGCTGTGAGGGTCAAATACCCCAGATGCCAGGTCTTGGTGCTGTCCGCGCACCACGATCCGGCGACTGTCAGCCTGGCCATGCGTATCGGTGCTCGCGGTTTCGTTGGCAAGGGAGAGGATATGCAGCAGTTGCTCAAGGCGATTCGCCAAGTGGCGTCCGGTATGGTGTACCTCAGTCCGGTCATGACCTATCGTTTGGCTGAAGCAGTCACCTGGGAGCCGCCAAAACAGGTGACAGACACGTCGGACGCCTTCGCCCAGGCAGAACTCAGTAGCCGCGAACAGGAGGTTATTCGTTGTTACCTGGCGGGTATGACCGTGAGTGAAATTGCCAAGAAATTCAATCGCAGTCTCAAGACCATCAGTGCTCAGAAGGCGTCGGCGTTTCGCAAGCTTGGCGTGACGTCGAACAACGAACTGTTCAAGCTCAATAAAATCATCAGTCCGTCATGAGGGGAAATCTGCGCAAGGGGTTAATGCTGTGGGTACTGATGGCGGCCGCCCCTCTGATTCAGGCTAGCTCAATCGAACTAAGCCCGGAGGAACGCGACTGGATCGCCCAGCATCCGTTGTTGCGTGTAGGGGTTGACGAAAACCTGGAGCCTTTTGAGTACCTCAGGGAGGGGAGGCTGCACGGGCGGGCGGAGCAATACCTCGAGTTAGTTAGTCTCGCCACCGGGTTGCAATTCCAGTATGTGCCGGGCAAGAACGCGTCGGTCCGTGAGCAAATGCTCCTAGACGGCCAAGTCGATCTACTTTCTTCCCACCTACGCTTCAAATCCCAGCCTGATAATCCGGCGATCAAAGCGCTTGTTTATCACACCACTTCCCCGATTATCGTTACGCGTGTCGATCGCCCGGACATATTTGACCTCGATCAATTGCAGGGCAAGACCGTGATGATCCCGAATGTTGAGCGCTACGAGCGTATGTTCAGCGAGCGGTCGATTCATGCCCGCCTGATAAAGAGCATGTCGGCGCTGGAAATGTTGAGCAAGGTTGCGGATGGTAGTGCCGATGCGGTGGTCGCCATTGAAACGTTCCTCATGCCGTATCTGTATCGGCGGTTTCAGGGGAGGCTGGAGGTCTCCGGGGTGGTTGGGAGTCAACTGCTGTTGGTGAGTATCGCCGTCCGTGCGGACAATACGCGACTGGTGTCGATTCTCGAGAAAGTGCTGAGGTCTATTTCGCCAGAGCAACGCAAGGCGATATATGAGCAGTGGTACCACGACCTGCACGTGGATGAGCCTACGCTACTGAGTATCAGCAGCCATTATTTGCACGCCCTGATCCTGGCAACCCTGGCATTGGTCAGCTTGTGTATATTCGTATTCCGCGGCTACCTTCACTGGCGCAGAGCGGTGCATAACGAGCAGCACAAAGCAAGGTTCCTGCGCCATATGAGCCGTGAGCTTCGCTCACCCATGAATGCCGTGCTTGCCGCGATGGAACTGTTGTTGCATACACGGCTCAATATCCAGCAGCGGCATTTTTCCAACTTGGCCAACAGCAGTGCAGCTGCATTGAGGCGCGTGTTGGATGATGGTTTAAAGGTATTGGAAGCACCAGGACCGGGCCTGGCTGGACAGCTGGCGGTCGAACCTACCGAAGTTGAGGCATTGATGGAGGGGGTGGTGGGCTTGCATCGTCTACGGGCGCAGCAAAAGGAATTGGAACTCGAGCTGGATGTCCCTGCGCATTTGCCCCTGTTGCTGCTTGACGGTTCACGGCTGACTCAGGTCATCCACAACCTGCTTTCCAACGCGATCAAGTTCACCGAAACCGGCGGCGTCCAGGTGAGGGTCAGCCTGGTGCGTGCGCAAGATAACGTTCAGAGTCTGCAAATCGTCGTCCGCGATACGGGGAATGGTGTGTCTAAGTCGGCAGGGGCATCGTTGTTCCAGCCTTATGCGCAAGCCCGGCATGACAGGAAGGTTGGCGGTACGGGGCTCGGTCTGGTGATTTGCCAGCAGATGGTCACTGCAATGCAAGGCGTCATGACGTTCGACAGCAAACAGGGGGTGGGTACCACCGTCACGCTTTGTCTGCCCGCGGACATTGCATCTGAAACGGAGGAAATGTCGAAGGCACTCGGCATACTGACGCCGCCGTCCCACAGTGGGCTATGGATTCTGGTGGTGGAGGACTCCCGCGCCAACCAGGAGGTGCTGCTGGCTCAGATCCGTGGTCTGGGCTGTTGTCCGGTGATCGCGGCCGATGCCGCGCAGGCGAAGGCTCTGTTCAGGGACCATGACTACGACATTATCCTGATGGATTGCGACCTGCCCGACCAGGATGGCTACAGCCTGACCCGCGAGCTGCGCGCCACCGAGTCGCAGCTAGGGCGAGCGCATTGCCCGATCATCGCGATTTCCGCATCGACGGGTGGCCCGCATGCCAGACGCTGCAAGGAGGCTGGAATGGATGGGGTGCTGAGCAAACCTATTCGACTTGGACAACTGAGTGAGGTCATCGAGCGCTGGTGCGATGTCAGCCTGGCGTTGCCGTCGCCGATTGCGACGGCACCTGCTCGGATGTCGGCCGAAGTGAGCGAGGAAATGGCCGTTGACCTGGGGCGCCTCATTCAGGCCGTAGCGTTATGTGATCGTCCTTGTGCAGTGCGCTTCGCCCACCGGTTGCGAGGCGCGGCATTGATCATGAAGTGGTCGGCGCTGGGCCACGCTGCAGAGCAGATGGAGGAACTGTTGCGCGAAGGCCAGGGGTGGGACGACCCGTCATACGCGCGGTCGTTGCAATCTATCGTTCGACATTGGAAAGCCTTGAGTGACGGTATGTCACTGGATGCGCTGCACCTGTCATCGACTACCTGGTGGGGGGAATCGTGAACATTCGGTTCCTGGTTTTGTTTGTGCTGGCGTTGGTGGGTGGCGCGGGTAACGCC
This sequence comes from Pseudomonas sp. GW821-FHT02B10, assembly GCF_059421865.1. Lineage (NCBI taxonomy): Bacteria > Pseudomonadati > Pseudomonadota > Gammaproteobacteria > Pseudomonadales > Pseudomonadaceae > Pseudomonas > Pseudomonas sp. GW821-FHT02B10. The sequence goes on along the minus strand of NZ_JBWKVU010000005.1, from coordinate 151,764 downwards.
TGTGCGGAAGTCGACCCGGTGCCAATGACTCTGAGTCAGCAGGAGCGGGACTGGATCGCGGCCCATCCAGTTTTGCGAGTCGGGGTCTTCGACGACCTGCAGCCATTCGAATACATGAGCGGTGGTGAGCTGCGAGGACTGTCAGCCAAATACCTGCAACTGATCGCACGGCGTACCGGTTTGCAGTTCGAGCCAGTGAATACCACCACCACGCACAGCGCCCGAAAAGACATGCTGCTCAGTGGGGAAGTGGATGTCTTGTCCACGCGCCGTACCCTGGCGGACCGGGGGATGCTCTACACACAGCCCTATAACACCAGTTCGACCATCCTTGTCAGTCGCTTTTCCGATCAACCTTTTGTGGACCTGGAGCATTTGGCCGGCAAGCGGCTGGTCATGCTTGACCGTGAGGGCTACGCCTCGTTTCTGAGCAGCCAAATTCGTGACGTCACGGTGATCAGTGCCAAAAACGCGGTGGACATGCTGACGATGGTCAATCGCGGAAGCGCCGATGCCGCCATTGCCTCCGAGTGGTTGGTTATTCCTTACTTGTCACGCCAATACAAAGGCGTATTGCAGATTTCCGGCGTGGTTCCTTCGTTGCACAGGGGGGTGAGCATGGCCGTGCGTGATACTGATGTCATTCTGTTTTTCATCTTGGAGAAGGTACTGGCCTCCATCAATACAGATGAGCGTAAGCAGATTTATGAAGAATGGCTGGCCGAACTGGATGTTGATATTCCGACGATTCAAGCCATTGCCGAGCATTACCAATCGGAGTTGTGGCTTCTGCTGGCCATAGCGCTACTGCTGCCGATGTTAGCCTGGCAAAGCCGGGTTCAACGTATACGTGCCACACGAGGCGAGCAGGATAAAGCAATGTTCCTGGCGGTGATGAGTCATGAGGTGCGATCGCCCATGAACGCTGTGCTGGCTGTGATGGAGTTGTTGCAGCACACGCCGCTCGATGAGCACCAGCGCAAACTCGTCAACCTCACCATCAGCAGTGCTCATACCTTGTTGCGCTTGGTGGATGATGTGCTTGATATCTCCAAGATGGAGGCCGGAAAACTTCAGCTTGACTCTGAACCTACGGATCTTTGGGCGCTTGCCGAGGAGGTGGTCGAGAGCCAGCGGGAGTCTGCCGAGGAAAAAGGTCTTGACCTGACATTGACCGGAGACCGCCAGTTGCCATATCTGATGCTGGACAATCGTCGTGTTGCCCAGGTGGTACGGCACTTGGTTGCCAATGCGATCAAGTACACCGAGTGCGGAAGCGTCCAGGTGCAGTTGCAGAGGTTGGGTGGTGCGAGGGAAGCCAAGCAAGTGCGTATTCGTGTCATTGATACAGGTGTGGGGCTGTCCAGGCAGGCACAGCGCTCGCTGTTCCGACCGTCCTGGCGCTTCAAGCAGTCATCCAGGCGCATGAGAGGCACGAGGCTGGGACTGGTGCTTTGTCAACGGCTGGTAAGCCTGATGCAAGGCCAGCTAACACTGACCAGCAAGCTGGGGGAGGGCTCTCGGATAGACATGATACTGCCGTTGATGCTGGCTCCGCGTGTCGATACTGTCTGCGGTAGTGAGCAGATACAGACTTTGGCGGCGGACACCGTACAGCCCCCTTGTGTGCAGGTACTACTGGTCGAGAAGCCAACCTTACAGCGGCAGACGTTGGTCGAACTGCTCCAACGCTCAGGGTGCGAAACCTTGGCTGCGGACGATGCAGAGCAGGGGCTGGCGCTATTTTGTAAGCACGCGTTTAGCCTGGCGTTTCTAGACTGGGGCTCGCTGGACGGTGGCGCCGCAAGCCTGGTCGAGGCGTTGCGCGAATGGCAGCATCAACGGCAGCGACCGTACCTCCCTATTATCGCCTTGGGGGAACCTACCGGTAATGAAAGCCTTGAACACTGTTTCGATGCAGGGGCGGACAGCCTGCTGATCAAGCCCGTTCAGTCAAGCCAGCTGGAGCAAATCATCGCGCTGTGGTGCGATATGCCGCTGACGCCCGAGGAGTCCACCCATTCCGGCGAGTTCGAAAGAACAATGCTCACCCCCGAGCTGCGCACGCATATCAACAACCTCATCGAAGCGTTGGCGATGCATGACAAAAGCCGGGCATCACAGGTTCTGCATCAATGGCGCATTGCGCAGCCTGAAGACCTCGCGCGCCTCACCCCCGCCATCGAGGCAATCGACCGATTGTTGAGGAACAGCGTCGATTGGCCTGCTGAGGCCCTCGTACCGCCACTGGGTCTGCTGCTCATGCAGTGGACTGAACTGTGCAGCACCGCACAGGTGCCTGGAAACATGCTTACCCCTTAGAGGCGTCAAGGCACGCCCGCGCATGATTCAGCGTTGTATGAAAAGTGGTGGTCATAAAGACATAGTGCGTGAAAACGGGTAAGGAGTGCTGATGCGCAACTCGTTATATCGAGCGCGGGCCCGTTTCTCACCTATATTGGCTTTTCACGAGCGCCGTTCGGCGAATATTTATAAAACACTAATATGAAGTTTGAATTGGCCGGCTTTTTAGGAGTAATCCTATTGAGGGGCGAATGTATCGACGAGTGTCGAGTGTGGGCGCTGTTTTGCCAAAATTGTCGAGTTGTTGTTTTTAGGAGTACTCCTATTTCATGTTTATGAGAGCGGCTCTAGTATTGCGCCTGCAACAGAACAGGAGTGTCTCCGCTAAACAGGCCTCCACTTAAATTATGAATATAGTTGTTTCGGAGTATTTTCATGAAATATTCAGCTTGCGCTCTTGCCATGCTGGTCGCTGCTACCATCACCTCCGCTGCAATGGCTGCGGACGGCACTATCAAGTTCGAAGGTGAGCTCAAGGCAGAGACCTGCCTTGCCTCGGTGAGCGGCGGTGATAACGAATCGACCGTCAAGCTGCCGACGCTTGCTACTTCGGTGCTGGCTAATCCTGGAGCGGTGGCCGGTCTGACCGCTTTCAGCATCAGTCTCAAGGAGTGCTCTAAGACCCCCAGGGCGGCAGCTGCGTTTTTCCAGGCTGGCGGCACCGTCGACCCTGTCAGCGGAAACCTGAAGAACTCGGGCACTGCCACCGAGGTTCAACTGCAGCTGGTCGATGCTACTAATGGCCAAGCTATTAAAGCGGGAAGCGGCCAGCAGAGTACCAGTACCAGTCGTATTACTACTGCTGGGAGTACCTTGGTGGAGCTGCCATATGCGGTTCAATACTATGCTAAAGGGGCTACCGGTCCTGGCACAGTGGTGAGTTCCGTAACTTACAACATTGATTATAAGTAAGTTGCAACAAGGAGCATGCACGCTTTGAGATTAAAGTGTGCATGTCCAAGTGGCGACGGGACAACTCCATGATGCGTTCAGTTATATTCATGCGTCTGTTTTTTGTGGGCTTGGCAGCACTTGCAGCCGCTCAGGCATCTGCGGGTGTGGTGATTACCGGTACCCGCCTGATTTACCCGGCCGATCAAAAGGAAATAACGGTCAAGCTCGACAATGCGGGTACGCAACCTGCATTGACCCAAGCATGGCTGGATACCGGCAATGTCGAATCGACGCCTACGCAGTCCAAGGCCCCGTTCCTGATCTCGCCTCCTGTGGCGCGCATCGATCCTGGTAAAGGGCAAACGCTGCGGGTGATGTTCACCGGCGCTGCGATGGCGCAGGACAAGGAATCGGTGTTCTGGTTCAACGTCCTGGATATCCCGCCCAAGCCGCAGGACGGCGGTGACATGAATATCCTCCAGATGGCATTCCGTTCGCGGATCAAGTTGTTCTACCGGCCCGAGAAACTGGTGGGCACTGCCAGCGAGGCGATTGAACAGGTGCAATGGCAGGTGGTGCCTGGCCGCAACGGCCAAGGATGGGAGCTGCGGGCATTCAATCCATCGGCCTTCCATGTCTCGCTGATAGAGCTCGAGCTCGTCGATGGCGATAAGCGTGAACGCAGCGAGGACGGGATGATCGCGCCAGGTGAGACGCGTGCTTTTCCACTGACGGCACTCAAGGCCCGGCCGGCAGCTGCCGCTCACGTCCAGTTCAATGCCATCAATGACTACGGCGCTCTGGTTCCTGTCCGCAAGACACTCAGCTCTCAGTAATCCTCAACGATTTTAAGCGCGAGCCTCTTATGCATAAGCCATCCCTTCCCAGGGCTCTGCCGGGGAAGCGCTCCCACTTCGTCTTGAATCCGCTAAAGGCTTCGGTCTTGAAGGGGGTGCTCATCAGCGCAGGCGCCTGCTACGGACCGTTTTTGGTGGCCCAGGAGGTGCAGTTCAACGATGCATTCCTACCCGAGGGCTCGCGCGACCTGAATATCAGCGCTTACCAGGCAGGTAACCCGGTGATGCCGGGAATGTACCGCGCTGACGTGGTGCTCAACGGGCAGTTGAGCTTTCGTCACGACATTCGTATCGAGGCTCAACCCGATGGTCGCAACCCTGTTGTTTGCATGAGTCGAGCGCTGCTGGAGCGTCAAGGCCTGGAAATGACCAAGCTGGCTGCCGAGGCCATCCTTGCGCTAGACAATGAGGGGTGCCCGGCATTGGGGCGTCTGGTACCAGGCGCCACCGCGAGTTTTTCGCCCGAGAGTCAAACGCTCGAACTCAGCATCCCTCAAGTTTCACTCAAGCGTAATGCGCGGGGTTATGTCAGCCCTGAGTTGTGGGACCGCGGGGTCACGGCCGGCCTGCTCAGCTACAACTTCAACAGCAATCGAAACCATACGCGTGACGGCGACAACGATTCTGCCTACCTGGGGCTCAATGCCGGTCTCAATCTGGGGGACTGGCGCCTGCGTCATAATGGTTCGATGAGCTGGCGATCACGCCAGGGAAAGAACTACCAGGCGCTGAACAGCTATGCCCAGCGCGATATAACAGCGTTGAAAAGCCAGTTGATAGTGGGCGAGTCCATCACCAGCGGCGAGCTCTTTGATACGTTGTCATACCGCGGCGTGCAACTGGCCAGTGATGATCGTATGTTGCCCGACTCCTTGCGCGGCTACGCGCCGGTCGTTCGCGGTATTGCGCGAACCAATGCGCGGGTGGTCATCCGCCAGGGCGGCAATGTACTGATGGAAACCACCGTAGCCCCTGGCGCTTTCGTCATCGACGACCTGTACGCCACAGGGTACGGCGGCGACCTGGACGTGAGTGTGCTCGAAGCGGACGGTAGCGAGCAGAGCTTTATCGTTCCCTACGCTTCGGTCAGCCAACTGCTGCGGCCTGGTACCTCGCGCTTCAGCCTGACGGCGGGTCAAACCAGAGACAACTACATCAACGAACAGGCTCGTCTGCTGCAAGGTACGCTGCAATATGGCCTGAACAACACGTTCACAGGCTTTGCAGGCGTGCAGTCAAGCGAAGAATACCTGGCGGTACTATCGGGCTTGGCTTTTGCTACCCCTATTGGCGCGATGGCCGTGGACATGACTCATGCCCAGACCACGTTGGCGAGTGGTACCGCCAGAGGCCAGAGCCTGCGGCTGACTTATAACAAGAACATTCTTAGCACTGGCAGCAACTTCTCGGTGGCAGCCTACCGGTTTTCCACCCGTGACTACCTTGACTTCACCAATGCGCTGCAACTACTGGATGCTGAGAGGGGCGGGGAGGACGTCAGTCAGTTCAGGCGCCCGCGCAGCCGCTTTTCAGTGACTGCAGACCAAAGCCTGGGCCCATGGGGGCAGGTAGCGGTAAGTGGCTTTACGCAGAACTACTGGAACCTGCCAGGCAGTGATGTGCAGTACCAACTCAGCTACAGCAGACAGTTCGACCGGTTGGCCTTCAGTGTGAACGCCAACCGTAGTCGCAGCGGGTTGGGCGACATGCAAAACAGCTTCTTGCTGACGGTGAGCATGCCGCTGGAGTTTGGCGCCTCGGTCTTCAGTCCGCAAATGACCGCCCAAATCGGCCGAGATGCACAAGGCAATTTCGATCAGCAGGTGGGGATCAATGGTTCCGCCGGTGAAAACCGTCAATTCGGTTATGGCGCGCATTTCAGCCACGATGGAGCGAGCCACACGAAAAGCGCTTCGGTCAACGGTCAGTACGCGGGCGCTCAGTCCACGCTAAACGCTTCCTTGGGACGTGGCGCCAGCTACACCAGTATGTCGCTGGGGGCCAGTGGCAGTTTGGTTGCCCACTCCGGTGGCCTGACGCTGACACCCTATCGCGGCGAAACCATGGCGATCGTCAGTGCTGAGGGCGCCGAAGGGGCGAAGGTAGATGGCTATCCCGGTCTCAAGCTGGATGGAAACGGCAATGCCGTGGTGCCCTACCTGCGCCCTTATCAACTCAATGAAGTGGGCATTGATCCGATTGGTAGCTCGCTGGATGTGGAACTGAACGAAACCAGCCAGCAAGTGGCCCCGCGTTCCGGTGCCGTGGTGCACCTGCAGTACACCACCACCAAAGGGCGTGCGGTGTTGCTCAATGTACGACTGGACGATGGCAGCAGTTTGCCATTCGGTGCCAGCGTGGTGGACGCCGAGGGTATTTCGGTTGGCACGGTGGGGCAGGGCGGGCAACTGTATGCGCGGATAAAGCCCGAGACCCGGCAGTTGCTGGTCAATTGGGGAAGCAAGGCCCATCAACATTGTGCGTTGATGATTCCCCCTGCACCTGACAAGGAGCAGCAGCTTCAACAATTGGAGGCTGTTTGTGCAGCCGGCAAGCAGGTAGCTGACGGCGCTCCGGCTGATACTCGAAAGATTCCTTTATGAAATGCTCGCTTCCAGTTGAAGAGATCGCGTGCACAGGGACGATGTTTTATGCAAGCCCGACAAGTGTGACGTGCGAATGCAATAACACATATACATCACCCCCTGAAGGCAGAGGCAGGGTGGCATCTGGAAGCATTACTGGGAAGTTTCAGGTTATGTATCAGCACGTGTTTATTTTCGGCAGTTATTGGGCGCTCAGCGATGCGAAGGTTTACGTCCAGAGGGTTTTAATATGAGACGTTCAGTTTGGATTAGGGCGGTATTGTTGTTTGTCGCGGGTTGCGCAGTGGTTAATGGAGCGATGGCTAGCGTTAAGTGTAAGGGGAGGAGAGTTTCAGCCACATATGCGTTGACTGCGGATAAGCTTGATGTCGGGCCCAAAGTACCAATGGGTGAAGTCTATAGTGAGGTCTATAGGTATCGCGGGGAACTCCCTGGCTTGGACTGCATATTTGAAAAAGAGAGTGACTTCCTGAGCGTGTATTTCAGACCAAGTAGTAGTATTGCCTCTGTTGTGTTTATGAAATACAAAACCCTCTACAAAACTGATGTGGATGGGTTGGGGGTTTCTTTCATTTATGAGCGCACTCAACGAGATGCATATGACGGAGACATACTGAAGATAAAAGACTTTGCGGATGCTTATACTGATGCCCCCTGCAAGGCTAATACACTGTGCACGTTGATTGAAGAACCACAACTTAAAATTGTGTTAGTAAAAACTGGTAGTGTGAAGTCAGGTAAGATCACTGATATTCCGTTGGTTATAATGTCAGCCCAATCAGGTACGGCAGGTACGGCACAGGATGTTTTGGCGCTCACAATTAATTCGAACATTTCGGTTATATCAAAAACCTGCCTGGCAAACCCTGTAGAAGTGAACATGGGGGCGTACTCTACCAGAGTCTTTACTGGCATCGGCAGCACTGCACCTTCGAAAGATTTCTCAATCGAGTTAACGAATTGTCCTGCTTTTGACGGGCCGGGCAAAAAGAACTTGAAGTTTCGCATAGATCCGGTTCTGTCTGCGCTCAATGCGAGTAACGGTGTACTGCGTCTAGACGCCTCCGCTTCCACGGCTGGGACGGGTGCCGCTTCGGGTGTGGGCATCCAGATTGTCACGGCCCAAGACAGCCCGTTGCCCCTGGAAATGGATCAGGATAGTGGCCTCCCTCTGAGAAACACTGAAGCAAACTATTCCATACCCCTGCGTGCCCGTTATCTGCAGACCGACAGCAATGTCACCCCTGGTCCCGCCAAGGCCACGGCAAACTTCACGATAATTTATCCGTAATAAGTAGTACGCCAGCTTAGCGATAAAAATAAAAAAGGAGCATGCATGAAAGGTAAAGCCAGTATATTGTTTGTTCTAATTGCATCGTCCACGCTATGTGTCGTTTACGACATGGCAAGGGCAGGGGATCAGGTGCAGTTGAAAACTGCCGGGCCGGACAGTACAGTTTTCAAACAGAAATACCCGCGTGTTGTATTGTTTGGCGATAGCCAGCTCGATGTGGGCAATATCACTAAAGATATTTTCATCAACGGCGTCGTGCATGCAACGCTGCCGACAGGGGCGCCTTTCACGCCGGGTGCTGGTAATTTTGCACAGCAACTAACGAATGAGTCGTTCATTAACGCAAACCCTATGTACTGGTCAGGCACTTTTTCGCCAATGGGTCTTGATATGTACATCGAAGTTGCCAGCAAGGGGGGCAAACAATCTATAAAAAATGACGCTCATGTGAACATGGCACAAGGCGGTGGCAAGCTGACGTCGACGTTCCCGGGTGCCGATAAGGATGTTCTGAGAGCCATTGCTCGCCAAGCAGGGGACTTATACATCGATAGATGGTCATTTTTAAGTTTGGTAAAACCTGGAATTTCAAAGGCAGCTGAATTAGCCACGGATACTTTGCTGAATAATATGGATGAGCGAAATATTACGTTGATAAATAAAATTACAGAGCAACCCAAACTCTTCAGCAAAGGTGGAGGAGTTTTTGGTGTTAATGATTTAGCTATTGTCATGGCTGGCGGCAACGATGTTATTGAGCAGGGTTACACTGGTGCCAGGTTGCCAGCCACTGCCAGGGAAGAAGTGGCCGAGGGTAGGCAGACACTTCTGACCGATGTCATGCACCTGGGTGCAAAAAATATCTTGTTTGGAAATATCCCGGATATCAGGTTGACGCCGACACTGTTGAATTGGAAACAAGACGAGAAAAACGTTCTTCATCTCGGTAGTGCGAAGGACGATGAACGTGCCAAGGCCGACATTTCACTTATAACAGACGATATCAATGCCAGAACGACGCCCATGGTACTAAGCGCGTTGTTACAGCAGCCCGGGGTTACGGTCACACTGTTCGATACATTCAAAATGCTTGGGCATATCGCCGGACAGGGAGCGTTGTATGGTATCGATGGAGATCCGAAGTTGTCGTGCAACGAAGTAGCCGAGTGCAGGGATGGTAGGGATGCCAAACAAGATCGATACCTCACCCAGGATGGTCTTCATCCGAGTGTCAATACGAGCAGGGTTTTCGCGATGGCTTACACGGATTACTTGCGAGCGCCTTGGACCTCTCTGCAGAACCGGGTATCTGCACCAGGTGGTAGATACAACGGATACAACGCTTATACCGACGCGTTTGTTGACCTGACTGCCGAGCAAGAAAATGACACGGTGAGGCACCATATCAAAGGCGGCCTTCTGGACCTGAGCCTTCAGCAGGCTGCCGACGCCTTGTCGCGTGAAGTTCGTATCGTCGGTGGCGTCCTGTACTTTGATGGTGCTGCCGAAAACCTCAATTCGAATACCTATACTCAAGTGTTGAATTCTGACTTGTTGATCGGCGGTGGCGCGGCTATCGATGTGGCGAACAAAGATGCGATCTTGAATTACAGCGGCAACGCCTCGGGTGGGACGCTCCTGAAAAGTGGTCTTGGTCGCCTGATGTTGAGCGGGAACGATAATGTCATGGCTCTGATAGTCAATGACGGCGTCTTGCAGATTGGCGACGGTACCGACAGAGGGTGGATAGATAAGCCTATTCAAAACAACTCGGTAGTGGAGTTCAACAGGAGTGACAACCGGGTATTCAAGAGTGAAATCTACGGCTTCGGTAAACTCGTAAAAGCGGGAAGCGGCTTATTGAACCTGACCGGCTTGGTGTCCATGGATGGGCGTGCCGAGGTGAATAGCGGCGGGTTGGGGCTCAATGGGCTGTTGTCTGCTGTCGATGTCAACGTCAATGAGGGTGCCTTCGTGTACGGCTCGGGGACGGTGAGGTCGATAACGCTTGAGCACGGTGCGGCCGTAGCCCCCGGTAACTCCATCGGAACGTTGAAGGTGTCGGGAGACGTGACGTTCAATAAGGGGTCTATGTATAAGGTGGAGGTTAATGCTGCGTCTCTGAGCGATAGTATCGAGGCTGGCGGTACTGCGTATATCAGGGGCGGCGAGGTTCAAGTCGATGCCGAAGCGGGTGATTACAACTTCGAAACCACATACAAGGTCCTGTCGGCAGAGAAAGGTGTGGAAGGGCGTTTCGATAACGTCACGTCGAATTTCTCTTTCCTTGAGCCCAGCTTGAAATATGGTAACAGCGATGTGGCTTTGTCTCTGTCACGTAACGATGTCAAACCTGCCGACCTGTGCGAGGGAGTTAACGGCAAAGCCGCTTGTGGACAATTGCTTCCATCGGCCGTGGTAACGGAGGTAACTCCAACGGTAAACGTGCCGCAAGATGCCGAGCCAGAGGCTGCAAGGGTGCCGCAAGCGCCGGTGGTTGAGGTTGCGAGTGTTGTTGAGCCTGAAGTCGTAGCGGTAACGGCCCCCGCCCAACCTGAAGAATCGGCCATGCCTGCTGCTCGAACCCCTGGGCCGACCAGCGAAGCCCTTCTGGACGGCGGCGAATCCGGGCTGCTGACTCTTGAAAACCGAGTTGTCCTGGGGATGTCCCGCTCCGAGTTCATGGCATTTTCGAAGGCACTGCCGGGAGAAATTCATCCCACCCTTGCCACGGTTCTGGACCAAGGCTCATCCCATACTCAAGCGTCGGTCACCCATCGTTTGTATGAAACTCGCAGGGGCTTGATGGGGGCCGGGGCCTGGGGGCACATGTTCGGTTCCGAGGGGGCGGAGCGAAGCACCCTTGGTATTGCCAGCCTGAGCCGCAATCGTCAGGGTTTCGTTCTCGGAACCGACGTGGAGATCGAGGACACCAGCGTTGGTGTGTTCGGCGGGTACCAGAAGACCTCAATATCGCAAGCATTCGCCTCTGCCGATGTTGAAACCTACGACCTTGGGATCTATGGCGCCAAGCGCTATGACGACTGGACTGCGAGCCTGGGTGCAAATGTGGCGTGGCACGATGTTTCTACCAAGCGGCGGATTCATTACAAAGACCAGGCCTCGACACCTGAAGCCAATTACCATGGAACCACGCTGCAGCTCTTCACGGAACTGGCTTACGACCTGGACTTGGGGCGAGTGAGTGCCGAGCCCTACGTCGGGCTCTCATATGCGCGTCATGACCTTTCTGGTTTCTCCGAGAAAAAAGAGTTGTTCTCTTTGAAAGGCAAACGCGAAGTTCAAGAGGTCTATGCCGGCACACTGGGCGCGCGGGTCAATTATCCTGTTCAGCTTAGCGAGGAGGTGACGATGAACTTCCAGACCGGCGCAGCCTGGAAGCATACCCTTTCGGATGTTTCCACCCAGACGAACATGCAGTTCCAATCCCATAGCGAAGATTTTGCGATCGCTGGGCGGCCTTTACAGCGGAACACCGTGCGAGTGAACGGAAACATCAACGTTCAAACCGGGCATGGCCTGTCGATGGGACTGGATTACTTGGCCGAACGAGCGCCTGGTATGCGTGACCAGTCCATTTCGTTGTCTGGCTCGTGGACGTTTTGATGCAGTCGGGCCAGCTTCGAGCCGAACCTTTCCACGCTGGTAAAGCCGGCCCGAGAAGGGGCAAGGGCGCAGTGCAAGTTGGGTGAGGTGCTGAGCATCTAGGGATGAATGCTGCCTACTAAGCATAGGCAGCACCTTCAGACCTAAATCTCTTTCACTGACGTTTCGCCGTAACCGCTCCATAAACTCCAAATTCCAAGCCGCAACTTGATGTTCGATGTTGTCCTCCCGATTTCTTTTTGAAGCCAGCCTTTTATTACATGAAGCGATGCGCGGGATAATTCCCAGATGCATCGAATCCAGTTCTAGAAGGCAATGCTCATGAGAGCGACAACCTAGTGGTCACCGAATTAGTTACATGGGGCTTTCTCACGGCGGTGATATAGTTACTATTGTGGATCCACTGAATTGACCAGGCGTAACGTTTCCGCGCTTGACCAGGGTCGAGGTAATGGTCAGCGGTGTGGGCTGGTCTTGTGTAATTGGCACATTGATACCCGCCGTGGCATCTTTGCCATTGACTGTGATCTTGCTGTACAGGCTGCCATCGCTCTTGAGCCGTATGCCGTAGGAATCGGTCCGGGACGTGGAGACAGACAGGCTGGCTGGGCCATGGCATTGCACGTAGACCTGCGTCGAGGCCGTCGCCCCGTCCACGGCGTTATCCATCAGGCTCTTGTGGTCGATCACGGCATATCCTGTGATATCGCACTGCAGTGACGGTACAGCTACTTGGGGACAGGGGCCAAAGTTACCTGTAGCATCTCTAATGTGGTTTGGTCCAAGTTTCACATATTGAAAACCGATACAAAGCTCAGAAGGCGCATATTTCGAAGATACAAAAATTGACCCGCTGAGCGGAATTCGAAACCCCTTCCTTTCCAAATCCTTTAACAGTTCTCCCATATTAGAGTTACTGTGAGGGGGTACGCTCCATTTGCTGTAATATCCTGCAGCGTCGCTGTAGGTCGAAGTAATTCGTGCGACCAATGCAACATGACAATCATTATAAATCGGATCGTTCGTTGAGCAGGGGCTAGGCATCCAATCATCACCCCAACTGTTCACCACGAAGTAGTAACGTACCCCTCCTGGGACATACTCACTTTTTGTCGTGGTGATGACGATAGCGCGGGCCTGGGCCGACATACCCCACAGCAGCATCGCTGCCAGGGCGCAGCGCAGCGCTGTCTCATAGGTTTTCTTCATGATGATCACTCGTAACTAAGGGCAAAGGTCAGGGAGGCTTCGAAGTCGCCCTGTCCGAGGGTGCGATTGGCCAGCACCTTGGGCTCGCCTTGCAGGTAGGCATTGAAGCTGATCAGGTTTTCACCACGGGTCAGCTCGCCCATGCGGTGGGTCTTGTTCAGTGGCAGCGGCACGCCACCCATTGTCTCCAGCCCTACCAACAGGCCTTGCACGGTTGTGCTTCGCAGCACCAGAAACCCGGGTGGTTCGCTGCTCTCGTTGCCGTTGAAGGTGATGCTGACCATGCGCTTGCCGACGTCCAGGTCGCAGTTCTGCAGGTGCAGCTCGATGGGGCGACCCTTGGTCCTGCCGTTAAGGTACAGGTCCTTGTCGATCACGCTTTCGAAGTCCATTTCGATCAACTTATCCCCTTCGGCGAGCATGCAAGGCTCGTTCACCAAGGTGCCAGAAAAGTACAGGTTGTCTTCTGCCGCCTGGTTCGCCGGCAACCACAGGCTGACGATCCAGGCGCCCAGGTTCATGGCCCACTTGCTCATGGATCCTCCTAGTAGAGCTCGGCCATCAAGAGCGCCGAGGCAGTAAATTCAGTGCTGGGCAACGCCGCGCCGGCCAGCTTTACCGGCATGGCTTCCAGCACGGGCGGTGTCGATGCGCGGACATCGATCTCTCGCGGCTCGTTGGGCGCCAATGCGGTGCCGCCCAGCAGGACCTTGATACCCAAATCGCTTTCCGAGGTTTTCAACGCAGAGCTGTCGAAAGGCGCGGGCGTGCCCTTGAGGGTCAGGCGCATATGCCAGGTAATGTTGGAGTCGCCCGCAGCCGGGCAGTCGATCTGGTAGGGAATTACCTGGCGATAGCGCTCGCCATCGATGCGATTGACGGCGATGTTTTGCGTGAAACGCACGTCGATACGTCCACCCTTGTCGCTGACGGTGCAACCGGGCGGGGCCAACAGGGTGCCGGTGAACACCAGGTTGTCCGCGTCGACGCACGACAGGGGCAGTGCAGTAATTGACAGGATTGCCAAGGTGCGATGCAAGAGGATCATCGATAGTCCACCACCAGGGTTGCGCTGGCTTTAAATGCGCCGGCCTTGATTTCGCTGGCGTCGCGCTTGACCAGCACGGCTTGCAGCACGGGCTGCTTGCGCGTATCGAAGTTGGACCAGGTGTTGAGTGCCCACCGGTCGCCGTCCTTTTTCAGGGCGATACCGATGTTGTCGTAACCGGGTATCTGCAGCATCGTGCGGTCGAAGGTCGGATAGCCGCGCACCTGTATCCGCAGCTCATTGGTTGCCGAGCGGCTGCAGTCGAGCGCGTAGTCGATGGAGATGGTCTTGTACTGGCCATTGATGCCGGCAATCTGAACATCTTCAAAAGGGGCGCTGATGGGCGCGTTTCTGTTGATCACGCAGGGAATCGCTGCATGGATGACACCTTGTATCGTCACCCGGCTCTCGGCGGCCTGGGCCAGCGGTCCGCAGCCAAGCAGCAGTGCCAGCAACGCGGGACGTGCGACAGTCATGATGAGGGCCTCAGTCATACGCCAGGTTCACATTGAGGCTGGCGCGGAAGGCGCCCGGGCGCAGCGGGGCGGTCGTGCGCTCGGGGCGAATGTAGTAGGTCAGCTGGCTGTCGCCGGGCGAGACGAACCAGGCGGGGGCGGTGCGGCCCAGCCGCACGTCATTGCCCTGGACATCGAGCAGGCGCAGGCCGAAGCCCTCGGCGCCGATTACCTTGATCAGTCCGGGTGTGTCGGTGTCGGCCACCGCCTTGAATGTCACTGCCGCCACCGGCTCGATGGCGCTCCAGACCAGCGCACCTTGCTGCTCGTCATGACGACCGCCGTCGCTGCGCACGCAGCCTTGCAGCTTCAGGTGCAGGGCCACGGGCGTGCCTTGGTCGCCCATGTGCGACAGGCGAGTGGTGCTCAGTTCGCCCAAAGACAAGCTCTGGTAGGCGGAACTCGGGTCCAGGTAGCAGGCGCTTTCAAGCAAGGTGCCGGTGACCTGGAACTCGGCCGACCTTGCCGGGCTGGCGGCATGAGTGGTGACACTGGCACAGTACAGGAGTGCTGCCAGGGATACACAGAGTCTGGGCTTCATGATTGGCCCTCACAGGAACGAGTCATTGATCGTCAGCGTTTGCTGGTCACGGGGCTGGCAGTGCAGGTACTGGTTGTGCAGCTGAACTGCAGCTGTGGGCGGCCGCCGTAGTCATTGACATAGGTCAGCACCGGCTTGTCGCCCAGCACCTTGTTGCTCACGCCCAGGTCGAGCTGGCCCCTGGGTTCGATCATCAGTGGCTTAAAGCCGGCTGCTCCGTCGGCCTTGAGGTTGGGCGCTGCATCGATCAGCGTGACGTAATAGGGCGTCGGGTTGTTCACCAGGTAGCGGTCGTGCTGGCGGGTGAGGGTGAGTTTTTCCTGCCAGGGGGCTTCGTTGACGCCGGCACGTGGAGCAATTGCCGCGGGCCGGTAGAACAGCTTGACCCTCGTTTGCAGGGCGATTTGCAGCGTATTGGGTTTGTCGCTGCGTGGTGGGATCTCGCGCAGGTTGAAGTAGAACAGCGATTCGCGATCCTGGGGCAACCGGGCCAGCTCCGGCAGACCCTGGATTTTCACCTGGCTGTTGGCTCCGGCTTCCAGGCGCTGGATTGGCGGTACCACCACCAGTGGGCTGGTGATCTTCTCGGCCTGTTCGTTTTCGATCCAGGCCTGGGCCAGGTAGGGCAACTGGGTGTTCTGGTTGCTGATGCTGAGGCTGACCGATTTCTCGCCACCTGTGAAAATTACCCGAGTGCGGTCCAGCGATACGGCGGCCAGGCTGGCTTGCGCCGCGCAGGTGCTCAGCAGGGCAATCAGGGTCAAGGTGGTGCGTTTGTAGCAAGTTTTCATGTGGTTACCTGGTGTAGTGAATCAAGCAGTGGCGTTATCCGGGTCGCTGGTCGGCAGACACAGCAGCTCCAGTTGTCGGTCGGGCGAAACCACCTGCTCGGGTAGGGTGAAGTGGCAGCGCGCGCTGCCATCCCAGTGCAAAGACATGAGCTCGCCCGGTTTCATGCCGCTCAGATAGGTCGAGCCGTCCTCGCCGACGATGCCGGTTTCCTGGCCGCGGCTGTTCTGTACCGAGGCGCCGAAGGGCGGCGCGCGGTGGTTGGCCATGCGAATCACGACCATGGCCTTGTGGCCGGCGATCACATCAAAGCGGCGGTAACCGATCGCCCCTTCAGTCAGGGTCGCCTGGGTGACGGACTGAGTGGCTTCGACATCCTCGGCCAAGCTGTCCAACATGATGCTGGCCTGGTTGCGGTAGTAGCTGTTGACGTCGGTCACCACGGCCTTGCCGAAACGGTTGGTGCGGGTGACTCCGCCGTTTCCGCGTACCGGCACGTCGGCTACGCCTTGGGTATCGATCAGCAGCCGGGTGCCGCCCATGACGTTGCTGCGGTGCAGCGCCGCGCCGTGGCCGGTAATCGTCGCTCCACCCTGCAGGGACAGCCCGGCCGAGGTGTACTCGCCGGCCTGGTAGCTGGCGCTGGCCACAACCTGTGCCTCGTCGCCGTCATGGGACAGGTAGCCGCTGGCGGTTTGACCGCTTGAAGCCTGTCCGGCGCTGACCATGTAGTGGTTGCGCTCATCGATCCGGTCGTAATAGCTCAGGCTATGGCTGGTGTCGCCGCGGTTGATCGATGAGTTGTAGCTGATCGAGCCGGTGCTGCCCCAGGGGATACTCACCGACAGATAGGCGCCGTCATCGGAGGTGCCGTTGGCCTTGTTCTGGTACGCGGTCAGCGACAGGCTGAGGTTTTTCAGACCACCGACATTGAAGTAGCGCGACAATGATAGGCTGTAGCGGTCGCTTGCCTGGCTGTTCCAGTAGGTCTGGTGGTTGTAGTTGAAGTACAGGCTGAGCGCGGAGTCTCGAAACTGCTTGCTCAAGGTCGCGGTATACAATTCTTTGCTCTGGTTCAACGACTGGCTGCCACGCCGGGCCTCGATGAATTCGCTCATGCTCAGGTAATTCTGCTCGGAGAACCGGTAGCCGGCGAAGGTGATCTGGCTGTCGTACTCATCGAAGCGCTTGGAATAGCTGGCACGGTAGGACTTACCGCTGAGCGTGTCGTTCTGCAGCGTTGCGTGCGACTGGGTGACGTCGAACGACAGCGCACCAAAGGCCATCAGGTCGCGGCCCACACCCACGGCCAAGGAGCCATAGTCCTTGGCTCCGAGGCTGCCGCCATACAGCGACCAGCCATTGCTCACCCCCCAGGAAAACTCACCAGTGGTGAACGCAGGGCCATCGATCTGGTGCTCCCAGTCGGAGGGTTTACCGGCGGCCAGTTTGTAGCGTACGGTGCCAGGGCGGGTCAGATAGGGGATACTGGCGGTGTCCAACTGGAACTCCTGGATGCTGCCGTCCTGTTCTTCGACGCGCACGTCCAGCTGGCCAGAAACCGCGTCGTTGAGATCCTGGATGCGAAAAGCGCCTGGCGGCACCTGGGTGTCGTAGAGCACCCGCCCTTGTTGACGAATCACTACCCGTGCGTTGGTCCGCGCCACGCCAGTGACTTCCGGGGCATACCCCCTGAGGTTGGGTGGCAACATGTTGTCGTTGCTGCTCAGGTTGGCGCCGGTGTAACGGAAACTGCCGAACAGGTTGGAGTCTAGGTAGTCTTCACCGACGATCAGGTTCGAGCGCAGTGACGGTACTGCACGCAACGCATAAAAGCGGCTCCAGGCGAACTTGTTGAGTGAAGGCTGGTCGTCACTGCGTTGCATCTGGGTCTGCCAGTCGCCACGCAAGCGCCAGGCGCCGAGGTTGATACCGGCGGTGCCGTTGCCACTCAAGTTGTCGCTGCGACCTTTGCCTTGCTTGCGCTCGGTGGTCTGGGCGTTGAAGTTGTAGTCCAGCAGCACCCCGGAAATACCTTCGTCCCAACGTGAGGGCGGGTCCCAGTTCGGTGCGGTGTATTCCAGCTGGTCCTGAGGGATGCTTAGGTACAGAGCTGAGGTGCCCAGATCGCCACGGGCCTGCATGCCCTGGACACTGCTTAGGTCCAGGCAGGCGCCGTCGTGCCACCAGCTCAATGACGTGATAACGCGTTCCTTGAGACCCAGTTCATTGATCAATGCCGGCGAAAGACAGGCAACGCTGCTTTTCGGATCGTCATCGACCGGAATGTAGTCGACGGCGTACTCCGTCAACGTATCGCGGTTCACGTGTACCAACAGGTTGTAGTGGCCGGGCATGATGAAGTTGGCCGAGGCGAACACCCCAAGATCAAGGTTCTCGCGATCCTTGAGTTCCAGGACATCGGTGTTGAATTGGAATTCTTCGGCTGCACTTGCCCATGTCGCGGCACAGCACAATGCCGTGGCGGCCAGTAACTTATGGTGTTCCACGTGACTAAATCCTTGAGCGAAACTGCACACTGAATGCTTGCAGTTCAGAAGTGCTGAATACTCAGTTTGATCGTGGTGTGATAATCGCCCGTTTTCAGTGCATGCCCGCTGCCGACTAACGTCAGCGAATAATTGAGTATCAGACTGTCGAAAGAGCGCCTGCTGTGCTCGATTAACATGCCGGGCGAAATCAATTGCCCCTGCTCATCACTAATGCGCAATGCAATACCTTTAGCGGTACCCTGAGTGGCAAAGTACTTGCCATCAGGCTGACCTTCGAATGTCAGTTCGAACCGTTGGGAAGGGGCATTGTTGTGATTTGCATCCGATGTCATGCAGTCGCTGATGTGAATACTCAGGGGTTGCTGGGTTGAAGTATTGCCGCTAACCAAGCTATTCAGGGCCAAAGGGGTGAACGCGACCGTTTGATTGTCATTACCCATACGGATACTGCAGGCGCTGTCGACGATGCTTCCGGTCAGTTGCACGCGTCCCTTGAACCCATCGGCAGCATACAGAGGTACGCCCAACGTGCAGAGGGCCAATAGCAGTGCGGTTGAGCGAATCATCTAAACCTCCGCAAGCTCCCCCGCAGCACGCAGCCGTGCGCACTGGGGGGGACTTCAGTGACGGCGTCCGTTACTGATAGGCGAGGGTGAAGTTGGCGACTGTTTCAAAGTTGCCCGGTACGATTTCGGCAGGCGCTGCTGCGCCGCCACCTTCTGGGGTAACCATGTCGCCCTGCAGATAGGCGCTGAACTGCAGGAAGGTGTCACCATCGGTCAGCGTTTGCGCAGGCGAAGCGTTGCCCAGCTTGAGCAGCGCGCCGGTGTGGTCGGCGATGGCCAGGCTTGCGCCCTGGGCGGTGCCTTTGATTGCCAGCAGGTCAGGGGTGGACGAAGGCGAGCCGGTGAAGGTCGCCGTGGCCGATTTCAGGGCGCCCAGTTCACAGCCGCGCAATTCGATCTTGAAGGTCTTAGGGCTGGATTTACCGCCATTTTTCAGGGCGACGTTGGAGATCTGATCCATCTCGACGGTCTGGTATTGGGACTCTTGAGCGATGGAGCAAGGCGCATCGATAATTGCGCCTTTGAAGGTGATCTTTCCGTGACCCTGGTCTTTGGCGAAGCTGACGGCCGAGGTGGCTGCCAAAGTAACGGCCATTATAGCGCCAGCCAACGAACGAACTTTCATTTGATACTCCTAGGTTGATATTGAGATCCTTGAAGGGACTCAATGGAACACACAGCTGACTAGGTATCTGTGTACCGTTGAGCTGGAATTAGCTTAGAAGGAGGAAGGTAAAATGTAAGTAGTACGATGCTGAAGCAGGTCTAGGAAATTTCCTAGAGGCCTTTTCGCTGCTCCTTAGGGCGTCAATGAGTTGCGCTTGGAGAATTCAGCAAGGTCTATCAGCGAGGAAGCCCCCAGCTTTTGTAGCAAACGAACCTTGTAGGTGCTCACAGTCTTGTTACTGAGCAGGAGAGTTTCACCAATCTGCTTGTTTGAGTAACCCTGGGCCAAGTATTGCAGAACCGTCATTTCTCGGTCGGTCAGCGAGCGGATCTGCTCTAGCTCTGTTAATTGGTCAGAAGATTTTATGCTGTCAAGCGCGAGGGCAGGAAAGAAGGTATAGCCGGAGTTCACCGCTTTGATCGCGGAAACCAGGCTGGCAAGATCTTCTTCTTTGTTGACAAAACCACGCGCCCCCAACTGGATGCAACGTCTACACACAGAGTCGGCAGGTTGCGAAGTCAGGATCAGTATCTCGCTACGCACATCTAACGCTCTAATTCTGGATATGACAGTAAATCCGTCTAACTTAGGTATTCCAATATCGAGGATTACCACCTGAGGGTTAAGTTCTCGCGCGAGCTGAACCGCATCTATGCCATTATCCGTTTCACCGGCCACGCGCATGCCATGCTTTTCCAGCAAGACTCGCACGGCCATTCGAATGACCGGGTGATCGTCAACTATCAGAACGCTATGCATATGACTTTACCTTGAGTCTGTTACGGGGTGAGCAGTCTAGGGTGGTAGAACATTTACAGTATTATCCATGTAGAGCAGCGTTGTACTCCTTATCGGCTTACGTCAGGAAAATTCTCGGTGAGCGCAGGAAATTTCTGATGGAAAGGGCTGAGGCGTATTTTGCACACTGTCTCTCCTTTAATTGCACACGTGTAGATCTGCAATGCAAGATTTGACTGTTCTGGTTCTGGAGGATGAACCCTTCCAGCGCCTCGTCATCGTGACGGCACTGGAAAAATTCCTACCAGGTCTTATTTTGCAAGCGGCAGATGGCCAGGAAGCAATCGCCCTATTGTCCGCCTGCGACACGGTGGACATTGTCCTGTGCGACCTGAAAATGGCCGGCATGGATGGTCTAGCATTTCTACGACACGCCAGTAGCAGTGGCAAGGTCAGGGCAGTGGTGTTGTGCAGTGAACTGGACCCAGTTTTGCGTCAGGCTACGGTCGCGATGATTCACTGCCTGGGCCTGACCTTTTTGGGCGATCTGGGCAAACCTTTCAAACTTGAAGACTTCAGCCAGTTGGTCAAACGCTACCGGGAGTTTTGCAGCGCCGTTCCACAACGTCTATCGCCTGCAGAACTCGCTACCTTGAGCGATGTGCAGCAGGGCTTGGACAATGGTGAGTTTGAGGCCTACTACCAGCCCAAAGTCACGCTTCAAGGGCAGGTGATGGTTGGCGCAGAAGTGCTCGCACGCTGGAAGCATCCGCAATGGGGGGTGTTGACGCCCGCGCACTTTCTCCCGGTGATGGAAGAGCACAATCTGATCAGCCGGTTGTTCTGGCAACTGTTCGAGCAGGGACTGGCGCTGCAGCAAAGGCTGAAGCTGGAGGGCGAGGGGATCAACCTGGCGTTCAACCTGCATCCAACGCAGCTTGCCTGTACCGCGCTGACCGAGCGCATCCCCGTCATGCTCAAGCGCGCTCAGGTGCCTGCGAACAGTGTCATGTTCGAAATTATCGAGTCCTCCCTGATCAGCGCGCCGGCCAGCAGCCTGGAGAACCTGGTGCGGCTGCGTATGCTCGGTTGCGGCCTGGCCATGGATGATTTTGGCGCAGGCTATTCTTCGCTGAATCGGCTTAGCGAACTACCTTTTAGCCAGGTCAAGTTGGATCGGGCATTCGTGAGCAAGATGCAACGCCAGCCCAAGAGCGCTGCGATCATCAGTTGCGCGGTGGCACTGGCCCGGGCGCTGGACATCTCGCTGGTTATCGAGGGCGTGGAGACCATGGAGCAACAGGCCCGGCTGATCGAGCTGGGCGGTACCCTTGCCCAAGGCTTTTTGTTTGCCCGACCCATGCCGGAGCGTCACTTGATCGAGTTTTGCACGCAAAAGACGGGGCAGGGCGGGTCTTGATGAATGAGCGACGGCAACCACTTTGAACTATCATTGCACCGCCCTCTCGGCGATTTCCGGACTGGTTTGGCTCTAACCTCGCATGCATCTACGTATTTTCTGCCTCTCCATCGGCCTGCTGTTGAGCTGCGCTCCGCTGCTGGCTGCCGCACTGCCTGTGACTCCTCGGACGCTGTCCAGCCAGTTGCATATCGATCACCGCGACATGGCGATTTCGACCGAGGACTGGCAATGGCTGCGGCATAAGGCCGAGCTCAAGGTCGGTGTGTCGGCGACCGAGTCCGCACCGTTTTCGGTCGATGCCCAAGACAGCCTGTACGAGGGCATCAGCGCCGATGTCACAGCCCTGGTCGCGCAGTTGTTGGGCTTGCAGGTCAAGATCGTGACCTTTGCCAATGAGCAGGAGGCACTCAAGGCGTTGCAGGCCGGGCGCGTTGATGTGATCAGCATCCACTGCAGCACGGAGCCGCGTCCGGACATCCTGCTGAGCACGCCCTACGCCCAGGATCGACTGGCGATGTTCAAGCGCAGCTCTGAACGCCGCCAGTCGCCCACCGACCTTGCCGGGTTGCGCGTAGCGATCACAGATGAACACAGCGTCGAGCTCAAGAAGCGCTACCCTCGGGCTGATTTGCGGGTCTATGCCAGTCATGAAAAGGCTATTGCTGCTGCCGCCTTTGGTCAGGCAGACGTGTACCTGGATGACCTGTACAGTGCGTATTTCTTGATTAATCGCGCGTTCTACAACTATGTCCGTTTTGAGCGTTTTTCCGACGTGCGGGGAGGCGGTTATAGATACGCCCTGCAGGCTGGCAACACGCGATTGCAGCAGTTGATCAATGTTGCGATCGAGACTATCGGCGACGATCAGCTGCGCTCCCTGGCCAAGCGCTGGGTGGGCAACAGCTTCATCCCCGGTGAGGAACCCGTTGATCTGACCGCAGAGCAGGTACGCTGGATTCAGCAGCACCCTGTGGCACGGTTGGTGATCAATGATGATTTCGCGCCGGGTGCGTATTTCGATTCGCGCGGGATTTTTTCGGGCGCGATCGCCGATCTTCTCGAAGTGATCACCCTCACTACTGGCCTGCATTTTGAAGTGGTTACGCGCAGTGGCGGCCTCCCTCAAATCATCGAAGCGATACAACAAGGCAAAGCCGATATGGCGCTGATGACGGCCAGTCCGGAAAGGGAAGAGCATCTGCGCTTTTCCCGGTCGCTGATCAACAGCCCCTTTGTTTTACTCAGTAGCGTTGGCCAACAAGGCACACTGGTAAACCTGGCTGAAAAACGAGTGGCGGTTCCTACAGGTCATGTGGCCATCCGGCAGTTGCGCAAACGTTATCCAGAAGCTGTGGTGATGGAAGCGGGTAGCTCGCTGGATGCGATGAACCTGCTTTACCAGGGCAAGGCCGATGCCGCCATGGTGTCGCTGCCTGCCGCGCGCTACTACATTGAGCGGTTATTCCGTGACAGGCTGGCCATCAATCAAATGCTTGATCTTGGGTCATCCACAACCAACTTCGCAATGCGCCGCAGTGATGTCGAGCTGCAGTCGATCATTGACAAGGTATTGCAAGCGATAGCCCCCGACGAACTCAATGCGATTTCCAATCGTTGGCGTTCGCCGCCGGGCATGAGCGGTCAGACCTGGATCGATTACCAGCGGGTGATCAGCGAAATCGTCGCCGCTGCAGTGCTGATGCTGGTCCTGTTGCTGGTATGGGTGTTCTACCTGCGGCGCCAGATCAAAGCCCGGCTCAAGGCCGAACGGATGCTTAACGATCAGTTGCAGTTTGTCGAAACCCTGACCGACTGCATGCCACCGCCGCTGTATGTACGCGATATCAAGGGGCGCATGCTGTCGTGCAATCGCAGCTACCTCAAAAGTGTAGGCCTGAGCGCCGATCAGGTGCTGAACAAGACCGTGCGCCAGCTACCCAAGGAGAACTTCGAGAGCCTCCCGGACTTTCATCGCAACTATCT
Source organism: Pseudomonas sp. GW821-FHT02B10 (assembly GCF_059421865.1). Taxonomy (NCBI): domain Bacteria; kingdom Pseudomonadati; phylum Pseudomonadota; class Gammaproteobacteria; order Pseudomonadales; family Pseudomonadaceae; genus Pseudomonas; species Pseudomonas sp. GW821-FHT02B10. The sequence continues at coordinate 128,130 of NZ_JBWKVU010000005.1, read as the reverse complement.
GCAGGCCATGCGTGAGGGCCAGACGGTCGAGTCGGTTCATGCCATTGCGTTGCAGGGCAGGGAAGTGTGGATCAATCACTGGATACAACCCTTCCGGGACTCCACAGGCCAGATCAAGGGGGTTATCTGTGGCTGGCTGGACATCACCGAGCACCGTCAGCTGGTGCAGCAGTTGCAAGAAGCCAAGACACTTGCCGACGATGCCAGTCGTGCCAAGACCAGTTTCCTGGCCACCATGAGCCATGAGATCCGCACACCGATGAACGCTGTGATCGGTATTCTTGAGCTCGCCCTCAAGCGGGCGGACGACAAGCCGATCGATCGCGCCAGCATCGAAATCGCCCATACCTCGGCAAAGAGCCTTCTGGAGCTGATCGGCGATATTCTGGACATCGCCCGAATCGAGTCCGGACGCCTGAGTCTTTCGCCCAAGCGCGCCAACCTACGAGAACTTGTGGAATCGGTGGCCCGCGTGTTTGAAGGCCTGGCACGGCAGAAGCGCCTGAACCTGGTCCTCGAGATCGACTCGAGCATCAACTGTGATGTGCTGATCGATGCCCTGCGTTTCAAGCAGATTCTTTCCAACCTGGTCAGCAATGCGATCAAGTTCACGGAAGAGGGGACTATCACCGTCCGTATTGCCGGAATGTTGATCGATGCCAGCCTGCTCACAGTCAACCTGAGTGTCGAAGACACCGGCGTGGGTATCAGCACGGCCGATCAGGAGTGCTTGTTCAGACCTTTCGCCCAGGCCCAGCGCAATGTCCAGCACAGCGAAGGGACCGGGCTGGGGCTGGTGATCTGCCGATCGCTATGCGAAATGATGGGGGGTAGGGTGGACCTGACCAGTACCCCGGGGCGGGGCACACGGGTCGATGTCCAGATGCGCTTGCAAGTGTTGGAGCCGATCGAATTCAACCATGTGCCTGCTTTGACCCAGGACGTCCGCCGGTATCAATTGCAGGTGCTGGTGGTGGACGATCACCGGATCAATCGTCAGGTGTTGCATCAGCAATTGAGCTACCTCGGCCATGATGTGTTCGAGGCGGAGAACGGCAAGCTGGCCTACGAGCGCTGGTGCGAGCAACCTTTCGACATCATCATCACTGACTGCCGCATGCCGGTAATGAACGGGGCCGACTTCACCCGTGCCGTACGCCAGACTGAGCAGGAACAGGGCTTGGCCGCAACTGTGATTATCGGTCTGACTGCCGACGCTCAGCCGGAGGAAATCGAGCTGTGCATCCAGGCTGGCATGAATGATTGCTTGATCAAACCACTGGGTTTGGATGAGCTGGATGCGCGGCTGCACGCGTTGCAGCCGGAGGATGCATTTGACAATGGACCCATTGAGCACTGCCAGCATGAGCAGTTGATGCCGCCGTTTCAAACCCCGCAAGTCATCGACCTGGGGCCGCTGGAACTGATGATCAGTAGTGAACCGCTGAAGTTTCGCCAAATACTCGATGAACTGATCAAGAATAATCGCAGTGATTGTGAGCAGTTGAATGCACTGCTGCGCGAGAGGGACACCAATAAGCTCGGTGAGCTCGCGCACCGCATCAAGGGCGCTGCGCGGGTGGTCAAGGGTGAGCAGGTGGTCGAATGCTGTCGGCAGTTGGAGGCGGTGTGTTTGCTTGTCCAGGTACCGGCGCAGGAGTTGGAGCACGCGGTTGGTGAGCTTAAAGGGGCAATTGAGGTGTTGAACCAGGCATTGACTTTATCGTTGGTCAGCTAGGTTCAAATTGTGCTTGCTGCCGGTTGCAGCGATGGCGGTAGCCGGCACTACCGAGATCGCTGTGCTGCTCGATCTTGGCAAGCCGTGCCAAACGCCTCGAAGATCGCGAAGTATTGGGGATAGAACCTCACCTGCCATTCCTGCTGCAACTGCACGCCGAGGGCAAATGAACGACTGCCTTCCACTGACAACCCCTCTACTAGACCATCCATTGCTACAGCTTCGATCCTTAGACCTTCACCGACACGCTCGATACCTTGCCCATGGACTGAATTGCCCTCGATCACTTCAGAAAACACCAGCCCATGAAGCACACCGCACGGCCGCACCATGATCCTGCGGGCCGGTGCATATTGATCCTCAAGAGGTTCATAGGTCGGCGGCTCATGTTCCATATCGGGTTGATGAAGCTGCTGGACGAGCGTGCCGCCAAAGGCTACGTTCATCTTCTGGAGCCCGTGGCACGCTACAGCCGCAAGGTAAGGTGATCGCGCGCGGTGTCATGCTGGGTGCCGGGTGGGTTGGGTGGGTCATTGTAATGGTGTGGTTTGATGTTCGAAGGTGAGCCGGTGAAGAACAGCCCGTCTAGTCTATCGAGGATGTCCGCGATATTCAGCAATTCTGGAAACATCGGCAGGATCAGCGGCAGGCCCTGCGCGGCCGTGGCCACCGCACGAGCATTTTTATCGTCGCTCAGTTGCACCGCATGCGGGCCGACCTTGGAGCAACAGGCCGTCACCCCGATGATTGGCAGCCGTGACATTCCCTCTTACTCCTTTTTAAGAAATCTTTCCGCTTGGGCTCAGGCTTGACAAGCGTGGTGATCAGCTCCAACGATGGCCTTCAGAAAGCCTCGGTCGGCTAGCCGCCGAAGGTCTCGCCATTCGGGTCAGTCCACCAAGTCAGGGCGGTCCATCTCATCGGCCTGGCGCAGCAATTCTTCGTGGTGCGTGCTCGGACAATCGCGTTTTCGCTCGGCATCGTCGTAAAGAAGAAACCAGTCATTGATCGCTATAAGCCGGTGCTGTTCGTGGGCTATTCGTTCTGTGATCGCTTTCATGCCCGAATCCGCTCAGGGCTGCTGGGAATGTCCAAGCGATGTATCGCGTTCATGGCCATGTTCGAGACGCTGCACTTGGACCTCGGTGAACGATGGCGCTTTGGTCCGATGCAAACTTTGCAGACAAGTTGAGGACTGCCTCGCTGCTCAAGTTTTTCTGGTCACTTCGCAATTCATAGGTACCGAGTGGGTTGCCAAGGATGTAACCGACTAAGTACAGGTAGTTAACCACTGCCGGATCTCCCCTAGGCTGACTGGGATGAGCGACTCAACTGGGTTGATCTTGGCTGGATCGCATCGGTTCAGTCCGGTAGACAGTTGGCTGCAAGGTAACGTTCTTTGCGCCTCCGGGCGCTCAGATGGGGAGTATTGTTTTAAGATTTTTTGTTAAACGCGTGTCGGTTGCTGAAATAAATGCTCCATCTGTAGGTGAAGAGCCCAATCGGCGGTTCCAAATCTTAAAAATACCCGGAGCGGAACTCGGCATAGAAATGCCTGCGCCGGCGCTAATCCGGCGCGGGCTCCGCATTTAGCGCTTGGCTTCGGCGTCAGGGGCGGCAGAATGTGCCAGGAATGCTCTGGTTGGGATGACGACGAAACCAGGGGCGATTCAGTTACCCAGGTCGACAAGCTGCTGCACAGGGCGGAGAACGTCGTCTGTGCTGATGCCGGCTACACCGGTGTCGAAAAGCGCTCTGAGCATGATGGTCGTCAAGTCATCTGGTAGATCGCGGCCCGGCGCAGCACGTACCAGAATCATGGCAAGCGAAGTGCCTTGTACAAAGCGATCCGCAAGATCGAGAAGGCCAAAGCTCAGGTGCGAGCCAGGGGCGAACATCCGTTCCGCGTGATCAAGCGGCAGTTTGGCTACACCAAGGTGCGTTTTCGTGGGTTGGTGAAGAACACCGCACAACCGGTGACGCTATTCGCCCTGTCGAACTTTTGGATGGCGCGTCGGCATTTGCTGACGAATGCAGGAGAGGTGCGCCTGCAATGTGGGGAATGGCCGCCGCGAGATGCTGGCGACGGCTAAGAACATAGAAAAATCGGATGATCTGGTTGTTCGGGATCGATTGGCCACTCTTAAAATTCGGAGGGCGTTGAAGTCGACCAGAAACACGCGACTACTTCAGACCATCCTTAAAGGCTAGCGTGTAGTCGCGCTGACTGCGCTTTCTGCTCGAATCCATTGAGTCCTCCTGAGGAAAGATCAGAAGGTGTAAACCTTATTCAGGACGGGACACTATGCACAAAAAAGCCACCTCAGCTTTCGGCTGAGGTGGCTATGTGGCTGAAGCTATGGTTTCAGCCGATCTTGAAAAAAGTTCAGCCGATCATGAAAACCTACGGAGCTCGGAATCAATCCCAGCTCAGCGCGCCGCCAGTCTGATACTCGATCACGCGAGTCTCGAAGAAGTTCTTCTCTTTCTTCAAGTCCATGATTTCGCTCATCCATGGGAACGGGTTGGTGGTGCCCGGGTATTCTTCTTTCAGGCCGATCTGCGACAGACGACGGTTGGCGATGAACTTGAGGTAGTCCTCCATCATCGCCGCGTTCATGCCCAGTACGCCGCGTGGCATGGTGTCGCGAGCGTATTCGATTTCCAGTTGGGTGCCCTGGAGGATCATCTGGGTGGCTTCTTCCTTCATCTCGGCATCCCACAGGTGCGGGTTTTCGATCTTGATCTGGTTGATCACGTCGATACCGAAGTTCAGGTGCATGGATTCGTCGCGCAGGATGTACTGGAACTGCTCGGCGACGCCGGTCATTTTGTTGCGGCGACCCATGGACAGGATCTGGGTGAAGCCACAGTAGAAGAAGATGCCTTCCAGAACGCAGTAGTAGGCGATCAGGTTGCGCAGCAGCTCCTTGTCGGTGTCGACGGTGCCGGTTTCGAACTTCGGATCGGAGATCGAACGGGTGTACTTCAGGCCCCAGGCCGCTTTCTTGGCGACCGATGGAATCTCGTGGTACATGTTGAAGATCTCGCCTTCATCCATGGCCAACGATTCGATGCAGTACTGGTAGGCGTGGGTGTGGATCGCCTCTTCGAACGCCTGGCGCAGGATGTACTGGCGGCATTCCGGGTTGGTGATCAGGCGGTACACGGCCAGTACCAGGTTGTTGGCAACCAGGGAGTCGGCGGTGGAGAAGAAGCCCAGGTTGCGCATCACGATGCGGCGCTCGTCGTCGGTCAGGCCTTCCGGGTTTTTCCAGAGGGCGATGTCGGCGGTCATGTTGACTTCTTGCGGCATCCAGTGGTTTGCACAACCATCCAGGTACTTCTGCCAGGCCCAGTCGTATTTGAATGGCACGAGCTGGTTGAGGTCGGCGCGGCAGTTGATCATGCGCTTTTCATCGACGGCGACACGGGCGGAAGCACCTTCCAACTCGGCCAGGCCTTCGGCGATGTCGAGCTGGTCCAGGGATGCCTTGGCACGGGCAACGGCAGCGGAATCACTGGCGGTTACGGCGCGGGCTTCGAGAGCGGCGGCACCACCGGCGCTGTCGAGTTTGTCCATGGCAGCTTCGGCAGCGTGGCCGGCGTTGGCGCCTTTAACGGCGACTTCGCCTTCTTCTTTGTCGAATTCGTCCCAGCTCAGCATGACGTGTCGTCTCCTGCGTGAGGGCCAGATGCCCGTGTGAAAACTGATGGTTGGCTTTTCACACGGCCGAACTGGCCGCGTTGGATCTTAAGGAATCGTTTGTTGCGGCAGCTAACGCAGGCAATAAACAAAAATATGTACGGGAGTTCCGAGGCGGTTATGGGCACAGAGGACCGAGTCGACTCCTGCGCTGGCTTCGGATTGGCTGTTTATCCCTGTAAGGGAATATTGCAGGCCCGTTTTAAGGCCGCATTATAGGGATTTTTTTGCCGCTGTGGTGCGACGAAGTGGCTCACGATTCGGTTGGCGAGGGGCGTGATCGCGGCGGAGCGAGGGTTTACAAGGCTTTGGCCGGCAAAGATTTTTTTTCACCCGGTTTTGCGGTTTTTTGCCGCCTGGAAGCGATCCGAGACCTTGGCTTTTTCGCGCAATGCTCTGCAAGCCCCGTAGTACATGGCTTACAGGGAAGGTCGCGGGCTTTGGTAGACAGGATTGTGTTCAATTCATGGTGCAAATTGTCAGTCGTATATTTTGCTCAAAAAATAAGCAAAAAAACGCTTTTGCCACTACATCTTGTGTTGGATGATCAATTTTTGACCTTTGAAACACTACTGTCCCGGGTTGCCACCCGAGGTCGTTCTTGATGCTCGAGAAGGCATTTTCGGACCATCATCAAGCCCCTTGGGGCGATACGGAAACGCTCCCTGCAAGGTGGCTCGACAGATGAAAAAGGGGAGTGCGAAAGCCGTGGTCGCACTGCATTGGGCGATGGCTTGCAACCAGTCTGGATTCAGTTGTGCATCTGGCCATCTTTGCCGCAAGAAAGATCTCTTGCGGCCGGCAATTGTTGGAACTTGAAGAGCAACTTTAGTATCAGCCGTTAGAGCAGCCGTTACCCATGACGCGGTATTGAAGAATGTGCCGCAGACCTTTCGAGTCTTCATATTCCATACGTGCAGGTACAACTTCGCATACATTTGGAACTTCGCTCATGGATATAACTTTGGCGATGTCCAGGTCGGACGAGTAAGAGTATTCCTCTACTGCTGGTTGCTGGCTTGCGACATCAGTCGGGATCTCGTCGGCCATTGCTGTAACGCAAAGACTGCTGAAGGCCAGAACTAATAAAGCTTTCATTTTGATTTCACCTTTCTAAGGTCGTGTAGGGTCACGCAGCCTTTGTGGGGCTGCGTGTGGAACTTGAGTAGAAGTCTGGATTAACTGCCTTCGTGGGGGCTGTAACTTGGTTAATCACATTGCCTTGTTGGCGAGGTTGATTTTAGGCGCCTGAGTAGGCGCTATACAGGCGTGCTTTTGATAAACACTATTGACGGTTTTTGTAACAATCCCGGTAAAAACGACCCCCAGCGGCCTGGCAGCGGTCTTCTACTTGCCGCAGAAACTACCGCAAGTCCCGTAATAGAGGGGGTAAAGCACTTTTCAGGGGGATCGGCTGGGGGTTGTTACTACCATCGTCGAATGGTTCTATAGGCCCGCCCCGGCTACAACGGGGCCATACAACAACAACTATGTCACCGAGGTAAGAAAGATGAGTGCGGCTTCTCTGTATCCCGTTCGTCCCGAGGTTGCGGCCAACACGCTGACTGACGAGGCGACCTACAAGGCCATGTACCAGCAGTCGGTCGTCAACCCGGACGGCTTCTGGCGCGAGCAAGCCAAGCGCCTCGACTGGATCAAGCCTTTCACCACGGTGAAGCAGACCTCCTTCGACGATCACCATGTCGATATCAAATGGTTTGCCGACGGCACCCTCAACGTTTCCTACAACTGCCTGGATCGCCATCTGGCCGAGCGCGGCGATCAGATCGCGATCATCTGGGAAGGCGACGATCCTTCCGAAAGCCGCAACATCACCTACCGCGAGCTGCACGAACAAGTCTGCAAGTTCGCCAACGCCCTGCGTGGCCAGGACGTGCACCGCGGCGACGTGGTGACTATCTATATGCCGATGATTCCCGAAGCCGTGGTCGCCATGCTGGCCTGTACCCGGATCGGCGCGATTCATTCGGTGGTGTTCGGCGGCTTTTCGCCGGAAGCGCTGGCCGGGCGGATCATCGACTGCAAATCCAAGGTGGTGATCACCGCCGACGAAGGCATTCGCGCGGGCAAGAAGATTCCGCTCAAGGCCAATGTCGACGATGCGCTGACCAACCCGGAAACCAGCAGCATCCAGAAGGTCATCGTGTGCAAGCGCACCAATGGCCAGATCAAGTGGAACCAGCATCGCGACATCTGGTACGAAGACTTGATGAAAGTGGCCGGTACCGTCTGCGCGCCAAAAGAAATGGGCGCCGAGGAAGCGCTGTTCATCCTTTATACCTCCGGCTCCACCGGTAAGCCCAAAGGCGTGCAGCACACCACTGGCGGCTACCTGCTGTACGCGGCCCTGACCCACGAGCGCGTATTCGATTACCGTCCGGGGGAAATCTACTGGTGCACCGCCGACGTCGGCTGGGTCACCGGCCACACCTATATCGTCTATGGCCCGCTGGCCAATGGGGCGACCACCGTGCTGTTCGAGGGCGTACCGAACTATCCGGACGTGACCCGCGTGGCGAAGATCGTCGACAAGCACAAGGTCAATATCCTCTACACCGCGCCGACCGCGATCCGCGCCATGATGGCCTCGGGTAACGCCGCCTGCGCAGGCGCCGATGGCAGCAGCCTGCGCCTGCTGGGTTCGGTGGGTGAACCGATCAACCCGGAAGCCTGGGAGTGGTACTACAAGAATGTCGGTCAATCCCGTTGCCCGATCGTCGATACCTGGTGGCAGACCGAGACCGGCGCGACCCTGATGAGCCCGCTGCCGGGCGCCCATGCCCTCAAGCCGGGTTCGGCGGCGCGTCCGTTCTTTGGCGTGGTGCCGGCGCTGGTGGACAACCTGGGCAACATTATCGAGGGCGCCGCCGAAGGCAACCTGGTGATCCTAGATTCGTGGCCAGGCCAGGCGCGCACCCTGTATGGCGACCACGATCGTTTCGTCGATACCTACTTCAAGACGTTCCGTGGCATGTACTTCACCGGTGACGGTGCCCGTCGCGATGAAGACGGCTACTGGTGGATCACCGGGCGGGTGGACGATGTGCTCAACGTCTCCGGCCACCGCATGGGGACCGCCGAGATCGAAAGCGCGATGGTCGCTCACCCGAAAGTCGCCGAAGCGGCGGTGGTCGGTGTGCCCCACGACATCAAGGGGCAGGGCATCTATGTCTACGTCACCCTCAACGGTGGCGAAGAACCGAGCGAAGCATTGCGCCTGGAGCTGAAGAACTGGGTACGCAAGGAAATCGGTCCGATCGCCTCTCCGGATGTCATCCAGTGGGCGCCTGGCCTGCCGAAGACCCGTTCCGGGAAGATCATGCGCCGTATCCTGCGCAAGATCGCCACGGCGGAGTACGACAGCCTGGGGGATATCTCCACCCTGGCGGACCCGGGCGTGGTGCAGCATCTGGTCGATACCCACAAGACCATGAACGTCGCCTAAGGCGAATCGGTCTCAGTGAAAGCCCCGCCCGGCCTTGTGCCGAGCGGGGCTTTTTTGTGAGCGCTATCGGGGGCTTCTGTAGCCGCTGCCGAAGGCTGCGCGATCGGCTCCGCAGGAGACGCGCTCTTGAAGGCCCTGAAAGGCCCTTCGGGCCTTATCGCAGCCTGCGGCAGCAGCTACAGGCAGCGGCTTTTCGATCGAATAAATATCGGTATGTCCATCAGGAGTATCTGAATGTTACCGGCGGGAGGGAATGTGTAACCCGCTGCCCGGATTCGGGGCAATGAGAAACGCCAAGCCCTGTTTCAGGGCCTGTGCGGGGCCGGTAAAAAATAAGTCATAACGCTGCGCTTGCCGGAATAGAAGGCTTTGCGAATAATAGGCCCGCAATTTGCAGCACAGATAGGTTTACCGTCTTTTGCTCTTGCATAAAACTGAAGAGCTGTCAATGTGCTCGACCTGGTTTCTCAGTGCTTCTGTAATTTGTTGTCGCATTGAGGAAATATCGGCTTCGGGCCTGTCGTTAGAATGCCGATCACTCGCTCGTCGTTGCCTGCCCGGGAACCCGCATGAGGTTCGTGGCCAGGTCCTCAAGGACGCAGCACCGCTATCAGGTTCCACCCATTCGCATATTGGGCTGTCGCTCACTCTGCCGTTTTCGCCCTTTACCGATGGAGTCCTAAGATGAAGAAACTCGTGCTTCTTGGCGCCCTGGCACTGTCCTCCGTACTTTCCCTGCCGACGTTCGCCGATGAAAAGCCTCTGAAAATTGGTATCGAAGCGGCTTACCCTCCATTCGCCTCCAAGGCTCCGGACGGCAGCATCGTCGGTTTCGACTACGACATCGGCAACGCCCTGTGCGAAGAAATGAAGGTCAAGTGCGTGTGGGTCGAGCAGGAGTTCGACGGCCTGATCCCTGCGCTCAAGGTACGCAAGATCGATGCGATCCTGTCGTCCATGTCGATCACCGACGACCGCAAGAAGTCCGTGGACTTCACCGGCAAGTACTACAACACCCCTGCGCGCCTGGTTATGAAGGCCGGTACCCAGGTCAGCGATGGCCTGACCGAGCTCAAGGGCAAGAACATCGGCGTGCAGCGCGGTTCGATCCACGAGCGTTTCGCCCGTGAAGTGCTGGCTCCGCTGGGTGCCGAGATCAAGCCATATGGCTCGCAGAACGAGATCTACCTGGACGTGGCGGCCGGTCGCCTCGACGGCACCGTGGCAGACGCTACCCTGCTGAATGACGGCTTCCTGAAAACCGACGCCGGCAAAGGCTTCGCGTTCGTCGGCCCGGCGTTCACCGACAGCAAATACTTCGGCGACGGCGTGGGTATCGCCGTACGCAAAGGCGATGCGCTGAAAGACAAGATCACCGGTGCGATCGCCGCCATTCGCGAGAACGGCAAGTACAAGCAAATCCAGGACAAGTACTTCGACTTCGACATTTACGGCCAGTAAATCGTCGAATCAGCAAGTCCGAGATGGCGCAAGCAGCAGAATCTCTGAAGTTTGCGCCATTTTTTCATCCCAATTTTCGAGGACCTGAATCATGTTGAAAGGCTACGGGGCTGTCATCCTCGATGGCGCTTGGCTGACGCTTCAGCTTGCCTTGTCGTCCATGGCCCTGGCCATCGTTCTGGGTCTGATCGGGGTCGCACTGCGTCTCTCGCCGGTGCGCTGGCTGGCGTGGCTGGGCGACCTGTATTCCACGGTGATCCGCGGGATTCCCGACCTGGTGCTGATCCTGCTGATCTTCTACGGCGGCCAGGACCTGCTCAACCGTGTCGCGCCAATGCTGGGTTACGACGACTACATCGACCTGAACCCGCTGGCTGCCGGTATCGGCACCCTGGGCTTCATCTTCGGTGCCTACCTGTCGGAGACCTTCCGCGGCGCCTTCATGGCGATCCCCAAGGGGCAGGCGGAAGCGGGCATGGCCTATGGCATGAACAGCTTCCAGGTGTTCTTCCGGGTGCTGGTGCCGCAGATGATCCGTCTGGCGATTCCGGGCTTTACCAACAACTGGCTGGTACTGACCAAGGCCACCGCGCTGATTTCGGTGGTGGGCCTGCAAGACATGATGTTCAAGGCCAAGCAGGCGGCTGACGCCACCCGCGAGCCTTTCACCTTCTTCCTCGCGGTGGCGGCGATGTACCTGGTGATCACCAGTGTCTCGTTGCTGGCATTGCGTCACCTTGAGAAGCGCTACTCGGTAGGCGTAAGGGCGGCTGATCTATGATCTTCGACTACAACGTCATCTATGAGGCCTTGCCGCTGTATTTCAGCGGCCTGCTGACCACCCTGAAACTCTTGGCCCTGTCGCTGTTCTTCGGCCTGCTGGCGGCGCTGCCCCTGGGGTTGATGCGGGTGTCCAAGCAGCCGATCGTCAACCTCAGCGCCTGGCTCTACACCTATGTGATCCGCGGCACGCCGATGCTGGTTCAACTGTTCCTGATCTACTACGGCCTGGCGCAGTTCGACGTGGTGCGTCAGAGCTTTCTCTGGCCTTGGCTGTCCAGTGCGACCTTCTGTGCGTGCCTGGCATTTGCCATCAACACCAGCGCCTACACCGCCGAAATCATCGCCGGCAGCCTCAAGGCCACGCCGAACGGCGAGATTGAAGCGGCCAAGGCCATGGGCATGTCGCGCTACAAAATGTATGCCCGCATCCTGCTGCCGTCGGCCTTGCGCCGGGCACTGCCGCAGTACAGCAATGAAGTGATCATGATGCTGCAGACCACCAGCCTGGCCTCCATCGTGACCCTGATCGACATCACCGGTGCGGCCCGTACGGTCAACGCGCAGTACTACCTGCCGTTCGAGGCCTACATCACCGCCGGCGTGTTCTACCTGTGCCTGACCTTTATCCTGGTGCGCCTGTTCAAGCTGGCCGAAGGCCGCTGGCTGCGCTACCTGGCGCCGCGGAAGCACTGATATGGAACGCATTGACCACGCATTGCCATGGAACCACCTGGGCAGCGAGCGGCAGATCTCGGTGTTTCGTTTCGGCCGCGGCGAGCGCAAGGCCTATATCCAGGCCAGCCTGCATGCGGACGAACTGCCCGGGATGCGCACCGCCTGGGAGCTGAAAAAGTGCCTGGCCGAACTGGAAGCCCAGGGCGCGCTGAACGGCGTGATCGAACTGGTGCCGGTGGCCAACCCGATGGGCCTGGGGCAGCTGTTGCAGGGCAATCACCAGGGGCGGTTCGAGGCTGGCAGCGGCAAGAACTTCAATCGCGATTTCGTCGAGCTGAGTGTGCCGGTCGCGGCCCGCCTGGAAGGGTGCCTGGGGGATGACCCGCACGCCAATATCCAGATGATTCGCCAGGCCATGAGTGATGTGCTGGCTGAACTGCCGGCGCCATCGAGCCAGCTGCAAGGCATGCAGCGTATTCTCCTGAGTCATGCCTGCACCGCGGATGTGGTGCTGGACCTGCACTGTGATGCGGAAGCGGCGCTGCATATGTACGCCTTGCCGCAGCATTGGCCGCAGTGGCGTTCGCTGGCGGCCCATCTGAACGTGCGTGTCGGCTTGCTGGCGGAAGACTCTGGCGGCAGTTCGTTTGACGAGGCCTGTTCGCTGCCCTGGCTGCGCCTGTCGCGCCAGTTCCCGCAGGCGCAGATTCCGCTGGCCTGCCTGGCGACCACCCTCGAGCTGGGCGGTCAGGCCGACACCGGTCGCCCGCAAGCCGAGGCGCACGCCGAGGGCATCCTGGCGTTTCTCGCCGAGCAGGGGCTGATCGCGGGCGAATGGCCGGCGCCGCAGCATGAAGCGTGTGAGGCCATGCCTTTCGAAGGCACCGAATTGTTGTTTGCGCCGCATCCCGGCGTGGTGAGTTTTCTGCGTCCGGCCGGTAGCTGGGTGGAGAAGGGCGAGCCGATTTTTGAAGTGATTGATCCCTTATCCGATCGGGTCAGCACCCTGTGTGCTGGCACCAGCGGCGTGTTGTTCGCCGTTGAGCGGCTGCGTTACGCCCAACCCGGTTTCTGGCTGGCCAAGGTGGCGGGGCGCGAAGCGCTGCGGCACGGGCGCTTGCTCAACGACTGACTGCTTTTGTGAGAACCGACAGCATGTACAAACTTGAAGTCCAAGACCTGCATAAACGCTATGGCAGTCACGAAGTGCTCAAGGGCGTGTCCCTGAAAGCGGCGGCTGGCGATGTGATCAGCATCATCGGCTCCAGTGGCTCCGGCAAATCCACCTTCCTGCGTTGCATCAACCTGCTGGAGCAGCCGCACGCTGGCAAGATCCTGCTGAACAACGAAGAGTTGAAGCTGGTGGCGAACAAGGACGGCGCCCTGAAGGCGGCCGATCCAAAACAGTTGCAGCGCATGCGTTCGCGCCTGTCGATGGTGTTCCAGCATTTCAACCTGTGGTCGCACATGACCGCTATCGAAAACATCATGGAAGCGCCGGTGCATGTGCTCGGCGTACCCAAGGCCGAAGCCCGTGAAAAGGCCGAGCACTACCTGGCCAAGGTCGGTGTGGCGCATCGCAAGGATGCCTACCCGGGCCACATGTCCGGCGGTGAGCAGCAGCGCGTGGCGATCGCCCGGGCGCTGGCGATGGAGCCTGAGGTCATGCTGTTCGACGAGCCGACTTCGGCGCTCGACCCCGAGCTGGTGGGCGATGTGCTGAAAGTGATGCAGGCCCTGGCCCAGGAAGGCCGGACCATGGTGGTGGTGACCCACGAAATGGGCTTTGCCCGTGAAGTCTCGAACCAGCTGATATTCCTGCACAAGGGCCTGGTGGAAGAGAGCGGCAACCCGCGCGAAGTGCTGGTCAATCCGCAATCGGAACGTTTGCAACAATTCCTCTCGGGCAGCCTGAAGTAAATCGCTCCCGTAATGCACCAAATTAGGTCATGCTGCGCACCGCGCGCCAGATGGTCTAATTTGGTTGCAGCCGCCTTTGGCCTCTAACACTGTTTTCGTTTCGGATTGCCCGCCATGACTGCCCATCGAATTGGTTTCCTGATTTGGCCCAGCACTAAAGCCTTGACGCTGGCGCTGGCCGAGGAGGCCTTGCGTGTTGCTCAGCGCGTGCATCCGGAAGTGGTCTACGAACTGGCCTTCCTGCAGGCCGAAGCGCCGGCCGATGGCGCCTGGCAACTGCCCGGTGAACCCTGGTCGGGCAAGCTCGAAGGCTGTCAGAAACTGTTCCTGCTGGCCGATGAGCCGCCTGCCACCCTGGCGCCCGCCCTGAGCAGCGCGCTCAAGCAACTGGTGCGTGCCGGGTGTGTGATCGGCGGCTTGTCCGCCGGTGTGTATCCCCTGGCGCAACTGGGGCTCCTCGACGGTTATCGGGCGGCGGTGCATTGGCGCTGGCAGGATGATTTCGCCGAGCGCTTCCCTAAGGTCATCGCCACCAGCCATCTGTTCGATTGGGATCGCGATCGCTTGACGGCCTGCGGTGGGATGTCGGTGCTGGATCTGTTGCTGGCGGTGCTGGCCCGTGACCACGGCGCGGAACTGGCCGGCGCGGTCTCGGAAGAACTGGTGGTCGAGCGGATCCGCGAAGGCGGCGAGCGCCAACGTATTCCGTTGCAGAACCGCCTGGGCTCCAGTCACCCGAAGCTGACCCAGGCGGTGCTGCTGATGGAGGCCAATATCGAGGAGCCGCTGACCACCGACGAAATCGCCCAGCATGTGTGCGTCTCGCGTCGGCAGCTGGAGCGGATCTTCAAGCAATACCTCAATCGCGTGCCGAGCCAGTACTACCTGGAATTGCGCCTGAACAAGGCGCGGCAGATGCTGATGCAGACCAGCAAATCGATCATCCAGATCGGCCTGTCTTGCGGTTTCTCCTCGGGGCCGCATTTCTCCAGCGCCTACCGCAACTTCTTCGGCGCCACGCCGCGGGAGGACCGCAACCAGCGGCGCAGCAGCAGCCCGTTCGAACTGTCTTCGGTGCCTTCCGAGCGCGGTTGATCCATCTCTTCGTTTTACCTGTCAAATTGCTATCGCGAGCAAGCTTCGCTCCTACACGGAATGCATTCTTCTGCAGGAGCGAAGCTTGCTCGCGATGGCGCCTTAATGTGTGGCGCAAATCGTTGGACAATCCTGCCGTTAAAGCCTCCAGCAGTTTAAACTGCGCCTTTGCGACGCTATTTGTCGCATTGCCGTAAACCCGCGTAAAACCGGGGTTGGCGCTATAAGAAGTTGTCGCTTGGCGACAAGGCCGGGCAGAAAACTGTCCTTACAATCCCCCCATCGCTCGCCAGTTTCAGGCAGGCGTTCCTCTTCAGGAGACTCCGATGTCCGTTGAGCAAGCTCCGGTGCAACGCGCCGATTTCGATCAGGTCATGGTTCCCAACTATGCACCTGCGGCTTTCATTCCTGTGCGTGGCGCGGGCTCCCGAGTCTGGGATCAGTCGGGCCGAGAGCTGATCGACTTTGCCGGCGGGATCGCGGTCAACGTACTGGGCCACGCCCATCCGGCGCTGGTCGCAGCGCTGACCGAGCAGGCCAACAAGCTGTGGCATGTATCCAACGTCTTCACCAACGAGCCGGCCCTGCGCCTGGCCCACAAGCTGGTCGATGCCACCTTTGCCGAGCGCGCGTTCTTCTGCAACTCCGGGGCCGAGGCCAACGAGGCCGCCTTCAAGCTGGCCCGTCGTGTCGCTTTCGACCGTTTCGGCGCGGAAAAATACGAAATCATCGCGGCCCTCAATAGCTTCCACGGTCGCACCCTGTTCACCGTGAACGTCGGCGGCCAGTCGAAATACTCCGATGGCTTCGGTCCTAAAATCACCGGTATCACCCACGTTCCTTACAACGATCTGGCGGCATTGAAAGCGGCGATTTCGGACAAGACCTGCGGGGTGGTACTGGAGCCGATCCAGGGCGAAGGCGGTGTGTTGCCGGCCGAGCAGGCTTACCTGCAAGGCGCCCGCGAGCTGTGCGACGCGCACAACGCGCTGCTGGTGTTCGACGAAGTGCAGACCGGCATGGGCCGCAGCGGCGAGCTGTTCGCCTATATGCACTACGGCGTGACCCCGGACATCCTGACCAGCGCCAAGAGCCTGGGCGGCGGTTTCCCGATTGCTGCGATGCTGACCACCGAGGCGCTGGCCAAGCACCTGGTGGTCGGTACCCACGGCACCACCTACGGCGGCAACCCGCTGGCATGCGCGGTGGCCGGCGCGGTGATCGACGTGATCAACACGCCCGAAGTGCTGAACGGCGTGAAGGCCAAGCACGATCGCTTCAAGACCCGCCTGCTGCAGATCGGCGAGAAGTACGGCCTGTTCACCGAAGTGCGTGGCCTGGGCCTGCTGCTCGGTTGCGTGCTCAGCGATGCCTGGAAAGGCAAGGCCAAGGACGTGTTCAACGCCGCTGAAAAAGAAAACCTGATGATCCTCCAGGCCGGCCCGGACGTGGTGCGTTTCGCCCCGAGCCTGGTGGTCGAGGAAGCGGACATCGAAGAAGGCCTGCAGCGCTTCGAGCGCGCGGTCGCCAAGCTGACCCAGGCCTGATTCGGGCCGCGGTACTTCTCGGCGCTTGTCTGCAGGGCAAGCGTCGAGCCTCATTTTCGGTGCCGGGCTGTCCCGGCATTTTTCTCCCTGAGTCGGCCTCCTGGCCGGCCTGTTTCGAGTAAGGAGTGACACCATGCTGGTGATGCGCCCCGCGCAAATGGCTGATCTGGGCGAGGTACAGCGTCTGGCTGCGGACAGCCCGATTGGTGTCACTTCCTTGCCGGATGACGTGGAACGCCTGAGCGACAAGATCGCCGCAAGCGAGGCTTCGTTCGCCGCCGAGGTGAGCTTCAATGGCGAGGAGAGCTACTTCTTCGTCCTCGAAGACACCGAAACCGGCAAGCTGGTCGGTTGCTCGGCCATCGTCGCCTCGGCCGGTTATTCCGAGCCGTTCTACAGCTTCCGTAACGAGACCTTCGTGCACGCCTCCCGCGAGCTGAAGATCCACAACAAGATCCACGTGCTTTCCCAGTGCCACGACCTGACCGGGAACAGCCTGCTGACCAGCTTCTATGTGGTCCCGGAACTGGTGGGGTCGCCGTGGTCGGAACTCAACTCCCGCGGCCGCCTGCTGTTCGTCGCCAGCCACCCGGAGCGTTTCGCCGATTCGGTGGTGACCGAGATCGTTGGCTACAGCGATGAGAATGGCGACTCGCCGTTCTGGGATGCCATCGGTCGCAACTTCTTCGACCTCAACTACGCCGCCGCCGAGCGTCTGTGCGGGCTGAAAAGCCGCACCTTCCTCGCCGAGCTGATGCCGCATTACCCGATCTATGTGCCGCTGCTGCCGGATGCCGCGCAGGAAGCCATGGGCCAGGTGCATCCGCGGGCGCAGATCACCTTCGACATCCTGATGCGCGAAGGCTTCGAGACCGACCATTACATTGACATCTTCGACGGTGGCCCGACCCTGCACGCCCGGGTCTCGGGGATCCGCTCGATCGCCCAGAGCCGCGTGGTGCCGGTGAAGATCGGCGAGGTCGCCAAGGGCGGCGGACGCCAGTACCTGGTCGCCAATGCGCAGTTGCAGGATTACCGCGCGGTGATGCTGGAGCTGGATTACGCGCCGGGCAAACCGGTGACCCTGGATCTGCAAGCGGCCGAAGCCCTGGGCGTCGGCGAAGGTGCCAGCGTGCGCCTGGTGGCGGTTTAACGGCTGCGGCAAATGCCGGAAGAATCCTGGAAAGCAGCGAGTTTCGCGGGGGCCGTCAGCGGCGCCCGTCTGAGGAGATAGCATGATCGTTCGTCCCGTACGCAGCAGCGACTTACCCGCTCTGATCGACCTGGCCCGCAGCACCGGCACTGGCCTTACCACCTTGCCGGCCAACGAAGAACGCCTGAAACACCGCGTGGGCTGGGCGGAAAAGACCTTCCGTGGCGAAGCCGAGCGGGGCGATGCGGATTACCTGTTCGTGCTCGAGGACGACAACGGCCGCGTGGTGGGGATTTCCGCGATCGCCGGCGCCGTTGGCTTGCGCGAGCCTTGGTACAACTTCCGGGTCGGCCTGACCGTCAGCGCCTCCCAGGAGCTGAACATCTACCGCGAGATTCCAACGCTGTTCCTGGCCAACGACCTGACCGGCAATTCCGAGCTGTGCTCGCTGTTCCTGCACGCCGATTACCGCACCGGCCTCAACGGCCGCATGCTGGCCAAGGCACGCATGCTGTTCATCGCCGAATTCCCGCAGCTGTTCGGCAACAAGATCATCGCCGAGATGCGCGGCATGTCCGATGAAGCCGGGCGCTCGCCATTCTGGGAAAGCCTGGGCCGGCACTTCTTCAAGATGGAGTTCAGCCAGGCCGACTACCTGACCGGCGTGGGCAACAAGGCGTTCATCGCCGAACTGATGCCGAAGTTCCCGCTGTACACCTGCTTCCTCTCCGAGGGCGCGCGCAACGTGATCGGCAAGGTGCACACCGATACCGAGCCGGCGCTGGCCATGCTCAAGAGCGAAGGCTTCAGCTACCAGGGTTACGTCGACATCTTCGACGCCGGCCCGGCGGTGGAGTGCGAAACCGCCAAGATCCGCGCGGTGCGCGATAGCCAGGCGCTGGTGTTGGCCATCGGCACGCCGGGCGACGACGCCACGCCTTTCCTGATTCATAACCGCAAGCGCGAGGACTGCCGGATCACCGCCGCACCCGCGCGCTTCGCGTCGGGCACCCTGGTGGTTGATGCACTGACCGCCAAACGCCTGCAACTCAATGCGGGCGATCAGGTCCGTGCCGTTGCGCTGTCTGCTTCCCGGGAGTCGAAATAATGAACACGCTGTACATCGCAGGCCAATGGCTGCCAGGCCAGGGCGAAGCCTTTGAATCCTTGAATCCGGTGACCCAGCAGGTGCTGTGGTCGGGCAACGGCGCCACCGTCGCCCAGGTTGAAAGTGCGGTGCAGGCCGCGCGCCAGGCATTCCCGGCCTGGGCCAAGCGGTCGTTGGACGAGCGGATCGCCGTGCTGGAAGCCTTTGCCGCCAGCCTGAAAAGCCATGCCGACGAACTGGCCCACTGCATCGGCGAGGAAACCGGCAAGCCGCTGTGGGAAGCCGCCACCGAAGTGACCAGCATGGTCAACAAGATCGCGATTTCGGTGCAGAGCTACCGTGAACGCACCGGTGAGAAGAGCGGCCCGCTGGGCGACGCCACTGCAGTATTGCGCCACAAGCCCCATGGCGTGGTGGCGGTGTTCGGCCCTTACAACTTCCCAGGCCATCTGCCTAACGGGCATATCGTTCCTGCGCTGCTGGCGGGTAACAGCGTGCTGTTCAAGCCCAGCGAGCTGACCCCGAAAGTCGCCGAGCTGACCGTCAAGTGCTGGATCGAAGCCGGCCTGCCGGCGGGCGTTCTGAACCTGCTGCAAGGTGCGCGGGAAACCGGCATCGCCCTGGCTGCCAACCCGGGGATCGACGGTCTGTTCTTCACCGGTTCCAGTCGTACCGGCAATCACCTGCACCAGCAGTTCGCCGGCCGCCCGGACAAGATCCTCGCGCTGGAGATGGGCGGTAACAATCCGCTGGTGGTGGACCAGGTCGCGGACCTGGACGCGGCGGTCTACACCATTATCCAGTCGGCCTTCATTTCCGCCGGCCAGCGTTGCACCTGCGCGCGCCGCCTGCTGGTGCCGCAAGGCGCCTGGGGCGATCAGTTGCTGGAGCGCCTGGTGGCGGTCAGCTCGACCATCGAGGTCGGTGCGTTCGACCAGCAGCCGGCACCGTTCATGGGCTCGGTGATTTCCCTTGGCGCGGCCCGCGCGCTGATGCAGGCCCAGGAAAAACTGTTGGCCAATGGCGCCGTGGCGCTGCTGGAAATGACCCAGCCGCAGGCCCAGGCCGCGCTGTTGACCCCGGGCATTCTCGACGTGACCGCGGTGGCCGAGCGCCCGGACGAAGAACTGTTCGGCCCCTTGCTGCAAGTGATTCGCTACGCCGATTTCGCAGCCGCGATCGCCGAGGCCAACGACACCCAATACGGCCTGGCAGCGGGTCTGCTGTCGGATTCCGAGGCGCGTTACCAGCAGTTCTGGCTGGAAAGCCGGGCCGGTATTGTCAACTGGAACAAGCAACTGACCGGTGCCGCGAGCAGCGCGCCGTTCGGCGGTGTGGGTGCCTCCGGCAACCACCGCGCCAGTGCCTATTACGCGGCGGATTACTGCGCGTACCCGGTGGCGTCGCTGGAAACCGCGAGCCTGACCTTGCCGAGCGCGCTGACGCCGGGTGTACGCCTGGGGTGATGGGTTGCACCGCAGATTGCCGGAAGGTCCTGCGGACCTTATCGCAGCCTGCGAAGCGGCTACAGAGAGCGGCGGGGCGTCGGTGGTTGTGGTCACCCTGTAGCCGCTGCCGCAGGCTGCGATCGTCCCGCGAAGCGGGCGCCGACGGCCTCAAGACATGTACTGATACCGATGCCTATAACAACAGATTCTCGTGGAGCCTCGCTGATGAAATCCTATGAAGTCAATTTCGACGGTCTAGTGGGGCCTACCCATAACTACGGCGGCCTGTCCTACGGCAACGTCGCCTCCCAGAGCAACAGCCAGCAGTCTTCCAACCCCAGGGAGGCCGCGCTGCAGGGCCTGGCGAAAATGAAAGCGCTGATGGAAATGGGTTTCCAGCAAGGCGTGCTGGCACCCCAGGAACGCCCGGACGTGGCCGCCCTGCGTCGGCTGGGTTTTGCCGGCAGCGATGCGCAGGTCATCGAGCGTGCCGCCAAGGATGCGATGCCGCTGCTGGTCGCCAGCTGCTCGGCGTCGAGCATGTGGGTGGCCAACGCCGCCACGGTCAGCCCGAGCGCCGACACCGCTGACGGTCGCGTGCATTTCACCGCCGCCAACCTGAACTGCAAATATCACCGCAGCATCGAGCACCCGACCACCAGTCGCGTGCTGGGGGCGATGTTCGCCGACCAGAAGCACTTCGCCCATCACGCGGCGTTGCCGGCGGTGGCGCAGTTCGGCGATGAGGGCGCGGCCAACCACACCCGTTTCTGCCGCGACTATGGCCAGGCCGGTGTCGAGTTCTTCGTCTTCGGTCGCAGCGCCTTCGATACCCGCTACCCGGCACCGCAGAAGTACCCGGCGCGCCAGACCCTGGAAGCCTCGCAGGCCGTCGCCCGCCTGCACGGCCTGAGCGACGACGGTGTGGTGTATGCCCAGCAGAACCCGTCGGTGATCGACCAGGGTGTGTTCCACAACGATGTGATCGCGGTGGGTAACGGCGAAGTGCTGTTCTATCACGAGGACGCGTTCCTTGAGACCGACAAGATGCTCGCCGAGCTGCAGGCCAAGCTGGGCAAGTGTGGCGGCAACTTCCAGTCGATCTGTGTGCCGCGCTCGCAGGTCTCGGTGGAAGACGCGGTGCGTTCCTACCTGTTCAACAGCCAGCTGCTGTCCCGCGCCGATGGCTCGATGCTGCTGATCGTGCCGGAAGAGTGCCGCGGCAACGAGCGTGTCTGGCAGTACCTGCAAAGCCTGACCAGCTCCGGCGGCCTGATCCGCGAAGTGAAAGTCTTCGACCTCAAGCAGAGCATGCAGAACGGCGGTGGCCCGGCGTGCCTGCGGCTACGGGTCGCGCTCAATCAAACCGAGCTGGCGGCGGTCAACCCAGGGGTTATCATGACTGCGCCGTTGTACGGCACGCTGACCCAATGGGTCGACAGGCACTACCGCGACCGCCTGAGCGAAAACGATCTGGCGGACCCGCAATTGCTGCTTGAGTGCCGGACGGCACTGGATGAACTGACGCAAATCCTTAAACTGGGCGCGGTTTATCCATTCCAGATCAATTAAAAGCCCGCGCCTGCTTCTGCTGATCCAGGCGCGCCGCTTTACCTCCAGATGAGAGCGTAATAAATGAGCGATACCCTGCAGCTGATCCTTGAAGACACCGACGGCACTCAACTGGAAACTTCCTGCACCCGCGTTGCCGTGATGTGGCAAGGCAAGGAACTGTGGATCCAGCAGGACGGCCGCGGCCAGCTGCTGATCGGCGTGGACGTCGAGGAAGGCGACGAAGAATACGCCAACCTGCTGCTGCGCCCATTGGCGACTAATCTGGTAAGTCTGCAACTGGAAATGGAACCGGCCGATGCGGGTGACGACGATCACGTGCACGGCCCTGACTGCCAGCACGACCATTAAGGAATAACGTTCTATGCTCGCCCTCGGCAAACTGCTTGAACTGACCCTCGCCGGTCGTGAACCGGCGGAGAAGACTCAACTGACTGTCGACGGCGTGCGGATGCGCTGGCTGAGCGAAGGTGCGCTGGAAGTCCGACCACCCCAGGCGCGGGACAATGGCATGGATGTGCTGTTGTCGGCCGGCATCCACGGCAACGAGACGGCACCGATCGAGTTGCTCGACCGTCTGTTGCATGACATCGCCCGCGGCGACCTCAAGCCGTGCGCACGCATTCTGTTCCTGTTCGGCAACCCCGAGGCCATGCGCCGCGGCGAGCGTTTCATCGAGCAGGACATCAACCGGCTGTTCAATGGCCGTCACGAACAAAGCAGCGGCAACGAGGCTTTACGCGCCTGCGAGCTGGAGCGCCTGGCGGCGAGTTTCTTCAGCCTGCCGGAGCGTACCCGCCTGCACTACGACCTGCACACGGCGATCCGCGGTTCGAAGATCGAACAGTTCGCCCTGTATCCGTGGAAGGAAGGTCGCCAGCACTCGCGCCGGGAACTTGCGCGCCTGCGGGCCGCGGGCATGCAGGCGGTGCTGCTGCAGAACAAACCGTCCATCGTGTTCAGCTCCTATACCTACGACAAGCTGGACGCCGAATCTTTCACCCTGGAGCTGGGCAAGGCCCGGCCGTTCGGGCAGAACCAGGGGGTGAATGTCGAGCGTCTGGAAACCCGCCTCAAGCAGATCATCGAAGGCCGCGAACCGCCCATGGCGGAGGAGAAGCTGGATGGCTTGCAGTTGTTCAGCGTCGCTCGGGAAATCATCAAGCACAGCGATACCTTTCACCTGCATCTGCCGGCGGATATCGAAAACTTCTCTGAACTGGAAGTGGGTTACTTGCTGGCCGACGACATCGCCCAGACCCGCTGGATAGTCGAGGAGGAGGGGGCGCGGATCATTTTCCCCAACCCCAAGGTGAAGAACGGCCTGCGTGCCGGGATCCTGATCGTGCCGACCACGGCTGACGGCCTGGCCTGATACGGCAATCTGTAGCCGCTGCCGAAGGCTGCGATCGACCGCGTAGCGGGCGCCGCTTTTGAGGTTGATTAGAAGGCCCTGCGGGCCTTATCGCAGCCTGCAGTAGCGGCCACAAAAAACATCGCGAGCCAGCTCGATCCCTGTAGGAGCGAGCTGGCTCGCGATTTTGCTTTCAGCGTCTGGCGCTTACACCGCTACCCGCTGCTCGTGACGACGCAGGGCGCGAGTCTTGTACAGGGTGTCGGCGCAGGTCTTCGCGGCTTCCTGGCCCTTGTGCACGAAATGCTCGAAGAAGAACTTCTGATGTTCTTCACCAGCGTGGAAGTGGTGCGGGGTCAAGACCACCGAGAACACCGGCACTTCGGTTTCCAGCTGGACCTGCATCAGGCCACTGATCACTGACTGGGCGACGAATTCGTGGCGGTAGATACCGCCGTCCACCACCAGGCCCGCGGCGACGATGCCGGCATAACGACCGGACTTGGCCAGCAGCTTGGCGTGCAGTGGAATTTCAAAGGCGCCGCCGACTTCGAAGAAGTCGATATCACTTTCCTGATAACCCTGGGCGAGCATTTCGCTGACGAACCCTTTGCGGCTCTGGTCGACGATTTCCTTGTGCCAGCAGGCCTGGATAAACGCCACGCGTTCGCCGTGATGCTGTTTGCTTTTGCTATCGATTGCGGTGGGTTGCATCTGTTCTGACTCCTGTTTGTGTGAAAAACAGGGCGTTATGAATCGAAAGGGATTTAAGGGTACGTACAGGCCTGGCGCACAAGCAGCCATGCGCAGGTCTGTGGACGGCCCTTTGGCACCAATCCCGTTCTCTCTTCATCCGGACTATGACCGTCGGCCCCGGGATCACACCGGGTCTGCTGACCTTGCCGTCATTCGCCGCCGAAGCGGTGCCTGTCGCCAAGCGCTCGCGGGCTATGCGCATTGCGCGCAATTACCGCCGGTGGGGAATTGCACCCCGCCCTGAGAACGTTGCCACCGGGCTTTGCGGCGGCGGTGAGTTTGTAACACATATTTTTCGGCGGTGCATTGCGGCGTTTGGATGATAAACATCGGTTTTTCATGTCCATCGCTGGGCTTTTCCCGGGCGGGCCTTGATAAATCGCGGTTGTGCCCGTAGTAATTCAGTTCGAAAGAATTTCCCTATCCGCAGCGACGTTCGCGTCCCCTTGCCGAGGCCTGATTCATGAGCGTTATCGATCTTCGTAGTGACACCGTTACCCAACCCACGGCAGGCATGCTGGAAGCTATGGCCACGGCGGCCACGGGCGATGATGTCTACGGCGAAGATCCAACGGTCAACCGCCTGGAAGCTGAACTGGCGCAGCGCCTGGGGTTCGCCGAAGCGCTGTTCGTGCCGACCGGCACCATGAGCAACCTGCTGGGCTTGATGGCCCATTGTGGGCGTGGCGACGAATACATCGTCGGCCAGCAGGCGCATACCTATAAGTACGAGGGTGGCGGCGCGGCGGTGCTGGGTTCGATCCAGCCACAGCCACTGGAAGTCCAGGCCGACGGCTCGCTGGATCTGGCCCAGGTGGCCGCGGCGATCAAGCCGGATGATTTCCACTTTGCTCGTACCCGCCTGCTGGCGCTGGAAAACACCATGCAGGGCAAGGTGCTGCCATTGAGCTATCTGGCGCAGGCCCGGGCCTTCACCCGTGAGCATGGCCTGGCCCTGCACCTGGACGGCGCGCGGCTGTACAACGCGGCGGTCAAGCTGGGTGTCGATGCGCGGCAGATCACCCAGCACTTCGATTCGGTTTCGGTGTGCCTGTCCAAGGGCCTGGGTGCGCCGGTGGGCTCGGTGCTGTGCGGTTCGGCGCAGCTGATCGGCAAGGCCAGGCGCCTGCGCAAGATGGTCGGCGGTGGCATGCGCCAGGCCGGAATCCTGGCTGCGGCGGGCCTGTATGCGCTCGATCATCACGTAGCGCGCCTGGCCGATGACCACGCCAATGCCCAGTTGCTGGCGGAGGGGCTGCGTGAGGCGGGCTATGACGTCGAGCCGGTGCAGACCAACATGGTCTATGTCGCGATGGGGGACAGGGCAGAAGCGCTCAAGGCCTTCGCCGGCGAACGCGGGATCAGGCTGAGCGCCGCGTCGCGGCTGCGGATGGTCACCCATATGGACGTCAGTCGTGCACAAATCGAGCAGGTCGTCGGGACTTTTATCGATTTTTCCCGCAACTGACAGTGTTAGCCGTCCAATTGACCGTCTCTATCGTATAAACACGCTGTACCCCAAGCTCAGGGCCGATATAATGCGGCCCTTTGCCGTCGTTTCGTCTGATGACGTTTCGCACAGGCCTTTGGCCGCAGTCTCCGTGGAAGAACCTAATGAAAAGCGCAGAAATCCGTGAAGCCTTCCTTCGCTTCTTCGAAGAGCAAGGCCACACCCGTGTAGCCTCCAGCTCTTTGATTCCGGGCAACGACCCAACCCTGCTGTTCACCAACGCGGGGATGAACCAGTTCAAGGACTGCTTCCTGGGCCAGGAAAAGCGCGCCTATACCCGCGCCGTAAGCAGCCAGAAATGCGTACGCGCCGGCGGCAAGCACAACGACCTGGAAAACGTTGGTTACACCGCCCGTCACCACACGTTCTTCGAAATGCTGGGCAACTTCAGTTTCGGCGATTACTTCAAGCGTGACGCCATCACTTTCGCCTGGACGTTCCTGACCTCCGACAAGTGGCTGAACCTGCCGAAAGAAAAGCTCTGGGTCACCGTCTACGCCAGCGATGACGAGGCCTATGACATCTGGACCAAGGAAGTCGGGGTTCCGGCCGAGCGCATGGTCCGTATCGGCGACAACAAGGGCGCGCCATACGCCTCCGACAACTTCTGGACCATGGGCGATACCGGCCCGTGCGGTCC
This sequence comes from Pseudomonas sp. GW821-FHT02B10, assembly GCF_059421865.1. Lineage (NCBI taxonomy): Bacteria > Pseudomonadati > Pseudomonadota > Gammaproteobacteria > Pseudomonadales > Pseudomonadaceae > Pseudomonas > Pseudomonas sp. GW821-FHT02B10. The sequence goes on along the minus strand of NZ_JBWKVU010000005.1, from coordinate 102,198 downwards.
TTGCACCGAGATTTTCTACGATCACGGCGCCGACATCTGGGGTGGCCCACCGGGCTCGCCGGAAGAGGACGGCGACCGTTACATCGAGATCTGGAACAACGTATTCATGCAGTTCAACCGCACCGCCGATGGCGTGTTGCATCCGTTGCCAGCGCCGTCGGTGGACACCGGCATGGGCCTGGAGCGGATCAGTGCGGTCCTGCAGCACGTTCACTCGAACTATGAAATCGATCTGTTCCAGAGCCTGCTGAACGCGGCGGCCAAGGCCATCGGTTGCACCAACGATGCCCAGGCGTCTTTGAAAGTCGTGGCCGACCACATCCGTTCCTGCGGCTTCCTGATCGCCGACGGCGTGCTGCCTTCCAACGAAGGCCGCGGTTATGTCCTGCGTCGCATCATTCGCCGCGCTTGCCGTCACGGCAACAAGCTGGGCGCCAAGGGCAGCTTCTTCTATCAGATCGTGGCCGCGCTGGTCGCCGAAATGGGCGAAGCCTTCCCGGAACTGAAATCCCAGCAGGCGCACATCGAGCGCGTGCTGAAAGCCGAAGAAGAGCAGTTCGCCAAGACCCTGGAGCAGGGCCTGAAGATTCTCGAGCAGGACCTGGCCGAACTCAAAGGCACGGTGGTACCGGGCGACGTGGTGTTCAAGCTGTATGACACCTACGGTTTCCCGATGGACCTGACTGGCGACATCGCCCGTGAGCGCGAACTGACCCTCGACGAGGAAGGTTTCGAGCGCGAGATGGAAGCCCAGCGCGTACGTGCCCGTTCCGCCAGCTCCTTCGGCATGGACTACAACAGCCTGGTCAAGGTCGATGTGGCCACCGAATTCACCGGTTATCACGCCACCAGTGGTTCGGCCAAGGTGGTTGCTCTTTATAAGGAAGGGCAATCGGTCGACGTGCTGAGTGAAGGCGAAGAGGGCGTGGTCGTTCTCGACCAGACGCCTTTCTACGCCGAGTCGGGCGGCCAGATCGGCGACTGCGGTTACCTGCAAGCGGGTAACGCGCGTTTCGACGTGCGCGATACCACCAAGACCGGCGGTGCTTTCCTGCACCACGGCGTCTTGGCCAGCGGCAGCCTGACCGTTGGCGCTCCGGTGCAAACCCAGGTGGATGCCGAAGTGCGTCACGCCACTTCGTTGAACCACTCGGCCACCCACTTGCTGCACGCCGCTCTGCGCCAGGTGCTGGGCGAGCATGTGCAGCAGAAGGGTTCGCTGGTCGACAGTCAGCGCCTGCGTTTCGACTTCAGCCACTTCGAAGCGATCAAGCCAGAGCAGATCAAGGCCCTGGAAGACATGGTCAACGCCGAGATTCGCAAGAATACCGCGGTGGAAACCGAAGAAACCGATATCGACACCGCCAAGCAGAAGGGCGCCATGGCGCTGTTCGGCGAGAAGTATGGCGACAGCGTGCGTGTCCTGAGCATGGGCGGCGATTTCTCCGTTGAACTGTGTGGCGGTATCCACGCCAACCGTACCGGTGATATCGGCCTTTTGAAAATCATCAGCGAAGGTGGCGTCGCTTCGGGTGTACGCCGTATTGAAGCCGTCACCGGTGCCGCGGCACTGGCGTACCTGAACGCTGCGGAAGAGCAACTCAAGGAAGCGGCGACCCTGGTCAAGGGCAGCCGTGACAACCTGATCGACAAGCTGTCGGCCGTGCTGGAGCGCAACCGTCTGCTGGAAAAACAGCTCGAGCAGCTGCAGGCCAAGGCCGCCAGTGCCGCTGGCGACGACCTGTCGGCGCAGGCGCTGGATGTCAAAGGCGCGAAAGTGCTGGCGGCGCGCCTGGACGGTCAGGACGGCAAGGCGCTGTTGGCGCTGGTCGATCAGTTGAAAAACAAACTCGGTCGCGCGGTGATCCTGCTCGGCAGTGTCCATGAGGAAAAGGTCGTACTGGTTGCGGGCGTAACCAAGGACCTGACTGGCCAACTCAAAGCCGGTGATTTGATGAAGCAAGCCGCTGCGGCAGTGGGCGGGAAGGGCGGTGGTCGTCCGGACATGGCGCAGGGCGGCGGTGTCGATGCCGCTGCGCTGGATGCCGCGCTGGCCCTGACCGTTCCGTTTGTCGAGCAGGGGATTTAAGGTTCCAAGCCGAGCCCGTCGTCTAGTGGCGGGCTTTGGAGCTGCGCAGTTTGATTGATTAATGGGCGCCCCTTTACGGGCTGAGGCGGCTTAGAAATGGCTTTGATCGTACAGAAATTTGGAGGTACCTCGGTCGGTTCCGTCGAAAGAATCGAGCAGGTCGCCGACAAGGTGAAAAAATTCCGCGAAGCCGGTGACGACCTGGTGGTTGTGCTGTCGGCCATGAGCGGCGAAACCAACCGTCTGATCGACCTTGCCAAGCAAATCAGCGGCGACGGTCAGCCGGTTCCTCGCGAGCTGGACGTGATCGTTTCCACCGGTGAGCAGGTGACGATCGCACTGCTGGCCATGGCGCTGATCAAGCGCGGCGTGCCGGCAGTCTCCTATACCGGCAACCAGGTGCGGATTCTGACCGATAGCGCGCACAATAAAGCGCGCATTTTGCAGATCGACGATCAGAAAATTCGCGGTGACCTGAAGGCTGGTCGCGTGGTTGTGGTCGCAGGTTTCCAGGGCGTCGACGAGCACGGCAACATCACTACCCTCGGTCGTGGCGGTTCGGACACCACCGGCGTGGCACTGGCGGCAGCCCTGAAGGCTGACGAATGCCAGATCTACACCGATGTCGACGGCGTCTACACCACCGATCCGCGCGTGGTATCCGTGGCCCAGCGCCTGGACAAGATCACCTTCGAAGAAATGCTGGAAATGGCCAGCCTGGGTTCCAAGGTGCTGCAGATCCGTGCGGTCGAGTTCGCCGGCAAGTACAACGTTCCGCTGCGCGTACTGCACAGCTTCAAGGAGGGTCCGGGTACCCTCATTACTATTGATGAAGAGGAATCCATGGAACAGCCGATCATTTCCGGCATCGCTTTTAACCGCGATGAAGCCAAGCTGACCATCCGTGGCGTGCCAGACACTCCCGGCGTGGCCTTCAAGATTCTCGGTCCGATCAGTGCCGCGAATATTGAAGTCGACATGATCGTGCAGAACGTTTCGCACGATAACACCACCGACTTCACCTTCACTGTGCATCGCAACGATTACCTGGCAGCCCAGCAAGTGCTGGAAAACACTGCCCGTGAAATCGGCGCCCGGGAAGTGGTAGGCGATACCAAGATCGCCAAGGTCTCGATCGTTGGCGTCGGCATGCGTTCCCACGCGGGTGTTGCCAGCCGCATGTTCGAAGCACTGGCCAAGGAAAGCATCAACATCCAGATGATCTCGACCTCGGAAATCAAGGTTTCCGTGGTGATCGAAGAGAAGTACCTGGAACTGGCCGTGCGCGCTCTGCACACGGCTTTCGAACTGGACGCTCCGGCCCGACAGGGCGAGTGATGCGTTGCCCGAAGGGCGCGGTTTACCGCGCCCTTTGTTTTTTTGATCGGCGTGACAGAAAACTGTTCTTTTGCTCGCGCTAGTCAATACTTAGGCGTGTAGGGCTACGGCCGTCCTGGTTGTAGGTCGATACCCTTTTTTTTGCAGACTGTTGTCCCTGAAATGAAATGCGTGAGGAGAAAGGTATGCTGATTCTGACTCGTCGGTGCGCAGAAAGCCTGATTATTGGTGATGGCGAAATCACCGTGACCGTGCTTGGCGTCAAAGGAAATCAAGTGCGTATCGGTGTCAACGCCCCTAAAGAGGTAGCGGTGCACCGGGAAGAAATTTACCTGCGGATAAAGAAAGAGAAGGACGAAGAACCAAGCCATTAATTTTTATCGTTTTTTTTGTTTGCAAACGGGGAGAAAGCTGGTTAATATACGCCCCGTGTTGCGGAGAGCTGGCCGAGTGGCCGAAGGCGCTCCCCTGCTAAGGGAGTACACCTCAAAAGGGTGTCGGGGGTTCGAATCCCCCGTTCTCCGCCATTATTTGCTTAGTTCGTTTTAATCTGGCTTCTTCTGTAAGTTGTTGAAATTACTAGAAAAAGTGCTTTACAAAAAGATTTAACGGCCTATAATGCGCGGCAACAAATGCACTCGTAGCTCAGCTGGATAGAGTACTCGGCTACGAACCGAGCGGTCACAGGTTCGAATCCTGTCGAGTGCACCATTTAAGAGTTGTTTGCAGTAATGTGAATAACTTGGCTTCAGCCAGTTGTGGTCTGGTCTAAAAACACAAATTGCACTCGTAGCTCAGCTGGATAGAGTACTCGGCTACGAACCGAGCGGTCACAGGTTCGAATCCTGTCGAGTGCACCACATATACCAAAAAGCCCGCATTTATTGCGGGCTTTTTGCTTTCTGCCGTTTGGGTTTTCTCCCTTCTTTATTGGTTCCTCTGTTTGAACGTCGCGACCATTCTGGCGTCGTATTCAGCGTGTGCCTGTCCTTTTGATGTGGCCTTCCGAAGGCTCCCGGCAATTGTGAATCGATAACGGGAGCGAGTTCCGGGCGCAGTTTTTTCGTCTGGGGTGTGTTTTCTTTTTCGGATGGTGCGTCGCAGCTTTATAGATTCAGCGCTTCTTCAGCTTTGCGCCGCAAGCGCTTGTTCTTGCCATGATTTTTTAACGTTTAAAGCCGTCAAGCGGTGTATGATTGCGCCCGTCAGCCCCGCCGGGGCTTGTGGAATACCTCCATGGACTTACCCAGTAGTTACTCAGTATCCCGTTTTTACAATCATGAATTGACTGATTGATCCTTCCGGCGTGCTCCTCTGCTGGGAGTGGAGTTCGCCTATGACCGAAGTAGAAGTAAAGAAAACACAAGACAGCCTGCAGGATCGCCTCGCTCAAGTCGTTGAGCTGCTGCAGCGCCAACGGGTGGTCGAAGACCTGACTCATCGTCAGGAAGGTCATCATCAGGATCGGGTCGAGAACCTGGTCCACCGGCAAAACCTTGTCGAGCTCCAACGCAAGCTCGACGATCTGCACTCTGCCGACGTTGCCTACATCCTTGAAGCCTTGCCGCTCGACGAGCGTCTGACTGTCTGGCAGTTGGTCAAGGCCGAGCGTGACGGCGACATCCTGCTCGAAGTATCCGATTCCGTGCGTGAAACCCTGATCGCCGACATGGACGATCATGAGCTCCTGGCTGCTGCCAAGGAGATGGACGCCGACGAACTTGCTGACCTGGCCCCCGAGCTGCCGCGAGACGTTGTCCATGAGCTGATGGAGGCGTTGGACGGCCAGCAGCGCGAGCGCGTTCGCTCCGCATTGTCGTATGACGAGGAGCAGGTCGGTGCGTTGATGGACTTCGAGATGGTGACCATCCGTGAGGATGTCAGCCTTGAAGTGGTTCTGCGTTATCTGCGTCGCCTCAAAGAGTTGCCAGGCCATACTGACAAGCTGTTCGTCGTCGACTATGACGGCGTGCTCAAAGGTGTGCTGCCCATCAAGCGGTTGCTGGTGAATGATCCGGAGAAACAGGTTTCGGAAGTCATGGCCAGCGACCCGGTAAGTTTCCATCCGGACGAAGATGCCTACGACGCTGCGCAGGCATTCGAGCGCTACGACTTGATTTCGGCGCCGGTGGTCGACAAGAACGGCAAATTGATTGGCCGTCTGACCATCGACGAAATGGTCGACCTGATTCGTGAGGAGAGCGAGACCGAAGTCCTCAACATGGCCGGCCTGCGTGAAGAAGAAGATATTTTTGCCTCGGTCTGGCGTTCCCTGCGCAACCGCTGGGCCTGGCTGGCAATCAACCTGATCACCGCATTTGTCGCTTCGCGAGTGATCGGTCTGTTTGAAGGCTCCATCGAAAAGCTGGTGGCCCTGGCGGCCCTGATGCCTATCGTGGCGGGTATTGGCGGCAACTCGGGTAACCAGACCATCACCATGATCGTTCGCGCCATGGCGCTGGACCAGGTCAGCACCGGCAATACCTCGCGTCTGATGCGCAAGGAGCTGGCGGTGGCCTTGATCAATGGTCTGGTCTGGGGCGGAGTCATTGGCGTGGTGGCTTACCTGCTCTACGGCAGCTGGTCGTTGGGTGTGGTGATGACGGCGGCCATGACGCTCAACCTGTTGCTGGCGGCGCTGATGGGGGTTCTGATTCCGATGACGCTGGCGCGCCTGGGGCGCGACCCGGCCATGGGGGCCAGCGTCATGATCACGGCCATGACCGACAGTGGCGGCTTCTTTATCTTCCTTGGGCTGGCCACCATCTTCCTGCTTTGATCCCGCATACGGCCCCTCTAATGGGGCTGTATCGTTTTCTCCAGCCCCTTGCCATCCAGGCTTCTGTTTTTGTAGCGTTCGAGCAGCAAATTTCGCGCAAAAAAAAGCCAGCACAAGGCTGGCTCTAGCTTTCGAGGTCGAATCAGGAAGCGTCTGCGGCCATTTCGGCGTCATGGGCGATCAGCGAAACAAGAGCGTTCTGCTGGCGGTGGGAAAGTTGACGGAAACGTTGAAGCAGTTCGCGTTCATGCAAGGAGAGTTCTGGGCTGTCCAGGCGCATGCTCAACTCTTCACCCAAGGCGCCTTCCTGAATAAGACTCTGTTCCAGGCGCGCGATGATTTCGGAGTTCATGCTGCGGTGATGATTGCGAGCCACCTCGGCAATGCGTTCACGCATCCCGTCGGGTAGACGTACGACGAACTTGTCAGCCGTACGGCTGGAATAAATTGCCTGTTTCAATGGGCGCATATATTTAACCGGTTAGTTCAGGGGAGCGGTTCTCGGAATTGGCCGCGGGATGTCAGTTAGGACAAGCGTTGCTGCCAAATGTTCAACCTGAATTGTTAAGAGGCCCGCATCATGCCTCAAAATAGCCAGATCCTTGGCGTCAATTCTGTGACAAATATTGAACTGGGTAAAGGCGTTATGCCAGCACCAATTATCAGAAATGCGGACTGGTTTGAAAAGATTGCCTGGTCCGCCTATCTGCCCGCGTCCTGATGTCCGATGGTGGTGCGCTTGTGCGTCGCCAGACGGGCATGCATGCGGATCCGATCATTGTTTCCTACCTTCTACAGGATAGTGGCAAATTGCCGATTTACTAGGCTGCGAGTGCCATGGAGTCTTCGAATGCCAGGCAGATTAATTTATTTGATGGGGCCTTCCGGATCGGGAAAGGACAGCCTGATCGAGGCTGCGCGCCGTCCTCTGGCGCAACTCTGCTGTGATGTGGTGCGGCGGGTGATCACCCGTTCTGCGGAATCCGTGGGGGAGGCGGCCCATGGGGTAAGTGCTGACGAGTTCGAGCGTCTTGAGCGGCAGGGCGCCTTTGCCTTGTGCTGGCGGGCCAATGGACTGGCCTACGGAATTCCCGTGCAGATCGACGAATGGCTGGCCAGTGGGCGTCATGTCCTGATCAATGGCTCCAGGGCTCACCTGGATCAGGCTCGCCAGCGTTATCCGGATCTTTTGGCGATTCTGTTAACGGTGGACATCGACGTGCTGCGGCAAAGGCTGATGAACCGCGGTCGCGAAAGTGCGGCGCAGATCGAGGCGAGACTCAAGAGAAGCGCTCTTTTTTCCGCTGAGGGCGAGCCTGTGCTGGGAGAGTCCGTGTTTTTTCTGGATAACTCGAGCGAGCTGTCCGTGACGCTTGAGCGTTTTCTGAAGCTATTGAGGTCGCAGGGGATCAGCGCAATACAGGGTCGAACTTGATTTTACGTCCCAACACTAGCGCCAGCAGGAACAGGCCGGAAAAAACACCACAGGCAACCAGGGGCGCATCACCCAGAGTATTTTCAGTGGTGAAGCAACCCAGTGTGGCACTGAGTATTGCCAGGATGAGAAGGCCTTTGGCAAGTCGGGACATTAACAGGCTCCTGATGGGGTGATATTCAAAATACCCAGCTTTCGGGTCTTGGATTGGCAGGTAGAACAACGGCTTCTGGGGCATCGGCGACCTGTGCCATGCCAGGATTCTCCGATGCGCTGCTCATCACAGCCAATTGCGGGGCCTGGTGTTGCGCGTAGTGGGCCCTGTACTGGGGGCTCTGATCCGCGCTGCCATCAGGCTGAAAGTGGAAGACCACCAGTACGGCGATGGCAATGGCATTCGATAGAAGAAGGGCGCTGTTCATGGGCTTGATTTCCACTGTTCTTTCATAGAGAGGAAGCAGCGCTCATGCCAAGAGTCTAACCTCTAATAAAACCTTTAAAAACAATGATTTAATAGGATTTTTAGACGATGGTGGATTGCATTCTGCAATGATGGCTTTTTGCAGTGATGCAATTTGCACGGCGGCTCTGGCAAGTTGCCTGATGATCAGAGGCCGCCACCGGTTAAAAAGCCCTACTCACAACATGACAAAAGCAGGGCTGGCCGTTAACATGCACGCCGTCCTTTGCGCCGCGGCAGTACACGCGGTGGTCAATTTGTCCCAGTAGCTCAATTGGATAGAGCATCCCCCTCCTAAGGGGAAGGTTGGCAGTTCGAACCTGCCCTGGGACACCATCTATTTCCGGGCTTTCAGGCCAAACGTGGTTTTCGTCTTTATTTCCTGGTAACGGCTACGTTTGGTACACGCAGTTCTCGATGCTGTGGAGTCACCCATGATTGTCATTGCTGGAAAAAACAATATTTCGGTATTTGGCCTGGAACGGGCTCTGCGACAATTTTCGTCCGACGAAATTGCCGTGGTCTGCAACCGTAACGATACGGGCGTCGATGGTTGGCAACGTTCGTTGCGGGCGGCCGCGCAAAAGTATGGTGTGCGTGAGATCAGCCTGGAGGCGGCTTATGAAGTAGCGTCCATCGCGTTCATTTCCCTGGAGTTCGACCGGATCGTCGTGCCTGGGCGCTTCTCCATCAGTCGTGTGTTCAACATTCACTTCTCAAGGCTGCCTGAATACAAGGGTATGTTTACCTCGGTCTGGCCGTTGCTGGAGTCTAGGGCCGAGGCGGGCGTGACCCTGCATTTCATTGACCGGGGTATCGATACCGGGGACATCGTCGCGCAACAGGTATTCCCGATCCCGTCCTGGTGGACCTGCCGCGATCTCTATTTCGCCTTTAACCAGCATGCCGGCCAGTTGCTGGAGCAGTGGTTTGCCAGGTTGGTCGATGATGGCGTCAGAGCGCAGCCACAGAGTGCGGTGGGATCCAGCTACTTTTCAAAGGACGCCATTGACTATGGGGCGTTGAAGATCGATCCGCTGTCGACGGCCTGGGCGCTACGCAACCAGATCAGGGCGTTCGCCTTTCGTGAATATCAATTCTTGTGCTGGGATGGGAAACCGGTGGTCTCGGCGACGATTCTGCCTGGGCGTTCGCAATTCAAGGCCGGGACCCTGATCAGCACAACTGACGATTATGTCGAGCTCTGCACCATCGATTATGACGTCCGGCTGAATTTTGATCGGTTGCCGGAGATGCTCAAGGCTTGTGAACGAGGCGATCTGGAGGCGGTGGTGGCACTGCAGGCCAATATTGCCGGTTACAACGATGCCAACCCGCAAGGCTGGACGCCGCTGATCGTCGCCAGTTATGCGGGTGCCTATGAGGTGGTTGACTGGCTGTTGCAGCAAGGTGCCGACCCGGAGCGGCCCAACAACAAAGGCACGACGCCCTTGATGTATGCCAAGGATGCCTACCTCGCCGGGCGTTGTCGTAAAACCTTTCAGTTGTTGCTGCGCAAGGGGGCGAGGCTGGAGGCTGCCGACCATTGCGGTCGGGCACTCGCCGACTATGTGACTGATGAGCAATTCGCTCAGTTGCGAGGTGCTTTCTAGGCACCTCGCAACAGGCGCATCAGTGGGCGGTGAACTGGTTGATGGCGGTGACAATGCGTTGCTGCTGTTCCTGGCCCAATGTCGGATAGATCGGCAATGACAGGATCGAGTCATGCAGCGGCGCCCGGGATGCCTGGGAGGTCCTGGCCAGATCGCGGTAGGCCCGCTGCTCGGTGATCGCCAGTGGGTAGTGAACCAGGCATTGGATGCCACGCTCGGCTAGATGCGCTTTCAATTGATCGCGCCATGGGCAGGTAATGACATACAGGTGCCAGACATGGGCGCTCGCAGTCGTCACCGAGGGCAGGGTGATTCCCGGGTGCCGGATGTGTTCGCCGTAGTAGCGGGCGATGCTGCGTCGACGGGCGGTATCGCTGTCCAGATGCGCCAGCTTCACTCCCAGCATCGCGGCCTGGATTTCATCGAGGCGGCTGTTCACCCCCTGATGATCGTGCTGGTATTTGACGCGCGAACCGTAGTTGCCCAGCGCCCGGACCAGGGTTGCCAGCTCGGCATCGTTGGTAGTGATGGCTCCGCCGTCGCCCAGGGCTCCGAGGTTCTTGCCGGGGTAGAAGCTGAACGCCGCGGCATCGCCCCAGTTGCCGGCCTTGCGTCCGGCCAGCTCGGCGCCATGGGCCTGGGCGGCATCTTCGAGCACCAGCAGGCCATGCTTGTGGGCCAGCGCCATGATCTGCGGCATCGGCGACAGCTGCCCATAAAGATGCACCGGCAGGATCACCCGGGTTTTTTCCGAGATGGCCCGTTCGACGGCTTCGATCTCCAGATTGTGGGTGGCAGGGTCGACATCTACCAGGATCGGCGCCAGATCGTTTTCCAGAATGGCCGAGATGGTGGCGATAAAGGTGTTGCTCTGCACTATCACTTCATCACCGGCCTGCAGCCGGCCTTGCTCTTTCCAGGCGCGCAGGATCAGGGTCAGGGCATCCAGGCCGTTAGCGACGCCGATGGCATGCCGGCTGCCGCAGTAATCGGCGAACGCGGCCTCGAATTGCTCAAGCTCACGCCCCATCAGGTACCAGCCGGAGTCGATCACACGGCTGCAAGCGGCTTTGAGCTGATCGGCATATTCGTGATTGATGCCTTTCAAGTCCAGAAACGGAATATTCATCATTTGAGTCATTGTCCGAGCATGTCCATGAACTGGGCATAGTCTCGAACATAGTCGCCTTCTTCGTAGAGTTGATCGGCCAGGACCATCAGCACACAGTCTGGAGAGAAGTCATACATCTCTCGCCAGATAAAGGATTCGATCAGCAGGCCCTGGCAAGGATTGTCCAGGGTGATGTCGATTTTTTCCCGACCGTCGTCCAGCAGGAAGCGGCACGAGCCGCGTACGGCTATGGCCACCTGCTTGAGGGTCTTATGGGCGTGGTAGCCGCGGCGAACCCCTTCACCGGTATTGAACATGTAGTACACCCGCTTCACCGGGAAGGGGATGTTTTTCCCTTCTTCCAGGGCGATTAGCGAACCACGGTCATCGCCGTGGGTCTGCAGCGGCAGAATGTGAATCTTCATCGCGTCTCCCCTTCGAGCCGTTTCGACAAATGCTGTTGCAGCCAGTTTTCAACGCTCTTGGCGTCGACCCGATAATTTCGGTAATACAGTTCTCGGGAGTCGGTCGAGCCCACCCGGTAAGCGATGTAGTCCATTTCCACGCCAACGATCGCCGCCAGGTTGGAAAAACACGACAGTTGCCCATACTCCTCGGCCATCCAGCACAGTGCGCGGGCGTTTTTCGAGGCGAAAATCAGATTGGTCCAGGCTGCGCCGGTGGGGCCGACTATGACTTCGGCATTGGCCATGATCGCCACCTGATGGTTGATGTCCTGTTCTTCCATGTACACGCAGGTAAACCCATAGGGTTCCAGCAGCTTGAGGATCTCGGCCTGGTTGTAGTGCCGGAGAAAGCCTTTGCGGGCCAGGAATACTCGTTTTGGGAGTTCGCCGATGGGAATGTCATGGGCCAGATGCAGCGCCTTTTCCCGCAGGAAATGGATCGACTCCGGGCGGACGAAGCCGCTGCTGGCACTGTTCTGTGCCGCGCCTTTGAAGTTCGGGATCATATTGTTCGGAGCACTGATCAGCAGCAGGTCGGCCACCTGATAGCTGGTGATGTTGTCCAGGAGCACCAGCGGGCGGCCAACGCCGATCGCCTCGATCAGGGCCTTGATCGAAGGAATGTTCTGGCTGCTCTTGGAGATCAGCAGAGGATAGTCCGCATATTGCGGCGGCAGTTCGGCCACGAATTGCAGTTGCGACAAGACTTCTACCGTCCAGTGGTAATAGTTCTGCTCGTTACAGCCGCTGATCAGCAGGCCTTTTTCCAGCTCGATGGGTTTGCCGGTCCTGACCAGGGCCAGGCGCTGGCCGTGGTAGAGCAGGTGCGCGGCACTATAGTCGGCCTGCGAGGATTTTGCCGTGGGCACTCGCTCCAGCACCAATTGCCCGCCGGGCAGTATCACCGAACGGGACACCGAGCAGACTTGTCCCTGCCGGAAGTGATACAGGGCGATCTCGGGTAACGCCAGGGTGATCGCTGGTGTCGATTGATGGAGGAACCGTGGGGGCTGGCTGGTGCCCGGTTGGCTCGGGCGAAACACATGGACCTTGTGCTCGTCGCTTTCATCCAGCCAGCGCAAGGCCAGGCGCCGGGTATCCTGGCGTCGAAAAAACAGTCGATACAGCAGGTCGCTGATCAGTCCCGGCTTTCTGCACAGTCGTTCATAGCCCAGTTGCTCGAGGCGTTTGCCAATACGCTGGAACCATGGGAGCTGCGAGCTGATCTGCGCGCCATGGAACACTTCGACTTTTTGCTCGTTGATGGCCAGCTTCTCAGTGAGCTGCGGATGGATCTCGCGGTAGTAATCACTGGCGATGATGATCTTGTCGAAAGCCAGCGAACTCAATTGTTGAGGCGCGTGGATCAACTTGCCGAACAGGCGCTGGCCCTGCTTCTGCTGGTTGTTATCGACGAAGCCGATCACCCGGTAGCGGCGGCGGTTGTACTTGTAGAAGTTGACCCCGCCGGCGCCGGTGCCGAATATCAGCACCCGCGCTTTTTGTCCAAACCCTGTCGACACATTGACCTCGTCTTGCTGGTGCTGCCGGTGGTAGATCGTCACCCGAGCGGTTCGCCCGCCCGGTAAAGGCGGTGACGCTAGCCATTGTTATTGATGATGTTGCCCTTGATCTGGGCGATACCCTTGGCGTTCAGGTCGCGTCGGGTCCTTATCGGTTGCAGCTCGCCCTGGATTGCGGCGTTGATGGTATCAATCGCGGTCTTGCCGGTGTTACTCCGGGACTTGCCCAGCAGGTAGCGCAGCGACAGGCGGAACTGCTCCGACTCGTTGGCCACCGGCCGCGTACCGTGCAAGGTGCAGTTGTGCCAGAGTCCGACGTAACCCGGCCCGCCCGTCAGCCGGTAATCCTGGCAAGTCATCTGCTGCCCCTGATCGTCGGCGTAGATCCATTGGTCGTGTTCCTGATGTTCCAACTGATGAGGGAACAACGTGGCGCCAAAACGGTGAGTACCGGGCATCAGGTGCAGCGGTGAGTCGTTTTCGGTGACCTCGTGCAGGTACACATAGAGGGTCAGGAAGGTCGAAGGGTCGAGTTCCACCCGGCCCTGGGGCCAGTCGATGATGTCCTGGTGGAAGTCGATCCCGCGAAAGTAGGTGATGTCGCGAAAGGGCTTTTTGATATAGGGCCCCAGGTTCGCCACATTCACATCGCGGATCTTTTCCCGCACCCAGTCCGGCAGCCACGAATCCGGTACGCCGCACACCGCTTTCTTGATCACTACCTCATAGTCGGCGCCGAGCACTTCATCGAGGACCGCAGTGAGGCGCGGATCCTGCTCGATGAACTGCAATTGCGACTCGAAGCCATTGAGGAAGTTGAAGGTCTTGTTCGGGTTGGCGTTGAGGTGGTTTTCCTGGGCCAGGTATTCAGCCTCGTCCATGAACAGCCCGGCCCCGAAGGCCCGTGCGGCGATCATTTCGCGGTACAGCGCCTGCGTGCGGTCAGCGTCCAGGATCTCGCCGAAGATATGGGCGCCCTGGTCGATGAGGTTTTGGATACAGGTTTGCATGTTGCGCTCGTTTTGACTGTTGCTGTCTGTCTGCAAGGTATCGGCGTGGCTGGCTTAAAGTTGATGCCGCGCGGCTGATATTCCCGATGGAGTTTGCCGCAACCGGAGCTGGCGGGCGGCGCGAGCAAGGATATCGAATGCTTTTGGCAACTATCTATAAGGGAACGCCAGAATCGGCCGATAACCCCATGGATGTTGTTGCAGGTCAAATGGCGGGGCCATGGACCGAGTGTCCGGCGAGAGCGGGCGGGCGCCATTGTGGGTTGATGTAGAATGCATTGATGGCCTGTGGCCATTATCGTTGTCCGGGGGCAACAAGGGTGACGACCTTGAGCGTGTCCTGCTGTTGCCTCGGGCTTCATCTTTTTTACGGGTCTGGAATCTTCGATGCTGGCGTACCACCAAAAAAGCTTTTTGATCGTCGATGATTTCTCGGATTTCCGCAGTTCTGTCCGGTCCATGCTGCGTGAGCTGGGCGTCAAGGACGTAGACACTGCCGATACAGGCGAGCAGGCGCTGCGCATGTGCGCGCAAAAGCGTTATGACTTCATCCTGCAGGATTACCACCTGGGCGACGGCAAGAAGAATGGTCAGCAGGTGCTCGAAGACCTGATGACCGACAAGCTGATCAGCCATGAAAGCGTGTTTCTCATGGTCACCGCCGAGACCAGCCAGTCGATGGTGCTCAGCGCCCTCGAGCACGAGCCGGACGCCTATCTGACCAAGCCTTTCAATCGCTCCAGCCTGGCTCAGCGGCTGGAGCGGCTGCAGCAGCGCAAGTCGTTGCTCAAGCCGATCCTGCAGGCGCTCGATCGCGGCAAGCCGCTTGAGGTGCTCAATGCCTGCATCGCCCTGTGCAAGCAGGATCCGCGTTATGCGCCGTTGTGCCTGCGCTACCGGGCCGATGCCTTGCGTGACATGAATCAGAACGAGGCGCTGGAGCGTTTGTACGAGAGCATTCTGGCGGATCGCCCGTTGCCGTGGGCCTATGTCGGCCTGGGGCGTCTGCTGTTCAAGCGTGGCCAGGTGACCCAGGCCAAGGCCGTCTATGAAAAGGCCTTGAAGGCCTTCCCGATGATGCCGGCGCTCTACGATGGCATGGCCGATGTGCTGCTCGCCGAGGGTGATTCCAGGCGCGCCCAGAGTGTATTGGAGGAGGCGGTGCGCCTGTCGCCGCTGGCCGTGCGCCGGCAAGCGCTGCTGGGCAAGCTGGCGATGACCAACGAAGACTTCGAGACCGCATCCAAGGCGTATCGCCAGGCGGTGTCGCAAGGCGCGCAATCGCGTTTCAAGGATCCGGAAAGCAACCTTGGCCTGGCCCATGCGTTGATCAGCAAGGGCAGCGAGAGGGGCCTGGATACCCGCACACGCCTGGAAATCAACAGCACCCTGAGTGCGGTGGCCAAGGAAAACCCCAGCGATCCGGGGCTGCAGATTCGCGCGCGCCTGATGAAGGCCACCAGCCTGTTGCTCAACGATGCTGAGACGGCGGAAAAACTCACCGAGCAGGCGATGCTGCGTCTGGACGGGATGGAGCAGTTCATGAGCCCGGAAGCGGCGTTGCTGGTAGCCAAGCAACTGCAGATGCTGGGACAGGCCGGTGCCGGTGCGTCGATGCTGAAAAACTGCGCGGAAATCTACGGTGACGACCCGAAGGTGATGGAAGGCATCGCCAAGCTCACCGATGACCCGGCGATCCTCAACTCCGCCAACGCCGCGGCGGACATGAACCGTCAAGGCGTACGCAGCTACAAGGCCGGCGCGCTGGGCGAAGCCCGGGATCTGTTCCGTCGGGCCCTGGCCATGCAACCGAAGAACATCAGTATTGCCCTGAACATGGCGCAGTCGCTATTGCACGGCACCGACATCACCCAGGACACGGCACTGCTGGATGAGTGCCGGACCTGCCTGAAAATGGTCGGCCTGATGCCCGATACCGACGCACGTTATCCGCGTTATCAGAAGCTGCGAAGCAAGGCGTTTGGCGAATGAATACCCACGAACAGGCTCTCGACTTTTCCACGGTGATCGCCTCTACCGTGCACGACATGAAGAACTCCCTGACCCTGCTCATGCAGGCCCATGCCCAGTGGCTGGCGGCACTGCCGCAGGCGCACCAGGGCACGCCGGAGCAGGGCGTGATGGAGTTCGAGTTTGCCCATCTCAACGGCATGCTGGTGCAACTGCTGGGGCTCTACAAACTGGGGGTCAACCAGTTGCCGGTGCAGCCGGGTTACCACGAACTGGATGACTTCATCGAGGCGCAACTGGTCAGCCATCAGGATGTGTTCGCCAGTCGTGGCATTGCCGCGACCTATGAAGTCGATCCCTTGACCCCCCTGGGGTTCTTCGATCGGGAATTGATCGCCTCGGTGCTGGACAACTGCATCAACAACGCCATTCGTTATGCGCGCCATGCGTTGTTGGTCAGCGTGCACGATGAAGGCGGGCAGACGGTGCTGACCATCAATGACGATGGCGAGGGTTATCCGCAGCCGATGATCGATAACCAGGCCGATTACGTGCAAGGCATCAATCACAGCAGCGGCAGCACCGGCCTGGGGTTGTACTTCGCCGGGCGCATTGCCGCGCTGCATCAGCGCAACGGTGTCTGCGGACGTACCGAGATTCGCAACGGCGGGCCTTTGGGCGGCGGTGTGTTCAGTCTCTACCTGCCCTGAGCCAGCTGCTGTTGCGCTTGCTCCAGGGCCTGTAGAAAGCAGGTCAGGGCGGCTTTCGGCTCCTGGCCCTGACGGGTGATGCAGTGAAAGGTCGAACGATAGGCCAGGCGCTGCGGTAACAGGGCGCGCATTTGGCCCCTGGCCACCCAGTTGGCGGCATAGTGGCTGGGCAGGTAACCCAGATAGCTGTCGGAAAACACCAGGGTGGCAATCGCTTCCATGGTGTAGACGGTGGCGCTCTGCAAAAAATACAGGCCATGGGGGCGTTGGTTTTCAGCCATGTAGCCACGGCCGACATAGGGTGTGTTGCATATTTCTTCCAGGGTCAGGTCAGTGTCGCTGCGTTGAAACAGCGGGTGCCCAGCAGCGCAATAGAGGTTTTGTTCCTCCTCGAACAGCGGCTGGTAGCGCAGCCCGGAGAGCTGGTGGTGGAAGGCTCCGATGGCCAGGTGCAGGCGCTCGTCGAGCACGGCCTGTTCAAGCTCGTCGGGACGCAGTATGTGCAGGCCCAGGCGGACTTCCGGCAGGCGCTGGCGGAACAGGTTGATGGCCAGGGGCAATGGCGCATAGGACAGGCTGAGCATGCTGTCGACATTGCCGATCTGCAGATGGTCGCGTGCCGGCCCGCCGAGTTGGTTGGCCTGCTGCCGAAAGCGCTCGATGTCGCGAAACAGCAACTGCGCAGCATCGAACAGTTCCAGGCCTTCCTCGGTCAATTGGAAGCCACTGCTACCACGTCGGCACAGCGAGCAGCCCAGGCGCTCCTCGAGATCGCGTACCACCACGCTCAGGCGCGACAGGCTGGTATTGAGCCTGGCCTGGGCCGCGGTGAAGCCGCCGGCGTCGACTATGGTGCAAAAGACCCGCAGCATGCGCAGGTCGATATCGGATAGGCTGCCCAGCACATTGGCCTCCATCAGGCGCGGCAAGGGGATGGACAAAGCCTACACCGGTGCGGATCTGCGAGTCAGCGGCGAGAGGCGATGGATTCGGCCAGCAGGCACATCAGCTCGAACATCATGGTCGCCCCTACCAGCGCCGTGGCGCCGCCGACGTCGAAGGGCGGCGACACTTCCACCACATCGGCTCCGATCAGGTTCAGGCCGCGCAGGCCACGGATCAACTGCTGGGCCTCCAGGGTGGTCATACCGCCTATTTCCGGGGTACCGGTGCCGGGGGCGAAGGCCGGATCCAGCACGTCGACATCGAAGCTGACATAGGTCGGGCCATCACCGACCACGCGTCGGACCTCGGCCAGGGTGGCGGCGACGCCGATCTCGGCAAACTCTTCCATATGGATCACGCGGATACCGGCCTCGGCAGCGAAGGCCTCGTCATCGGCCGAATAGACCGAGCCACGGATACCGATCTGCACGGTGCGTCGCGGGTCCAGCAGGCCTTCCTCCACGGCACGACGGAACGGTGTGCCGTGGGTGTAGGGATTGTTGCCGAAATAGCGGTCGTTGGTATCGGAGTGAGCGTCGAAATGCACCATGCCGATTGGGCGCTGGCGGGCCAGGGCGCGAAAGATCGGCAAGGTCACCAGATGGTCGCCGCCAACGGCCAGCGGCACGGCACCGGCTTCGTGCAAGTCGCGGAAAAAGGCTTCTATGCGCGACAGCGAGTCCAGCAGGTCGATGGGGTTGACGGGAGCGTCGCCGAGATCGCCGATACGCACCAGGTCATAGGGGGCGATACGGCTGACATGGTGCACCTTGCGCATCAGGCTGGAGAGGTTGCGCACTTCTCGCGGGCCATGCCTGGCGCCGGCGCGGTTGGTGGTGCCGCCGTCCCAGGGCACTCCGACCAGGGCGATCTGCACCTGGGCCGGGTCATCAAAGACCGGCAGGCGCATGAAGCTCGGAATCCCGGCGAAGCGTGGCACCAGCGCTGCGTCCACGGGTTGGGGAAAATCATTGGGCATGGTGGAGCTCCTGTGGCGAATGGGAGCGGCATGTGGCTGCTCCCTGGGTAAGCGTTGTCAATGGGGTTCGATGGACGGCGCGGCGACCGGGTTGGTCAGCAGGGGCCTTACGCATGCCTCACCAGCCGAGCCCGGCCAAGCGAGTTGGCGGGGCGAAAAAATCATAGGGCGGGCGTGGCAGGTCGATAAATCATCAGCTCGGCAAGCTGGCTTGTGTTTTGTGACAAGTTCCTTGAGAGCGCTCCTTGCGAAGGCATGCCGGATGATGGTTGTCTATCCGGGTATTTCGAGTGTCCCTGCTTGATATTCCGAACAGCCGGAGCCTATTTTGTACGGGTCGCCGTTCTCGGCTCGTACAACAACAAGGATTGAGTCATGACAACCGATGGCCGCAGTTCACTCGCTCAGCGATTGACGGGCATTGACGAGATTGAATGTGTCACTCCGGATCTGAACGGCGTGCCACGGGGCAAGGTGATGACCGCCGAGGGTTTCCTCGAAGGGCGGCGTCTGCAGATGGCCCGTGGGGTGCTGTTGCAATGCATCATGGGTGGCTATCCACCCGCGCGTTTTTACGGCAGTGACGACGGCGACCTGGCGCTCACTGCCGATCCGCAACAGATTCATCGCCTGCCCTGGAGTTCGCAGCCACGTGCGCTGGCGATTTGCGATGCGGACGAGTTGAGCGGTGAAAGCTCGCGTCTTTCCACCCGGGGCCAGCTCAAAGAGGTCATCGCGCGGTACGCCGCTCGCGGCCTGGCGCCAGTGGTGGCGACCGAGCTGGAATTCTTCGTGTTTGCTCCCAATACCGATCCGACCCAACCCTTCCAGCCGCCCCTTGGCCTGGACGGTCGTCGCGAAGATGGGCATTCGGCGTTCAGCGTCAGTTCCAACAACGGGTTGCGGCCGTTTTTCAGTGAGGTCTATGCCTGCATGGCGGCATTGGGCTTGCCGCGCGATACCTTCATGCATGAAATGGGCGTCAGTCAGTTCGAGATCAATCTGCTGCACGGTGATCCGCTGTTGCTGGCCGATCAGACATTCCTGTTCAAGCACCTGCTCAAGGAAGTGGCGCTCAAGCATGGCCTGACCGTGGTGTGCATGGCCAAGCCGCTGGCGCACACGCCGGGCAGTTCGATGCATATTCACCAGAGCCTGGTGGAGTCGGCCAGCGGCCGTAACGTGTTCAGTGATGAGGCCGGAGAGCCGACCGCGATGTTCCGCCACTTCATTGGCGGGCTGCAGGCGGGGATGGCGGATTTCACTGCGCTGTTCGCTCCGAACGTCAATTCCTACCAGCGCCTGTGTCATCCTTACGCCTCACCGAACAACGCCTGCTGGTCCCATGACAATCGGGCGGCAGGCCTGCGCATTCCGGCCAGTTCGCCGGTGGCGCGGCGGGTCGAGAATCGCTTGCCGGGCGCCGATGCCAACCCGTATCTGGCGATCGCCGCGAGCCTGGCGGCAGGTTTGCACGGTATCGAAAACGAGCTGGAACCGACGCCGGCGATTCAGGGTGAGTTTGCCGTGCCGGACAGTTTATCTCTGCCTTGTACCTTGCATGCCGCTCTTGAGCGTCTGAAACGTAGCCAGTTGGCCAAGGAATTGTTCGGCAATGAGTTCGTCGAAGGTTATGTCGCTTCGAAGACCATGGAGTTGACCAGTTTCTTTGATGAAATAACTCCCTGGGAGCGGCGCGTCTTAGCGGCCCAGGCTTAACCGAACCGTCGCAGTCGGGCTATCGTCCAGATGGCCCGACACTCAATTCAAGGAGCCGCTCGGAACGCCGATGCGCCAAATCTGGAAATCCTTTCGAGCGCTTTATTTCGCCTCGCTGATGATGTTGATCGGCTCGGGCTTACTCAGTACCTACCTGGCGTTGCGCCTGGCCGCCGATCATGTCGACGGGTTATGGGTGGGGGCCTTGATGGCGGCCAACTATTTCGGCCTGGTGCTGGGCGGGAAAATCGGCCACCGCCTGATTGCCCGGGTCGGCCATATCCGTGCCTACGCCACCTGTGCCGGGATCGTCGGTGCGGCGGTGCTGGGGCATGGCCTGGTGGACTGGTTGCCGGCCTGGCTGGTGCTGCGGATGATCGTCGGCCTGGGCATGATGTGCCAGTACATGGTCATCGAAAGCTGGCTCAACGAGCAGGCTGATGCCAAGCAGCGCGGGCTGGTGTTCAGCGGCTACATGATCGCCTCGTATCTGGGGCTGGTCCTGGGGCAGTTGATTCTGGTCATGCATCCGGCCCTCGGGCTTGAGTTGCTGATGCTGGTGGCCCTGTGTTTTGCCCTGTGCCTGGTACCGGTGGCCATGACCCGGCGTATTCACCCGGCGCCTTTGCATCCGGCGCCCATGGAACCGCGCTTCTTTATCAAGCGCGTTCCGCAGTCGCTGAGCACGGTGCTCGGGTCGGGGCTGATTGTCGGTTCGTTCTATGGCCTGGCACCGCTGTATGCCTCCCAGCAGGGCTTGAGTACCGAGCAGGTCGGCCTGTTCATGGGGAGCTGCATTTTTGCCGGGCTGGTGGTGCAGTGGCCATTGGGATGGCTGTCCGACCGTTATGACCGGGCCCTGCTGATTCGCTGCTTTGCCTGCTTCCTGGCAGTCGTGGCCTTGCCGTTGGCGATTCTGCCCCAGGTACCACTGGAGGTGCTGTTCGCCCTGGGGTTCCTTTGTTCGCTGGTGCAGTTCTGCCTGTACCCGCTGGCGGTGGCGTTCTCCAACGACCATGTCGAAGGCGATCGGCGGGTCTCGCTGACCGCGATGCTGCTGGTGACCTATGGCGTCGGGGCCAGTGTGGGGCCTTTGGTGGCGGGGGTGCTGATGAAGTTGTTCGGCAGCCAGATGCTCTATGCGTTCTTCAGTTTCTTTGCCCTGGTACTGGTCTGGCGCATCCGGCCGAAAGCCGTGACCAACCTGCATCAGGTCGATGATGCGCCGCTGCATCACGTGGCGATGCCGGACAGCATGTCCAGTTCGCCATTGGTGGCCGCGCTCGATCCGCGGGTCGATGAGCAAGTGGTGCAAGATCAGATGCAACAGACCAGCGCACCGGAAGCCGAGCCTCCGGTCGAGACGCCGGCCACGGATGAGGTTGAGGCTGAGGAGCCGGTAGTGAAGCCGGATGAACCAGGGCCGGACCAGTTCAGTGGGGCCAGGCCCTAGAAACGCAAAACGGGCAGCCCCGCAAGGGACTGCCCGTTTTTTATCGACGCTCGAATCTCAGAGGTCGTCTTTGTCGAAGCGCCGGGCTTCGCGTTGCAGCTGATAGACAAAGCGCTCGACCTGGCGTTGAACCAGGCCGCTCATGTTATGAAAGCGCACACCGGCGAAAGTCGTGTCGATCTTCTCTTCGTGGTGCAGGTAACGCAGTTCCACTGGCGCAGTCATGCTGCCGAAGGGCAGGGCGGCGATAAAACGCTCGTAGACCTGGCCCAGTTGCAGGCGGCTGGAGATGTCGCCCTCGAAGCGCAGCTTGCAGCCGGTGGCGGAGATATCCAGCAGCTTGCCGGCGATCGGCGCCTTGAGTTTTTCGCCGCCCAGTTCGATGTTGACCAGCTGGGCCAGCTTCAGGGCTGCGCGAAAGGCATTGCGGCGCTGGTGATAGACCACTTCGTCTGGCAGGGTGCCGCGGTAGCATCGCCCACCATTGGATTCGTCGATAGTCGGGATGCCATTGCTTTCCCAGGCGATGCGCACGCCTTCGTGAAAGCCTTCGACGCGAAACGGTTCGCCGGCGAGCATGAAGCGTTCGCCATCGCGGGGGATCATTTCGTCCAGGGCAATCATGTTGCTGTCACGATCGATCTCGACCAGATAGCTTTGAAAGCGCTGGCTGCGTTCATGGAAAGTGATGATCAGCGGGTCATGGCTGTCTTGCAGCAAGCGCAGCGTGGAGTTGATTTCCAAGGGGGTGGTCAGCACCTTGGGTGGCTGCGGCGCATCTTCTGCGTTTACGGCATTGAACACGGTTCATCAATCTCCAGACAAAATACGACTACACGCAAGAGCCAGCATTTTGCCAGCATGTTCCGCGACTTGATAGGGCGCGCTCATCTCTGGGGTCAAGCCTGGCTAAGCGGGCGAGGCTTGGCAAGCTTGGCGGTTGAGCCACGGGCATCATAGAGGGCTGGAGGCTCGCCACCGGTGAGGATTTTCAATTGATTGGCGGTGGTGGCCTGTTGAACCTGGATCGAGCGACCATTGAGTTCGTTCGCCGCCTGGCAATCGGCAAGCATTTGGGTCAGCACGTCACTCTGGGCCAGTAACTGGTCGCCGATCGAGGAGTGGCTGGCCAACTGTTCCAGGCCGGCGCGGCTGGCAGGAAGGTTCAGGCTGGCGAGGAGTTCGCTGCGTTTGCGGCCATGCTGCTCGAGCAAAATGATCAGGGCTTGCTTCTGCGCGAGAATCTCTTCCAGCAGCGGCATGTCGCGACCGTGCAGGGCTAGGGATTCGGTGCGCAGCAATTCCAGCAATTGTTGAGCTGGAGCAAAGTCGTCGGTGATCAGTTGCAGCAAATTAGTGTCGTGCATGTATGGCCTTGGGTTTTAAGCGTCCAAAAAACTGGCGCAGGCCTTATTGGCTAGCGCTGGGCTTCGAAATTAAGCAGTTTGCTGGCTACACGGTTGCTGTCGACTTTATAGCTGCCATCGGCAATCGCTTGCTTCAGCTCGGCCACGCGGGCGTTGTCGACGGCAGGCTGGTCGCGCAGCTTGTCAGTGATCTTCTGCAACTGTTGAGCCTCATTACTGAGGTGTACCGACTCCCCGCTGGTGCTGGCCTGTTCGGCCGGAGTGTTCAGCGGCGCGGATTTGTCGGCGTCGCCGGTTTCCTTGCTGGCGCTGGTGCGCGTGCTGCCGGTGAGTGAGGGAGAGCTGTTTAAACGGCTGAAATCGATGACCATGGTAAAAAAACCTCTGGGTATTTGGACGCTTGACTTGTTTTCGGCAATACGCCGGAAAACTTTAGGCTCAAATATCGATAAGCCCGCACGCGCCGCTGTTGCCCTGCATGGGCCACAGTTTAGGGGGCAACAGTGCACAGCGCCAGTCGTCTACATGGCGACTTCCACCTGTCCCGGCGCGGTGATCCGCGCTTTGATGACCCGTTGTGAATTGAGGTTCTTGACCCGTATCTGCTCGCTCATGCCGCCATTGGACAAGGCTTCGCCGGGCATTTTCACGTTCAGCGTGCCGCTACGGGCAGAGATCACCACCTGATCGCCCTTGCGTACCACTTCCGCCTGTTCCAGGTGAACCAGGGTGACGAGCTGGTCGGCGACCATTGGTCGGACAAGCTTCTGCCCAATGGCCTGGTCCACTGAAGTCAGATAGCCCTGGTTGATCTGGCCGATATCGCGCTCGCGCAGCATCACGTCTTCGGGGCTGATGATGCCGGCGCGCTTGAGTGGCCGGGTGGTGGTCACCACCTCGCGGAACAGCTTGACCTGGGCGGGCACGAATACGGTCCAGGGCGAGGCGCCGTCGCAACGGACGCGAACGGTCACGCGTCCCAGCGGTTGCGCCGGGCTTTCCAGGGTCGCTGTCAATTCCTTGTCGCAGTGCGGCATGCGCAGCCGCGGGTCGAGTTGATTGACCTGGATCTCGTAGCGCCCAGGCGTTTGACTGGTGGCTAAATAGTCTTCTACGGTGAATTCAAGAAACCCCTGAGTGACGCCGATAAGTAGATCAGGCAGGGTTACCGAGTCAGCAACGGCAGGATGGCCAGGGTTAAAAAAAAACAAAGCCGACAGTCCGTACAGCAATCTGCGGTAGTTTGATGTCAGGCGTCGGGAAAATGTCGTTTTGGCGTTCATAACAGTTAAAAAGCAAGCGCCGTGCCGTTTAGCGATGAGCGCGCGTCGGAACTTAAGCTTTGGGGAGTCTGGGCATGGCTGGTGTAATGGATTCGGTGAACCAGCGCACGCAACTGGTAGGGCAGAATCGCCTTGAGCTGTTGCTGTTCCGTCTCGACGGGCAGCAGCTCTATGGGATCAACGTGTTCAAGGTTCGGGAGGTGCTGCAATGCCCCAAACTGACGTTGATGCCCAAGTCCAGTCCTGTGGTGTGCGGTGTCGCGAATATTCGAGGGGCGACCATTCCGATCCTGGACCTGGCGATGGCCACCGGTTCAGGCGGGTTGCAGGATCTGAGCAACCCCTTTGTCATCATCACTGAGTACAACACCAAGACCCAGGGGTTTCTGGTGCGGTCGGTCGAGCGCATCGTCAACATGAACTGGGAGGAGATCCATCCGCCACCCAAGGGGACGGGGCGCGATCACTACCTGACGGCAGTGACGCGGGTCGACAATCAGTTGGTGGAAATCATCGACGTCGAGAAGGTGCTGGCCGAGGTCGCGCCGACGCCCGAGACCATTTCGGTCGGTGTGGTGGATGTCGAGACTCAGCACAAGGCTGTTTCACTGCGGGTACTGACGGTCGATGACTCGTCGGTGGCGCGCAAGCAGGTCACGCGTTGCCTGCAGACCGTGGGGGTCGAGGTGGTGGCCTTGAACGACGGCCGACAGGCGCTGGATTACCTGCGCAAGCTGGTCGACGAGGGCAAGAAACCTGAAGAAGAGTTTCTGATGATGATCTCCGACATCGAGATGCCGGAGATGGACGGCTACACCCTCACGGCCGAAATACGCAACGATCCACGCATGCAAAAGCTGCACATCATCCTGCATACTTCGTTGTCAGGTGTATTCAATCAGGCGATGGTGAAGAAGGTCGGTGCCGATGACTTCCTTGCCAAGTTTCGTCCTGATGACCTGGCATCCCGGGTTGTCGACCGGATCAAAGCAGCAGATAACAGCTAGGGATATCCATCCCTGGCGGTCACACGATTTAAGAGGCGGCATCATTGTCTACGGGTAATTTGGATTTCGAACAGTTCCGGGTGTTCCTGGAAAAAGCCTGTGGGATCTTGCTGGGTGAGAACAAGCAATATCTGGTGTCGAGCCGTCTCAACAAACTGATGGAACAGCAAGGCATCAAGTCCCTCGGGGAGCTGGTTCAGCGCATTCAGTCCCAGCCGCGCAGCGGTTTGCGAGAGATGGTGGTCGACGCCATGACCACCAACGAAACCCTGTGGTTTCGCGATACCTATCCATTCGAGGTGTTGAAGAACAAGGTCTTGCCGGAGGCGATCAAGGCCAGCCCCAACCAGCGCTTGCGCATCTGGTCGGCGGCCTGTTCCTCGGGGCAGGAACCCTATTCGTTGTCCATGTCGATCGACGAGTTCGAGAAGACCAACATGGGGCAACTGAAGATGGGGGTGCAGATCGTTGCCACCGACCTGTCCGGGACCATGCTGAACAACTGCAAGACCGGCGAGTACGACAGCCTGGCGATCGGTCGCGGTTTGTCGGCCGATCGCCTGCAGCGCTATTTCGATCCCAAGGGGCCGGGGCGCTGGGTGGTCAAGGCGCCGATCAAGAGCCGGGTCGAGTTCCGCTCGTTCAACCTGCTGGACAGTTATGCCAGCCTGGGCAAATTCGATGTCGTGTTCTGCCGCAATGTGCTGATCTACTTCTCCGCCGAGGTGAAGAAGGACATCCTGATGCGCATTCACAGCACCCTGAAGCCGGGTGGTTACCTGTTTCTCGGGGCTTCCGAGGCGCTCAATGGATTGCCCGACCACTACCAGATGGTCCAGTGCAGCCCTGGGATCATTTACCAGGCGAAGTAAGATTGTCGTTGTTGAAAAAAGAGGCCTTCGGGCCTCTTTTTTTGTGCCTGCGATTTTGCCAGCGCAGAAGAGGCGGCAACCGCCGCATTGCCGCTTTGCTGACGTTTCGCGGAAATGCCTTGCCGCTTTTCTGGCATTGCCGCTTTGCCGCTGCCGGCAAAGCCTTGATTTACGGGCTTTTAGCACTTGGCACGCGGCTTGCTATATCCCGTTTACGAAAAATCTGGTCGAAGGTTTCCCGACATGAGCATCAGCTTCGATAAAGCGCTCGGCATTCATGAGCAGGCTCTTGGCTTTCGCGCCAAGCGTGCCGAGGTGCTGGCCAACAACATCGCCAACGCCGACACCCCGAACTACAAGGCTCGGGATCTGGACTTCTCTGCCGTACTCGCCGAGCAGAACGAGAAAGCCAAGAACGGCACCTTTGCCCTGAACATGACCAACAGCCGGCACATCGAAGCTGAAGGCCTGGGCAGCGGTGACGAGTCGCTGCTGTACCGCACACCGATGCAGCCGTCGATCGACCAGAACACCGTGGATGCCCAACTGGAACAGTCGAACTACGCCGAGAACTCGGTGAACTTCCAGGCCAGCTTCACGCTGCTCAACAGCAAATTCAAAGGGCTGGTGTCAGCCCTGCGCGGAGAGTAATCCATGTCCCTCGCCAGTGTTTTCAATATTGCCGGTAGTGGCATGAGTGCCCAGACCACTCGCTTGAACACCGTCGCCAGTAACATCGCTAACGCCGAGACAGTCTCCTCGAGCATCGACCAGACCTACCGTGCGCGCCACCCGGTGTTCGCCACTATGTTCCAGGGCGCGCAAAGCGGTGGCAGCGAGTCGCTGTTCCAGAACCAGGACGCGGCCGGTCAGGGCGTTCAGGTGCTGGGTGTGGTCGAGGACCAGAGCAACCTCGAGGCGCGTTACGAGCCTAACCATCCGGCCGCCGACGCCAAGGGGTATGTCTACTACCCCAACGTCAACGTGGTGGAAGAAATGGCCGACATGATTTCCGCCAGCCGCTCGTTCCAGACCAACGCGGAAATGATGAACACCGCCAAAACCATGATGCAGAAGGTCCTGACCCTCGGTCAGTGATAAGGGGCGACTCAGATGAGTGTTACCGATACCACCAGTGGCCTGACGCTCAAGGAGATCCTTGCGAACTCCTCGAAGAAAACCCCGACCACCAGCAATGACGGCCTGGCCGCGGCCACCAATAGCGTCAAGGGCAAAAATGAGCTGGGCAAGGACGCGTTCCTGAAGCTGCTGGTGACCCAGCTGAAAAACCAGAACCCGCTGGACCCTCAGGACAACAGCGCGTTCGTTGCTCAGTTGGCGCAGTTCTCCACCCTGGAAGGGATCACCACCCTCAATACCTCGGTGAACTCCATTACTGGCAACTACAAGTCGTCCCAGGCCCTGCAGGCTTCGTCCCTGGTGGGGCGTTCGGTGATCGTCCAGACCGGTACCACCCAGGTCGACACCACCAAGAGCATGACCGGTTCGGTGACAGTGCCTACCGGCGTCAGCGGCGTCACCGTGACCATCACCGACAAGGATGGCAAGACGGTCAAGACCCTCGACCTGGGAAGCCAGAAGGCCGGCAGTACCAGCTTTGTCTGGGACGGCACCAATACCGACGGCACCAAGGCCGATCCGGGCAATTACACCTTCAAGGCCAGCACAAAGATCGATGGCAAGGCGACCGATCTGGTCACCTACCTGCCGGCGACGGTCAACAGCGTCACCATCAGCCAGACCGGCGGTGAGCTGATGTTGAACCTCGCGGGACTGAGCAGCCCCGTGGCGCTCTCCAAAGTTCAAACCATTGGTATCTAGAGCCGACTAACGCGGCACAAGGAGTGGAATATGTCTTTTAATATCGGCCTTAGCGGTCTCTATGCTGCCAACAAGCAACTGGACGTGACCGGCAACAACATCGCCAACGTGGCAACCACCGGCTTCAAATCGTCCCGTGCCGAGTTCGCCGACGTCTACTCGGCCACCAAGCTGGGCACCGGCAGCAAGACCGTGGGCAACGGTGTGCGTCTGGCCAACGTTTCCCAGCAGTTTGGCCAGGGCGACGTGAACAACACCGGCAACGTACTGGACATGGGGATCCAGGGTTCGGGGTTCTTCGTGCTGAGCGACAACGGCTCGCTGACCTACACCCGCGCCGGTACCTTCAAGACCGACAAGGACGGCTACATCACCAACACCGATGGCACTGCCCGCCTGCAAGGTTATGCGGTCGATGCCAATGGCAAGATCGTCAACGGCGTGCTGACCGACCTGCGCATCGACACCTCGAACCTGTCGCCGAAGGCCACCAGCTCGGTGTCCTCGACCATCAACCTGAACTCCACCGCGCCGGTCATCGACCAGAGCGTGACAGGTTTTGCCTTCGATCCGACCAAGGTGGAAACCTACACCAAGCAGTTCAGCACACCGATCTATGACAGCCAGGGCAACGAGCACAAGCTGGACCAGTACATGGTGAAAACCGGTGCCAACACCTGGAAGACCTACACCCTGGTCGATGGTCGTAACCTCGATGGTTCCGCTCCGACCACCACCGGCGCTACGGCTCCAGTCGCATCGACCATGAATTTCGACTCCGCCGGCAAACTGGTTTCGGTCATCACGCCGCCTGCCACCACGCCTAATCCGGGTAACAACCTGACCCTGGCGGGCTGGGTGCCAGGTACCGTGACCAATGGTGTGTGGGCGGCCAACGGTGCCAGCGCCAATGCCGGCGGCGTGACCATCTCCATGACCAGCACCACTCAGTTCAACGCCGATACCGCGCGTTCGCTGCCGGTGCAGGACGGCTACGCCACTGGCCAGATCACCAACCTGACCATCGACGGCACCGGTACCCTGTTCGCCAACTTCAGCAACAGCCAGAACAAGGCCATTGGGCAGATCTCCCTGGCCAGCTTCACCAACGAACAAGGTTTGCAGCCGGTCGGCGGCACCAGTTGGAGAGAAACCTACGCCTCGGGCGTACCGGGCTACGATGCTCCACAAACCGGCACCCTGGGTTCGATCGTGTCCAACTCCCTGGAAGAGTCGAACGTCAACCTGACCAACGAGCTGGTGGACCTGATCAAGGCCCAGAGCAACTACCAGGCGAACGCCAAGACCATCTCCACCCAGAGCACCATCATGCAAACCATTATTCAGATGACCTGATCATGGCTGGCTGACAGCGCTCAAAAAAAGCCCCTCACTGCAGGGGCTTTTTTGTGCCCGCAAGATTCATCGGCCGTGGCCTGCTTCTGTAGGGGCGAAGTTTGCTCGCGATGAGTCATGACACTCAGGTGGGGGCAGCCGGTAGCGGCTGCGGAGGATGGAGAGGGCGGCTTTTCCCCAGGCCAAAGAAAACCCCCGGCAGGCAGGGCCTGTCGGGGGTTCGGATAAGCACCGGGAGGCGCCTATCGGTTCAGCTTATTGGCAAGCTTCGCAATCCGGCTCGTCGATGGCGCAAGCCTTCGGCACTGGAGCTGGACCGGCTGGAGCCGCCAGGACCGAGTCGTCACCGTGGTTGCCGCCGCTGGAAACAGCGTTCAGCTTGCCGGTGTTGATGGTCGACTTCTCGGTGCTGGTCGCGGCCAGGGCACGGAGGTAGTAAGTGGTTTTCAGGCCACGGTACCAGGCCATGCGGTAGGTCACGTCGAGCTTCTTGCCCGAAGCGCCGGCGATGTAGAGGTTCAGCGACTGAGCCTGGTCGATCCACTTCTGGCGACGGCTGGCGGCGTCGACGATCCACTTGGTTTCCACTTCGAAGGCAGTCGCATAGAGCTCCTTGAGTTCTTGCGGGATACGCTCGATCTGCTGCACGGAACCGTCGTAGTACTTCAGGTCGTTGATCATGACCGAGTCCCACAGACCGCGAGCCTTGAGGTCGCGAACCAGGTACGGGTTGATCACGGTGAATTCGCCCGACAGGTTCGATTTCACATACAGGTTCTGGTAGGTCGGTTCGATCGACTGCGACACGCCGGTGATGTTGGCGATGGTTGCGGTCGGCGCGATGGCCATGATGTTGGAGTTGCGAATACCTTTCTGTACACGGGCGCGCACCGGTGCCCAGTCCAGGGTTTCGTTCAGGTCGACATCGATGTACTTCTGGCCACGGGACTCGATCAGGATCTGTTGCGAATCCAGCGGCAGGATGCCTTTGGACCACAGCGAACCCTGGAATGTCTCGTAGGCGCCACGCTCGTCTGCCAGGTCGCAGGAAGCCTGGATCGCGTAGAAGCTCACCGCTTCCATGGACTTGTCGGCGAAGTCGACAGCGGCATCGGAACCGTAAGGGATGTGCTGCAGGTACAGCGCGTCCTGGAAGCCCATGATCCCCAGGCCGACCGGACGGTGCTTGAAGTTGGAGTTCTTCGCCTGCGGTACCGAGTAGTAGTTGATGTCGATCACGTTATCGAGCATGCGCACCGCGGTGTTCACAGTGCGTTGCAGCTTGGTGGTGTCCAGCTTGCCGTCGACGATGTGGTTCGGCAGGTTGATCGAGCCCAGGTTGCAAACGGCGATCTCGTCCTTGTTGGTGTTCAAGGTGATCTCGGTGCACAGGTTCGAGCTGTGGACCACGCCCACGTGCTGCTGCGGGCTGCGCAGGTTGCACGGGTCCTTGAAGGTCAGCCAAGGGTGGCCGGTTTCGAACAGCATGGACAGCATCTTGCGCCACAGGTCTTTGGCCTGGATGGTCTTGAACAGCTTGATCTTGCCGTACTCGCACAGGGCTTCGTAGTACTCGTAGCGCTCTTCGAAGGCCTTGCCGGTCAGGTCGTGCAGGTCCGGCACTTCCGATGGCGAGAACAGGGTCCACTTGCCGTCGTCGAAGACGCGCTTCATGAACAGGTCAGGGATCCAGTTGGCGGTGTTCATGTCGTGGGTGCGACGACGATCGTCACCGGTGTTCTTGCGCAGCTCGATGAATTCTTCGATGTCCATGTGCCAGGTTTCCAGGTAGGCACACACAGCGCCTTTGCGCTTGCCACCCTGGTTCACGGCTACCGCGGTGTCGTTCACCACTTTCAGGAACGGCACGACGCCCTGGGACTTGCCGTTGGTGCCCTTGATGTAGGAGCCCAGCGCACGCACCGGAGTCCAGTCGTTGCCCAGGCCACCGGCGAATTTCGACAGCATGGCGTTGTCGTGGATGGCGCCGTAGATGCCCGACAGGTCGTCCGGCACGGTGGTCAGGTAGCAGCTCGACAGCTGTGGACGCAGGGTGCCGGCGTTGAACAGGGTTGGAGTCGAAGCCATGTAGTCGAAGGACGACAACAGGTTGTAGAACTCGATGGCACGGTCTTCGCGTTGTTTTTCTTCGATCGCCAGGCCCATGGCCACGCGCATGAAGAAGACCTGTGGCAGTTCGAAGCGCACGCCATCCTTGTGGATAAAGTAACGGTCGTACAGGGTCTGCAGGCCCAGGTAGGTGAACTGCTGGTCGCGCTCGTGGTTGATCGCCTTGCCGAGTTTCTCCAGGTCGAATTCGGCCAGCACAGGGTTCAGCAGTTCGAACTCGATACCTTTGGCGACATAGGCCGGCAGTGCCTTGGCGTACAGGTCGGCCATCTCGTGGTGAGTGGCGCTCTCGGCCACTTCCAGGAAGCTCAGGCCTTCGGCGCGCAGGGTGTCCATCAGCAGGCGGGCGGTCACGAACGAGTAGTTCGGCTCGCGCTCAACCAGGGTGCGCGCGGTCATCACCAGGGCGGTGTTGACGTCTTTGAGCGCTACGCCGTCGTAGAGGTTCTTCAGGGTTTCGCGCTGGATCAGGTCGCCGTCGACTTCTTCCAGGCCTTCGCAGGCCTCGGTGACGATGGTGTTCAGGCGGCCCATGTCCAGAGGCGCGAAGCTGCCGTCGGCGCGGGTGATGCGGATCGATGGGTGAGCCTGCACCGGCTCTTCGCCTGGGGTGCGGGTGGCGCGCTCTTTGGCGCGCGAGTCACGGTAGATCACGTAGTCGCGGGCAACTTTCTGTTCGCCGGCACGCATCAGGGCCAGTTCGACCTGGTCCTGGATCTCTTCGATATGGATGGTGCCGCCCGAAGGCATGCGACGCTTGAAGGTGGCGGTGACCTGCTCGGTCAGGCGAGCGACGGTGTCGTGGATTCGCGACGAAGCGGCAGCGGTGCCGCCTTCAACTGCGAGAAACGCTTTGGTGATGGCGACGGTGATTTTGTCATCGGTGTAAGGAACGACAGTGCCGTTACGCTTGATCACTCGCAGTTGGCCAGGCGCGGTGGCAGACAGATCCAGGTTGGAATCGGCAGCCTGCGGCGCTTTGGCCTGCGGGTTCTCGCGAGTTGTGTCGGTTTGCATGGGTGTCTCCACGTTCTCTATGTTTGTTTGGGCACCCTTTGGGTGCCCACCGTTCCGTCCTGAAGCACTACAACCGGCGCACGCCGGGCATAACGACTTCGGGACAGTTCAGGAAGGGGGGCTGTTGGCGCCGCTTCCATGCCGAAGTCATAGGTCGCGAGCCAGTGGCTCGTGACCGTATTCCTGGTGGGTGACAGTCATGTACTGCAACACCCGTACCGTTTTCCTCGCCGTGGGCTGGAAAACCGCAGCCATCCGCACGCGCGGTTTGGCTTCTGAAAATCCGATTGGTTCCACCAAACGAGTGCAAGAAAAGCGCTTGAGTTTCTTGTCTGATTTGTGTTTGGTTTTTGGCCTGAAACCCTAGATGTAGGGTTTTTTTACGGCCGAGCTACAAGATAATGCGTTTTTGGGGGTGATTGCAACGTACAGCCTGTGGATAAGGTTGTGCGTAAATTGTGTATGAAGCAGGTAAACCTCACGCAGGCCGCAGCAGGGCTGGATCCTACCGTTTGTCACTGTTTTTTACCCTGAAAAACTGCCCAGGGCGGATTTTTGCGGGCGCGAACCCTATCACAAAAAAACGCCTTTACCGAGCGCATTCAGCACCTTGTGTTTACGGCCTTTGCCGTTGCTACAATCGGGCCTTCCAGACATTGTTTTATCCATCTCACATTACAAAAAGACGGGCGGATTCTTCCTGAGCCCGTATCTGGCAAGCAGAGGTCACCGTGGAGCAAGAAGCGTGGCAGATATTGATCGTCGAGGACGATCAGCGACTGGCCGAGTTGACCTGTGAATATCTGCAGAGCAATGGATTGCGTGTCGCCATCGAAGGCAATGGCGCCCTGGCCGCGGCGCGGATCATTGCCGAACAACCTGATCTGGTGATCCTCGACCTGATGCTGCCCGGCGAGGATGGCCTGAGCATTTGCCGCAAGGTCCGCGATCGCTACGACGGGCCGATCCTGATGCTGACCGCGCGCACCGACGACATGGACCAGATACTGGGGCTGGACACCGGTGCCGACGATTACGTGTGCAAGCCGGTCCGTCCGCGCCTGTTGCTGGCCAGGATCCAGGCCCTGCTGCGGCGCAGCGAACCTGTGGAAAGCAGCGCGCCGGAGAAATCCCGGCGCCTGCAATTCGGCCCGCTGGTGGTGGACAGCGCCTTGCGCGAGGCCTGGCTGCACGACGCCGGGATCGAGTTGACCAGCGCCGAGTTCGACCTGCTCTGGCTGCTGGTAGCCAACGCCGGGCGCATTCTGTCCCGCGAGGAAATCTTCACCGCCCTGCGCGGCATCGGCTATGACGGCCAGGACCGCTCCATCGATGTGCGCATTTCGCGGATCCGTCCGAAAATCGGCGACGACCCGGAACACCCGCGGCTGATCAAGACCATCCGCAGCAAGGGTTATCTGTTCGTCCCCGAAGCCGCTGTCGACCTGTCGCCGTGAACTCCATATTCCTGCGCATCTACGGCGGCATGTGCGCCGCCCTGATTCTGGTGGCGCTGTTGGGCGTACTGGCGCTGCACCTGCTCAACCAGGTGCGCAGCGAGCAATACCGCGAGCGCCTGGCCCACGGCACGTTCTCGCTGATGGCCGACAACCTGCAACCCATGAGCGAGATCGAGCGCCGCCGCGCCCTGGCGGTGTGGGAGCGCCTGTTGGGCATCCCGCTGACCCTGCAGACCTTCACCCAGACCGGCCTCGACCTCGGGCAGCGCAACCGCGTTTTGCGCGGCCAGGCCTTGGTGGAGCAGACCGGGCCTTACGCGGCACGGGTCTACCGTCTGGTCAGCGAACCTGAGCAATTGTTGCTGACCGGTGAAGTGCAGCAGATCAGCGAACAACTGGCGCGGGCGACTATCTATCTGCTAGCCGACGAGCTGGTGCGCTTTCCGGTGGCCGAGCAGCCGGAACGCCTGGCGGCACTGAAAAAGAACAAAGGCTTTGGCTTCGACATGCACTTGGTCACCCAGGACGACGCGGACATGGACGAGGACCAGCGTCGTCGGGTTGCCGAGGGCGATACGGTGATGGCGCTGGGCAAGGGCGGCGATTCGATCCGCGTGTTCGCAGGGATGGTGGGCACGCCCTGGGTGCTGGAAATCGGCCCGCTGTACCAGATGAATCCCTACCCGCCGCAATGGCTGGTGTTGATTGCGGTGCTGGGCCTGAGCCTGATCGGCCTGATCGTCTATTTATTGGTACGCCAGCTGGAGCGGCGCTTGCGTGGCCTTGAGTCGGCGGCCACGCGCATTGCCAAGGGCAGCCTGGAAGCCCGGGTGCCGGCCGGTGGCGCCGACTCGGTGGGACGGTTGGCGGCGGCCTTCAACGGCATGGCCGAGCATTTGCAGCGCTTGCTGGCGATCCAGCGCGAGCTGGTGCGCGCGGTGTCCCACGAGTTGCGCACGCCAGTGGCGCGCCTGCGCTTTGGCCTGGAGATGATCGGCTCGGCGACCACCGCACAGGCCCGGGACAAATATATGGAGGGCATGGACAACGATATCCAGGACCTCGACCGGCTGGTGGACGAAATGCTCACCTATGCGCGGCTGGAGCAGGGTTCGCCAGCGCTGAACTTCCAGCGCATCGACCTGGATGCCTTGATCAATCAGGTGATCAGCGAGCTGGCGCCGTTGCGGGCGCAGGTCAAGGTGCAGCGTGGTTCGTGCCTGTCCGCGGCGGATTGCGATGGCGCCTGGGTCGAGGCTGAGCCGCGCTACCTGCATCGGGCGTTGCAGAACCTGGTGAGCAACGCCATGCGCCACGCCGAGTCGCAGGTGCTGGTCAGTTACCAGGTGGGGCAGATGCGTTGCCGGGTCGATGTCGAGGACGATGGTCCGGGGGTTCCGGAAAGCGCCTGGGAGCGGATCTTCACCCCGTTCCTGCGCCTGGATGACAGCCGTACCCGCGCTTCGGGTGGGCACGGCCTGGGGTTGTCGATCGTGCGGCGGATCATTCACTGGCACGACGGCCGGGCATTGATCAGCAGGAGCAAGACCCTCGGCGGCGCCTGCTTCAGCCTGAGCTGGCCACGGCATCAGGATAAAGGTTGAGGGCTTGCGCTCAGGTTCGTCCGGGAATCAAGCCCGGATGCTGACCAGGCTCAGCAGTTGCCCGTCCTGCAGGGCGAATTGCGCGTCCAGTTCACTGCCATTGCGCCATTCGCTGGACAGGTCCGTCAGCAGGCGCAGGCGGACCTGGCCGCTGGCCGTCCACTCCAGCACTTCGGCGTGTTCGAAATAGAAGCGTTGCCGGACGATCGGGTACAGCGCCTTGAACAGGCTTTCCTTCACCGAAAAGGTCAGGGTGACCCAGAGCGCCAATTGTTCCCGCGGGGCGGCGGCCATGCGCTGCATTTCGGCCGGGATGAGGATTTCCCCCGCCAGGCGTGCCGCCCGTTCGCTGTTGAGCAGGTTCTCCAGGTCCATGCCCAGCCCGCGCCAATGCTCCTTGCGCGCGACAATCGCCGCGGCACGCCCGGTGCTGTGGGTAATCGAGCCGCTGATGTGCGTCGGCCAGATCGGCGCCCGGTCCTCGCCGATCGGCGGAATGCAGTCCAGGCCGTCCAGGCGTTGCAGGGCGGCGCGGGCGCAGAAACGCCCGGCGAGAAACTCGGCCTGCCGTTTCGCCACCGAACGTTGAATGCTCGCGGGCGGCTCGATGGCGCTGAGCTGGAAGTCGTTGCTGGCCAGGCGCGAGGCATCGAAATGAGTGCCGAGCAGGACGACGTCCGGCAGGGCGTCGGGCAGCGGCCACTGGTCGTCGAGTGGGGTGCAGCAGGCGGGGAGGGTGGGGATGAGATTCATGCCAGGCATTTTGCCGGGTTGTAAGGCTGGAGGGTAGCCTGGCAGGCACCGGCCTCGATGCCGCCGCCCCGGGAGTTGAGACCTCGGGGCGGTCGACGCGGGGTCAGCCGAACAGCTTCTTGAAGAATGCCTGCATATCCGCCCATGAGCGTTCATCGGCGGCCTTGCTGTAGCCGATGTCCAGCCCGCCATGTTCGCCATGGCTCATGCCGTCGGCATCCGGATTGCTGAAGCTGTGCTTGGCGCCTTCGAGGTTGACAAACTGGTAGTCGGCGCCGGCCTTGTCCATTTCTGCCTTGAAGGCGCTGACGTTATCGGCGGTGACCATGCTGTCGAGGGCGCCGTGCTCCACCAGGATTTTCGCCTTGACGCTGCCAGGAGTGGCCGGGGTGCTGGTGACCAGGGCGCCATGGAAACTCACCACGCCGAGCAGGGGCAGGCCCTGGCGCGCCGCGTCCAGCACCACCTTGCCGCCGAAGCAGTAGCCGATCGCGGCCAGCTTGGCCGGGTCGGTCTGTGGTTGTTTCTTCAGCAGGTCGAGCCCGGCCTTGAAGCGCGCGCTGGCGGCGGCACTGTCTTTCGAGGCGGCCTGCATGAAGGCCATGGCGTCTTTCGGGTGTTCGGTGTTCTTGCCGTCGCCGTACATATCGATGGCCAGGGCGCTGTAGCCCAGGGCCGCAAGATCCCGGGCCCGGCGTTTGGCGTAGTCGTTCAGGCCCCACCATTCATGCACCACCACGACTCCTGGGCGTGGCCCTTTCAACACGTCGTCATAGGCGTAGTAGCCGATGAGCCGGGTACCGTCGGGGCTCTGGTAGGGGATTTCCTGGGTCTTGATGGCTGCCTGGCTCAAGCCGCAGAAAGCCAACAACAAGCAAGCGAAAAGCGCGCGCATGGTCCGTTCTCCTTTTAAAAGACTGCCAGACAGCCTAGTCGATTTGATTCAGCCGAGGTTCAGAGTGTGTTCAGGGGGAGTTCAGGGCGGGGTCGGTAGTCTGGCTCCGTACCCAAAAACACATAGCGAATGAGGAAATACCCATGACTACTTTCAAGAAGATGATCCTGGCCTTCACTGTTCTCGGCGCCAGCGCTGTCGTCCAGGCCGCCGACAGCAACTTCGCCAGCCTTACCTATGGCCAGACCAGCGACAAGGTCAAGAAGTCCAGCCTGCTCAACAGCAACCTGAACAACCCGAACGCCGACGGTGTGATCGGCAAGGACAACACCTGGGGCGTGCGCCTGGGTCAGCAGAATGACCAGCACCGCTACTACGCCACCTACGACAATGTCTCCGGCTCGCACAATGGCATTAAACTGC
Source organism: Pseudomonas sp. GW821-FHT02B10 (assembly GCF_059421865.1). Classification (NCBI taxonomy): domain Bacteria; kingdom Pseudomonadati; phylum Pseudomonadota; class Gammaproteobacteria; order Pseudomonadales; family Pseudomonadaceae; genus Pseudomonas; species Pseudomonas sp. GW821-FHT02B10. The sequence continues at coordinate 64,587 of NZ_JBWKVU010000005.1, read as the reverse complement.
GCCAGGAAAACCTGCTCGGCAGCTACGATGTGTTCCTGCCGGTGACCAGCAGCACCAAACTGTTCGGCGGCGGTACTGCGGGCCTGACCAAGCTGACCCAGGATTCCCCAGGCTTCAGCCGCGACAGCGACATCGGTTATGCCGTCGGCGTGCAGGCCGGTGTCCTGCAGCAGGTTTCACAGAACACCTCGGTCGAACTGGGTTACCGTTACCTGCGCAGCAATGCCAGCACCGAGATGAGCGAGCGCAGTGGCAGCAAGCAGGGTTCGCTGAGCCTGACCAGCAGTGCCCAGACGTACCTGTCGGCCAACTACGCTTTCTAAAATATTGTCCTGGTTCTGAGCGCGCCGGATCTGCCAAGGCAAGATCCGGCGTTGCCATATATACGATCAGGGCGCCTGAGCGCCCTTGGAGATGTCGAATTTTGCCTGGGAGAGCTGCATGAAACTGCTCGTCGTTGAAGATGAGGCGCTGCTGCGCCATCACTTGCAAACCCGCCTCACGGACAGCGGCCATGTGGTCGAGTCCGTGGCCAATGCCGAGGAGGCGCTGTATCAGACCGAGCAGTTCAACCATGATCTGGCGGTGATCGACCTGGGCTTGCCGGGCATGGGTGGGCTGGACCTGATCCGCCAGCTGCGCTCGCGGGGCAAGGCGTTTCCGATCCTGATCCTGACGGCACGCGGCAACTGGCAGGACAAGGTCGAAGGGCTGGCCGCCGGCGCTGACGACTATGTGGTCAAGCCCTTCCAGTTCGAGGAGCTGGACGCACGCCTGAATGCGCTGCTGCGTCGCTCCAGCGGGTTCACCCAGTCGACCATCATCGCCGGCCCGCTGCTGCTCGACCTCAATCGCAAGCAGGCCTCGCTCGACGAACAGCCGCTGGCGCTGACCGCCTACGAGTACCGGATTCTCGAGTACCTCATGCGCCACCATCAGCAGGTGGTGGCCAAGGACCGGCTGATGGAGCAGCTGTACCCGGACGATGACGAGCGCGATCCGAACGTGATCGAGGTGCTGGTCGGCCGCCTGCGGCGCAAGCTGGAGGGGCCGTCGGGCTTCAAGCCCATCGATACCGTGCGTGGCCTGGGTTATCTGTTCAACGAGCGCTGCCGATGATTCGATCGTTACGCCTGCGCCTGATGCTGGCGGCCACGACGCTGGCGGTGCTGTTCATGCTGGCGTTGTTGCCGGCCATGCAAGGCGCGTTCAGCCTGGCGCTGCAGGATTCCATCGAGCAGCGCCTGGCCTCCGACGTGACCACGCTGATCTCGGCGGCCCGGGTCGAGAACAATCACCTGCAAATGCCGGCGCAACTGCCGGACGAGCGCTTCAACCTGACCGACAGCCGTCTCCTGGGCTACATCTACGACCGGGAGGGGCGGCTGGTCTGGCGCTCCAAGGCGACCCAGGAAGAGAACATCAACTACAAGCCGCGGTATGACGGGCGCGGCAACGAGTTCGCGCGTATCCGCGAGGTCAACGGCCAGGAGTTTTTCGTCTACGACGTCGAGGTCAAGCTGCTGGGCGGTAAAAGCGCGGCGTTCAGCATCGTCGCCTTGCAGCCGGTGCGTGAGTACCAGCTGACCCTGGAAGGGGTGCGGGAAAACCTCTACCTCGGGTTCGGTGCCGCGTTGCTGGTGCTCCTGGCGTTGCTCTGGCTCGGCCTGACCTGGGGCCTGCAGGCATTGCGCCGGCTGAGCCAGGAGCTGGACGAAATCGAGAGCGGCACCCGGCAAAGCCTCAGCGAAGAACATCCACGCGAACTGCTGCGCCTGACCGGCTCGTTGAACCGCCTGCTGCACAGCGAGCGCGAGCAACGCAGCCGTTATCGCGATTCCCTGGATGACCTAGCCCACAGCCTGAAGACCCCGCTGACGGTGTTGCAAGGGGTCAGCGAGGACATGGCCCTGCGTCCTCAAGATCGCGAACAGGCCTGGGTGCTGCAGACCCAGATCGAACGCATGAGCCAGCAGATCAGCTACCAGCTGCAGCGCGCCAGCCTGCGCAAGAGCGGCCTGGTGCGCCACCAGGTGCGTTTGCGTCCGGTACTGAAAAGCCTGTGCGACACCCTCGACAAGGTCTATCGCGACAAACAGGTGCGGGTCTCGTTCGATCTGCCGGAGCGCTGCTATGTGCCGATCGAGCATGGAGCCTTGCTCGAATTGCTGGGCAACCTGCTGGAGAACGCCTACCGCCTGTGTCTGAGCGAGGTGCGCATCAGTGTCCGCCAAGACCTCCACGGCGCGCAGTTGTGTGTCGAGGACGATGGGCCGGGCGTGCCGCCGGACCAGCGGGCGCGGATTCTCCAGCGCGGCGAACGGCTGGATCGCCAGCATCCGGGGCAGGGGATCGGCCTGGCGGTGGTCAAGGACATCATCGACAGCTACGGCGCGCAACTGACCCTTGGCGATTCCACCCTGGGCGGGGCGGCGTTCCGTATTCACTTCCCGGCGATTTGATCGGCGCGCTCAGGTTTCCTGGGCGCGGTAGGCGCCCGGGGTCAGCCCGGTCCACTTCTTGAACGCGCGGTGAAAGGCCGATGGCTCGGAAAAGCCGGTCTGCTCGGCGATCTGTTGCAACGACAGGTCGGCCCGACGCAGGTGGTAGATGGCGATATCGCGCCGCAACTGATCCTTCAACTCCTGAAAGCTCGTGCCTTCTTCGCGCAAGTGCCGGCGCAGGGTCTGCGGGCTGATGTGCAGGTGCTGGGCGATGCTTTCCAGGTCCGGCCAATGGTTGCTGTCGCGGCTGAGCAGGCGGCGCAGCTGGCTGCTCAGGCTATCGCCGTCGTCCGGGCGGGCCAGCAGGTCGGCAGGGGAGCGTTCAAGGAAGTGCTTGAGGGTTCGTTCGTCCTGCAGCAGCGGCATGCTCAGGTAGCGGCTGTGGAACAGCAGGCTGCTGCAGTCGCGGGAAAACACCAGGGGGCAGGGGAACAGCAGGTCGTATTCGTTGCCGTGCTCGGGTTTCGGGTAGCTGAAACAGGCCTGCTCGAGGCGGATGCGCTGGCCGATCAACCAACTGCCGAGGCGATGCCAGATCACCAGCAGGCTCTCGCTGAGGAAGTGGTCCGGGTCCCACAGCGCGGCGTCGTCCAGGCTCAGGCGGGTCATGTCCCCTTCGCGCGTCAGGCTCAGCCGCGGTGCCTGGGGGAACAGGCTATAGAACAGCAGGCCGCGCTGCAGGGCCTTCTCCAGGTTGCTGCAGTGGATCAGGGCGTGGCACATCATGGCGAAGGTGCCGCGCTTGCTCGGGCCGTCGCCAAACCCCAGGTACTCGTCGTCCAGAACTTGCCAGAGCTGTTGCAGCAGGCTGGCGAACTGCTCGGGGGCGATACGGGCCTTGGGTTCGTTGAGCAGTTCGAGGCTGATGCCCAGGGTCTGCAGCAACTCCGAATAGTCGTAGCCCCGCCGGCGCGCCCCGCCCAGGGCGGCGCGGGCGAAATGACTGGCGATGGTGCGTTCGCGCATGAAGGTTGATCCGTCCATTAAGTGGCGGATGTTAACAGCCGCCAACGACTGGGCAAGGCGGATATCCGCCAAATTGTAGGACGAGCGTCGGGCGATGGGCGGAAATCCGCCACTTCATGTAGGGGCAGGGAGAGCGAGGGCGAGCGCAAACCCTGATGTCCAAAGGCCTTCAGGTTTTTTTGGCAAGCTGGCACGGGCTTTGCGATAGCGAGCAAGGAGAAGGGAGCAGCGAAAGGTGTTCCCCGCAGCTCTACACAACAAATCCCTCCAGTGCAGGAGGGTTCGCACTTTAGGCGTCGTGTGCATCGATGGATGGTGTGCAACGGTGCTCTTGAGGAACTTTGCAATGACGACTCGTCAGCCACTGTACAAATCCCTGTATTTCCAGGTGATCGTTGCCATCGCCATCGGCATCCTGCTCGGTCACTTCTACCCGCAGACCGGTGTGGCCCTCAAGCCCCTGGGTGACGGGTTCATCAAACTGATCAAGATGGTCATCGCGCCCATCATCTTCTGTACGGTCGTCAGCGGTATCGCGGGCATGCAGAACATGAAATCGGTGGGCAAGACCGGTGGCTACGCGCTGCTGTACTTCGAAATCGTTTCGACCATCGCCCTGCTGATCGGCCTGGTCGTGGTCAACGTGGTGCAGCCGGGCAACGGCATGCACATCGACGTGTCCACCCTGGATGCCTCGAAAGTGGCGGCCTACGTCACCGCTGGCAAGGACCAGAGCATCGTCGGCTTCATCCTCAACGTCATTCCGAACACCATCGTCGGCGCCTTCGCCAACGGCGACATCCTGCAAGTGCTGATGTTCTCGGTGATCTTCGGTTTCGCCCTGCACCGCCTGGGTGCCTACGGCAAGCCGGTGCTGGACTTCATCGACCGTTTCGCCCATGTGATGTTCAATATCATCAACATGATCATGAAGCTCGCGCCGATCGGTGCGCTGGGTGCCATGGCCTTCACCATCGGCGCCTACGGCGTGGGTTCGCTGGTGCAGCTGGGCCAGCTGATGATCTGCTTCTACATCACCTGCGTGCTGTTCGTGCTGGTGGTGCTGGGCGCCATCTGCCGCGCCCACGGTTTCAGTGTGTTGAAGCTGATCCGCTACATCCGTGAAGAGCTGCTGATCGTACTGGGTACTTCCTCCTCGGAATCGGCCCTGCCACGCATGCTGATCAAGATGGAACGCCTGGGCGCGAAGAAGTCGGTAGTGGGCCTGGTGATCCCCACCGGTTATTCCTTCAACCTCGACGGTACTTCGATCTACCTGACCATGGCGGCCGTGTTCATCGCCCAGGCGACCGACACCCACATGGACATCACTCACCAGATCACCTTGCTGCTGGTGCTGCTGCTGTCCTCCAAAGGCGCCGCGGGCGTGACCGGTAGCGGCTTCATCGTGCTGGCGGCGACCCTGTCGGCCGTGGGGCATCTGCCGGTGGCCGGCCTGGCGCTGATCCTGGGTATCGACCGCTTCATGTCCGAAGCCCGCGCGCTGACCAACCTGGTGGGTAACGCAGTAGCCACCGTAGTGGTCGCCAAGTGGGTCAAGGAGCTGGACGAAGACCAGTTGCAGGCCGAGCTGGCTTCCGGTGGTCGTGCTATCAGCGACACTCGCGAAGAAGATGACCTGGGCGTTGCCGAAGGCCCAACCCCGACGTCCGTGAAGTAACTTCACCGCGTCGATGAAAAACCCGCTGCGGCGGGTTTTTTCATGCCCGGGGTTTGAGCGCAACGGTCAGCCCGGGTGGCGCTTGCGGTGATTGCCGGACCTCGAGACGCTGCCTACTCTGTGGGCAGTCAATCGGCAAGGGAGGGTGCTCATGCAAGGGCCACTGGCGTCACTCAAGGTACTGGATTTCTCCACGCTGCTGCCGGGGCCGTTCGCCTCCTTGCTGCTGGCGGACATGGGCGCCGAGGTGCTGCGCATCGAATCGCCGACCCGCATGGACCTGCTGCGCGTGCTGCCTCCCCACGATCAGGGCGTCTCCGCCAGCCATGCCTACCTCAATCGCAATAAGCGCAGCCTGGCGCTGGACCTCAAGCAGCCCGAGGCGCTGGAGGTGATCCGCCAACTGGTGCTGGAATACGACATCGTCCTGGAGCAGTTCCGCCCCGGGGTGATGGAGCGCCTGGGGCTGGGCTACGAGGCGCTGAAGGCGCTCAACCCGAAGCTGATCTATGTCTCGATCACCGGTTACGGCCAGACCGGCCCGTACCGGGACCGCGCCGGCCACGACATCAATTACCTGGCCCTGGCGGGCCTGGCCAGCTACACCGGGCGCAAGGACAGTGGGCCGTTGCCCCTGGGCATCCAGGCGGCGGATATCGCCGGCGGTTCGCTGCATGGGGTCATCGGCCTGCTGGCGGCGGTGATTGCCCGCCAGCACAGCGGCCTGGGGCAGTACCTGGACGTGAGCATGACCGATTGCGTGTTCAGCCTGAACGCCATGGCCGGAGCCGGCTACCTGGCGTGCGGGATCGAACCCGCGGCGGAGCAGCAGGTGCTCAATGGCGGCAGCTTCTATGACTATTACCGCAGTCGGGATGGTCGCTGGCTGTCGGTGGGCAGCCTGGAGCCGCCGTTCATGCAGGCGCTGTGCAAGGCCCTGGGGCGTCCGGAACTGGCAGCCCAGGGGCTGTCACCGCAGCCGGAACAACAGCAGGCGCTCAAGCAGGCCTTGCAGGTCGAGTTCGAGAAGCACGATTTTGCCGAGCTCTGCGAGTTGTTTGCTGGGGTCGACGCCTGCGTCGAACCGGTGCTGGGCCTGGCGGAGGCGGTGGCGCATCCGCAGCTGCAGGCACGGCAACTGGTCAGCCAGGTGCCGCGTGGCGATGGCAGCTACCAGGCGCAGATGGCCTGTCCGTTGAAGTTTTCCCAGGGGCTGCCGGAGCCTCGGCATATCGGGGCGGAACTGGGCGCCCATAGCGACCAGGTGCTTGTCGAGCTGGGTTACAGCGCGCAGCGCATCGCTGAGCTACGCCAGGGCCGGGTCATCCTGTAGGGCGCCAGGGCCGGGTTCACTCCACCCGCATCTCGCCACTGAACACCAGGGTGTGCCGGCAGCGCCGGCACAGATAACGCCGGCCCTGGGCGACTAGGCGGTGGCGCTGGGCGGAAAACGGGAAATCGTTGTCGCAGGGGCAGCGGTAGATGTAGCGGGTCACGCTGCGGCGCTGGATCTCGTAGGTGTGGCAGCGATTGGGCGGCAGTTCGTACACGCCGCGCATGATCAGTTGCCATTCTTCGCCGTGGGGCTGAATGCGCTCGCCGAACAGTTGGTGGGCGATCAGGTGCGCGACTTCATGGGCCACGGTCTGTTTGAGGAAGTCTTCGGTGTTTTCCCGGTACAGCTGCGGGTTGAAGCGCAGCAGGTTCTCGTGCAGGTGGGCGACACCGGCTTTCTGACCGCGCAACTTGAGGCTGACCACCGGGCGTTTGAAAGGTCGTTTGAAAAAGGATTCAGCGAGTTGGAAACAGTCTTCGACGCGGGTATTGAGTTGCTCGGGCATGCTTAACGGCTCTCCAGAGCGGGTGAGTATGCCGCAAAGCCGATGCATTCCGAATCGTCCAGGCGCCGAATGGTCGTTGCGCAGATTAGAAGGCCGCCTTGCGGCGGCCTGTGTTGGCAGATTGTGTTGGTTTTTTGAGCGACGTCAGTTGGTGTAAACGGGGCCGACGCCAAGACCCCAGACGATCACGGTGAACGCCATGATCGCGACCAGCACCACCAGCCCAACGGCCAGTACGGAGCTTGAGAACAGGAAACCTTCGTCCGAGGGAATGTTCATGAAGGTCGGCAACCCGACATACAACAGGTAGACGGTGTAGCAGATGGCGGCTGTGCCGACGATCATGCCGAGCCACATGTGCGGATACAGCGCCGCCAGGCCACCGATGAACAGGGGCGTCGCGGTATAGGTGGCGAACGCGATGCAGCGCGCCAGGCTCGGACTGGCGTCGTAGGTGCGGGCCATCCAGTGGACGAAGGCGCCCATGACCGCGACCCCGCCCAGCATTGCCAGGTACGACATGATGGTCATCCACAGTGCGCTTTCCATGGTCAGCATGACCGGTGCTCGATTGCCGATGACCCAACCGACCTGGGTGGTGCCGATAAACGCCGAAATCGCCGGAATCGCCGCGAGAATCAGCGTGTGGGTGAGGTACATGTGGCTGATGCTTTCCTCTTCGTCGCCACGTATTTCTCGCCATTCCTGATCGGGGTGGGTGAAGAGTCCCACGACATGATGAATCATAGTCAGTCACTCCTTTGTTATTGCCATCGCCCCCCAACGGAGCGCCTACGGGCCAGCGGCCAAGTAAGTAAAGGTCTGAATATGTGTGCGACCTTATGTCGCAGTATAGAAAGGACTGACCTGCAAAGGTCATGGGTGTTAGAGCAAATCGCGCTGTCGGCGCGGCTGGTAATCGCATTCGGCGATTTGATCGGTCGACTGGCGCCCGGCGCTTCGCCCGTGCGCGGTTTTTGCGTAAAATGACCGGCTTTTCGTCACACACCGCGGATTTCAAGCGCCATGGGCACTCTTACGGTCAACCAGAACAAACTGCAGAAACGCTTGCGCCGCCAGGCCGGGGAAGCGGTCGCCGACTTCAACATGATCGAAGACGGCGACAAGGTCATGGTCTGCCTGTCCGGCGGCAAGGACAGCTACACCATGCTCGATGTGCTGATGCACCTGCAGAAGGTTGCACCGATCAAGTTCGACATCGTCGCCGTGAACATGGACCAGAAGCAGCCCGGGTTCCCCGAGCACGTATTGCCGGCCTACCTCGAGACGTTGGGCGTGGAATACCACATCGTCGAGAAGGACACCTATTCGGTGGTCAAGGAACTGATACCGGAAGGCAAGACCACCTGTTCGCTGTGCTCGCGCCTGCGTCGCGGCACCCTGTACACCTTCGCCGACGAGATCGGCGCGACCAAGATGGCCCTGGGTCACCACCGGGACGACATCGTCGAGACCTTCTTTCTCAATATGTTCTACAACGGCTCGCTCAAGGCCATGCCGCCCAAGCTGCGGGCCGACGATGGGCGTAATGTGGTAATTCGCCCCCTGGCCTATTGCAGCGAGAAGGACATCCAGGCCTATTCCGACCTCAAGCAGTTCCCGATCATCCCGTGCAACCTCTGCGGCTCCCAGGAAAACCTGCAGCGCCAGGTGGTCAAGGAAATGCTCCAGGAATGGGAACGCAAGACCCCGGGCCGTACCGAAAGCATTTTCCGCGGCCTGCAGAACGTGGTGCCATCGCAGTTGGCGGACCGCAACCTGTTCGACTTCACCAGCCTGAAGATCGATGAAACCGCGGCTTCGCGTTTCGTCAATGTGGTGAACCTCTGAGTCGTCTCGCGGCTCTGTATCGTGGAATCACGGCGCTCCTTCGAGCGCCGTTTCTTTATCGTCATTAGGAGAGGGCATGCGCGATTACAAGTGGCTGCACGAATACTGTCTGAACCGCTTCGGTTCGGCGGCCGAGCTGGAAGCCCATCTGCCGGTGCCGAAAACCCCGGCGCAATTGCGCAAGATCAGCGATGACCGTTACCTCTCGACCCTGGCCCTGCGGGTATTCCGCGCCGGCTTGAAGCACAGCCTGGTGGACGCCAAGTGGCCGGCCTTCGAAGAGGTGTTCTTTGGCTTCGACCCACAGAAAGTGGTGCTGATGGGCGCCGAGCACCTCGAGCGGCTGATGCAGGACACGCGGATCATTCGCCACCTGGGCAAGCTCAAGAGCGTGCCGCGCAACGCGCAGATGGTGCTCGACGTGGAAAAGGAGAAGGGCAGTTTCGGCGCCTTGATCGCCGACTGGCCGGTGACCGACATCGTCGGCCTGTGGAAGTACCTGGCCAAGCACGGTCACCAGTTGGGCGGCCTGTCGGCCCCGCGCTTTCTGCGGATGGTCGGCAAGGACACCTTCGTACCGACCTATGACGTGGTGGCGGCGCTGAACGCGCAGCAGATTATCGACAAGGTGCCCAGCAGCCTCAAGGACCTGGCCACCGTGCAGGGCGCCTTCAACCAGTGGCACGCCGAAAGTGGCCGGCCGCTGTGCCAGATCTCGATGATGCTGGCGTATACGGTCAATCACTGATCGGGGTGTGTTCCCTGGAGTACCGCGTCATCGTTCATCGCGAGCAAGCTTCGCTCCTACAGAAGTACTGGGTGCTCTGTAGGGGTGAGGCCTGCCCGCGATAGCGCGCCGTCAGGCGGCGCTGACCTGGCCTTCGCCCGCCAGTTTGCGGTTGAGCTGGAAGCGCCAGCGCACGTAGAGCAGGGCCGAGCAGAACACTGCCAGGCTGGCCAGCATCTCCAGGATGCCGAACAGTTGCCGGTTCGGGTCGTAGGCAGCCAGCGCGCCCTTGATGAAATACAGGTTCACCACAAAGCACATCCAGGAATGCCCGCGGGCGCTGCCCACCAGCATGCCCGGCGCCATCAACAGCAGCGGCACCAGTTCGATCAGCAGGATCACCCAGGGCCGGGCGCCATGCAGGTCGGCGACGAACAGGTAGTAGCCGCAGAGCAGGCCGACCAGGCCGAAAAAGCAGATCAGGCTCAGCACCCGGGTGATGCGTACGCGCGGCTCCAGCCATTCGATGGCCGGCAGGATCTTCGGCTTTTTAGCCACGGCTGCTCTCCAGTTGCAGGGCAGTCTTGGCCAGGCGCAGGCCCAGGGCGCGACAGAGGGCGACCTCGTGCTCGTTCAGCGGGCTCTTGCCGTCGGCGCCGGCATGGTGGCTGGCCCCGTAAGGCGTGCCACCGCCACGGGTTTCCAGCAGGGCCGATTCGCTGTAGGGCAGGCCGGTGATCAGCATGCCGTGGTGCAGCAGCGGCAGCATCATCGACAACAGGGTGGTTTCCTGGCCGCCGTGCAGGCTGGCGGTGGAGGTGAACACCCCGGCCGGCTTGCCCACCAGGGCGCCGGTCAGCCACAGGTTGCTGGTGCCGTCGAGGAAATACTTCAGCGGCGCGGCCATGTTGCCGAACCGGGTCGGACTGCCCAAGGCCAGGCCGGAGCAGTGCTTCAGGTCGTCGAGGCTGGCGTACAGCGCGCCGTCTTCCGGGATGCTCGGAGCCACGGCCTCGCAGTCGGCGGATATCGCCGGCACGGTGCGCAGGCGCGCTTCCATGCCACCTTGTTCGATGCCCCGGGCGATCTGCCGGGCCATCTCGTTGGTCGAGCCGTTGCGGCTGTAGTAGAGAACCAGGATGTACGGCGTACTCAAGGCAGGATCTCCAGCACGTTCTCCGGCGGCCGGCCGATGATGGCCTTGTCGCCGACTTCGAGAATCGGCCGTTCCATGAGTTTCGGGTGCGCGGCGATGGCGGCGATCAGCTGCGCTTCGCTGAGGCTGGCGTCGGCCAGGTTGAGGGTCTTGTACTCGTCTTCGCCGGTGCGCAGCAGCTGGCGGGCGCCGATCCCGAGCTTGCCCAGCAGGCTTTGCAGCTGGGCGGCATCGAGCGGGGTTTCCAGGTAGCGGACCACGGTCGGGGTCAGGCCACGGGCTTCCAGCAGTTCCAGCGCACCGCGGGATTTCGAGCAGCGCGGGTTGTGATAAAGCGTCAGATCGGTCATGGGCGGGTCGCATCTTGCGTAAGGTGGCGGCTATTCTACCTGTGCGACGGGCAGTCCTGAACCTTGCGAGGCGATGGGTCGCACGAGAAAGCGGGTTTGACGGTTTTTTTCAATACAAGGATCAAGGCATGGCAAGGCAACTGGCAGCGGCATTGGTGATCATCGGCACTTTGTTGCTGAGCGGCTGCGGTAACGATTACGGGGTCGATCAATATGGCCGGAAAGTCGCCGCCGAGCGTGTGGACAAGCAGTGGCTGGTGCTCAATTACTGGGCCGAATGGTGTGGGCCGTGCCGCACCGAGATTCCCGAGCTCAATGCATTGGCCGAAGGGCTCAAGGGCCAGCCGGTGAGTGTGCTGGGGGTCAATTTCGATAATGTGCAGGGCGAAGAACTGAAGAGCGCCAGTGAAAAACTGGGGATCAAGTTCACCGTGCTGGCGCAGAACCCGGCGGAGATTTTCGACTTGCCACGCAGCGAAGGCTTGCCGGTGACCTACATCATCGATGACCAGGGCAAGGTGCGTGAGCAACTGATGGGCGAACAGACCGCGGCGGGTGTGATGGCGAAGCTGGAAGCCCTGCGCGGGCATTGATCTGTAGCCGCTGCCGCGGGCTGCGATCGGCCTGCAAGGCCGTTGCGATCTCGGGATCGCTGAAGGTCCTGCGGACCTTATCGCAGCCTGCGGCAGCGGCTACAAGAGGGGCGGTCAACCTTCCTCGAGCCACCAGCGCAACGGCTTGCCTTCGGCCGGCCAGAAGCGCACTTGCTCGATTGGGGAAATGTCCCAGCGCTGGACGGTTTCCAGCGCCTGCAGGAAGCGTCGTTCCTGCTCCATCAGGGCTGGCGCGCACAGCTTGCGGGTACTGCCGACCTTGCCGAAGCTGAGCTTGTCGCCGTCCAGGGTATAGGGCGCGAACCAGTGGTTGCAGCCGCCGTTGCCGTAGGCGCGACCGTCTTCACCGAGGGTGATGGTCAGGTGGCTGTAGTCGATCAGCGGACGCTCGCCGATCCACTCCAGGATGTAGCTGCGATCCTGCTGCAGTTTCACCGGCTCCGCCGCGCAACCCAGCAGGCCGGCGCCGAACGCGGCGGTCAACGCCAGGCGTTTCATTGGGCGGCTCGCTGGCATTTCGGGCACAGGTGTTTTTCCCCTTCGCTGATCCAGCCCAGCTCGGCGATCCGCGCGCTGGCCGCGGGCTTTTGCGCCTTGCTGCCCAGCTTGGCGTCCACCGCGAACTCGAAGCTCAGCTCGGCCGCGCAGCTGTCGCAGTTGACCTGCCACTGATGGATCGCCAGCTCGCCGAATACCGGACCACGGGCCACGGCGACCCACTGGCCGACCGGGTTGATCAGGTGCCGCACGGTTTCCACCGTCAGGCGCATCGACAGGTCCTTGCTGCCCTTGAGGGTGACGATCAGCACGTCGTCGTTGCGGATGGAACCACCGTTGCCGGTGACCTGATAGCGGCCGGGCACCAGGGCGCGGCATTCGATCAGGGTGTGTTGCGGGTTCATCAGGCTGTAGCGGAAATCGTGTTCGACCATGGGTCCTCCAAATCTGGCGCGTATGCTAGCACGCACCCCGATATCTCAGGTTGCAGGCAGATGACCTTCGCTTACCGCCGGTCCGTCGACTCAGCCTTCCACTCGGTTGCAGGGCGCGCCGGCGGCCCAGGCGGCGATGTTGCGCAAGGTGGTGTCGGCGATCGCCGCCAGGGCCTCGCGGGTGAGGAACGCCTGGTGGGCGGTGACAATCACGTTGGGGAAGGTCAGCAGCCGCGCCAGCACGTCGTCCTGTAGCGGCAGGTCGGAGCGGTCCTCGAAGAACAGCTGCGCCTCCTCTTCGTAGACATCCAGCCCCAGGTAGCCCAGTTGGCCGTTCTTCAGGGCCTCGATCAGTGCCGGGGTATCCACCAGGCCGCCGCGGCCGGTGTTGATCAGCATTGCGCCCGGTTGCATCCGGGCCAGGCTCTGGCGGTTGATCAGGTGTTTGCTGTCGGCGGTGAGCGGGCAGTGCAGGCTGATGATCTGCGCCTGGGCCAGCAGCTCCGGCAGGCTCAGGTAACGTGCGCCCAGGGCCTCGACTTGCGGGTTGGGAAAGGGATCGTGGGCCAGCAACTGGCAGCCGAAGCCGGCCATGATCCGGGCAAAGGTGGCGCCGATCTGCCCGGTGCCGACGATGCCGACGGTTTTTCCCACCAGGTCGAAGCCGGTCAGGCCGTGCAGGCTGAAGTCGCCTTCGCGGGTGCGGTTGTAGGCGCGGTGCAGGCGGCGGTTCAGCGCCAGGATCAGGGCCACGGCATGCTCAGCCACGGCATGGGGAGAATAGGCCGGGACCCGGACCACGCTCAGGCCCAGGCGTTTGGCCGCGGCCAGGTCGACATGGTTGTAGCCGGCCGAGCGCAGCGCGATCAGGCGCGTGCCGCCGGCGGCCAGTTGCTCCAGCACCGGGGCGCTCAGGTCGTCATTGATAAAGGCGCAGACCACCTCGTGGTGCTCCGCCAGCGCCGCGGTGTCCAGGCTCAGGCGCGCGGCCTGGAACTGTAGCTCGATGCCCGGCGGCAGCTCGGTGCCGAGGAAGCTGTCGCGGTCATAGTTCTGGCTGCTGAAGAGAATCGTGCGCATGGCGTCGTCCTTGTGGGAGGTTGCCCCGAGCATGAACCTTCAGGGCAAACCTGTCGTTGCCCTGGGTCAGGCGTTGATGCGGGCCTCCGTGGCCAGGCGGTTGATGGCCCGTTCGAGTTCGTCGAGGGCGGCGAAGGCCTTGACGTCTTCCTGCTTGAGCAGGGTTTCGCTGCGCTGGCAGGCGGCGCGCAACTGCGGCACTCCACAGTAGCGGGTCGCCCCGTGCAGACGGTGGACCCGTTCGATCAGCGCATTGTGGTCGTTGGCGGCACGGGCGGCGCGAATCGCTTCACGGTCGGCCTCCAGCGAGGCCAGGAGCATCGCCAGCATGTCGGCGGCCAGGTCCGCCTTGCCGGCGGCCAGGCGCAAACCTTCGTCGTGATCCAGCACTTGCAGCTCGAGGCCGTTGCCGGACGGTTCGCCGGTGCGTTCCGGCCCCTGGTTGCGCAGGGCCAGACCGGTCCACTTCAGCACCACCTGAGCCAGTTGCCGCTCACTGATGGGCTTGGTCAGGTAGTCGTCCATGCCGCTTTGCAGCAGCGCGCGTTTTTCGTTGGCCATGGCGTGGGCGGTGAGGGCGATCACCGGCAGCGGCGTGCAGTTGCGTTCGCTCTCCCACTGGCGAATCGCCTCGGTGCTCTGGCGGCCGTCCATGCCGGGCATCTGCACGTCCATCATCACCAGATCGAAGGATTCATTCTGCACCGCCTTGACCGCCGCATAGCCGCTGTCGACTGCGAGCACCTTGGCGCCCATGTCTTCGAGCAGGGTCTGCACCAGCAGCAGGTTGGCCGGGTTGTCATCGACACACAGCACCCGTGGCGGGCGACTGGCGATCGGTTCGCTCGGCTCGTTGCGCACCACCTTGGGGTTGACCAGGTCGGCCAGGGCGCGCCGCAGTTTGCGGGTGCAGGCTGGTTTGGCCTGCAACTGGCTGTGAGGGTTGGGCACCGAGAGGTGGAAGAGCGTCTGTTCGGTGGTCGGGCACAGCACCAGTACTTTGCAGCCCAGGTGTTCGAGGTCCCAGATGTGCTGGTTGAGGCGTTCCGGCGGCATGTCGTTGGTGGTGATGCCGAGCACCGCCAGATCGATCGCCTGTTCGGTCTGATGCACTCCGGTCACGCCGTTGGTCAGGGCTTCCAGGGTATTGAACGGCGTCACTTCCAGGCCGCAGTCCTCGAGTTGATGCTGCAGGGCCTGGCGCGCCAGCTCATGGTTCTCCAGGACCGCAATCCGCCTGCCGAGCAGCGGCGGGGCGGGCAGGTCTTCGGCGTCGTCGCGGGTTTTCGGCAGGCGCAGGCTGATCCAGCACTCCGAACCTTCGCCGGGCGTGCTGTCGACGCCGATCTCGCCACCCATCTGTTCGATCAGGCGCTTGGAAATCACCAGCCCCAGGCCGGTACCGCCAGGCTGGCGCGACAACGAGTTGTCGGCCTGGCTGAAGGCCTGGAACAGGGCGCGCACGTCCTGGTTCGACAGGCCGATGCCGGTGTCCTGAATGCTGATGCGCAGTTGCACGCTGTCTTCGTGTTCTTCTTCGAGCATGGCGCGGGCGACGATGGTGCCTTCGCGGGTGAACTTGATGGCGTTGCTCACCAGGTTGGTGAGGATCTGCTTGAGGCGCAGCGGGTCGCCCACCAGCGACAGCGGGGTATCGCGATACACCAGGCTGACCAGTTCCAGCTGCTTGGCGTGGGCGGCCGGGGCGAGGATGGTCAGGGTGTCCTGCAACAGGTCGCGCAGGTTGAACGGAATACTGTCGAGCACCAGCTTGCCGGCTTCGATTTTCGAGAAGTCGAGAATTTCGTTGATGATTCCCAGCAGGCTGTCGGCGGACTTTTCGATGGTGCCCAGGTAATCCAGCTGGCGCGGGGTCAGTTCGCTTTTCTGCAACAGGTGGGTGAAACCGAGGATGCCGTTGAGCGGCGTGCGGATTTCGTGACTCATGTTGGCCAGGAATTCCGATTTGATCCGGCTGGCCTCCAGGGCCTCCTTGCGCGCCAGGTCCAGTTCGATGTTCTGGATCTCGATGGTTTCCAGGTTTTGCCGGACGTCCTCGGTGGCCTGGTCGATGCTGTGTTGCAATTCTTCCTGGGCATTCTGCAGGGTGCCGGCCATGCGGTTGATGCCCGAGGCCAGTTCGTCCAGCTCCTGGCTGCCGAGCAAGGGCAGGCGGGTTTCCAGGTTGCCGTCCTTGAGTTGGGTAACGGCATGTTTGATCTGGCTCAGCGGGTTGTTGATGGTGCGCCCCATGCGCAGCGCCAGCAGGCCGGTGCAGATCAGCCCGGCGATAATCAGCAGCAGGCTGGCGAACAGGCTGCGGTAGCCGCGCAACAGCATGCTGTTATGGGACAGCTCCAGCTCGACCCAGCCGAGCAGGCGGTCGGACTCGTCGGGAATCAGGTCGCCGGCCAGGTTGCGGTGGCGGCCGAACACCGGCAGCAGATAGCGGGTGGCGTCGCTGCCGGTGCGTTGCAGCATCTGGCTGCCGTTACCGGTCGGCGCCTGGTTGAGCATGCTCGGGCCGGCATGGGCCAGGGGCGTGCGGTCGGGCGCGAGGAAGGTCACTGCGCGCACGTCCTGCTGTTCCAGGGACTGGGTGGCGATGCGTTCCAGCAGGGCGGTGTTCTTGTGGGCCAGGGCCGGTGCCACCAGGGGCGCCAGTTGCTCGGCGATCATTTCGCCGCGTTGCAGAAGCTGGGTTTGCAGGTCCGACTGCTGCATCCAGGTGAAATAACCGCCCAGCACCAACGCCATCAGGCTGGTTGGCAGCAAGGTCAGTAACAGCACGCGGCCTTTGATCCCCAGTTTCTTAAGCACGCAACTCTCCTGCTACCACGCCGTTTTGAATGAACCCTGCGCACATCCGGTGCGCACCACCTGCGCAGTGTAGCCATTTGCTTTGCCGCAATCTTCGCAAAATTAACCGTCGAACCGCTCAGGTGCCGCGGTTTAGCGAGCGCTTTGTCGACCGGTGTCGGTTGCCCGGCCGCGGACAATCTTGAATAATCGCCCAACTGAGAATTACTTGCAGAAGCTAATGAATCCCGTATCTGTCAGCCATCCCCGGATCCTGAGTATCGAAGACGACCTGGTGCTCGGTGCCTATGTGCACGAGCAATTGGGCCGTTGTGGGTTTGATGTCACCTGGTGCCAGAACGGCCAGGAAGGCCTGACGATGGCTCGCCAGCAACCTTTCGATGTGGTGCTGATGGATATCCTCCTGCCGGGGATGGACGGGCTGACGGTGCTCACCCATTTTCGCCAGAGCCATTCCACGCCGGTGCTGCTGATGTCGGCGCTGGGAGCCGAGGCCGATCGCATCAGCGGTTTTCGCCTGGGGGCCGACGATTATCTGCCCAAGCCCTTCAGCATGGCCGAGCTGCGGGTACGGATCGAAGCCATCCTGCGGCGCGTGGCCCTGGATCGCCGGCCGGCCCCGGCGCCGCTCAGGCAGGAAGCCCAGGGCCTGCGTTTCGACGACGAGCTGTGCGACGTGCATTACGGGCAACAGTGGGCCGGGCTGACCCGCAGCGAATACCGCCTGCTGGAGACGCTCAACCGCAACGGCGACGAGGTCCTGAGCAAACCCTTCCTTTATCAGCATGTGCTGCAGCGCGGCTATGCGCCCCATGATCGCAGCCTGGACATGCACATCAGCCAGATCCGCCGCAAACTCAAGGCCGTCGGTTATGTCGCGCGGGAGGTGCGCACGGTCTGGGGCAAGGGCTATGTGCTGAGTGCCGCCGATGAAATGGCCTGAGCTGCCCGGCAGGCATTCGCTGTTCTGGAAGCTGGCCTGCCTGTTGGTCGCGTTCTGCCTGCTGATGATCTGGCTGAGCTGGTCCTGGGGCCGCTACATGGAACAGAAGAACCTGTTCCTTTCCGACGAGGCCCGCGGCACGCTGACCGGCTACGCCGCCGAAGCCGAACAGGCCTGGAACCAGGGGCAGAGTGCCGGGGTCGATGCCTGGCTGCAGGGCATGGCTGAGCGCGAGCGCCATTGGGTCGGGGTCATCGGCCGCGACCTGCAATCGCTGAGCAGCTATCCGCTGAGCGAAGCCGAGAGCCAGCACCTGACATTCCTGCGCGGCCTGGATTGGCCGGTCAGCCGGCATACCCGTGGCTTGCCCTGGCTGAAGATTGCGTTTCCCAACGACCCGTCCGCCGGCAGCCTGGTGATCGAGTTGCCCCAGCGCTTCATGCCCGGGCGCTACCGGGTGTTCTGGCGGGTGCTGACCAATGGCGTGATTCCTGGCCTGTTCACCCTGCTGCTGTGTGTCGGGCTGTATCGACTGCTGGTGGTACCGCTGAACCAGCTGCGCGAACAGGCCAACGCCTGGCGCGCCGATCAACTGAATGCGCGGCTGTCGAGCCAGACCACCAGTCGCCAGGACGAGTTGGGTGAACTGGGCCGGGCGTTCGACCAGATGTCCGAGCGCCTGCAGGGCACCGTGGCCTTGCAGCAACAATTGCTGCGCGATCTTTCCCATGAATTGCGCACGCCCCTGAGTCGCCTGCGGGTCGCCTGTGACGGCGAGCAGAGCCTGCCGGCACTGCGCGAGCGGCTGGCGCGGGAAGTCGATGGCATGCAGCGGCTGGTGGACGACACCTTGCAACTGGCCTGGCTCGACACCGAGCGGGCACCGCTGGCCGAGGAAGACATCCAGATCCAGGCCCTGTGGGAAATGCTCACGGAAAACGCCTGCTTCGAAAGCGCCTGGTCCGCCACGCAACTGCATTGCGCGCTGGACGCCTCGTGCTGGGTCCGGGGCAATCTCAATACCTTGGCCCAGGCCTTGGAAAACATTCTGCGCAATGCCATTCGCCATTCGCCCGCGGGCGGTCGTGTGCTGCTGGGCGGCCAGCGCCAGGGCGAGCATTGGTTGCTGTGGCTGGAGGATGAAGGGCCTGGCGTGGCCGACGCCGATCTGCAGCGGATCTTCGATCCTTTTACCCGCCTCGACGGCTCGCGCCCGGGCCATGGCGGTTTTGGCCTGGGGTTGAGTATTGCGCGCAACGCCGTGCAGCGTCAGGGCGGCCAGCTGTGGGCGGAAAATACCGGGCGTGGGCTGCGTTTGAACATGCGCCTGCGGGCTACGGTTGTGATGGAAGCGCCTTCGCCCGAAGCTGATTCGCTGCCTTATATCGTTAAGCCATAAGACCCTCACTTTGCGTGATATGGCCTGCGAACGTTTGCCGGTATGATAGTCGCCCCCGCAGTCCGGATTGCGAATACGCCATGACCTTGCAGTACCCCACCATCGCCGATTGCGTCGGCAACACCCCGCTGGTCCGTTTGCAGCGCCTGCCTGGCGTCACCAGCAACACCCTGCTGCTCAAGCTCGAGGGCAATAACCCGGCGGGTTCGGTCAAGGACCGCCCGGCGCTGTCGATGATCACTCGCGCCGAGCTGCGTGGGCAGATTCACCCCGGCGATACGCTGATCGAAGCGACCTCGGGCAACACCGGGATTGCCCTGGCCATGGCCGCGGCGATCAAGGGCTACAAGATGATCCTGATCATGCCCGACAACTCCAGTGCTGAGCGCAAGGCGGCTATGACCGCCTATGGCGCCGAACTGATCCTGGTCAGCCAGGAAGAGGGCATGGAAGGCGCGCGCGACCTGGCCGAAAAGATGCAGGCCGAAGGTCGTGGCAAGGTGCTCGACCAGTTCGCCAACGGTGACAACCCGGAGGCGCACTACACCGGCACCGGCCCGGAAATCTGGCGGCAGACCGAGGGCACCATCACCCATTTCGTCAGCTCCATGGGTACCACCGGCACCATCATGGGCACCTCGCGTTATCTGAAGGAACAGAACCCGAACGTGCAGATCATCGGCCTGCAACCGATGGAAGGCTCGGCCATTCCCGGCATTCGCCGCTGGCCGCAGGAATACCTGCCGAAGATCTACCAGGCCAGTCGCGTCGATCGCATCGTCGACATGGCGCAAAGCGAAGCCGAAGAGGTGACCCGGCGCCTGGCCCGCGAAGAAGGCATCTTCTGCGGCGTGTCTTCGGGCGGTGCGGTGGCGGCGATGTTGCGCCTGTCCCGCGAAGTCGAAAACGCGGTGATTGTCGCGATCATCTGTGACCGTGGCGACCGTTACCTGTCGACCGGCATCTTCGATGCGCCCAACTGATGGCTAAGCCAGTCAGAGGCCTGCGCTTCCAGCCTTCGGGCGGCAGCCGGGCTGCGCAGATACCCGTCGGGAAAAAACAGCGCCTGACCATCGAGCGCCTGGCCAACGATGGTCGCGGCATTGCCTTCCTGGAAGGACGTACCTGGTTCGTCGCTGGCGCATTGGCGGGCGAAGAGGTCGAGGCGCGCGTGTTGGGCACCCACGGCAAAGTGGTGGAGGCCCGTACCGAGCGGGTGTTCAGCGCCAGCGATTTGCGGCGGCCGGCGCCATGCGCCCATGCCGGCCGTTGCGGTGGCTGCAGCGTGCAGCATCTGCCCCATGACGAACAGCTTGCCCTGAAACAGCGCATGCTCGCCGAGCAGCTGTCGCGGGTCGCCGGTGTCGAGCCAGAGGCGTGGGCGGCTCCCTTGAGCGGTCCGGAGTTCGGCTACCGGCGCCGGGCGCGGGTCGCAGTGCGCTGGGACGCCAAGGCGAAAAAGCTCGAAGTGGGTTTTCGCGCCGCCGGTAGCCAGGACATCGTCGCCATCGACGAATGCCCGGTGCTGGTACAGCCCTTGCAACCGATCATGAGCCGCTTGCCGGCCATGCTGCAGCGCCTGAGCAAACCGCAGGCACTGGGGCATGTGGAATTGTTCAGCGGTTCGGCGATTGCCGTGCTGCTGCGCCATATGGCGCCGTTGTCCGCGGCCGACCTGGAGATTCTCCAGGCGTTCTGCGCATTCCATGAGGCCCAGTTGTGGCTGCATGGCGAAGGCGAGCCGCAACCGGTGGACCCGGACCAGGCCCTGGGCTATCGCCTGGAGCCCTGGAATCTGCAGCTGGCCTATCGGCCGGGAGACTTTGTCCAGGTCAACGCCGGGGTTAACGAGGCGATGGTGGCCCAGGCCCTGGAATGGCTGGCGCCACAGGCCGACGAGCGCGTGCTGGACCTTTTTTGTGGCTTGGGCAACTTTGCCTTGCCGCTGGCGCAGAACGTTCGGGAAGTGGTGGCGGTCGAAGGGGTGGCGACCATGGTCGCGCGTGCGGCGCAGAATGCTGCTAGCAACAATTTGCATAACACCCGGTTTTTTCAGGCCGATTTATCGCAGCCTCTGAGCGACGCCGAGTGGGCCCGCGAAGGCTTTTCTGCGGTACTCTTGGACCCACCTCGGGACGGGGCATTGGAGGTGGTACGCAAGCTGGCGAGCCTGGGCGCCAAGCGCCTGGTTTATGTGTCATGCAACCCTGCCACTCTGGCGCGTGACACAGTCGAACTGGTCAGGCAGGGCTACCGGTTAAAACGTGCCGGGATCCTCGATATGTTTCCTCAGACGGCACATGTCGAGGCCATGGCGTTATTTGAAGCGAGCTAGGATGGCTCGTCTAATCCGTTGGCCCGTCAGGCAGCACTCGCCGGCCCAGCGAGGAAATACTGGCAGTGAAGGTCAGCGATTTGACGCATTGAATGTGCGTCGTAGGGAAGGTAAAGCAAGATGGTACAGGTGAGAGCGCACCAGCCGATCAACACCGACGGCAGTATCAATCTCGAGGCGTGGCTCGATCATGCGGTCAGCGTCGACATGGCACTGGACCGTGAAGCCTTGAAAGAAGCCTGCGAGTTCGCTCGTGAGGCAGAGCAACAACACATCGCGGCGAAGAATCTCAGCGGCGAGGACATGTCGAGTTTCAGCACTGGCCTGGAGATCGCGGAGATCCTCGCCGACCTCAAGCTGGATCAGGATTCGCTGGTGGCCGCGGTGCTTTACCGTGGCGTCCGGGAAGGCCAGATCCCGCTGCCGGCCGTCAGCCAGCGCTTCGGCCCGGTGGTGGCCAAACTGATCGACGGCGTGCTGCGCATGGCGGCGATCAGCGCCAGCCTCAGCCCCCGCCAATCCCTCGTGCTCGGCACCCAGGCCCAGGTGGAAAACCTGCGCAAGATGCTGGTGGCGATGGTCGATGACGTGCGCGTGGCGCTGATCAAGCTGGCTGAGCGGACCTGCGCGATCAGGGCGGTGAAAAACGCCGACGACGAGAAGCGCAACCGGGTCGCCCGGGAAGTCTTTGACATCTATGCACCGCTGGCGCATCGCCTCGGTATCGGCCATATCAAATGGGAGCTGGAGGACCTGTCCTTCCGCTACCTGGAGCCTGAGCAGTACAAGCAGATCGCCAAGTTGCTGCACGAGCGGCGCCTTGATCGCGAGCGTTTCATCTCCGACGTGATGAACCAACTGCAGAATGAGCTGCGGGCCACCGGCGTCGACGCCGACATCAGCGGCCGGGCCAAACATATCTATTCGATCTGGCGCAAAATGCAGCGCAAGGGCCTGGAGTTCAGCCAGATCTACGACGTGCGCGCGGTGCGCGTGCTGGTCCCGGAAATGCGCGATTGCTACACCGCGCTGGGGATCGTCCACACCCTGTGGCGGCACATTCCGAAAGAGTTCGACGACTACATCGCCAACCCCAAGGAGAACGGTTACCGCTCGCTGCACACGGCGGTTATCGGCCCTGAGGGCAAGGTCCTGGAAGTGCAGATCCGCACCCATGCGATGCACGAAGAGGCCGAGCTGGGGGTCTGCGCCCACTGGCGCTACAAGGGCACCGACGTCAAATCCGGTTCCAACCACTACGAAGAGAAAATCTCCTGGCTGCGTCAGGTGCTCGAGTGGCATGAGGAACTGGGGGATATCGGCGGCCTGGCCGAGCAACTGCGGGTGGATATCGAGCCGGACCGGGTCTACATCTTCACCCCCGACGGCCACGCCATCGACTTGCCGAAAGGAGCGACCCCGCTGGACTTCGCCTACCGCGTGCACACCGAGATCGGTCACAACTGCCGGGGCGCGAAGATCAACGGGCGCATCGTACCGCTCAACTACAGCCTGCAGACCGGCGAGCAGGTCGAGATCATCACCAGCAAGCACGGCACGCCGAGCCGCGATTGGCTGAACCCGAACCTGGGGTATGTCACCACCTCGCGGGCGCGGGCGAAGATCGTCCACTGGTTCAAGCTGCAGGCGCGGGATCAGAACGTGGCGGCGGGCAAGACCCTGCTCGAGCGCGAACTCAATCGCCTCGA
The DNA here is from genome assembly GCF_059421865.1 of Pseudomonas sp. GW821-FHT02B10. Classification (NCBI taxonomy): domain Bacteria; kingdom Pseudomonadati; phylum Pseudomonadota; class Gammaproteobacteria; order Pseudomonadales; family Pseudomonadaceae; genus Pseudomonas; species Pseudomonas sp. GW821-FHT02B10. The sequence continues at coordinate 41,679 of NZ_JBWKVU010000005.1, read as the reverse complement.
CCTGCCGCAGGTGGATTTCGACAAGCTGGCCGACAAGGCCAACATGAAAACCGCCGAGGACATGTTCGCGGCACTGGGCGCGGGCGACCTGCGCCTGGCGCAACTGGTCAACCTGGCTCAGCAACTGGTGGAGCCGGAGCGCGGCAACGAACAGCTGGAACTGATCCCGCGCAAGGCCACCGGCTACAAGCCGGGCAAGCGCGGCGACATCCAGATCCAGGGCGTCGGCAACCTGCTGACCCAGATGGCCGGCTGCTGCCAGCCGCTGCCGGGGGATGCGATCGTCGGTTACATCACCCAGGGCCGCGGGGTGAGCATTCACCGTCAGGACTGCGCCTCGGTGCTGCAACTGGCCGGCCGCGAGCCGGAGCGGATCATCCAAGTCAGCTGGGGCCCGGTGCCGGTGCAGACCTACCCGGTGGACATCATCATTCGCGCCTACGACCGCTCCGGCCTGCTGCGTGACGTGTCCCAGGTGCTGCTCAACGAGCGGATCAACGTGCTGGCGGTCAACACCCGCTCGAACAAGGAGGACAACACCGCGCTGATGTCCCTGACCATCGAGATTCCGGGGCTGGACGCGTTGGGGCGGCTGCTGGGGCGTATTTCCCAGTTGCCGAACATCATCGAGACCCGCCGTAACCGTACCCCTTGAAAGTCGGAGCGTAGGAGCGAGCGGACGGCGATCCGGCTTGCCCGCGATGGCGATTTGTCTGACATACCGCTATCGCGGGCAAGCCTCGCTCCTACAGAAAACATGGTTTGGCAATGAGAGTGACCGATGTACAGCCTTGAAGACCTGTTGCACCTGATGGCGCGGCTGCGGGACCCGCAGTACGGCTGCCCTTGGGATATCAAGCAGAGCTACGCCACCATCGTCCCCCACACACTGGAAGAAGCCTACGAAGTGGCCGATGCCATCGAACGAGGCGATTTCGAACACTTGCAGGGTGAGCTGGGCGATCTGCTGTTCCAGGTGGTGTATTACAGCCAGCTGGCGCGGGAGGAGGGGCGTTTCGAGTTCGATGGCGTGGTCGACAGCATCACCCGCAAGCTGATCCGTCGCCATCCCCATGTGTTCCCTACCGGGGACCTGTACGCGCCGCTGGATACCCCGCGGCTGGATGAAGAACAGGTCAAGCAACGCTGGGAAGAGATCAAGGCCGAGGAGCGTGCCGAGAAGTCGGCGCAGCCTTTGCAGTTGTCCTTGCTCGACGATGTGCCCGCGGCGCTGCCGGCGCTGTCCCGTTCGGCCAAGTTGCAAAAGCGCGCGGCCCAGGTCGGTTTTGACTGGCCGGATGCCTTGCCGGTGGTGGACAAGATCCGCGAAGAGCTCGATGAAGTGCTCGAAGCCATGTCCGAGAATGACCCGCAGGCGATCGCCGACGAGGTGGGCGACCTGCTGTTCGCCGTGGTCAATCTGGCCCGGCATCTGAAGGTCGATCCGGAAACCACCCTGCGTGGCGCCAATGCCAAGTTCGAGCGACGGTTCCGATTTATCGAGCAGGCATTGCGCGATACCCGCCGACCCATGGAAGATTGCACCCTCGAAGAGTTGGACGCCTTGTGGGGCGAAGCCAAACGTCAGGAAAAGAATTTGCCCAGCTGTGGCTGAGGCTGTTGCCTAAGTGAGTGAGCACCAATGAGCCTTTCCCTTCGCGACCAGTTGCTCAAAGCAGGGCTGGTCAACCAAAAGCAGGCCAAACAGGTCAGCAAAGAGAAGCAGAAGCAGCAACGCCTGGTCCATAAAGGCCAGGTCGAGGCGGACGATACCCAGGCGCGCCTGGCCCAGGAGGCGCAGGCCGAGAAGGTCAAGCGCGACCAGGAACTCAACCGCCAGCAGCAGGAGAAGGCCGAGCAGAAGGCCCGTGCCGCGCAGATCAAGCAACTGATCGAAGTGTCGCGCCTGCCGAAGCTGACCACCGAGGATTACTACAATTTCGTCGACGACAAGAAGGTCAAGCGCCTGTCGGTGAACACCCTGATGCGCAACAAACTGAGCAGCGGCTCGCTGGCCATCGTGCACCATGCCGGCGGTTATGAGGTCATCCCGCGTGAAGCCGCGCTGAAGATCCAGGAGCGCGATCCACGGCGCATCGTTCAGCTCAACACGCCGACCGAGGCGCCGGACGAGGACGATCCGTACGCGGCCTACCAGATCCCTGACGATCTGATGTGGTAAACCCGCAGAAACAACAAACCCCGCCATGAGCGGGGTTTGTTGTTTCTGAAGCGCCTGCCGATGCGTGGCGGCAGGCGCGGCAGTCGTTGTGAGGTCAGGAGCTTTGCGGTGCGCGGTTCTGCTCCAGCTTCTCCAGTTCGGCCTTGTAATTATGGGCATCGCTCTCGGAATGAAACATTCCCACCAGCAAGTCTTGTTGATGCACGTCCCAGATCCGTACACCTGCGGCTACGCCTTCATGGGACATGTGTGAATCGTCGCGTTCAGTTACTTTTACAGTCATCTGCTAGCTCCAATCTCTATTGATCTGCAGCAAGGCGTGTGCAGGACTCTGTTATATATTTTGTTAGCTGGCTAAGTAAATTGCTTTCAAATGCAACAATCTTTTGCAGATTTCGAAACAGTCCCGCAGGCCGCGGAAACTGTGGCATTCGGTCGCAGGGGCCGGAGTTTTATGACAAAAGTTTCATGTTGGGCGGCTGTCGTACTGGGTGTTTTGGCCCGGCGAGAGAGCTTGCCGGGTCGCCAGGAGGGCTGTGCTTGAGCGGCTAAATGGAAACGCCAGGCGAAAAAAAGCCCCGCATCGGCGGGGCTTTTTCATTGTCGTGCGGCTTAGCTGCCTTTGACGGTCTTGCCGTTGACGGTGCCGTTCAGGAGCATGATGTTGTACTCCTTGCCGTCGGTTTCGACCTGTTGCAGGCGAACCAGCAGGTAATCCCAGTCCTTGGCGAACCACATGACGGTGATGCGTTTGCTTTGTGTCGGGTCGCGCACACGCTCGACCTTGATCGCATCGATCTGGCCGGCCTTGGTGTCGACTTTTTCCGAGCCCAGGACACGGAAGTCGTAGGTATCGACTTCGCCATCATCGACGACCTGGTAGCTCATGCTTTTCTTGCCGGCGGCTACATCGTGCTGCAGAGCGAGCTGGTAGGTGGATTTGTCGACCATGCCGCGATTGAGCGGGATCTTGACCGCATCGCCGCGATCGGTGCCGGTGACCATCTTGGCATTCCAGTCGAAGTCCAGGTCGGCCTTCTTGGCTTTGCCGAGGCCGCCGCGCTCGAAGTGATAGGACTGCGGCAGCAGGGTGTCCTTGTCGAGCGTCAGGGTGCTTTCTTCAGTCAGGCTGGCGATCATCATCGAAGCCTTGAAGCTCAGCTTCCAGGTGCCGTCGCCTTTCTTTTCCAGGCTGCGTTCGGCGGTACCGCTCATCGGCAGCTGTTTCCAGTCGGCGGTATAGCTGGCGGAGAAGGGTTGAAGGTCCGCAGCCTGCGCGAAGGGCAGGGCGAGCAGAGCACAAGCGAAGAGCAGGGCGCGACGCATAAAATCTCCTAATTACGAATCAAGTGGCCACTGGCGGCCAGTAACTGACCATCCAGTAAAGCACCCTGTTCGCCGAGTGTGAGTCGACCTTCGGCAAACCAGCGTACGGCCATTGGGTAAATCCGGTGTTCCTGGACGTGAACCCGCTGCGCCAGGCTTTGCGGCGAGTCGTGCAACTCTACCGGGATCACTGCCTGTACGACCAGTGGTCCGCCATCGAGTTCCTCTGTCACAAAGTGCACGCTGCAGCCGTGCTCGGTGTCTCCGGCCTCCAGCGCTCGCTGATGAGTGTGTAACCCTTTGTATTTGGGTAGCAGCGAAGGATGGATATTGAGCAGGCGACCCTGATAGTGCCGCACGAAGTCCGCGCTGAGAATGCGCATGAATCCGGCAAGCACCACGAGCTTGGGCTGGAAGGCGTCGATCAGTTCGATCAGCGCGGCATCGAAGGCCTCGCGACCTTCGAATGCCTTGTGATCGAGAGAGCGGGTATCGATACCGGCGTCCCGGGCGCGTTGCAGGCCGTAGGCGTCGGCGCGGTTGGAAATCACCGCGCGGATGCGTACCGGGCTGTCGTCGCCCTGGGTACTGTCGATCAGGGCCTGCAAGTTGCTGCCGGTACCGGACAACAGCACCACTACATCACAGGTGGCTGGCATCGGCTCTTGCATCAATGTGCCTTGAGGTTTTTCAGCTCGACCTGGGCAGCGCCTTCGGCGGCGCTAGCGATCTGACCAATGACCCAAGGTTGTTCGCCGGCTTCGCGCAGGACGTTCAGGGCGCTTTCAACGTGCTCCTGAGCCACGCAGATCACCATGCCCACGCCGCAGTTCAGCACGCGGTGCATTTCGTGTTCGTCGACGTTGCCTTTCTCTTGCAGCCAGTCGAATACCGCCGGGCGCTGCCAGCTGGCCACGTCGACCACGGCCTGGGCGCCTTTTGGCAGGACACGCGGAATGTTGTCCAGCAGGCCGCCGCCGGTGATGTGGGCCATGGCCTTGACCGCGCCAGTGTCCTTGATCAGCTTGAGCAGTGGCTTGACGTAGATGCGGGTCGGGGCCATCAGCAGTTCGGTCAGCGGCTTGCCGTCGAGCTGGACGGTTTCGATATCGGCACCGGAGACTTCGATGATCTTGCGGATCAGCGAGTAGCCGTTGGAGTGCGGGCCGGACGATGGCAGGGCGAGCAGGGCGTCGCCGGTGGCAACCTTGGAGCCGTCGATGATTTCGGCTTTTTCCACCACGCCGACGCAGAAGCCGGCCAGGTCGTAGTCTTCGCCTTCGTACATGCCGGGCATTTCAGCGGTTTCACCGCCGACCAGGGAGCAGCCAGCCAGTTCGCAGCCCGCACCGATACCGGTAACCACGGTGGCGGCAACGTCGACGTTCAGTTTGCCGGTGGCGTAGTAGTCGAGGAAGAACAGCGGCTCGGCACCGCAGACCACCAGGTCGTTGACGCACATGGCGACCAGGTCCTGGCCGATGCTGTCGTGTTTGTTCAGGTTCAGTGCCAGGCGCAGCTTGGTGCCCACGCCGTCGGTACCGGAGACCAGTACTGGCTGCTTGTAGCCGGCCGGGATTTCGCAGAGGGCGCCGAAACCGCCCAGGCCGCCCATGACTTCCGGGCGCGCAGTGCGCTTGGCGACGCTCTTGATGCGTTCGACCAATGCTTCACCGGCGTCGATGTCTACACCGGCGTCTTTGTAGCTCAGGGAGGGTTGCTTGCTCATGATCCAGGCCTTTAGGGGGGATTCAGGGGGTATCGACCGAGTCCAGGGAGGCCATTGAAACAGTCGCGGCGGCAATGCCGCGCAATCATTTCAGCGACCCCGGCTGTTGCCGGTCTGCGAAGGCGCGCGATTTTATCAGGCTTGAGGTGTAGCGGCCATCCTCGGGCCGACGGGCAGGGCATATCCGCTTAAAAAAAACCGCAATTGCGCGTGTCGATCGCGCCGCTCGGGGCTGTATAAGGTATAGCCTTGTACCCGCTGTCGTTATGACAGCACGAAAACTTCCATCGACCGGGTGAATGTTTGCCCAGGCTTTGTGGTCACAGCCTGGGTCAATCCTGTTCATGCGGTCTGTTCCAGCCGCCTTTTGTCGTCGGGAATCCTCCATGCGTTTGGGTAAATTTCTTTTTGTGGGCTGTTTGTCATTGGTCAGCCTGGCGAGTCATGCCGAAACCCTCAATAACCTGTATCAGGTCCGCGAACCGGTTAGCAGCCAGTCCCCTGGCGAGCGCGACCAGGCCACCCAGCGGGCCCTGGAAACCCTGGTATTGCGCCTGACCGGCGATAGCAAGGCCCTGCAGAACCCGGGACTGGCGGCGATCCGCAAGGACCCGCAGCAGATCATCAGCCAGTACGGCTACGACGCCGGTCCTCCCGAAAGCCTGCAGGTCGACTTCGACCCGGCCAGCACCGACCGGGCGTTGCGCCAGGCTGGTCTGTCGTTGTGGGGCAGTAATCGCCCGTCGATTCTCGGCTGGTGGCTGACCGACTCCAGTGAAGGTTCCAGCCTGGTGGGCGATGGCCAGGCCAGCGCCATGCCGTTGCGCCGTGCGGCCCTGCATCGCGGCCTGCCGCTGCGTTTGCCGCTGGGTGACCTGAATGAGCAGATTGTCGCTACGGCGCCGAATCTCGAAGGTTCCGATCCGGCGCCATTGCGCGCTGCGTCGGAGCGTTACGGCGCGGACGCCCTGCTGGCGGTGCATGCCAGTGAAGAGGGCGGTCAGTGGCAGGCCAAATGGCGCCTATGGCTGGGTGACCAGAAGGAACAGGGCAGCGTCCAGGGAGCTGATGTGCCGGCCTTGGCCGATGCCGTGCTGTTGGCGGTCAGCCAGCGCCTGGCCCCGCGTTTCGCGGTCAAGCCGGGCGCATCCAGCGAGCAGTTGCTGGAAGTGCAGGGCATGAACCTGGAGCGCTATGCGGCGTTGGGCCGTTTGCTCGAGCCCTTCGGTGGGCGTTTGCAGAGCGTCGATGGTGATCGTTCGGTGTACCGGGTCAGCGGCAGCGCCGAGCAGTTGCGTGCGCAGTTGAATCTGGCTCGGTTGCAGGAAGTCCCGGCGGGCGCTGTGCCTGTCCAGCCGACTGTCGAAGGCGCGACACCTGCGCCTGCACCGGCCGCGCAACTGCGTTTTCGCTGGTAGGTTTTCTTTCTTTATATAGAAGCAATGGAGTGGTTCATGGCTGATACGCGTCGATGGGTCTGGTTGGGTGGGTTGGTCCTGCTCTGTGGATTTGTGTACCTGTTGCATCCGATCCTGACGCCGTTCCTGGTGGCCTTGCTGTTGGCCTATCTGTTCGATCCGCTGGTGGACCGCCTGGAAAAACTCGGGTTGTCGCGCACCTGGGGCGTGGTGGCGGTATTTGCCCTGTTCACCCTGATCGTCATGGCGTTGTTGCTGGTGCTGGTGCCTATGCTCGCCAAGCAACTGCTGCGCCTGTATGAACTGGCGCCGCAGATGCTCGATTGGCTGCAGCACACGGCAATGCCCTGGGCGCAGTCCAAGCTGGGCTTGTCCGATGGTTTCTGGAAGTTCGACAAGGTCAAGGCGGCGATCAGCGAGCACATGGGGCAGACCACCGATATCGTCGGCGTGGTCCTGAGCCAGGCAACGGCCTCCAGCCTGGCGCTGATTGGCTGGCTGGCCAACCTGGTGCTGATTCCGGTGGTCAGCTTTTACCTGCTACGCGACTGGGACCTGATGATGGCGAAGATCCGCAGCCTGTTGCCCCGTGATCGCGAGGAGCGTGTGGTGGCGCTGGCGGGGGAATGCCATGAAGTGCTGGGGGCGTTCGTCCGTGGTCAGCTGCTGGTGATGGTGGCCCTGGGGATGATCTATGCGGCGGGCCTGATGCTGGTCGGGCTGGAACTGGGGCTGTTGATCGGTCTGATTGCCGGCCTGGCGGCCATCGTGCCGTACATGGGGTTTGTCATCGGCATCGGCGCGGCGCTGATTGCCGGGTTGTTCCAGTTCGGTGGCGACCTGTACCCGATGATCGGCATCGTGGCCGTGTTCATGGTCGGCCAGGCCCTGGAGGGCATGGTGCTGACCCCCTTGCTGGTGGGCGACCGGATCGGCCTGCACCCGGTGGCGGTGATCTTCGCGATTCTCGCCGGTGGCGAGCTGTTCGGTTTCACCGGCATCCTGCTGGCCTTGCCGGTGGCGGCGGTGATCATGGTGCTGGTGCGCCATGTGCACGACTTGTACAAGGATTCGGACATCTATAGCGGTGTAGAGGAGTCCGAGCTGTAACGTCCACGGTTAACGCTTTCGGGGCGCCTGCGTTTCAGGCGGGTGCCATCGAGAGTGTTTACAGCTGTCACATCCACCGTCAAAGAAACCCCCGTGATTTCATCAGGCTAACGCAAACCTTTGATTTTGCTTGTGGTCTGCTACATTGTGCGCCCGGCGTCACGGGTATAAACTTTGCAAACTTTACACAGAGGCCACTAACGGTTCGTTTGGAACTGTTCAGTCAGCATGAAACCGATTCAGCTGCCCCTAGGTGTGCGTCTGCGTGATGACGCCACCTTCATCAACTACTACCCAGGCGCCAATGCCGCTGCACTCGGCTATGTCGAGCGGCTTTGCGAAGCCGACGCCGGCTGGACCGAAAGCCTGATCTACCTCTGGGGCAAGGATGGGGTAGGGCGTACGCACTTGCTGCAGGCGGCCTGCCTGCGGTTCGAACAGTTGGGGGAGCCAGCGGTCTATTTGCCCCTGGCGGAATTGCTGGACCGCGGCATCGAAATCCTCGACAACCTGGAACAGTACGAACTGGTCTGCCTGGACGACTTGCAAGCGGTGGCGGGCAAGGCTGACTGGGAAGAAGCGCTGTTTCATCTGTTCAACCGCTTGCGTGACAGCGGCCGGCGCCTGTTGATCGCGGCTTCGACCTCTCCCCGGGAGCTGCCGGTGAAGCTGGCGGACCTCAAGTCCCGCCTGACCCTGGCGCTGATCTTCCAGATGCGCCCGCTCTCCGATGAAGACAAGCTGCGTGCATTGCAATTGCGCGCCTCGCGTCGCGGGCTGCACCTGACCGACGAAGTCGGGCACTTTATCCTGACGCGCGGTACCCGCAGCATGAGCGCCTTGTTCGAGTTGCTGGAGCGCCTCGATCAGGCATCCTTGCAGGCTCAGCGCAAGCTGACCATTCCCTTTCTCAAAGAAACCCTGGGCTGGTAAAACCGCGGGCGGTAGTGGCTTTTTGGCATATTTCAGGCGCCAGAAACCCGCATCCGGAAGCGGTTCCAGAGGCGCGTGCGTTTAAAATGGGCTTAAGGCCTTAGATGTTGAGTAGAAACCGATAAGTCACATTTCAATCGATTGAATTTGCAAATTAGAGCGATAGAAGGCATAGTCGCGGCTTCTTTATAACTTTAAGCCACGGTCGTGCCCATGCTGAAGCGCTTCGCACCCCTCGTGCCTCTTGCACTCGTTACCCTGTTGTTTGGTTGCGCCACCCACTCTCCGGTGAGCCAACAAGAGCAGCAACAACAGGTTCAAAACTCTTCAAAAGCCCAGTCTTCCGCTATTTTCCAGGAAGAGCTGGCAACCGAAAAAGAACTCGCCGAGTTCGCTGACAGCAAGCCTTACCAGCTGCCAGTGCTGGCTGACAGTATTCTCGAACGTGGCATGTCCCTGATCGGTACCCGTTACCGTTTCGGCGGTACCTCTGAAGCCGGTTTCGATTGCAGCGGTTTCATCGGCTATCTGTTCCGTGAAGAAGCCGGCATGAATCTGCCGCGCTCCACCCGTGAAATGATCAACGTTGATGCTCCGCTGGTTGCGCGTAACAAGCTGCAGCCGGGCGATCTGTTGTTCTTCGCCACCAATGGCCGCCGCGGTCGCGTAAGCCACGCTGGCATCTACCTGGGCGATGACCAGTTCATCCACTCCAGCAGCCGCCGCAGCGGTGGCGTGCGGGTGGACAGCCTGGGCGACAGCTACTGGAGCAAGACCTTCATCGAAGCCAAGCGCGCCCTCGCCATGGCCCCGACCGTGGTCACCGCACGCAAGTAAGCGGACTTTTTGTAAGGTGAAGTTAAAGTCTTACTTGAAGTTTGGCGCGTAGGCGCTAGAATCCTGATCTATTGTTGAAAACTAACCGCGTAAGCCCTGCTTACGCGGTTTTGTTTTCGGCCTCACGGCAGAGAAAGCCGCATCCAGATCAGGATTGTTCTGCATATGTCGACGTCGGCCCGCCTTGCATTGATCGTTCTCGCCGCGCTGCTCAGCGCGTGCGCCAGTCGTACCCCGCCACCCGCGCCCGTGGTACGTGCTCCCGTATTCAACACTCCCCAGACCTTCTCGCCGGCTGCCGAAGACGTGCTGTTTCGTGCGTTGGGCCTGGTGGGCACGCCTTATCGCTGGGGCGGCAACACACCGGACTCCGGTTTCGATTGCAGTGGCCTGATCGGCTACGTCTATCGCGACGCAGCCGGTATCTCGCTGCCGCGCTCGACCCGCGAAATGATCGGCATGCGGGCACCGAATGTCGGCAAGAACGCCTTGCAGACCGGCGACCTGATATTTTTTGCCACCAATGGCGGTTCCCAGGTCAGCCATGCGGGCATCTATGTCGGCGAAGGCCGCTTCGTCCATGCGCCGGCCACCGGCGGCACGGTGAAGCTGGACAGTCTGTCCAAGGCCTATTGGCAAAAAGCCTACCTGAGCGCCAAGCGCGTGCTGCAGCCAGAGCATCTGGCGCACAATCCTTAGTCCTGTCTCTGCGTCGAGGTTGCCATGACCGCTCGTACCCTCAACCTCGACGACGCCCTCTATCACTACCTGCTCGACGTTTCCCTGCGCGAAACGCCGCTGTTGCGCCGTCTGCGTGACGAAACCCAGGCGTTGCCCATGGCGCGCTGGCAGGTAGCGCCCGAGCAGGGGCAGTTCCTGGCGTTGCTGATCAAGCTGATCGGTGCCCGGCGTGTGCTGGAGGTGGGGACCTTCACCGGCTATAGCGCCTTGTCCATGGCCGCGGCCTTGCCGGAGGATGGTCAACTGATCTGCTGTGACATCCCGGACGACTACAACGCCACCGCGCGCCGTTACTGGCAGGAAGCAGGTGTCGCCGGACGGATCGAGTTACGCCTGGCACCGGCCCTGGAGACCTTGGCCAGGATCGAGCAGGAGGAGGGCGAGGGTGGTTTCGACCTGGTCTTCATCGACGCCGACAAGGCCAATTACCCGGCTTACCTGGAAAGTGCCCTGCGCCTGCTACGCGTGGGCGGGCTAGCGGTGTTCGATAACACGCTGTGGAGCGGTCGGGTGCTGGAGGAAAATCCCCAGAGCGAAGACACCCGGGCCATCCAGGCACTCAATCGCGCCTTGAAGGATGACCCGCGTGTCGACCTGTCGCTGCTGCCCCTGGGGGACGGCTTGACCCTGTGCCGCAAGCGCTGAACCTATTGCGCCTTGGCTGCTGACACGCGCCAGACTTTGTTGCCGACATCATCGGCCACCAGCAGATCCCCTTGCTTGTCGATCACTACGCCGACCGGGCGCCCCATGGCTTTCTCGTCGGCGTTGAGGAAGCCGGTCAGCACGTCCACCGGTTGGCCTACCGGCTTGCCGTTGGCGAAGGGTACGAAGATCACTTTGTAGCCGCTGTGGGGCTTGCGGTTCCACGAGCCATGCTGGCCGATGAACACGCCTTGGGTGAACGGCGCCGGCAGCTTGCTGCCTTCGGCGAATGCCAGGCCCAGGGAGGCAGTATGCGGGCCGACGGCATAATCCGGGGCGATGGCCTTGGCCACCAGGTCCGGGTTTTGCGAAGTGACTCGCACGTCCACATGCTGGCCGTAATAACTGAATGGCCAGCCATAGAAGGCGCCGTCCTTGACCGAGGTGATGTAGTCCGGCACCAGGTCGCTGCCGATCTCGTCGCGCTCGTTGACCGCGGTCCACAGCTGGCCGCTTTGCGGCTCCCAGGCCATGCCGTTGGGGTTGCGCAGGCCTGAGGCGAAAATCCGTTGCTTGCCGCTGGCGCGGTCGACTTCCCAGATGGCGGCACGGCCTTCTTCCTGGTCCATGCCGTTTTCGCCGACGTTGCTGTTGGAGCCGACCGTGACGTACAGCTTGCTGCCGTCCTTGCTGGCAATCACGTTTTTGGTCCAGTGGTGGTTCAGCTTGCCGCCAGGCAGGTCCACCACCTTGGTCGGCTGGGCGCTGATCCTGGTGTCGCCGTCCTTGTAGGGGAAGCGCAGCAGGCGATCGGTGTCGGCGACGTACAGATCATTGCCCACCAGGGTCATGCCGAACGGCGAGTTGAGGTTTTCCAGGAATGCCGTGCGGGTTTCCGCCACGCCATCGTGATCCTTGTCCCGCAGCAGGGTGATGCGGTTCGGGCTGGGCACACCGGCCCCGGCGCGGCTCATGATCTTGCTGGCGATCCAGCCACGAATACCCTTGCTGTCATCGGGGGAGGGCGGGGCATTGGTCTCCGCCACCAGTACGTCGCCGTTGGGCAGCACGTACAACCAGCGCGGATGGTCCAGGCCTTCGGCGAATGCGGCGACCTGGGTGCCGGCGGCGGCCACCGGTTTGGCGCCTTGCGGCCAGCCGATCGCGGGCGCGATGTTCACGGTCGGGAACAGGGTCTTGTTCGGTTCGGGGAGTTTCGGCGAGGGGCCGGTGCCGTCGGAGACCTGGAGGGTGGAGGTTTCGCCACAGGCACCAAGGCCTGCGGCGACGGCGATCAGGATTGCGTATCGAAGTTTGAGCATGCTGATTTCCCTATGTATGCACGACGTCGGTGTAGTCATAGAGAAGCACAGGTCGGCGATGGTTCAACCCGTTCAGCGCGCTTCTTTGAACAGCACGGCAACGCCGGGGTGATAGTTGCCGGCTTCATTGCGCAATTTGCGGTACGCGTAGGGGAAGTACCAGGCCACGGCGCAGCAATGTTCCTTTTGCAGGTCGTCGACCATGTCCTGCAATTCTTCCGGAGTGGCACTGTGCTGGGTTTTCTGTGGCGTGACGAACAGGCAGCCAAGTTTCAGGTCGCTGGGGTAGCTGGCTTTTTTCGCGTCGCTGGCGACATCCAGCAACGGTTGGGTCAGGTGCAGGCTGTTGACCCGGGGCCAGCGCTGGGTGGTCTGGATGTAGACGCGTTCCTCCTGCGTGGCGATGTACAGGTCGGTGCGGCCGTTGCGGTCGCCGTCCTCGAGCTGTTTTTTGCTCGGTGCGTGTTCCAGGGTGACCATCTCCGCCATCCAGGCTGCCGCCGAGAGCATTCCCAGGTTGGCTTTTTCGTCGAACCAGTACGGGCTTTCGTTATCGCCGCGCACGGCGTTGTAGCGGTCGATGCAATCGAACCAGCGTTCCAGGGCAGGGCGCAGGAATTCCAGTTTCGGATTGCTGATGATCATGCCTTGCATAGGACTTTTCCTATTATTGTTGAGATATTGGAGTTTTTTAACGCGATTATGGCTATTTGATATCACTGCACTGAGTGTGGCACAAGATTGGCGTCATTTTTCCGATATGCAGCATTCGCCGATCTGCGGGGCTTTAATTGACGCTCCACCCCCAACCCTCTAACCTTCGCGACTTGTTTCAGGTGCTCTGTGGCCTTGGGTCGACAGAGTGAAACAGGGAAGCCGGTGAGTACGCGTGCCGAAGGCGCACACACGACGATTCCGGCGCTGCCCCCGCAACGGTAAGTGAGTCAAGACTGCGCCTGATGCCACTGTGTCGACTGTCGACATGGGAAGGCGCGCAGTTGGGCATTCCAGCCACTCACAAGCCCGGAGACCGGCCTGATCCATCCAACGGCATCACGGTGGGCGATGCCAGGCTTGCGCCGTCTATTCCTATTCCTGCCCCCCGTTATCCAGCCCCAACGGAGAGCTGCCCCATGACTGAATCCCCCGATCGTGACGAACGCCATCTGGCGCGCATGTTGCGCAAAAAAGCCGTGATCGATGAACGCATCGCCAACTCGCCGAACGAGTGCGGTTTGCTGCTGGTGCTGACCGGCAACGGCAAAGGCAAAAGCAGCTCGGCCTTCGGCATGCTCGCGCGGGCCATGGGCCACGGCATGCAATGCGGCGTGGTGCAGTTCATCAAGGGCCGCAACAGCACTGGCGAGGAATTGTTCTTCCGGCGCTTCCCGGAGCAGGTGCGTTTCCATGTCATGGGCGAAGGCTTCACCTGGGAAACCCAGGACCGCCAGCGCGACATCGCCGCGGCCGAAGCGGCCTGGGCGGTTTCCCGCGAACTGCTGAGCGATCCGACGATCGGCCTGGTGCTGCTTGATGAACTGAACATCGCCCTCAAGCACGGCTATCTGGACCTGGATCAGGTGCTCAGCGACCTGCAGGCGCGACCGCCGATGCAGCATGTGGTGGTCACCGGACGTGGCGCCAAGCCAGAGATGATCGAGCTGGCCGACACCGTCACCGAAATGGGCATGGTCAAGCATGCCTTCCAGGCCGGGATCAAAGCGCAAAAAGGCGTCGAACTGTGAGTGATGCCCGTCATTGCCCGGCGGTATTGATTGCCGCGCCGGCTTCCGGTCAGGGCAAGACCACCGTGACCGCCGCGCTCGCCCGCCTGCATCGCAATCAGGGACGCAAGGTGCGCGTGTTCAAGTGCGGCCCGGACTTTCTCGACCCGATGATCCTCGAGCGCGCCAGCGGTGCGCCGGTGTATCAACTGGACATGTGGATGGTCGGCGAGCAGGAAAGCCGCCGCCTGTTGTGGGAGGCCGCCGGCGAGGCGGACCTGATCCTGATCGAAGGCGTGATGGGGCTGTTCGACGGCACGCCGTCCAGCGCCGACCTGGCGCGGCATTTCGGGGTGCCGGTGCTCGCGGTGATCGATGGCACGGCCATGGCCCAGACCTTCGGCGCCCTGGCGCTGGGGCTGGCGCGTTATCAGCCGGACTTGCCGTTCGCCGGCGTGCTGGCCAACCGCGTCGGCACCCTGCGGCATGCGCAGTTGCTCGAAGGCAGCCTGACCGAGGGCTTGCGCTGGTACGGCGCGCTGTCCCGGGAGACCGGCATCGAACTGCCCAGCCGCCATCTGGGGTTGGTGCAGGCCAGCGAACTCAACGATCTGGATCTGCGTCTCGACGCCGCCGCGGCCGCCTTGGCGGACAGCTGCGAAGTGGCCTTGCCGCCCGCCGTGGCATTCGCCGCTCCCCAGGTGGTTGCCGTTGAGCCGTTGTTGGCCGGCGTGCGCATTGCCGTGGCCCGCGACGAAGCCTTTGCCTTTACCTATGGCGCGAGCCTGGATCTGCTGCGGGCCATGGGCGCCGAGCTGGTCTTTTTCTCGCCGATCCATGACGCGGTACTGCCTGAGGCAGACAGCCTGTACCTGCCGGGCGGTTACCCGGAACTGCATCACCGGGCGCTGGCGGCGAACGGCTCGATGCTCAGCGCGATCCGCGCGCATCACGCCGCAGGCAAACCCTTGCTCGCCGAGTGTGGCGGCATGTTGTATCTGCTGGATTCCCTGACCGACGTCGACGGCGAGCGCGCCGAACTGCTGGGCCTGTTGCCCGGCGATGCGGTGATGCAAAAGCGCCTGGCGGCCCTGGCCTTGCAGGCGGTGGAGTTGCCGGAAGGTTCGTTGCGCGGGCATACCTATCATCATTCGTTGACCAGCACCGAGCTTGCGCCGATCGCTCGCGGCCTGAGCCCGAATGGCGGGCGCGGCGCGGAAGCGGTTTACCGCGAAGGGCGGATGACCGCCTCTTATGTGCATTTCTATTTTCCGTCCAACCCCGAAGCGGTGGCGTCCCTGCTGGCGCCGGCAGGAGCGAGCGTGCTCGCGCGGCGCCCATGAGCGACAACGCCTTTTCCGCGGCCGAGCGCGACGCGGTCTATCGCGCGATCGCCGAGCGTCGTGACATGCGTCACTTCGTCGGTGGCACGGTCGAGCCGCAGGTCTTGCGTCGCCTGCTGGAGGCGGCGCACCAGGCGCCCAGCGTCGGCCTGATGCAGCCCTGGCGGTTCATCCGTATCAGTGACCGGTCGTTGCGCGGGCAAATCCAGCAACTGGTGGAAGAGGAGCGGGTACGCACCGCCGAGGCCCTGGGCGAACGTTCCGATGAGTTCATGAAGCTCAAGGTCGAAGGCATCAACGACTGCGCCGAGGTCCTGGTGGCGGCGCTGATGGACGACCGTGAGCGGCATATTTTCGGCCGCCGCACCCTGCCGGAAATGGACCTGGCCTCGCTCTCCTGCGCGATTCAGAACCTGTGGCTGGCGGCCCGGGCCGAAGGGCTGGGCATGGGCTGGGTGTCGCTGTTCGAGCCCGCTGCCTTGGCCCAGTTGCTGGGCCTGCCGGCCGGGGCCAAGCCGCTGGCGGTGCTGTGCCTGGGCCCGGTCGGCGAGTTTTACCCGGCGCCGATGCTGGTGCTCGAAGGCTGGGCGCGGGAGCGTCCGCTGAGTGAATTGCTGTATGAAAATTACTGGGGAGTGAGTCAATGAGTGTGGCGTTGCTGAGTGTCGCCGGGGTGGCGCTGGATGCGTTGCTGGGCGAACCCAAGCGCTGGCATCCACTGGTGGTGTTCGGTCGTTTTGCCGATCGCATCGAGCAACGCTTCAACTCCGGTGGCCGCGGCTGGCGCAGTCATGGCGTCACCGCCTGGGTCATCGCGGTGCTGCCGCTGACCCTGCTGGCAACCCTGTTTTCCTGGCTGCCCTACATCGGCTGGTTGTTCGAGATCCTGGCGCTGTATTGCGCCCTTGGCCTGCGCAGCCTCGGCGAGCATGTCGAGCCGGTGGCCCAGGCCTTGCGCAGCGACGACCTGGACCAGGCGCGGCAGCGGGTCGGCTATCTGGTGAGCCGGCAGACCAGCGAGCTGGATGCCACCGAAGTCGCCCGCGCCGCCACCGAGTCGGTGCTGGAAAACGGCAGCGACGCGGTGTTCGCCGCCTTGTTCTGGTTTACCGTGGCCGGTGCGCCGGGCGTGGTGCTCTATCGCCTGAGCAATACCCTGGATGCGATGTGGGGCTATCGTAATGAGCGCTTCGAGCGTTTCGGCTGGGCGGCGGCGAAGATCGACGACCTGCTCAACTACATTCCGGCGCGCCTGGTAGCCCTGACTTACGCATTGCTGGGCAAGACCCGCCTGGCGCTGAAATGCTGGCGCCGCCAGGGGCCGACCTGGGACAGCCCGAATGCCGGGCCGGTGATGGCGGCCGGGGCCGGGGCCCTGGGCGTCGAGCTGGGCGGTGCGGCGATCTATCACGGCGAACTGCACCAGCGCCCGCAATTGGGCGAGGGCGTGGCGGCCGATGCTTCGTCCATCGATCGCGGCTGGCAACTGGTGCAGCGCGGGGTCTGGTTATGGCTGCTGATTCTCTGCGTGGGAGCTGAGTTCTATGCTTGAGCACGGTGGCCGCCTGCGCAAGGCGGCCGAGCAATATGGCATCGCCGAGGCCGACTGGCTGGACCTGTCCAGCGGCCTGGCACCCTGGCCGTGGCCGATTCCCGAGATCGGGATGCGGGCCTGGGCGCGCCTGCCGGAAACCGACGATGGCCTGGAGCAGGCGGCCCGCGACTACTACGGCGCGGCCCATGTGTTGCCGGTGCCCGGTTCCCAGGCGGCGATCCAGCTGCTCCCGCGTTTGCGCCGCGCCGGCAAGGTCGGCGTGCTGTCGCCCTGTTATGCCGAGCACGCCGAAGCCTGGCGCCGCAGCGGCTACATCGTGCGGGAAGTGCTGGAACAGGAAGTGGACTTTTTCCTCGACAGCCTGGACGTGCTGGTGGTGGTCAATCCGAACAATCCCACGGGCTTGAGCCTGACTCCGGAGCGCCTGCTGGACTGGCATGCGCGTCTGGCGCAGCGCGGTGGCTGGCTGGTGGTCGACGAAGCCTTCATGGACAACACTCCCCAGCTGAGCCTGGCGGCCCAGGCCGATCAGGTGGGGTTGATCGTCCTGCGTTCCTTCGGCAAGTTTTTCGGCCTGGCCGGGGTGCGCCTGGGCTTCGTGCTGGCCGAGCTCAAGCTGCTCAAGCTGCTGGCCGAGCAGGTCGGCCCCTGGGCCGTCAGTGGGCCGACCCGGGTGCTGGGCCAGGTGTGCCTGCGCGACCGTGAAGGCCATGGGCGGCAACGGCTGCGCAGTGAAGCGGCGAGCCTGCGCCTGGCGCAGCTGCTCGAGCGCCACGGTCTGAAACCCCAGGGGGGCTGTGCGCTGTTCCAGTGGCTGATCACCGATCGCGCCGAGCTGTTGCATGAGTTCATGGCGCGCCGGGGCATCCTGCTGCGGCTGTTCACCCACAACAGCAGCCTGCGTTTTGGCTTGCCGGCCGATGAAGCCGACTGGTCGCGTCTCGAACAGGCCTTCGTCGCCTACGCCAAGGAACATCCATGACCACCCTGATGGTGCAGGGCACCACTTCCGACGCCGGTAAAAGCACCCTGGTGACGGCGCTCTGCCGCTGGCTGACGCGCCAGGGCGTCAGCGTCGTGCCCTTCAAACCGCAGAACATGGCCCTCAACAGCGCGGTGACCGCCGACGGTGGCGAGATCGGTCGGGCCCAGGCAGTACAAGCCCAGGCCGCGCACCTGGAGCCGCACACCGACATGAACCCGGTGCTGCTCAAGCCCAACAGTGACACCGGGGCCCAGGTGATCATTCACGGTCGTGCGGTGACCACCATGAACGCGGTGGCCTATCACGACTACAAGGCCATCGCCATGCAGGCGGTGCTGGCCTCTCACCAACGCCTGAGCGTGGCCTATCCGGTGGTGATGGTGGAAGGCGCGGGCTCGCCGGCGGAGATCAATCTGCGGGCCGGCGACATTGCCAATATGGGCTTTGCCGAAGCGGTGGACTGCCCGGTGCTGCTGATCGCCGACATCAACCGTGGCGGGGTTTTCGCCCATCTGGTGGGCACCCTGGATCTGTTGTCGCCAAGCGAGCAGGCGCGGGTCAAAGGTTTCATCATCAACCGTTTTCGCGGTGATATCGCCCTGTTGCAACCGGGCCTCGACTGGCTCGAAGCGCGTACCGGCAAGCCGGTGATCGGCGTGTTGCCCTATGTGCTGGACCTGCATCTGGAAGCCGAAGACGGTATCGACCAGCGTCAGGCCGACAAGGCCGAGCAGGTGCTGAAAGTACTGGTGCCGGTATTGCCGCGCATCAGCAATCACACCGACTTCGACCCGCTGCGCCTGCACCCCCAGGTGGACCTGCAATTCATCGGTCCCGGCCAGGCGATTCCGCCGGCCGACCTGATCATCCTGCCCGGCTCGAAAAGCGTGCGCAGCGACCTGGCGTACCTGCGCGCCCAGGGCTGGGACACAGCCATCGCCCGGCACCTGCGCTACGGCGGCAAGTTGCTGGGTATCTGCGGCGGTTTGCAGATGCTCGGCGAGCAGCTGCACGACCCTTTGGGGTTGGAAGGCGCGCCAGGCTCCAGCGCGGGATTGGGGCTGCTGGCGTTCGAAACGGTGCTGGAACAAGAGAAGCAGTTGCGCAATGTGCGTGGACGTCTGGCGCTGGAGGAGGCCGAGGTCAGCGGTTATGAGATCCATGCCGGCGTCACGACGGGGCCTGCGCTGGAACTGGCCGCCGTGACCCTGGACGACGGTCGCCGCGACGGCGCGCGCAGCGACGACGGGCAGATTCTCGGCACCTACCTGCACGGTCTGTTCGAGGCGCCGGCGGCCTGCAGTGCGTTGCTGCGCTGGGCGGGTTTGCGCGAGGTGCAAGCGGTCGACTACCACGCTCTGCGCGAGCGTGATATCGAGCGCCTGGCCGATCTGGTGGAGCAGCACCTGGACACCGAGCACCTGCGCCAGCTTTGCGGGCTTTAGAGCGTCGGCGCCGGCATTGCCGCGCCGCTGTGGCTGTACCTCAATTCAAGGGTTTCCAAGCATGTTGCAACTGATCCTCGGCGGTGCCCGTTCCGGTAAGAGTCGCCTGGCGGAAAAGCTCGCCGGCGCGAGCGGCCTGGCCGTGACCTATATCGCCACCAGCCAGGCGCTGGACGGCGAAATGAGTCAGCGCATCGCGCATCACCGCGAACGGCGCCCGGCCCAATGGGCATTGATCGAGGAGCCGTTGGAATTGGCGCGGGTGCTGCGCGAAAGCGCGAGCGCCGAGCGCTGCCTGCTGGTGGATTGCCTGACCTTGTGGCTGACCAACCTGTTGCTGCTGGAGGATGCCCAGCGGCTCGCCAGTGAGCGCGAAGCGCTGCTGGAGTGCCTGGCGTCGCTGCCGGGCGAAATCATTTTTGTCAGCAACGAGACTGGAATGGGTGTCGTGCCGCTGGGCGAGTTGACTCGCCGTTATGTCGATGAAGCCGGTTGGCTGCATCAAGCCCTGGCCGAGCGTTGTCAGCGGGTAGTGCTGACGGTGGCCGGCCTGCCCCTGACTCTGAAAGGAACTGCGTTATGAATGACTTCTGGTGGCTGCGGCCGTGCAAGGCGCTCGACACTCAAGCCCTGGAGGCGGCGCGGTCGCGTCAGCAGCAATTGACCAAGCCCGCGGGTTCGCTGGGGCAGTTGGAGCGGGTCGCGGTACAGCTGGCCGGCTTGCAGGGGCGGGTCAAGCCTGGCCTGGAGCAGCTGTGGATTGCGATTTTCGCCGGCGACCACGGGGTGGTGGCCGAGGGGGTTTCGGCTTATCCGCAGGCAGTCACGGGGCAGATGCTGCACAACTTCGTCAGCGGCGGCGCGGCCATCAGCGTGTTGGCGCGGCAGCTGCGGGCACGCCTGGAAGTGGTCGATCTCGGCACGGTGACGCCCGGCTTGAACCTGCCCGGCGTGCGGCATTTGAACCTGGGGGCGGGCACCCGGAACTTCGTCGAGGGGCCGGCCATGACCCAGGCCCAGGGCGAGCAGGCCCTGCAGGCCGGACGTGACAGTGTGCTGCGGGCCGTCGAGCAGGGCAGCGAACTGTTTATCGGCGGCGAGATGGGCATTGGCAACACTACCGCGGCCAGCGCCGTGGCCTGCGTCTTGCTGGATATTCCGGTGGCGCACCTTGCGGGGCCGGGCACCGGCCTGGATGCGGCGGGTGTCAGCCACAAGGCGCAGGTGATCGAGCGCGCCTTGAGCCGGCATGCCGCCCAGCGTGGCGATGCCTTGCAGACTTTGTTCAACCTTGGCGGTTTCGAGATCGCCGCGCTCGTTGGGGCCTACCTGGCCTGTGCCCAGGAAGGCGTCGCGGTGCTGGTCGATGGTTTCATTTGCAGCGTGGCGGCGCTGGTGGCGGTGCGGCTGAACCCCGAGTGCCGCCCGTGGCTGCTGTTCGGCCACCGTGGGGCCGAGCCGGGGCATCGGCATATCCTGCAAACCCTCGAGGCCGAGCCTTTGCTGGACCTCGGCCTGCGCCTGGGTGAGGGCAGTGGCGCGGCGCTGGCGGTGCCGTTGCTGCGCCTGGCCTGCGACCTGCACGGGCAGATGGCGACTTTTGCCGAAGCGGCCGTGGCGGATCGTCCGGCATGACCTTGCGCCTGGACCTGCTGCGCCACGGCGAAACCGAGCTCGGTGGTGGCCTGCGCGGCAGCCTCGACGATGCCCTGACCGACGCCGGTTGGCAGCAGATGCGTGCTGCTGTCGCAGGCCGGGGGCCCTGGGATCGGCTGGTAAGTTCGCCCTTGCAACGCTGCGCGCGTTTTGCCGAGGAACTGGGGGCGCGCCTGGCGCTGCCGGTGACCCTGGACCCGGATCTGCAGGAGCTGCATTTCGGTGCCTGGGAAGGGCAGAGCGCGGCGGCGCTGATGACCACCGACGCTGAGGCGCTGGGGCGGTTCTGGGCCGATCCCTATGCCTTTACCCCGCCGCGGGGCGAGCCGGTGCTGGCGTTTTCCGCGCGGGTGCTGGGGGCGGTCGAACGTCTGCATCAGCGTTATGCCGGCGAGCGGGTGCTGCTGGTCAGTCATGGCGGAGTGATGCGCTTGTTGCTGGCCCGGGCCCGAGGTTTGCCGCGTGAGCAGTTGCTGAATGTCGAGGTTGCTCACGGTGCCTTGTTCGCCCTGACTGTCGAGGCTGGCCTGGTATTGAGCGAAGGAGTCTGAGCGTGCTGCCATTCTGGATCGCCCTGCAATTTCTTAGCAGTTTTCCGGTGCGTTTGCCGGGCATGCCGTCGCCCGAGGAAATGGGCCGGTCGTTGCTGTTCTACCCGTTGATCGGCCTGCTGTTCGGGCTGCTGCTCTGGGGGCTGAACCAGTTGTTGATGGGCGCGCCGCTGTTGCTGCATGGGGCGTTGTTGCTGACGGTCTGGGTGCTGCTCAGCGGTGCCTTGCATCTGGACGGGTTGGCCGACAGCGCGGACGCCTGGCTGGGCGGCTTCGGCGATCGCGAGCGCACGCTGACGATCATGAAGGACCCGCGCAGCGGGCCGATTGCCGTGGTCACCCTGGGGCTGGTGTTGCTGCTCAAGTTCGCCGCGCTGGTGGCGCTGATCGAGCAGCAGGCCGGCGTTGCCTTGCTGCTGGCGCCACTGATCGGTCGCGGCGCCTTGCTGGGGCTGTTCCTTTGCACGCCTTATGTGCGCCCTGGTGGCCTTGGGCAGGCGCTGGCGAATCATCTGCCGCGTCTGGCCGGCAAGTGGGTACTGGCGCTTGCTGTGTTGGTGTGCGTAGTGCTCGGCGGCTATAGCGCGG
Source organism: Pseudomonas sp. GW821-FHT02B10 (assembly GCF_059421865.1). Lineage (NCBI taxonomy): Bacteria > Pseudomonadati > Pseudomonadota > Gammaproteobacteria > Pseudomonadales > Pseudomonadaceae > Pseudomonas > Pseudomonas sp. GW821-FHT02B10. The sequence goes on along the minus strand of NZ_JBWKVU010000005.1, from coordinate 19,589 downwards.
TGTTGGCGTTGCTGCTGGCGGGCCTGGTGTTTGCTGGCTTGCGTCAGCTGATGCTGCGTCGCCTGGGCGGCACCACCGGGGATACGGCGGGCGCCCTGCTGGAGCTGCTGGAGGTGACGGTCCTGGTAGGGTTGGCGCTGTTCTAGAAAAGGCGGAGCGCGGGTTTTATTCGCGCCCTGAACTATGCAAATTTCTTGCATTCCTTTAATCGCGGGTATATACACGCACCATGCTTCCTTCTCAATGTCTGTGCACCAACCTGCGGCGCGCCGCCCGTGGCGTCAGCAGGTTCTACGACGGCGCTCTCGACGGCTTCGGGATCAACGTTGCCCAGTATTCCTTGCTGAGTAATTTGCAGCGCCTGGACCAGCCGAGCATTTCCAGCCTGGCCGAGGCCATGGGTCTGGACCGCAGTACCCTGGGCCGTAACCTGCGGGTGCTGGAAGGCGAGGGCCTGGTCCGACTGTCCGAGGGTGAGGATCAACGCAATCGCATCGTCCAGCTGACCGATGAGGGCCAGCAGCGACTGCTGGCGGCCTTGCCGGCCTGGGAAGCGGCGCAACAGCGCTTGATCGACCGTCTGGGTGCAGAAAAACGCGAAACCTTGCTGGCCTTGCTGAACGAACTGGCGTGAAGGCCTTTCGTTCGATGATAAGCGGGTATATACCCGTAAATGGAGAATAAAATGACTTCGATGTGGCGTACCAGCGGTTGGGTTCTTCTCGGGAGTGCGTTGATCCTGGCCTTGTCCCTGGGGATAAGACATGGCTTCGGGCTGTTTCTGCCGCCCATGAGCGCGGAGTTCGGCTGGGGGCGCGAGGTGTTTGCCTTTGCCATTGCCCTACAGAACCTCATTTGGGGCCTGGCCCAGCCCTTTACTGGAGCCCTGGCCGACCGCTTCGGTGCGGCGAAGGTAGTGCTGGTCGGCGGTGTGCTGTACGCCGTGGGCCTGTTGTTCATGGGGTTGGCCGATTCGCCGCTGTCGCTGTCGTTGAGCGCCGGCTTGCTGATCGGTATCGGGCTTTCGGGGACCTCGTTTTCAGTGATTCTCGGCGTGGTGGGGCGCGCGCTGCCGGCGGAGAAACGCAGCATGGGCATGGGGGTCGCCAGTGCAGCCGGTTCGTTCGGTCAATTCGCCATGCTGCCGGGCACACTGGGCTTGATCGGCTGGCTCGGCTGGTCGTCGGCACTGTTGGTGCTGGGGTTGCTGGTGGCATTGATCGTGCCGCTGGTGAGCATGCTCAAGGACAAGCCGCTGCCCAGCCTGGGCCATGAGCAGAGCCTCTCCGAGGCCTTGCGTGAGGCCTGCTCTCACTCCGGGTTCTGGCTGCTGGCGTTCGGCTTTTTCGTCTGCGGTTTCCAGGTGGTGTTCATCGGCGTGCATTTGCCAGCCTACCTGGTGGACCAGCACTTGCCGGCCACGGTAGGCACCACCGTGCTGGCGTTGATCGGCCTGTTCAATATCTTCGGCACCTACACCGCCGGCTGGCTGGGCGGGCGCATGTCCAAGCCGCGCTTGTTGACCGGCCTGTACCTGTTGCGTGCGGTGGTCATCGGCCTGTTCCTCTGGCTGCCGGTGACGCAAGTCAGTGCGTATCTGTTCGGCATGGCCATGGGCTTCCTGTGGTTGTCGACGGTGCCGCTGACCAATGGCACGGTGGCGACCTTGTTCGGGGTGCGCAACCTGTCCATGCTGGGCGGCATCGTGTTTCTGTTTCACCAGTTGGGCTCGTTCCTCGGCGGCTGGCTCGGCGGGGTAGTCTACGATCGAACCGGGAGTTATGACTTGATCTGGCAGGTGGCGATTCTCCTCAGTTTGCTGGCCGCGGCCCTGAACTGGCCGGTGCGCGAGCGTCCGGTTGCCCGTCTGCAGGCGAGCGCGGCATGAGCCGGGCAGGCTTGCGCTGGGTCGGCCTGATGGTTGTTATCGCCTTGCTGGTGTTGGCCTGGTGGGGCTGGCACCAGGGTGGGCTGGCGCTGATGCAGTTGGGCATGGGCGTCTGCCAGGAAGCGCTTGCTAGGGCGTCCGCCGGGCGAGTAGTTTGACCCTTTGACGGTACTTTCAAGGAGTTGAATATGTTGGCGCGCTGGCTTGCTGTTCCAGCTGTACTCATGGTGTTTGCCGGTTCGGCCTGGGCGGGCGAATGCCCGTCGCTGTTGCAGGGTTCGCTGCCCAAGCTGCGCGCCAAGGAGTCCATCGACCTGTGCCAACGCTTTGCCGGTAAGCCGCTGGTGGTGGTCAATACCGCGAGCTTTTGCGGCTTCGCCCCGCAGTTCAAGGGGCTCGAGGCGTTGTACCAGCGTTACAAGGGTCAGGGGCTGGAGCTGGTAGGCGTGCCGTCGAATGACTTCAAACAGGAGTCCAAGGATGGCGCGGAGACGGCCAAGGTCTGTTATGCGAACTACGGCGTCACCTTCACCATGACCGAGCCACAGCAGGTCCGAGGCCCGGACGCGGTGCACCTGTTCAAGGTCTTGGCCGAGCAGAGCAGTGCGCCGAAGTGGAATTTCTACAAGTATGTGGTCGATCGCCAGGGCAAGGTGATCGCCAATTTCTCCAGCCTGACCAAGCCGGGCAGTCCTGAACTGATTGAGGCCGTGGAACAGGCGCTGGCGTCCAAGCCTTGAGAGTTATCCACGGTCAATAAAAAAGCCCCGGCATCCTTGGATGCGGGGGCTTTTTCGTTCAGGCCGTCAGGCTTTAGAAGCGGTAGGTTGCGCCCACGCCGAAGCCGTTTGCGCTGTTCTCGTACTCGGCGCTGTAAGACTGGCCGAGCGTATTGTGGTTGTTGACCTTGACCTTCTCTTCCTTGAGGTAGGAGTAAGCCACGTCGATGGTCAGGTCTTCGGTTGGGCTCCAGCCGGCGCCGAGGCTGAAGATGGTCCGGTCGCCGGTAGGGATGCGTGGCGAACGGTTGGTGTTGTTGGCTGGCGACTGGTCGAAGCTCAGGCCGGTGCGCAATACCCACTGCTTGTTCAACTGGTAGGAAGTACCGATGGCATAGGCCCAGGTGTCGTGCCAGTTCTGTTCTTCCTTGATGGAGCTGAGGGCACCCGGGGCCAGAAGACCACCGGCGCTGGCGGTTACGCCTTCGTTTTGTACGGTGATGTCTTTCAGGCGGCTCCAGCGGGTCCAGGTCGCACCGGCGTAGAGTTTCCAGGCATCGTTGAGGTCCTGGGTCACCGACAGGTCGGCCGACTCAGGGGTGGTGATGTCCAGCGAGGCGTCGTAGCGAGCACCGCGAAGCAGGGCGCCCGGAGTACCGGCGCCTGGGCTGACTTCGGTGTGGCCTTCCAGCTTGTACTTGACCTTCGAGTGATAAGTCAGGCCCACGCGAGTGGTGTCGGTCGCCTGGACCAGCACACCGATGTTGTAGCCGTAGCCGATATCGTCACCCTTGATCTGGACATTGCCATCGTTAGGCGACAGTGGCGTGGTCAGCGCGGATTCCAGGGTGCCGGAGATGCGGTTGATGGTCGGGCCGAAACCGATCGACACCTTGTCGTTGAAGGCATAGCTGACGGTTGGCTGGAAGGTGACGACTTTAACTTCGCTTTTGCTGCCGAAGTTACGGCCCTGGAAGCCGCTTTCATAGTCGGTGATCAGGCCGAATGGGGCGTAGACACCCAGGCCGAAGGCCCACTGGTCATCGATAGGCTTGACGTAGTAGGCCATTGGGACGGCGGTGAACGGCACCATATCGCCTTTGTTGGTCCCTCTCTGGCTACCGCTGGCGTCGTTGATATCGGTGGACGCGTCGATGGCCGCGAGGCCGCCAGTGACTTGCTGGCGTTTCAGGCGCGACATACCGGCAGGGTTACCAAAAACTGTGCTTGCATCGTCGGCAGCAGAGGATCGACCGGCGAAACCAGTACCCATGCCGCTGATGCTTTGTTCGTTCAGGGCAAAGCCGCTTGCGAAAAGTTGGGTGGATGCCATCGCAACGGCAAGGCTAAGACTGGTTTTGAGTATTACTTTTTTCATTATTAGAACTCCTGGTGATCACCGGAGCGAAAATTACCAACATTTCCTCCTCAACGCTATAGGCTGTATGGCTTGAGATAGAGCGGTTTTGTAGGACAATCCGACCAAAATTGCGGTTGTTTGCGCGATCTTGCAAAAAGTCCGGTCAGCAGGCGACCTGATTCAGTGGCGCAACACAGGTCTGCCAGGCATCGGCGAAGTCCCGCAGACGTCCTTGTGGCTGGAAGATCTGCTTCCAGATACGAGCCATGCCGACCAGGTCATCGGCTTCGGGGAGCGGGGTGTTCTGCTCTTCTACCAGCAGCCAGGCGATGGCGGTGGCATAACGCAGGTTGACGGTCAATTCCAGATGCGGCCCGCTGAGGAATGCATGCTGGCTGGCCAGGCCGCGAACCAGGCTGGCGCGTTCCGGGTCCAGGGCCAGATAGTGGTCCCAGAGTGCCTGGTGGCGGGGTTCGGCGATGCGGTAGAGGCCGTGGCCTCTGCGGTCGTGCAGGGCGGAGCCGAGGGCGGATTGACTGGCGGCGATGCCTAGCAGCAATGATTCTGCGGTGCGACTGTGGTTGCCCAGATAGATCAGGGTCGGGCGGATCACGTAGCGGCACAGTTCGCTGGCGGCAATACCCATAAAGCCCTCGAAGCGTGAAGTGGCCGGCGAGGCCTGATGGGGGAGCTTGGCAGCGATGGATCGGTCAGGCTCGCCGGAAGCGGATCATGCCGCTTGAGTTGAAGTGTAGTGTCATATCGTTGCTGTAAAGGCCTGTTTTTAAAATATTTCCGGCTTCCTGTTATAACCGTTATACCGGATGGTGCTTTAGCCGAAGGCGGGAAAATCGAAATAACAGGTAATAAAAAGCCCCGCTATTCAGGCGGGGCTTCGGGTTTTCAGCGCTCTGGCGTCTCAGGCGGTCAGGGCCTGACGGGTGCGCTCGATCACCGCTTGCAGCGGCTCGGCGCTGGAATACTGATCGGGGTACAGGCGTTCGCTGTGACGAGCGATACCGTGTTCGTTGACCAGGGTGAAGCTGAAGCAGCCTTTGCGAGCGGCCATGATCAGGCAGTTCATTGGAGCAAAAGCATTGGTAAGGGTGCGAATGGCATCCTGAGTCTGGATTTGAGTAGACATAGTTATTGGGTGTTCCTACAAATGACACGGTTAAGAACCGTGCAACGTTAAAACGTTCCAGTAACGCCGACCACCATTGGTCGAACGAAGAACCCGACTGGAACAAAGCAGCCAGTTGGAAGCGCTTTATCAAGTGCGCGCTAGGGCTGGCAGGTAGGTACTTAGGAGGGCAGGCAATCACGGCAGGGGTTAAGGTTCTGGGCCCCAGGTGAAGATCCTGATCAATTTGCAGGTTGGTTCGGTCAGAGTAAAAAGGGCTTCGCGACATCCTTTGCAATGTGTTCAAAGGCAGTGTCGGCGAAAGCTTTACCTGGAAACCAGCGAGGTGGTCGATCCCATGTAGTCGGTAGAAACTTCTCTTCAGGGAAGCTGAACCGGGGGACTTGTTCGACCAGAATTGACTTTCAGCTTGGTACTAACGCTGTGGATGATAACGGATTGATGTAGCTGGTGCAAGTGTGTTAGGCAAAATGGTTATGAGCGTCACAGGGGCGAGGTCGTGAACGAGGCCGGCCTTTCCACCGTAGTTGAGCAGAAAGTTGTTACTGGAGCTTGGGTCTTCGCTGCTGTTCTCCCGTGAATGGGCGAAAAAGGTGCACCGATATAACCGGATCAAGGGTACTTGTGCACAATAGTTGCGCGGACTGTCACCGGCCTGTCACCTCACCTGTCGAGCCCTCCAATGCCTGTGATGAAAATTTAAGTCAATGAAAAACATCGGTTTTTTTTACTGGTGAAAAAATCGTCAGTTTGACTGCGGGCCCCGTCCCATGCGGCTTTCGGAGACTTGTAGGGTGGTTGTCCACTGAGTTATCCACAGCTTCTGTGGATTGTCCCAAGCGCTTGCTCTAGTACGGGCGTGCCGAGTTTTTTCGACTTTACGCGTGTGAAAAAAGGAGTAGAGTGGCGCGCCCTCCGATCTGCCCTACAGTGCTTTATGAAGTTTCGCTCAGTGTCACCTTCTGTTACCTCTGCCTCTTCCAGTGTTACCGAGCCCAAGCGTTTTTCGTTACGTGTGGCCATGTGGCTGCTCGACAGCCCGCGCCTGGGTGATAACCGGAACGTCAAGCACTTTGCCGGGCATTTGCTCAAGCAGCCTGCCCGGGAAGGGGTAGTGGCGGCGCAGAGCCGTCTCGGCCAACTGATGTGCCGCGAATGCGGCAACGCCCGCGATCGGCGGATCGGTCATGACCTGCTGCGCCAGGCGGCACGGGCTGGCGATCGCCGCGCCCAGCTGGAGCTTGGCCAGATCGAAGACTGAGCTGTCCAAGCCTCGGTCCCTTGGTTAACCTTCAAGCTTTATTTCACTGTCTGGAGTGGCTATGGCTATGGACTTGACCAGCGTACTGCTCGGTCTGGCAGGCGCGGCATTGCCCTTGGTGGCGCTCGCCTGGCAACTGCAACGCCGTCTGAGCTCCCGCCAAACCGAACTGTTCCTGCTGGAGGAACGCCTGGCCACGGCGTTGCTGGCGCAGGATGGCTTGAACGCCCAACTGGATGCCTGTCGCGACGAGATCAGCGACCTGGGCCAGGCCAATGCCGTGAAGCAGGCCGACCTGGCGGCGGTGCGCCGAGAAGTCGAGTTGTTGCAGATCGAGCGCGACAACGCCCGTGATGCCGCCCACGCCTGGAACCTTGAACGGACCAACAAGGAAGCTGAACTGCGGCGCCTGGACGCCCAGGCCGCGTCATTGAATGCCGAGTTGCGCGAGCAGCAGGAAAGCCACCAGCAGCGCCTGAGCGACCTGCAAGGCTCGCGGGACGAGCTGCGGGCGCAGTTCGCCGAGCTGGCGGGCAAGATCTTCGACGAGCGTGAGCAGCGTTTTGCCGAGAACAGCCAGCAGCGTCTCGGACAATTGCTCGACCCGCTCAAGGAGCGCATCCAGTCCTTCGAGAAGCGGGTCGAAGAGAGTTATCAGGCCGAAGCGCGCGAGCGTTTTTCCCTCGGCAAGGAGCTCGAGCGCCTGCAACAGCTGAACCTGCGCTTGAGCGACGAGGCGACCAACCTGACCCGTGCGCTCAAGGGCCAGAAAACCCAGGGCAACTGGGGCGAGCTGATTCTCGAGCGGGTACTGGAGCATGCCGGCCTGGAGAAGGGCCGTGAGTACCAGACCCAGGTCAGCCTCAAAGGGCCCGACGGCGAGCGTTTCCAGCCCGACGTGCTGATCATGCTGCCCGGCGACAAGCAGGTGGTGGTGGACTCCAAGGTCAGCCTGACCGCCTACCAGCAGTTTGTCGCGGCGGACGATGAAGTGATCGGCCAGGCGGCGCTGAAGCAGCACGTACTGTCCTTGCGCAATCACGTCAAAGGCCTGGCCGGTAAGGATTACAAGCGTCTGGAAGGCTTGCACAGTCTGGATTTCGTGTTGCTCTTCGTGCCCATCGAGGCAGCTTTTTCCGCTGCCTTGCAAGCCGAGCCCAACCTGTTCCAGGAAGCCTTCGACCGCAATATCGTGATCGTCAGCCCGACCACCTTGCTGGCTACCCTGCGAGTGATCGACAGCCTGTGGAAGCAGGAGCGGCAGAGCCAGAACGCCCGGGAAATCGCCGAGCGCGCCGGTTGGCTGTACGACAAGTTCGTGTTGTTCATTCAGGATCTGGATGAAGTCGGCAATCGTCTGCAGCAACTGGACAAGGCCTACAGCGCCGCGCGCAACAAGCTGACCGAGGGGCGTGGCAACCTGGTCAGCCGCAGCGAGCAACTGCGGTTGCTCGGGGCGCGTGCCAGCAAGAGCCTGCCGGCGGACCTGCTGGAGCGGGCGATGACCGATGCCGACGGCGCGTTGCTTGAACTGCCGGATTGATTCGAGAGCGGGCTATCAGAGCGGCAGGTGCCGGCTCAGCAGCGCCCGCAACGCCGCGGGCTTCACCGGCTTGGCCAGGTAGTCCAGCCCAGCGGCGTGCACCTCGGCGACCATCTCGGGGCGCCCGTCGGCGCTGATCACCACGCCTGGCACCGGGTCACCCAACTGGGTACGCAGCCAGGCCATGACCTCGGTGCCGGTTTCGCCATCGTCCAGGTGATAGTCCACCAATGCCAGTTGCGGGCGCACGCCATCATTGAGCAGCGCCGCGCATTCTTCGCGGTTACGCGCGGTCCAGACCTGGCAGCCCCAGCGGCTGAGCAGGCTGTTCATGCCGATCAGGATGCTGTCTTCGTTGTCGACACACAGTACCTGGGCGCCGGACAGCAGATGGCCGTTAAGTTCGGCCACTTGCCTCGGTGTGCTGACGGCCGCCTTGGCCAAAGGCACGCTGACACTGAAGACGCTGCCCTTGCCCGGCCAGGAGCGCACTTGCAGGCCGTGACCGAGCACGCGACACAGCCCGTCGGCGATCGCCAACCCGAGGCCCAGGCCTTTTTCGGCGCGGGTCTGGTGGCTGTCGAGGCGTTTGAATTCTTCGAAGATCACTTGCTGCTTATCCAGCGGAATCCCCGGTCCACGGTCCCAGACTTCCAGGCACAGCTGGTTGCCGCGGCGGCGCACGCCCAGCAGCACAGGCCCCTTGGCGTAACGGAAGGCATTGGTCAGGAAATTCTGCAGAACCCGGCGCAGTAGCTTGATGTCGCTGTCGACCCTGAGACGGCTGCCGCGCAGGCGGAATTTCAGGCCTTGCTCCTGGGCCAGCACCTTGAATTCGGCCCCCAGGGTATCGAACAGTTCGTTGAGCACGAACGGCTTGCGCTCCGGATTGATCTTGCCGTTTTCCAGGCGGGAGATATCCAGCAGGTCGCTGATCAGGTCTTCGGCAGAGCGCAGGGAGCTGTCCAGGTGCTGGACCAATTGCTGGGCTTCGGCGGACAAACCGTCGTCCTGGTGGGAGAGGGCGGCGGAGAACAGCCGGGCGGCATTCAGCGGTTGCATCAGATCGTGACTGACCGCTGCCAGGAAACGGGTCTTGGATTGGTTGGCGGCCTCGGCGGTGCCCTTGGCCTCGGTCAGCGCGGCGTTCAGTTGCGACAGTTCGTGGGTTCGCTCGGCGACCCGCTGCTCCAGGCCTTCGTTGGCTTCGGTGAGGGCCTGTTCGGCTTCGCGGAACGGGGTGATGTCGGTGAAACTCATGACAAAGCCGCCGCCGGGCATCGGGTTGCCGATCAACTCGATCACCCGGCCATTGGGGAACAGCCGTTCGGAGGTGTGGGCGCGGCCCTGGCGCATCCAGTGCAGGCGGCGGGCGACATGCACTTCGGCCTCGCCCGGCCCGCACAGGCCTCGTTCGGCGTTGTGGCGGATGATGTCGGCGATCGGCCGGCCGACGCTGATCAGCCCGTCCGGGTAGTTGAACAGCTCCAGGTAGCGACGGTTCCAGGCCACCAGCCTGAGGGACTGGTCGACCACGCTGATGCCCTGGCTGATGTTCTCGATCGCCCCTTGCAGCAAGGCCCGGTTGAATTGCAGCACTTCAGAGGCTTCGTCGGCGATGCGCACCACGTCTTCGAGCTGCATCTCCCGCCCTTCGATGGCGGCCTTGACCACCGCGCGGGTGGACGATGCGCCGAGCACGCCGGCCAGCAGGCGTTCGGTGTGGGCGATCCATTCGCCGTCGGCGTTCTGGTTGGGGTTGAAGCCTTTGCCCTGGCGGTAGGCAAAGCGGATGAAGCTCTGGCGGGCCCGTTCTTCCCCGACAAATCGCGCGGCGAGCTTGAGCAGGTCGTCGATCTGTACCGAGAGCATCGATCGGGCGCTGGGGCGGCCGCTGATTTCCTGGCCGATGAAGCGCCCGGCCTGCCAGTGTTCCGAAACCCGGGTACGCGACAGCACCGAGACCCAGGCGAACAGGGTGAAGTTGCCGGCCAGCGACAGCACCACACCTTGGGTCAAGGGTGTGATCGGCAGGTTCAGCGGATTGCCGTGCAGCCAGGCCAGGCCCGGGAAGCTGTTCAGCGACCAGCCCAGGCTGTGGGCGGCGATCGGCAGGACCAGGGTGTAGAACCACAGGAAAGTACCGGCCGCCAATCCGGCGAACACGCCGCGGCGGTTGGCCTGCTTCCAGTACAGCGCGCCGAGCATGGCTGGGGCCAGTTGGGTCACCGCGGCGAAGGCGATCTGGCCGATGGTCGCCAGGCTCGCGGTGGAGCCCAGCAGGCGGTAGCTGACATAGGCCAGCAGCAGGATGACCACGATGCTGACCCGGCGCACCGAGAGCATCCAGTGGCGGAACACTTCGAAAGGCCGTTCGGCACTCTGCCGGCGCAGCAGCCAGGGCAGCAGCATGTCGTTGGAGACCATGGTCGACAGGGCCACGCTGGCGACGATCACCATGCCGGTGGCGGCCGACGCGCCACCGATGAAGGCCAGCACGGCCAGGGCTGGATGGGCCTGGGCCAGGGGCAGGCTGATGACGAACGAATCCGGCAGCACCGAGCTGGGCAGCAGCATCTGCCCGGCCAGGGCGATCGGCACCACGAACAGCGCGGCCAGGGCCAGGTAGGCGGGAAACACCCACTTGGCCAGGCGCAGGTCCTGGGGCTCGATGTTCTCCACCACGGTGACGTGGAACTGCCGCGGCAGGCAGATGATCGCCATCATGGCGACGCCGGTCTGCACCACCATCGACGGCCAGTTGATGGTTTCTTCCCAGTACTGCTCCAGGCGCGGGGCGAGCATGGCCTGGCTGAACAGGTCGTCGAAACCGTCGTACAGGCCATAGGTGACAAAGGCGCCGACCGCGAGAAAGGCCAGCAGCTTGACCAGGGATTCGAAGGCAATCGCCAGCACCATGCCGCGGTGGTGCTCGGTGGCGTCGAGGTTGCGGGTACCGAAGACGATGGTGAACAGCGCCAGGATCAGCGACACGATCAGCGCCGTGTCCTGGGCGCGGGTGCCCATGGTGTCGGCACCCGCGCCGATCAGCAGGTCCACGCCAAGCACGATGCCCTTGAGCTGCAGGGCAATATAAGGAAGCACGCCGACCAGGCAGATCAGCGCCACCACCACCGCCAGGGTCTGGGACTTGCCGTAGCGCGCGGCGATGAAGTCGGCGATGGAGGTGATGTTTTCCTGCTTGCTGATCATCACCATCTTTTGCAGGACCCAGGGCGCGAGTACCAGCAGCAGGATCGGCCCCAGGTAGATCGGCAAGAACGACCAGAGTTGCTCGGCAGCCTGGCCGACGGCGCCGAAGAAGGTCCAGCTGGTGCAATACACCGCCAGCGACAGGCTGTACACCCAGGCACGCACTCGCGGCGGCAAGGGCGCGCTGCGACGGTCACCGTAAAAGGCGATGGCGAACATGATGGCCATATAGGCCAGGGCGACGATGGCGATCAGCCCGCTGGACAGCGACATGGAAACTCCGAACATAAAGGCGCGCCGGGCGCTTCAGCCCGGTCAGACAGTCTCGCACGATGTTCGGGGTTCGTCAGTGTCGACCAAGGTATTGGCGCGGCCAGGTGTCGCAGGGGGAAGAGGGCTGCCTGTCAGGTTTTATCGCGGAAGGCGCGCTATGGAAGGTGGCTCGGAACCGGTCGGCGCGAGAGCGGCCTCAAGGCCGCAGCGCGATGTCGATCAGTTCATGCAGTTCCTGCACTTCAAGCGGTTGCGCGGCGAACAGGATGCGGAACACCGTTGGCGCTACCAGCATGTTCAACAGCCGGTCGATGCTGGGCAGGGCCGCTTCGCTGTGCCGGTGACGGTCGAGGATGATCTGCAATTGCCCGCTGAGAATGCTCACGCAATAGCCGGGCGTGCTGCTGCATTGCACGTCGCGCATCATGTTGCGCCCGGGTTCGGAGCTCATTTCGTCGAGGTACTGTTCGGCCCAGGCCCGCAGGTCGCCGCGCAGGCTGCCGGTGGCGGCCGGTTCGCTGTCCGGGCGCATGCGTTCCAGGGCGACATCCGCCAGCAGTGCCGACAGGTCGCCCCAGCGCCGGTAGATGGTCGAGGGCGTAACGCCGGCGCGGGTAGCGATTTGCGGCACGGTCAGGGTCGAGCGCTCCTGTTCTTCGAGGAGTTCCCTGGCTGCCGAGTGGATGGATTCCTGCACCCGGGCACTGCGCCCGCCCGGGCGTAAACCTTCTTTAATAGCCATGGATCGAACCTTAACACAAAGAATTTGCTTTAAGAGCGAGGCGATAGCACACTCCGCAAAAGCAAAAAATTAGCTTTAATGGAGCGTGCCCATGTCCAGTAGTGTCGACTCTTCACGGTCAAACCGTTCCAGACTGTTGTTTCTGGCGATCACCTTACTCAGTTTTCTCGCCGCTTCCAGTGTGCCGACGCCGATGTATCACCTGTATCAGGAGGTGCTGCAATTCTCGTCGGCGACCTTGACCCTGATCTTCGGCGTCTACGCCTTGAGCCTGCTGGCGGCGCTGCTGACCGTCGGCTCGCTTTCGGATTATCTGGGACGCAAGCCGGTGATCTTCGTGGCGCTGCTGCTGGACATACTGGCGATGCTGCTGTTCATCCAGGCCGACAGCGTGGCCTGGCTGATTGCTGCCCGGGTGATGCAGGGCTTCGCCACCGGCATGGCCACTAGTGTGCTGGGGGCGGCGCTGTTGGATACCGACCGCCAGCAGGGGCCGTTGGTCAACAGCGTGGCGCCCTTGCTGGGCATGGCGTGCGGGGCGATGGGCAGCGGCTTGCTGGTGGAATATGCGCCGTTGCCGCTGCAACTGGCCTACTGGTTGCTGCTGGTGCTGTTTGTCGCCCAGGCGCTGTACGTCTGGCGTTTGCCGGAGACGGTCACTGCCCAGGCTGGTGTCTGGACTTCCCTGCGGCCCTCGCTGCATGTACCGCCCCAGGCGCGACGGGCGCTGTGGTTGGCGTTACCGGTGGATGTGGCGGTGTGGGCCGTGGGTGGGTTCTTTCTGTCATTGGCGCCATCGCTGGTGCGCGCTGCGACGGGCTCGACCTCGAACCTGATCGGCGGCGGCCTGGTGGCGGTGCTGACGCTGAGCGGTGCCCTGATGATTGTTTCCCTGCGCCATCGTCCGGCCGACAAGGTTTTGCGGTTGGGCGCGAGCCTGTTGGCCGTCGGCATCAGCCTGATCCTCATCGCCGTGCACACCGCCAGCCTGCCGCTGTTCTTCCTCGGCACCCTGGTCACGGGCGGAGGTTTTGGCTCCGGGTTCCTCGGCGCTCTGCGCAGTGTGATGCCGCTGGCCTTGCCCCATGAGCGGGCAGGGTTGATGTCGGCGTTTTATGTCCTGAGTTATCTGGCGTTCTGCCTGCCGTCCCTGTTGGCGGGAAACCTGACGCACAGTTTCGGCCTGATCGCGACCACCGATGGTTATGGCGCGGTGTTGATCCTGTTGTCCCTTGGCGCTTTGCTGGGGTTGCTGCGTCAGCGAACCGCCAAGGCCTGTGTCGCCCAGGAAAGTTGAGCGCGACGCGGATGCCGGTGGTTGAAACGCAGGCAGTGTCTAGCTCTTATATTTGCAAAACAGATAACAGATAGAGAAATTACCCGTTATATAGATATTCGATCTGGTTCTACCATGGGCTCCACCTCATCGGAGGACAGGAGATCACACCATGACATGCCCCAACACCCTCAGAACCGGACGGCCCTTGAGCCAGCTGCAACATCCTCGCGAAGCCATCCGCCATTTCACCCCCAACTGGTTCGCCGCCACCATGGGCACCGGCGTGCTGGCTCTGGCGCTGGCCCAGTTGCCGCTGCGGATCCCGGGCCTGCACCTGTTGGCCGAGGGGCTGTGGCTGTTCACCATCGGGCTGTTCGTAGTGTTCAGCGTCGCTTATGCGGCACGCTGGGTAATGTTCTTCGACGAAGCCCGGCGGATTTTCGGGCACTCCACGGTCTCGATGTTCTTCGGCACCATCCCCATGGGCCTGGCCACCATCATCAACGGTTTCCTGCTGTTCGGCGTACCGCGCTGGGGTGACGGCGTGGTGCAACTGGCCGAGCTGCTGTGGTGGCTGGATGTGGCGCTGTCGCTGGCTTGCGGGGTGTTGATTCCCTACATGATGTTCACCCGCCAGGAGCACCGTATCGACCAGATGACCGCGGTCTGGCTATTGCCGGTGGTCGCGGCCGAAGTCGCCGCCGCCAGTGGCGGGCTGCTGGCGCCGCATCTGGTGGACGCGCATTCGCAACTGGTGATGCTGGTGACCAGCTATGTGCTCTGGGCCTTCTCGCTGCCGGTGGCTTTCAGCATCCTGACCATTCTCCTGCTGCGCATGGCCTTGCATAAGCTGCCTCACGAAAGCATGGCTGCCTCGAGCTGGCTGGCCCTGGGGCCGATCGGCACAGGGGCCCTGGGCATGTTGCTGCTGGGCGCGGACGCTCCAGCGATCTTCGCCGCCAACGGCATGGCCGCAATGGGCGAAATCGCCGAGGGCCTGGGCCTGGTGGCCGGTATCACCCTGTGGGGTTTCGGCCTGTGGTGGATGCTGACGGCGCTGCTGATCACCCTGCGTTACCTGCGCGACGGCATTCCGTTCAACCTCGGCTGGTGGGGGTTCACCTTCCCGCTGGGGGTCTATGCCCTGACCACCCTGAAACTGGCCGCTACCCTGAACCTGACGTTTTTCGCGGTGTTCGGCAGCCTGTTGGTCCTGGCGCTGGCACTGATGTGGCTGTTGGTGGGCAAGCGCACGCTGCAGGGCGCTTATCGTGGCGAGCTGTTCGTTTCGCCTTGCATCGCAGGATTAGCGAAATAATCCGCGAACTTTAGGTAAGGTTGTGGCCTGGATCGAAGATCGATAATCCAATAACAGCATCCAAGCCACTCAGGGACATGGAAGATGAGTCACCCCTCACAGTTCACCTTGCTTCGTACGCGGCGTTTCCTGCCGTTCTTCGTTACCCAGTCCCTCGGCGCGTTCAACGACAACATCTTCAAGCAGTCGCTGATCCTCGCCATTCTCTACAAGCTGGCCATCGAGGGTGACCGCTCGATCTGGGTCAACCTCTGTGCCTTGCTGTTTATCCTGCCGTTCTTCCTGTTCTCGGCGCTGGCCGGGCAATTCGGCGAGAAGTTCGCCAAGGACGCGTTGATCCGCCTGATCAAGCTCGGCGAGATCGTGATCATGGCCGTGGGGGCGGTGGGTTTTGTCTTCGATCACCTGTCGCTGATGCTGCTGGCGCTGTTCGCCATGGGCACCCACTCGGCGCTGTTCGGCCCGGTGAAATATTCGATCCTGCCCCAGGCGCTACGAGAGGAAGAGCTGGTGGGGGGCAACGGCCTGGTGGAAATGGGCACTTTCCTGGCGATTCTCGCTGGCACCATAGGCGCCGGGATCATGATGTCCTCCGCCCATTACGCACCGATTGTCTCGACGGCGATCATTGCCGTCGCTGTGCTCGGTTACCTCGCCAGCCGGGGCATCCCCCGGGCCGCGGCGGCCACCCCGGACATGCGTCTGAACTGGAACATCTTCAGCCAGTCCTGGGCCACCCTGCGCTTGGGCCTGGGGCAGACGCCGGCCGTGTCGCGCTCGATCGTCGGCAACTCGTGGTTCTGGTTTGTCGGGGCGATCTACCTGACGCAGATTCCGGCCTACGCCAAGGAGTGGATGCACGGCGACGAGACAGTGGTCACGCTGATCCTCACGGTGTTCTCGGTGGGCATCGCCGCCGGTTCCATGCTGTGCGAGAAACTCTCGGGGCGTAAGGTCGAGATCGGCCTGGTGCCTTTTGGCTCGTTCGGCCTGACGGTGTTCGGCCTGCTGCTGTGGTGGCATTCCGGCGGGATTGCGCCAAGCGAGGTGGGTTACAGCTGGCTCGAGGTACTCGGTCATGGCCACGCCTGGTGGGTGCTGATCGATATTCTCGGCCTGGGCATCTTCGGTGGTTTCTACATCGTGCCGCTGTATGCACTGATTCAGTCGCGGACCCCGGAGAACGAGCGGGCGCGGGTGATTGCCGCGAACAACATTCTCAACGCGCTGTTCATGGTGGTGTCGGCGATTGTCTCGATCGTCTTGCTGAGCCTGGCCAAACTGTCGATCCCGCAGCTGTTCCTGGTGGTGTCGCTGCTGAACATCGCGGTCAACGCCTACATCTTCAAGATCGTCCCCGAGTTCAGCATGCGTTTCATGATCTGGCTGCTCAGCCATTCCATGTATCGGGTCGAGCACCGCAACCTGGAGGCGATCCCGGACGAAGGCACGGCGTTGCTGGTATGCAATCACGTGTCCTTCGTCGATGCCTTGCTGATCGGCGGCGCGGTGCGGCGGCCGATTCGTTTCGTGATGTATTACAAGATCTACAACCTGCCGGTGCTCAACTTCATCTTCCGTACCGCTGGGACCATTCCGATTGCCGGGCGCAACGAGGACATCCAGATCTACGAAAGGGCGTTCACCCAGATTGCCCGCTACCTCAAGGATGGCGAGCTGGTGTGCATCTTCCCGGAAGGCAAGCTGACCGCCGATGGCGAGATCAATGAGTTCAAGGGCGGGCTGACGCGGATTCTCGAAGAGACGCCGGTGCCGGTGATTCCGCTGGCGTTGCGGGGGCTGTGGGGCAGCTTTTTCAGCCGCGATCCAAGCAAGGGACTGTTCCGCCGCCTGTGGTCGCGAGTGACCCTGGTGGCGGGTTCGGCCGTGACCGCCGACAGTGCCGAACCGGCCCGTTTGCAAACCCTGGTCGGTGAGCTGCGCGGTAGCGTGCGCTGATATCTGTAGCCGCTGCCGCAGGCTGCGCTCGCCCACAACGTGGGCGCAGGATTTTAAGATCGCTGAAGGCCTTTGGCCTTATCGCAGCCTGCGGCAGCGGCTACAGGGGGCTCATCAGGCCGCGCTGACCTTCAAGCCGATCAGCCCGGTAATGATCAGTGCCACGCTGGCCAGGCGGAACAGCGCCATGGACTCACCGAACAGAATGATCCCGGCGATCACCGTGCCGACCGCGCCGACTCCGGTCCAGATGGCATAGGCAGTGCCCAGCGGCAGTTCCTTCATGGCCAGCCCCAGCAGGCCGAGGCTGACCGCCATGGCGGCGATGGTCAGGGCGGTGGGGAGAGGGCGACTGAAACCGTCGGTGTACTTGAGGCCGACGGCCCAGCCCACTTCGAACAGGCCGGCGAAAAACAGAATGATCCAGGACATGATGACCTCCATCGATTGACGGGGTCGTCCCCAGATTAATGACTCGATCGAGCCGCGGGGTCGTCCCCGCGTTGCGCAGTATAGTGCCCATCATTAATCCGGGGATCAAGGTTTCTCCTCAGTCGCTCGCCTGCTGGGCAGCCAGTGCGCGGTCGTCCTTTTCGCTCATGCGGCGGAACCAAGTGGAAAGCAGCGCCCCGGAAATGTTGTGCCAGACGCTGAACAATGCGCTCGGCACCGCCGCCAGCGGCGAGAAGTGCGCGCTGGCCAGGGCGGCGCCGAGGCCGGAGTTCTGCATGCCGACTTCCAGGGCCAGGGATTTGCGTTGCGCCAACGGCAGCTTGAACAGGCGGCCGGTGAAGTAACCCAGCAGGTAACCGAAGCTGTTATGCAGCATCACCACGGCCATGATCAGCAGGCCGGACTCGGCGATTTTCGCCTGGCTGGCGGCCACCACCGCGGTGACGATGATCACGATGCTGATCACCGATACCAGCGGCAACACTTCCACCGCATGCCGTACCCGGTCGCCAAGCACACGCTGGGCAATCACCCCGAGCACGATCGGCAGCAGCACCACTTGCAGGATCGACCAGAACAACTCCATGAACGAGACCGGCAGCCAGGCCGAGGCCAGCAGCCAGATCAAGGCCGGGGTCAGCAGCGGCGCCAGCAGGGTGGTGACGGCGGCGATAGCCACCGACAGCGCCAGATCGCCGCGGGCCAGCCAGGTCATGACGTTGGACGACGTACCGCTCGGGCAGCAGCCGACCAGGATCACGCCGACGGCGATTTCCGGCGGCAGGTGGAAGACCTGGCACAGCAACCAGGCCACGCCCGGCATGATCACGAAGTGCGCGACTACGCCCAGGGCCACGCGCCATGGATGGCGGGCGACTTCGGCGAAGTCTTCGAGCTTCAGGGTCAGGCCCATGCCGAACATCACCAGGCCCAGCAGCGGCACGATGGCGCCCTTGAGGCCGATGAACCAGTCTGGCTGCAAGAACGCCACCACCGCGAAAATCAGAACCCAGTAGGCAAAGGTATTGCCGACAAAACGACTTAATGCTGCCAGTGCACGCATGGCCTGTTCCTTCTTATATGAAAACGCCACCGAAAGCGGTGGCGTCTGTGAGGCTCCTGCAGGAGCGAGCGGGTTGGCGATAAGGCCGGGATGCGGCCCGTCGCCAGCAAGCAGGCTGCTACAAGGTCAGATGCCTTGTGGAATCTCTTCGCCACCCAGGGCTTCGAACAGCGCCGGGAGGAAATCGCCGAAGGTCAGCATCATCAGGGTAAAGCTGGCATCCAGCTGGCCGAGGGCTTCGTCGCCGCCGTCCTGCTCCGCCTGATCCTGCAGCAGGTCCTCGAACTTCAGGCGCTTGACCGTCATCTTGTCGTCGAGCATGAAGGACAGTTTGTCCTGCCAGGCCAGGGACAATTGGGTGACCACCTTGCCGGTACTCAGGTGCAGCTGGATTTCTTCGCTGGTCAGGTCCTGGCGCTTGCAACGGACGATACCGCCGTCTTCATGGGTGTCGCGCAGCTCGCACTCGTCGAGCACGAAGAAGTCGTCGGCGGCTTGTTGGGTTTTCACCCAGTCGGTCATGATCGCGGTCGGCGCGGTCTTCACGGTCAGCGGACGCACCGGCAGGGTGCCGAGCACTTCGCGCAGGGTGGAAAGCAGGTCTTCGGCGCGTTTCGGGCTGGCCGAGTTGACCAGGATCAGGCCCTGTTTCGGCGCTATGGCGGCGAAAGTCGAGGAGCGGCGGATAAAGGCGCGCGGCAGGAATGCCTGGATGATTTCATCCTTGATCTGATCGCGTTCCTTTTTATAGACCTTGCGCATTTGCTCGGCTTCGATCTCTTCTACCTTTTCCTTGACCGCGTCGCGCACCACGCTGCCAGGCAGAATACGTTCTTCCTTGCGCGCGGCGACCAGCAGGAAGTCCTGGCTGACGTGGACCAGCGGCGCATCTTCGCCTTTGCCGAATGGCGCGACGAAACCGTAAGTGGTCAACTCCTGGCTTGCACATGGACGCGCCAGTTTGGTGGCCAGTGCGGTTTCCAGCGCCTCAGCATCAAAGGGCAGATCTTGGGTCAGGCGATAGATAAGCAGGTTCTTGAACCACATGGGGTGAGTCTCTCCTTTATACAAAGGGGGGCATTATTCTCCGCGCAGCTCCATAGGCCAACCCTCCGCTAAGCCTTTGGAAGGCCTGAAAAAATTATTTTAAAAAGTGCTTGCCAGAGTAGGGGGCGCTCCGTAGAATGCGCGCCACACCGAACGTGAAGGGTGATTAGCTCAGCCGGGAGAGCATCTGCCTTACAAGCAGAGGGTCGGCGGTTCGATCCCGTCATCACCCACCATTCGCTTTCAGTGTTACGCGCAGCGGTAGTTCAGTCGGTTAGAATACCGGCCTGTCACGCCGGGGGTCGCGGGTTCGAGTCCCGTCCGCTG
>NZ_JBWKVU010000004.1:431052-514605 GCF_059421865.1 Pseudomonas sp. GW821-FHT02B10 | reverse complement strand
GCGGGACCGCCGGGATCGGCAAATTGCCCGGCATCGCTGAGGCTGTCGCCGAACACGATAAAGCTGGAATAGGGGGAAGGAGTTGCGATCGCTTGCGCGCAGGCCAGGGACAAAAGGCTGCTGGCGAGCGGTACGAACAACGTCTTTTTAATCATGAACAAGTCCATTTTTGTTGTTGTAGAAAACGAAACGGCAGTACCGAAAACTTTTGCGCTTTAACTATGGCTATGGGCCACATCGTCTGAAGGGGACAATCCCTCGATGCGGCTGATGATTGATAGGTCGTGAGCGTTGCCTAAGGGGTGATCTTGTCGGTGCCCATTACTGGGCCCTTTGCATTTCATTTTTCTTTTTCGGCTGGATGACCATGTTGACCCGTGGGCGCGACTCGGTGATCTGGCTACCGGTGGCGCGACCGACACTGGCGATCTGCTTGACAGTGTCGTAGACAATTTTCTCACCCAAGGTGGTATTGCCTGCGCTGATCACTTTGGCTCTGTCGACCAGGATGATGCGGTTCTGCTGGGTCAGGTATTGAATGGTCACGGCATATGCCTGGACCGGTTGAGGGTCTGTCGCTTTTTGCAATTGTTCGAAGTAGGCCAGGTTGCCCACGGAGGTAACGACATCGACCTCGTTATGACTGCCCTTTTTCATGACGATAGTCACAGTGTCGCCGGTGATCTTCATCGAACCCTGGGTAATGATGACGTTGCCGGTATAAGTAGCAAAACCTTGCTTGTTATCAATCTGACTGCGGTCGGCCTGAACTCGAATGAGTTGCTCACTGTCGTTCGGCAGCCCCCAGGCGTTCATGCTTCCCAGTGCGATGCCCAGGCCAAGCAAAATAGGGAAGGTTTTAACGAACCTCATGCTGTCCACCCAATCACCCCTTGAAAGCGCCACTGATTCGAGCCGCCACAATGCACGATCTTGGTCTCGTAAAAAATGAGGGAATGGAGATTCAGATTGTTCTGAAGAGCGCTGGACAGCAGCAGGTAGCAGCCAGCGCCTGCGTCTATACCGAATGGGCCGAAAGCGACTTGAACAAGGCGGCTGGCGGGAGAACCTTCAGCGACACTTCGTAAATAACGAACCATGGCTCAGGAATAATCGATTTTTCTTCACGGCGATCTCCCCACTAGCATGAACCGTTGGCTCCAGCACACGCCCAGACCGGGAGAACGGCATGCAGTCCCTGCACATCGGCGAACCCTGGATGTGGTTCGCCTTCATCGCCTTCGTTCTGGCCATGCTGGCCTTGGACCTGTTTGTCCTCGGCGGACGCAAGGCCCATCGCGTATCGGTACGCGAAGCGTCGTGCTGGGTGATTGCCTGGTCCACGCTGGCGCTGGCCTTCGCGGGCTTGCTCTGGTGGTATCTGCAGGGTGAGTTCGGGCCTGAGATCGCCCAACGCAAGACCCTGGAATTCCTTACCGGCTATCTGATCGAGCAGTCGCTGTCGATCGACAACATGTTCATCTTCGTGATGATTTTCGGCTACTTTGCCGTGCCGCCGGAGTTGCAGCGCCGGGTGTTGTTGTACGGTGTGCTCGGGGCGATCGTGATGCGCGCAGCGATGATTTTCGCCGGTGTGTGGCTGGTGTCGCAGTTCGCGTGGCTGCTGTATGCGTTCGGCGTGTTCCTGATCATCACCGGGATCAAGATGCTGCTGTTCGCCCATCGGCAGCCCGACCTCGCCAGGAACCCCCTGTTGCGCTGGATACAGGGCCATCTGCGGATCACCAGCGGCTTTCATGACGAGCATTTTTTCGTCAAGCAGGACGGTCGGCGCTGGGCCACGCCGATGTTCCTGGTGCTGGTGCTGATCGAGGCCAGCGACCTGATGTTCGCGGTCGACAGCATCCCGGCGATCTTCGCCATCACCACCGACCCGTTCATTGTGTTCACCTCGAACATCTTCGCGATCATGGGCCTGCGTGCCCTGTACTTCCTGCTGGCCGACATGGCCGAGCGCTTTCACCTGCTCAAGTACGGCCTGGCGATCGTGCTGGTGTTCATCGGCACCAAGATGACGCTGATGCCATGGCTGCACATGCCGGTGGAATGGTCGCTGGCCACTGTCGGCGGAATCATTCTGGCGTCGGTGCTGCTGAGCCTGATCACCAGTCGCAACAAATCGCCCGACGAGGACCGGATGCGCATCCTCTAGAAGCGCCTGAGCGGCGAACGACGTATTGGACCCGGGTGCCCTGCCTGCTAACGTCAGCGCTAGCGACCCCGTAGCCTCCACCACTGACGCTGGACACCGACATGCCCACTCCCGAATCCACCCTGCTGCACAGCTGGCACCACAACGCCCAGGCCTGGATCGACGCCATCCGCGGCGGCGCCATTCAAAGCCGCGTCGAGGTCACCGACCAGGCGATCCTGCTGGCGGTGCTGGGCCGTCAGCCCGAGCGGGTGCTCGACCTGGGTTGCGGCGAGGGCTGGCTGTTGCGCGCCCTGGCGCAACGGGGCATCGAGGCGGTCGGGGTGGATGGCGATGCGGCCCTGGTGGAGGCGGCGCGGGCGGCGGGCTCGGCAACGGTGCATGTGGCCAGCTATGCAGCGCTGGCGGAAGCGCAAGTAGACATCGGCCGCGACTACGAGCTGATCTGCGCCAACTTCGCCCTGCTGCACCAGGACATCATCCCGCTGCTGGCCGCCATGCACGCCCTGCTCGCCCCGGGCGGCGCGCTGGCGATCCAGACCCTGCACCCCTGGAGCGCCGCGGCCGGCGACTACCAGGATGGCTGGCGCGAAGAGACCTTCGCCGGGTTCAAGGGCCAGTGGCAACCCATGCCCTGGTACTTCCGCACCCTGTCCAGCTGGCTCAACGCCTTGGACATGGCCGGCTTCCAGCTCGCCAGCCTGCAGGAACCGCAGCACCCGCAAAGCCCGGTGCCGCAGTCGTTGCTGTTGGTGGCCGAACGGCGCGGGTAAGCGCTATCCGGCTGACTGACACGACGTAGCGGTTACAGACCAGCAGTCAGAGTCGCGAGTGCGGTAAAGGGCCACAACCCTTATCTAGATCGGGAGAACGAATCGGCGCTCGACTCCCGCCTTGCCGTCTTCTGCGGGCTGCTCCGGCAAGAACCCGCAGCGTTCCACGACCTTGGTCGAGCCGAGATTTTCCGGGTAGACATACGCCACCAGCTGCGTCAGTTGCCAGCGCGTCCGCGCTTGCTCGATCAGTTGCCGCAGCGCCTGTGTCGCAAGCCCCTGGCCGCAGGCGCTTTGGGCAATCCGATAGCCGACTTCGGCGGAGCGCTGCGCGGTATCGATGTTTTTCAGGTTGGCGCGACCGATGATGTTTCCGCTGCAATCCTCGATCACCCAGGGGTGCCAGGTGCCGGCCGCGAAAGCGGCCAGGTAGCCCTCGATATGCTCGGCGACGCCCTGCAACGAATAAAAGGCCGGGGCGCGCGCCTCGATATGGGATTCGAACCACTCACGGTTCCGGGTTTCGAACGCCAGCAGCGCTTGCGTATCGGTACGGCTTAGCTCGCGCATTTTGAATGGCGGTATACACACCTCTGCTTTTTTTCATGGGTAACTGCAAGGACTTGCCCACCTGTTGGCCGTTCCTGCAGGAACTTCAGGGTACGGGCCAGGTCGATAGGAGCCCCTTCATCGGTCATGACGGGACACTGAACAAACCCCAGCCGAGCAGCGCTGAAGGCCTGCTTTACGCCAGTGCCGTCGATGATCAACCGAGTCTGCCCCCTGATGCCAACCAAGAGTTTTCTGCCGGGTCTGATCCTGGCGCTCTGCGCAGCCGCGTCGCATTGTTCGGTTGCGGCCGAGCGCAAAGCCTCTCAGCAAAGCAACAACGCTTCAACAACCCTGATTGAATCCGCCTCGCAGCAGTATGCAGATGGCCAGTTGGACCGGGCCGCTGCCACGCTGGAGCGTGCCCTGCATATCCAGCCGAACAATCCCGCGACGCTGCACTACCTCGGTGTGTTGCGCCTTCAGCAAGGGCAGTATCAGCAGGCTGAAGCGCTGGCGACGCGCTCCAATATGCGGGTTGGTCGCAACCTCGCGTTACGCAATCGCAACCTCCAATTGATCCAGGCAGCGCAGAAGGCCCAGACGTCGAATACCCCACCCAACGCCGACGAGCGTCTGGTTGCAGTACGGGAGGGCCTGGAAGAAGAGGTTAAAAGGCGCCGTGAAGCAGAAGCTGTCGCCGCCGAGCAGCCCACGCCGGACACTGAACGCCGCACTGAGACCCTCACCCGCGAAGCGGCGGAGAACGCAGCGAACTGGCCGACGGGTGACAGGCCAAGTCCCGAAGGGCAACTGCGAATGACTTCCGCCGAGCCAGCCCCCACGCACGACGAGATTGAGATTCCCCGTGGCCATCGGCCACCTCCGGGTAAATGTCGAATCTGGTTTCCCGATCGCCCGCCGGGGCATCAGCCCAAACCCGGCAAATGCAAGAAGCTGCGCGATCGGGTTCCGTCCGGAGCCTACCTGGTGCAGGGTTGAGTGTCCGAGCGCGCTTCTGACCGCTCTCTGCCGATCATGCATAACCCACAGGAAAACCGGGATCGCTTCACCCCTCAGCCCTCGCCCCCGAGGCGTCACTTTCAACCGTTTCCAGGGCAAGGGCGTCGAGCAGCACCTGCTGCAGAATGGCAAAGAAACAGCTGATATGAGCCTGCTTCAATGCCTGTGGCCGGGTCACCAGGTAGACCTCCATATCAGGAAGCTGGAGCTGCGGGAACAACTCAATCAGGTCCTGCGCCAGCACACGCGGCAGTACTGCCACCCCCAGGCCACGCCTCACCGCGTCCAGCTGCAGGGCGAACGAGTTCACGCTGATCTGCGCGCGCTCCAGGCCGGCGGCCTTGGCCGCGCGCACTTGCGGCAACATGTCCAACGGCGGCAGCAGGCCGATATTGACGGCCGTGGCCGGCGTCACCTGTGGAAACCGCCGCAGATAATCCGCAGCGGCGAAGACCCCGTAGGCGAGCCGGCCCATGGGTCGATAAATCAATGACGGCTCGCCCAGGTGCGCGGTGCGCACCGCAATATCGGCCACGCCGCGCACGATCTTGTGAAAGTCGGCGGCTACCAGCAATTCCACCGTGCAACGCGGGTGAAGCGCGGTGAAGCGACTCGCAGCCTCCAGCACGCACGACGCAAAGCCCTCCCCCGCACTGACCAGGACACTGCCCGACAGCTCGCTGTCCAGCGCGGACAGGCCGGTCACGGTTTGCCGCCTCAAGCCCGCTTCCGCCGCCTGGGCGACTTCCACCAGGGACTGGCCCCGCGAGGTCAACCGGCATCCTTCGACACCACGCTCGACGAGCGGCTCGCCCAGCGCCTCCTCAAGCTGGGTCAACCGACGGGACACGGTAGACGCCGCAATCCCCAGCAACTGGCCCGCTTGCAGAAAGCTGCCACGCCGCGAGACGGCCAACAGCAGGCGTAGATCGTCCCAATTCGCTTCCGACACCATGTTTCATCTGCTCCCTGATTTGCATATATGCAAAGCCATTATGCAGGAGTCGCTGTTTTTCGAGAGGGGGCTCGACGGTATATCTACAGGCCCTGGAAACGACTGGAATGGACTGTATGCCGATTGGCCCCAACGACTACGCGCAACACGCCGCCAATGCCTTCAACCGCCGCGATGTGGAGGCGCTGCTGGCGCTGGTGAGCGAAGACTTCACCTACCTCGATGGCATGGGGATACAAGTGGGCCGCGAGGCCATGCGCCAACGAGAAACCGCGTTGTTCGAAGCCTTCCCCGATGCCCATGTGATCTTCAACCCGTTCGCCGTCGGAGCCGATCGTCTGGCGCTGACGGCCATGCTGAGCGGCACCTTTGCAGCGCCCCTGGTGCTGCCGGACCGGGTGCTTGCGCCCCATGGACGCTTTATTGCCGTGCACTACGCCGCACACTTCACCTTCAAGGACGGATTGGCCATCCATCAAGAGGTGTTCTTCGACAGCGCGGTGTTGATGCCGTCAGCCGAACCGAGTGAGGGTTGAACCATGCGTCGTGCATTCGTGACTGGCGCCACCGGTCTGCTGGGCAACAACCTGGTGCGTGAATTGCTCGCGCGTGGCTGCGCGGTCAAGGCCCTGGTGCGCTCTAGAGCCAAGGGTGAACAGCAGTTCAAGAACCTGTCGGGCGTGGAACTGGTCGTTGGCGACATGGGCGATGTCGAGGCCTTCGCCGCGGCCCTGCGAGGCTGCGATACGGTGTTTCACACCGCGGCGTTCTTTCGCGACAACTACAAGGGCGGCAGCCACTGGCAGGAACTGGAAAAGATCAATGTCATCGGCACCCGGGAACTGCTCGCCCAGGCCTACCGCGCCGGTATCCGCCGGTTCATCCATACCTCCTCGATCGCCGTGCTCGACGGCGCGCCTGGCAGCTCCATCGATGAGACCTGCCTGCGCGCCGACGCCAACGCGGATGGCTACTACCGCAGCAAGATCCTCGCCGACCGTGCCGTCCTGGCGTTCCTCGAGGCCCATCCCGAGATGCAGGCCTGCATGGTCCTGCCGGGCTGGATGTGGGGCCCTGGCGACCTGGGCCCGACCTCCTCGGGGCAGTTGGTCAACGATGTCCTGCACGGCAAGTTGCCCGGGCTGATCCCCGGCAGCTTTTCCGTCGTCGATGCCCGCGATGTGGCCTTGGCGCAGATTGCCGCGGCCAGGCACGGGCGCAGCGGTGAACGTTATCTGGCGGCGGGCCGGCATATGACCATGGCCGAGCTGATGCCTGTGCTCGGGCGTATCGCGGGGGTCAAGACCCCTGCGCGCTACGTGCCGCTGCCCCTTCTCTACACCCTGGCGGCGGTGCAGGAGGTCTACGCGCGCCTGACCGGCAGGCCCATCCTGCTGAGCCTGGCCACCTTGCGCCTGTTGGTACGGGAGAAGGACCGCAGCCGTTTCAACCACCGCAAGAGCGAACAGGAGCTGGGCCTGAACTTTCGAGCGCTGGAGCTGACGATCACCGACACCGTGGCGTGGTACCGCGACCGCGACTGGTTTGAAACCCTGGGTGCAAGACACGCCCGCGCCATGGCCGAAGACTGACTTGTTGCCGATGGCGTGACCGTCGCGCCCCAAAGCCACTGGTCTCGCCTTGCATTGCTGCGGTTTCGCGCCGGCACCCGAGAGATGCCTCGAGTGCCCGCGACCGCGCTTCGCGCACCTTCGGCGCAAGCCCCCAGGGACGTAAAAACCATGAACAGGGAAATCATCCTGATGCGCCACGGCCAGCCAAAGCTGGACGCCACCGAAAAACTGTCCGCGCTCGATATGCAGGACTGGATCGAACACTACAACCGCTGCGAAATCACCCACCAGCCCGTCCCGCTGGCCAGCCTGCAACTCGCCGCCACCGCCAGGGTGATTGTCTCCAGCGACGGACCGGTTCTGCTGCTCGGCCATGGCTTCATGAACCGACTGATCGCCAGGCAACTGGAAGCACAGGGATGGGTTCGCCAGACACCTAATGGCGGCAGCCGCTATTGGAGCGCGACGGTGTATCGGTATGGTGGGGTTTAGGCGGTGGCCGGCGGAGCATTCCGGGTGTTCAAATGCCCGCAAGCCCCAGCACCTCCCACTCGTCCCCTCCCCTATACCCCCCGCAACTGCGCAATATCCCGCCTGGGCGCTGCGCCGAACAGGCGGCTGTATTCGCGACTGAACTGCGAGGGGCTTTCATAGCCGACCTTGAAGGCGGCGCTGGAGACGTCCAGGTGTTCGTTCATCATCAGGCGCCTGGCTTCGGTCAGGCGTAGCCATTTCTGGTATTGCAAGGGGCTCATGGCGGTGAGTTGGCGGAAGTGGTGATGAAAGGTCGGCGTGCTCATCTGCACTCGGGCGGCGAGTTCGTCGACCCGCAGTTGCGCGGTGTAATTCAGTTTCAGCCAGTCGATGGCCCTGGCGATGCGGTGGCCCTGGCCGTCGACGGAGGCGATCTGCCGCAGCCGCGCCGACTGGTCGCTCAGCAACAAGCGGTAGTGGATCTCGCGCTGGATCAGCGGCGCCAGCACCGGGATGGCTTCGGGCTCGTCCAGCAACTCCAGCAGGCGCACGAACGAGGCCAGCATGGCCGGCGTCGCGGTGCCGATGCCCACGCCCTTGCCTGTGCCTCGATCGCGAGGTTGCAGCAGCCCGCCCTGGGCAGCCAGCTCCGCCAGCATGCGCGGGTCGAGCTTGAAGCTCAGCCCGAGGCAGGGTTGCTCCAGGCTGGCCGTCGTCACTTGCGAATTGGCCGGCAGGTCCAGTGAGGTCACGAGGAAGCGCGAAGGGTCGTACGGGTAGGCTTCGCCGCCGACCCACAGCTGTTTCGCTCCCTGGGCGACGAGGACGATGCTCGGTTCTGCCATGCACACGGCGGGCGGCGAAGGGATCTCGCGGCGAAACAAACCCAGACCGGGGATCGCTGTCGGGCAGTCCCCCGAGTGTTTGATCCAGGCGCCAATGAGACGCGTGAGGGTTTCCTGGGGCGCCTGGGCGCGGGTGTCGTGTGGGCGTGTCATGTCGGTATGGACCCTCCTTGCCAGACGTTAACCCGGCCCCCGGTGCCGGTCCTACCGAAAAAACCAAAGTCCAGAGAATCAGGCAAGAATTCCAGCGAAATGCACTACTGGCCGCCTGCACCTGCCCGGGAAAATGGCCATCCAACGTAACGCAGGATGGAGTGTGCAATGTTAGTCAACGCCTATGGCGCCCATGCGGGCGACCAACCTCTGGAACCACTGCAGATTACCCGCCGCGCCCCCGGCGCCCATGACGTGCAGATCGACATCGCCTTCTGCGGCATCTGCCACTCGGACCTGCACCAGGTGCGCGCCGAGTGGCAAGGCACGCAGTTTCCCTGCGTGCCCGGCCACGAGATCGTCGGCCGGGTCGCGGCGGTCGGTGCCCATGTGCACGGCTTCCGCCCGGGCGACCTGGTCGGCATCGGCTGCATCGTCGACAGTTGCAAGCACTGCGCCGACTGCGAGGACGGCCTGGAGAATTACTGCGACGGCATGATCGGCACTTACAACTTCCCGACGCCGGACGCCCCGGGCTGGACTCTGGGCGGCTATTCGCAACAGATCGTGGTCCACGAACGCTACGTGCTGCGCATCCGCCACCCCGAGGATCAGCTGGCCGCCGTCGCGCCGCTGCTGTGCGCGGGCATCACCACCTATTCGCCGCTGCGCCACTGGAAGGTCGGGCCCGGCAAGAAAGTCGGCGTGGTCGGCATCGGTGGCCTGGGCCACATGGGCATCAAGCTGGCCCATGCCCTGGGCGCGCACGTGGTGGCCTTCACCACCTCCGACTCCAAGCGCGAGGCCGCTCACCAGCTGGGCGCCGACGAAGTGGTGGTGTCGCGCAATGCCGAGGAAATGGCCGCCCACGCCAAGAGCTTCGACCTGATCCTCAACACCGTGGCCGCGCCCCACGATCTCGACGCCTTCCTGGTGCTGCTCAAGCGCGACGGCGGCATGACCCTGGTGGGCGCCCCGGCGACCCCGCATACCTCGCCCAATGTGTTCAACCTGATCATGAAACGCCGGACCCTCGCCGGCTCGATGATCGGCGGCATTGCCGAGACCCAGGAGATGCTCGATTTCTGTGCCGAGCACGGCATCGTCGCCGACATCGAGCTGGTGCGCGCGGACCAGATCAATGAGTCCTACGAACGCATGCTCAAGGGCGACGTCAAGTACCGCTTCGTCATCGACAACGCCACCCTGGCGGGCTGAGCGCGGCAAGCGCCTGATCCCGCTCATGCAGAACAACCTCTGGTAGTCCGTTGGGTGCCCGGCTTGGGCCCCCTTCGCTTCGCGGCACCGAATCCGGTGTCGCGTTTTCCTTCTGCCGCGACCGGAGCCGCTCCAGCACCGGGCCGGCCCCGATCACCATTCACGCGCCTGCCCGGTCTTCCACCGGCGGCGTGCACCCACTTATGCATCGAAGCGTCCGCAAGACCCGGCCGGCAACGCCCGGCGCTCAGCTCGAATGCTTCCAGCCACACAGGAAACCTGTCGCCATGACCGCTACTTCTCACGCCGAGTCGCCCGCCCCCCGACACACCTGGGGCGCCGTGCTGGCCATGGCCCTCGCCGCCTTTGCCCTGGTGGCCTCCGAGTTCATGCCGGTCAGCCTGCTGACCCCGATCGCGGCCGATCTGCAGGTCAGCGAGGGGCAAGCCGGCCAGGGTATTTCCGTCTCCGGGCTGTTTGCCCTGTTCACCAGCCTGGCGATCGCCTCGGTGGCGGCCCGGGTCGAGCGCAAGCGGCTACTGCTGTCCCTGACCCTGCTGATGATCGTCTCCGGAACCGTGGTGGCGCTCGCCCCGGACTACTTGACCTTCATGGCCGGCCGCGCGCTGATCGGCGTGGCCATCGGCGGCTTCTGGTCGTTGTCGGCGGCCACGGCCATGCGCCTGGTGCCCGAAGACCAGGTGCCGCGTGCCCTGGCCATCGTCAATGGCGGCAACGCCCTGGCGACCGTGATCGCGGCGCCCCTGGGCAGCTTCCTGGGTTCCCTGATCGGCTGGCGCGGGGCGTTCTTCTGCGTGGTGCCGGTGGCCGCCCTCGCCGCCGTCTGGCTGCTGGCCAGTCTGCCATCGCTGAAAGCACAGCCGGCCGCCGGCACCGGCAATGTCTTCAGCCTGATGAAAAGAATGCCGGTGGCCCTGGGCATGCTCGCGGTCAGCCTGTTTTTCATGGGCCAGTTCATGCTGTTCACCTACCTGCGGCCCTTCCTGGAGACGGTCACCCAGGTCAGTGTCACCACCCTGTCGCTGATGTTGCTGGTGATCGGCCTGGCCGGCCTGGCGGGCACCTTCCTGATCGAAACCTTCCTGAAAAACGCCCTGTATCGCACGTTGATCATCATCCCGCTGATGATGGCGGCGATCGCCATGGCCCTGGTGGCGTTTGGCGCCTCGGTGTCGGTCACCACGGTCTTGCTGGGCCTCTGGGGCCTGGTGGCGACCGCCGCTCCGGTCGCCTGGTGGACCTGGCTGACCCGGGCCCTGCCGGACGATGCGGAAGCCGGCGGCGGACTGATGGTGGCGATCGTCCAGCTGGCGATTGCCGCGGGCGCCACGGTGGGCGGCCTGGCCTTCGACCTGAGCGGTTATCGGGCGACCTTCGAACTGAGCGCGGCACTGCTGGTGGTGGCCGCCGTGCTGGCGGTACTGGCCGCCCGCGCCGCCACGCGCACGCCTTTCGTGGCAGCGAACGTGGCGGCGTGAGCGCTGGTGGGGCGTTAACCCAACCGACAGCACAGGGCCGGGTGTCAGCGTGCGCTGTCGATAATCTGGCCGCCGTCAGGCGCTGAATAAGGCTTTCCACCAGAAAGACATCTGTGAAAAATACGGACTGCCCGTACTTCCACCAGACGAAATGGTCGCCATCGCGATTGCCACGCTGGGCAAGTCCCCTATTTATGGCTCGCGAATTTCACTGCCGGAGGGGGGTAATGTCAGTTGGTTTATTCACTGCGGAGAACATTCGAGCGCTGATGATTTTTATCAAGCGGTTCACACTGAGCATCTCAGTGAAATGCTGCCACAGGTGCTGAATTACCTCTGCCTGCCCGCTGGCGCCAGGTTCATCATCGACCACCAAGGCTACGAAGATGTCTGGATGGAAGGCTGAAATGCGTTTGCCCTCGATTCAGGCTGATTGACACAACAAGGACGTATGGAAAATGAAAGTAAAGGTATTGCTCATCGCTTCGCTAGGCGTTCTATCGCTCACTCAAACATCACTGTCCTTCGCGGATAACAATGGGAAAAACCTCTATTCGCAGCGATGTGCCGTGTGCCACGGAGCCGATATCAAAGGAACCGGACCACTGGCCAATAAAAGCAACCCTCCAACACCTGACCTTACAACCCCCATTTTCAAGAAACGGCTCAACGATTATCCGGGCGTTATCGTGTCATCGATAATACTTCGCCCAAATGGCGACTTGATTCCAAGCACCTTGCGAGAGAATGGCGTAAAGATACCGCCGCACGCCTGGAGCATTAAGGACCTGCGGGATTTAAACCAATACATGAACAGTGTGATTTCAAAAAATCGATGATCCTCGGCCAGTCGCCCTCTCACGAGCACATCGCCAATGAACAATATTGATTTACCCTCCTACAAAACAGCAGGCTGAGTGGAACAATCATGGAGCAGCGCATGGACACTAAAGAAGCACCTGTTCTGATTCAAGTTTATGTAACGGATGATGACGGCCCGTTTTTTGAAGAACTGCCCGCTCGCAAGATTGATCAGGATATTTACGAGCTGCTCTCCTCTCCTGGCATCGCGCTGAATCTGGCACGGGGAGACATTGTTTCAATCAAAGACAGAGAAGCACCTGCCGTCGTCTTGAAACGAGGTGGGAACTTCTGCATCCAGATCTATGCGGACGCTATTCCTCAAGAAGAAATAGCCTGGCTGGAAAACGCCGTGGCCTGCGAGCTGGGTGGAACACTGGACGGTGTATTTGAGGGAAACCTGTCATTCGCGGTTCCAGCGCGCAATGGACTGGAGAAGATCAACGACTTCTTTAACAGGTTTCGAGATAGAACAGGGATTCAGTGGTACTACGCCAACATCTATAAAAACCTGGATGATGACGAGGATGAGACACTTTTAAATTGGTGGTTCGAACACTGATAGATGCTGACGTCCGCGATCATTTCACCAGGCGTTTTTCCTTCGACGGCCGATAGCCGAAATACGAGCTGTAGCACTTGCTGAAATGGCTCGGCGAGACGAAGCCGCAGGCCACCAGCACCTCGACCTGGGACAGCTCGGTGTGCTGCAGCAATCGACGCGCTTCGGTGATGCGCAATTCCAGGTAGTAGCGCTGCGGGGTAGTGCCCAACTGCTCCTTGAACAAGCGCTCGATCTGCCGCCGGGAACGCCCGGCATACTCCGCCAGCTGGTCCATTTGCAGCGGTTCCTCGAGGTTGGCGTCCATCAGATTGACCACCTCGCGCAAGGGCGCACTCAAGGAGACATGCATGGTCGGCTTGATGCGCCGGTAGCGGGATTCCTCGAACGACAGGATGTCCTCGATACCCTCGACCAGCGCCTTGCCGTGCAGCCCCTTGATCCATTCCAGGGCCATATGGAAGGCGCCGGCGGGACTGGACGCCGTGAGCCGGTCGCGGTCCACCACAAAGGCCTCGCTGGTGACATGGGTGACCTTGGAAATCTCTGCCAGCGCCGGACGATGCTCCGGGTGGATCGCACAGCGGTAGCCTTCGAGCAGCCCCGCAATGCCGAGGAACCAGGCCCCGTTCCACAACCCAGCCAGGGTGATGCCCAGTTCGGCGGCGCTTTTCAGCAGGCTGCTCAACTGCGGATCGGCCTTGAGCTCCGTGCGATAGCCGCCGCAGATCACCAGCAGGTCGAGGTCCTTGAGCGCCGCCGCGGTCAGGCGCGCATCGGGGCGGATCACCAGCCCGAGGTCGCTGGTGACCTCGCCGTCCTGCAAGCCAAAAGTCGTTGAGGAGAACAAGGCGGGACGCAGCAGGTTGGCGGTGACGATGGTATCCAGGGCCTGGGTGAAGGCCGGCAACGAGAAGTGCTCGAGCAGCAGGAAGCCCGCCCGCGCATGGGCCGCGGGCGCCACCCGCGCCTCTTCCAGGTAACGCAGGTTCTTGCCCTTCATGCCGCCACTGAAATCCCGTCGTTCAACCGCCATACGCCCTCGCCTGTCTTACCCGACCCAATGCGGTTTCAGTGTAAATCACCGGAGAAACCCGGCACTGCCCACACCAAGAAACCTGCCCGGACGCCAGCGCCAACAACGCCGCCGTGGCCTGCCGTGTCAACCTCGCAGGCGTTACCGGGCGACGGGATTCTACTGCCCCGCAGGCCCACAGGGGCAGAAAATATCGGCCAGGGCGCGGCCTTAAAAAAACGGCCGCCAAGCCTCGAGTTTGAGCCTTGCGTGCCGGCTAAAAAGCAGCCGATCTGCCAGGCGCCCCGGCGCCGTTTTTTTTTCGTTTCTGCGCCGCTTTTGCATTTCTGTGCGACAGATCCCACTTCGGGGGCTCCCGTACCCTTCCCTTGTGGTGTTAGGTTGGGAGGTCAGATATTTCCTAACAATCTGCAAGGAACGCCTCCCGCAATGGATTTCTCCCTCAAGCAACTGGCCGCGGCCACCCTGGTGCTGGCCAGCCTGTCAGCCTTCACCACCACCGCCCACGCCAACATCACCCCGCAGCAGAACGCGGCGATTCTCAAGCGCTTCGCCGATGCCTCGGTCACGGATTTCCGCCAGTTCCTCGGCACCTTGAGCAAAAATGAGGCGGCCAAGAGCGAGGTGGTCAAAGAAGCCAACCTCGGCCCGGCCATCACGGCCTTCCTCGACAACAAGGCGCTTTCCGCCGAGCAGCAGAACGAGATCCATCGCCTGCTGGGCCTGTATGCGCGGGTAAAGTACGGCAAGGCCGCCACCGAAACCCTGCGCGAACTGGTGGCGATCCCCACCGTGCGCGTCGATGGCGTGCCGCAGCACGAGAACCCCGAGTTCCTCAAGATCGCCGACAAGATCAAGGCCCTGGCCCAGGCCTTCGACCTGAACTTTCGCAACATCGACAACCGCGTCTACGAGATCTCCCTGGCAGGCAGCGGCGATGAAGTGGTGGGCATCCACGCCCACGCCGACGTGGTGCCGGTGACGCCGGAGAACTGGGTGCTGCAGGACGGCACCAGGCTCGACCCGTTCAAGGTCACCCTGGTCGGCGACCGCATGTACGGCCGCGGCACCGAGGACGACAAGAACGGCATAGTCGTGGCCCTGTACGCCATGAAGATCATCAAGGAAGAGAAGCTGCCCCTGGCGCGCAACTTCAAGCTGCTGGTGGACACCACCGAGGAAACCAGCGGCGACGCGATTCCCTACTACTTCGAACGCAACCCGACGCCCAACTACAACCTGGCGCTGGACGGCGGCTACCCGGTGGTGATCGCCGAGAAAGGCTACGGCACCGTCATGGCCAGCTTCCCGCGACGTGCCGCCGAAGGCAAAGGCGCAGAAATCGTCTCGATGACCGGCGGCCTGGCCACCAACCAGATCCCGGGCGCCTCGGTCGCCACCCTGGTGACCGACCAGCCCGCCGAACTGGCGGCCAGCCTGCAGAAGGCCGGCGCCGAATACGCCAAGGCCCACGGCGGCGACTTCAGCGTGGCCGCCAAGGTCGAAGGCAAGGACGTCAAGCTGACGGTCACCGGCGTGTCCGCCCACTCCTCCGAGCCCGAGTCCGGGGTCAACCCGGTGGCGCGCATGCTCGACTTCATCAACGGCCTCGACGGCAAGGTCGCGCTCAAGCACAACCCGATCACCGACGCGGCGCGCTACGCCGCCGACAACTGGGGCCTGGACTACCTGGGCAATAAGCTGGGGGTCGGTTTCGCCGATGACTTCATGGGCCCGCTGACCACCTCCCTGACCTATGTCGGGCAGGACGAAAAGGCCTTCAAGCTGGCGGTCAACCTGCGCGTGCCCAAGGGCAAGACCCCGGAGGTGTTGAAAAAGGAAATTGCCGACAAGCTGGCCGCCTGGAGCAAGCAGAACCAGGTCGCGGTGAACTTCGACTACAAGATCGCCGAGCCGATGTACCGCAACCCCGAGGGTGAATGGGTCAAGGCGCTGCTGGCGGTGGCCAGCGAAAACCTCGGCATGAAGCACGAGTTCGGCACCTCCGCCGGTGCCACCTCGGTGCATGAACTGCCCAACGGCGTGCAATTCGGCCTGGCCCGTCCCGAGGTCAAGTACACCGGCCACAACGACAACGAGTTCAAGACCGTCGAGCAGTTCCAGCTGGACCTGCAGATTGTCACCGAGATGTTCGGCCGCATCGGCCAGCTGCCGAAACTCTGAGCCCTTGCGGACCCGCCGCCCTGGCGGGTCACTCGGGCTGATCGGGTCGCGCCGGCATGGGCGACCTTCGATTTCCCTCCCCTGGCCTGATGCACCACCGGCACCCGCGCCGCGAGAAGCAAAGCGCTCTGCCTCGGGCTTTTGCCGCGGTTCATCAAACCGCCACCGCAACCCTGTACCAGAATACGAAACGCGGATACTCCGACCTGCGGCCAACGAATCGCACCCGGAAAAAAGGAGAAACCATTGAAATTAAAGTTCAGCCACGTGGACGTACTCGTCAAAGACCTCGAGCAAGCGTGTGCGTATTACGCCCGGGTCTTCGGCGCAAGGATTTCCAGGACCCTGGATTGGCAGCGCGACGGTCTGCATGTGCGTTATGCGATCGTCAGGTTCGGCACGGAGCGCCTGATGCTGGTGCAACCCTTTGCCGGAAATCTCAAGGCGCTGATGGACAGCAACGGCGAAGGCACGATCTACCGTCACTGCTATAGCACGCCGGACATCGAGGCCGCCTACGACGAGTTGCTGGCCGCAGGGGTCCAGCCGGAAGACGAGAACGGCACCCCCCTGTCGCGCGACAACCTCCAGTCCCCCAGCGGCACGCGCATCCTCTGGCTACCGAAACGCTTCGGGCATTTCTCCATCGAGCTGCTTGAAGAGGCGGAGCTGGAGGCCTTCATCGAGGACGCATTCGCCGAGGACAGGTAAGGCGCCAGCGCTCTCACGTTTCTCCTGCCGCATAGGCTGAAACTCCCAGACCGCCTGGGAGTATCGGCCAATGCGCAACCTGCGACGCATCCCCATAGTTGTGACATCTGCCAGCAGAGGGGCCCAGGTGCGGCCCCAACGACTGGAACTGCCTAGGAGCATGTCATGACCACACCCCAATCCCCCACCACCGACCTGACCGCTGATACCTCTCCCGATCTGTACCCCGTCTTCCCCAGCGACGACACACTGACCATCACCGCCCTGGCGGATGGTGCTCCGCTCGTGGTAGCGACCGGAACCAACGTTGCCCTGGACGAAACCAGCGGGTTGCAGAACGCCACGGCCACGCCAGACCCAACGGGGGACGCCGACGACAATGACATCCTGCTGGCCGCCCTGCCCTCGGCCTTCGCCACCCGGCTGACCGCCCTTGGGGCCGGTACCGCAACGGACGCCGCCCTGAGTGGCTACACCGGCGCCGTGGGCGACACCGGCAGCAATGCCTTCACCCTCAACCTGGCGCCCGGCGCGATCAATGTCGATATCAGCTTCACCGACAGCCTGGGCGCGGCGCTCAATGGCCTGGACAGCGGGCTGGATACCCTCGATGGCATCGACATCCTTCTGTATACCGATACCGACAACAACATCCTGCTGGGCCGGGCCGGCGGCCCTGCCGGCGCGATCGTGTTCGCCGCCTATATCGAGGAAACCGGGTCGCCGCTGTCGGGCGGCAAGATCTGGACCGTGGAATACCAACCGCTCAAACATCCGGACGCCAACAACCCGGACGATGCCCTCAATCTGCTGAACAAGGTGTTTATCGGCGCCAGCCAGGACCTGACGTTCAACCTGGCCAATGCGCCTTCCGGGCAGAACCTGTTCCTGATGTTCACCAAGGCCAGCCCGACGGTGGTCGACGACGGCGGCGTATTGCGGATCAGCGACCCGACGATCATCGCCACCGGCAAGGACCCCGCCGACCAGTCATCGGGCGTCAACATCAGCACCGGCGACACCATCAACACCAGCCAGGCCGGTGGCCCGACCACCTTCGGCACCAATAGCCAGATGATCACGGAACAGGAAGGCATTCGTTTTACCTTCGTCACCGGCGCCCGGCAGGACATGACCATTCCCAACCTGGATCAGAACGAAGCCGATGTCGAAGCCAACATCGACTTCACCGCAATGTTTAATGCCAAGGCGGCCAATTTCGATATCGTGCAGCTGCAAAGCGGCAAGAGTGCGGTGGTCAAGATCAGTGCCTTCAACACCGCGGTCGAAAGTGGCGCGAGTTTCGTCAACGGCTATGCGAACGATACGTTGGTGGCCATCACCAATGTTCGCGTGATCAACAACGCCACCGGACTGGTGATCGAAAATTCGGACGGCTCGGTGAATGACACGAGCATCCTCATCAGCTTTGATGGCGGCGTGGCCACCGTCACCGGCATCAAGGCCGGCTACAAGATCGAATACACCACCACCTCGAACCACAACCGCGTACTGATCGAGAACGGCGCGGCGCTCGACGCCAAGGGCAATACCCACGCCGACTTCGATATCGGTGGTCTCACCCTGCGCCAGGCCTCCACCACGACCGCCGAAATCGGCTCGCATATGATCTTCGAGGACGATGGACCGGCAGCGGCCGGAACCGCCGTGGCGGGCACCGTCGACGAGGACGGCCTGGCCAGCGGTGTGGCCGGCGGTGTCGGTGACGTGGCCGGCGAGGCCACCGTGGCCAGCGGCAGCGTCAGCGGGATCTTCCAGCCCGGCGTCGATGTGCCGCTGAGCTATGCCTTGGCGAGCGATACCAGCGGCCTGCCGGCATTGAGCTCGGGCGGGGTGGCGCTGGTCTACAGCGTGGTCGGCAATACCCTGACCGCCAAGGCCGGCGTCGTCGATGTGTTCACCTTCAGCCTCAGCACGTCGGGTACCTACACCTTTACCCTGCTGCAGCACCTGGATCACGCCGCCGGCAACGACGAGAACGACATCACGATCAACCTGGGCTCGTTGTTGCGGGCCACCGACAAGGACGGCGATACGGTCACCGCGGCGGCCGAGAAACTGGTGATCACCGTCGATGACGATACCCCCACCGCGACCGGGACCGCCGTGACCGGCACCGTCGACGAGGACGGCCTGGCCAATGGCATCGCCGGTGGTGTCGGTGATGTGGCGGGTCAGGCCACCAATGCCAGCGGCAGCGTCACCGGTATCTTCCAATCCGGGGCCGACGTGCCGCTGAGTTATACCCTGTTGAGCGATACCAGCGGTCTGCCAGCCCTGACGTCTGGCGCAGTGGCACTGGTGTACAGCGTGGCGGGCGATACCCTGACCGCCAAGGCCGGCGCCGTCGATGTGTTCACCTTCAGCCTCAGCACCGCCGGTGCCTACAGCTTCACCCTGCTCAAGCCTCTGGATCACGCGGCCGGCAATAACGAGAACGACATCACGATCAACCTGGGTTCGTTGCTGCGGGCCACCGACAAGGACGGCGACACGGTAACGGCCGCGGCCGAGAAGCTGGTGATCATCGTCGATGACGATACGCCCACCGCAACCGGGACCGCCGTGACCGGCACCGTCGATGAAGACGGCCTGGCCAGTGGCATCGCCGGTGGCGTCGGCGACGTGGCTGGCGAAGCAACGACTGCCAACGGCAGCGTCATCGGTATCTTCCAGTCCGGGGCCGACGTGCCACTGACCTATTCCCTGTCGAGTAATACCAGCGGCCTGCCGGCCCTGACGTCTGGCGCAGTGGCATTGGTCTATAGCGTCGCCGGCGACACCCTGACCGCCAAGGCCGGCGCCGTCGATGTATTCACCTTCAGCCTCAGCGCGGCGGGTGCCTACAGCTTCACCCTGCTCAAGCCCCTGGATCACCCCGCAGGCAATAACGAAAACGACATCACCCTCAACCTCGGCACGCTGTTGCAAGCCACGGATAAAGATGGCGACACGGTGACGGCCGCGGCCGAGAAACTGGTGATCACCGTCGATGACGATACGCCCACCGCAACCGGGACCGCCGCGGCCGGCACCGTCGACGAGGACGGCCTGGCCAACGGTATTGCCGGTGGTGTCGGCGATGTAGCGGGTCAGGCAACTGTCGCCAGCGGCAGCGTGAGCGGGATCTTCCAGTCGGGGGCCGACGTGCCGCTGAGCTATTCCCTGTCGAGCAACACCAGCGGCTTGCCAGCCCTGAGTTCCGGCGGGGTGGCACTGACCTACAGCGTCCTGGGCAATACCCTGACCGCCAAGGCCGGCGTGACGGATGTGTTCACCCTCAGCCTGACGGTAGCGGGTGCCTACACCTTCACCCTGCTCAAGCCTCTGGATCACGCGGCCGGCAATGACGAGAACGACCTCACCCTCAACCTCGGCACACTATTGCAGGCCACCGACAAGGATGGCGACACAGTGACTGCCGCGGCCGACAAGCTGGTGATCACCGTCGATGACGACACCCCGACCCTGGCCTTCGGCAACCTGATCGGCACCGGGACCGACCATGCGCAACAAGGTTACTGGAGCATAGGACCCGGTGCCGACGGACTAGGGGCGGCCGGCCTGGATATTTCCCTGGTGAACGACCTGTTCACCCTGGTCCGGCCGGATAACACCACCACCACCGGCACCGGTACGCTGGTCGAGCAGTCGCCTTCGCCGGATGGCAATGGCGCCTACCAGTTCGCGGGCACCCTGACCGGTGACTTCGACAACAACGCGACCACGGCCAACACCACCGTCCACTACACCCTGACCGCCAACGCCAACGGCACCTATGCCCTGGACCTGGAGGAAGGCTTCCGCTCGACCGTGATCCTCAGCAGTGCCGACGGCTCGCTGGATGCCGGTGGCCCGGACCCTGTGCGCACGTTGACCATCGGCACCGAGGATGTGGTGTTCTTCGGCGCCAATCCGCTGGCGCCGCAAACCGGCGCGAACAGCATCCTCACCGGCATCGGGCTTGGCGCGCCCGACCCTACCGAAGCGCAGTTGCAGACCAATCCCCTGCCGTCCTACATCGGCTCGGCGGCCATGAACGTCAGCACGTCCGGCATCGGTATCGCCAACAACAACCTGGAGGGCAACACCACGGCGGGCATCAACGCTGGTGACGAGAGTTTCGTCATCAACCCCGAAACCTTGTTGACGGCCATGAGGATCTTTATCGACAACTCGGTGCAGGGCTACGACCCGGCCACCGAAGAGCTGTACTACACGATCTACTACGACAACGGCACAACCTCGGGCGCGCCCATCAAGGTGCTGGCCGCCGACCTGCACGCGGAGGCGGGAGGACAGAAGTCCTTCCTCGTGGAGTGGGACGATTCCCACCTGATCGACGCGGTCCAGCTCACCATGGGCAAGGGTACGATAAAGGTCCCGGTGATCCAGTTCATTCAGGAGACCCAGAACCTGGCCAGCGATATCCAGCTGGCGTTCAACGCCACGACCACAGACAAGGATGGCGACACGGCGACCAGCGCGTTCGACGCCAACCTGTTCGCCAACGACCCGAGCGACCAGACCTTCGACTTCAGGCTGGTGGGCACCGCCGGTGAACGGGATGCCTTCAACATCGACCTGTCGGTGGCCGAGAACCAGTACCAGGTCACTGGCTTCGATGCCGGCCCGGGCCAACGGGATGCGGTGGTGCTCATTGGTGACGCGGGCGCCACTGTGCAGTCGATCGACAATGCCAGCAACGACAGCATCGTGACGATTGCCGAGACCGGCGGACAGCTGACGACCATCACCCTGCTCGGGGTCGACCTGCTCAATACCGACATTGTGATGGCCAGCGTCTGAAACCTGACGCATCAAACCCGTGCGAGGGTGGCCTGGAAACCGCCCTCGCTTTTTTTTGCCGCGCCGCACGCTCAAGCGGCGCAAGGTCTGAAGAGCACGTCCTGGACCGGCACCTTCTCCTCCCTCCGCTGCCCTCCCGGATAGGCTGAAACTCCCAGGCCGCCCAGGAGTATCGGCCAATGCGCAACCTCCTGTGCATCCCCATAGTTGTGACATCTGCCAGCAGAGGGCCCGGGTGCGGCCCCAACGACTGGAACTGCCTAGGAGAATGTCATGACCACCCTGCAAGAAAACCTATCCCTCACGAGCGACCCGCTCGTGGTAGCGACCGGCGTCAACGTTGCGCTGGACGAAACCACCGGGCTGCAGAACGCTACCGCCACGCCAGCCCCTGCGGGAGACGCCGACGACAATGACATCCTGCTGGCCGCCCTGCCCTCGGCCTTCGCCACCCGGCTGACCACCCTCGGCGCGGGTACCGCGACGGACGCCGCCTTGAGCGGCTATACCGGTGCCGTGGGCGACACCGGCAGCAATGCCTTCACCCTCAACCTGGCGCCCGGTGCGATCAATGTCGATATCAGCTTCACCGACAGCCTGGGCGCTCCGCTCGATGGCCTGGACAGCGGCCTGGACACCCTCGATGGCATCGACATCCTTCTGTATACCGATACCGACAACAACATCCTGCTAGGCCGGGCCGGCGGCCCTGATGGCGCGATCGTATTCGCCGCCTATATCGAAGAAACCGGGTCGCCACTGTCGGGCGGCAAGATCTGGACCGTGGAATATCAACCGCTCAAGCACCCGGATGCCAGTAATCCGGACGATGCCCTCAATCTGCTGAACAAGGTGTTTATCGGCGCCAGCCAGGACCTGACGTTCAACCTGGCCAATGCGCCTTCCGGGCAGAACCTGTTCCTGATGTTCACCAAGGCCAACCCGACGGTGGTCGACGATGGCGGTGTACTGCGGATCAGCGACCCGACGATCATCGCCACCGGCAAGGACCCCGCCGACGAATCGACGGGCGTCAATATCAATACCGGTGACACCATCAACACCAGCCAGGCCGGTGGCCCGACCACCTTCGGCACCAACAACCAGATGATCGTGGAACAGGAAGGTATCCGCTTTACCTTCGTCACCGGCGCCCGGCAGGACGTGACTGTTCCCAACCTGGATCAGAACGAAGCCGACGTCGAAGCCAATATCGACTACACCGCGATGTTTAATGCGACGACCGCCAGTTTCGATGTCGTGCAGTTGCAAAGCGGCAAGAGTGCGGTGGTCAAGATCAGTGCCTTCAGCACCGCGGTTGAAACCG
Organism: Pseudomonas sp. GW821-FHT02B10; assembly: GCF_059421865.1. NCBI lineage: Bacteria > Pseudomonadati > Pseudomonadota > Gammaproteobacteria > Pseudomonadales > Pseudomonadaceae > Pseudomonas > Pseudomonas sp. GW821-FHT02B10. The sequence continues at coordinate 491,858 of NZ_JBWKVU010000004.1, read as the reverse complement.
GCGCAGACTTCGTCAACGGCTATGCGAACGATACCTCGGTGGCCGTTATCAGTGTTCGCGTGATCAACAACGCCACCGGGCTGGTGATCGAGAACTCCGACGGATCGGTGAATGATCCGAGCATTGCCATCAGCTTCGATGGCGGCGTGGCCACTGTCACCGGCGTCAAGGCCGGCTACCAGATCGAATACACCACCAGTGCGGACCACAACCGCGTACTGGTCGAGAACGGCGCCGCCCTGGACGCCAAGGGCAATGACCACGCCGACTTCGACATCGGTGGCTTCACCCTGCGCCAAGCCACCACCGCGACCGCCGAAATCGGCTCGAAGATGATCTTCGAGGACGATGGGCCGGCCGCAGCCGGAACCGCTGAGGCCGGCACCGTCGACGAAGACGGCCTGGCCAATGGCATCCCCGGCGGTGTCGGCGACGTACCTGGCGAATCCACCACCGCCAGCGGCAACGTGACGGGCATCTTCCAGTCCGGCGTCGATGTGCCGCTGAGCTATGCCTTGTCCACCGACACCAGCGGCCTGCCGGCGCTGACTTCCGGTGGCGTGGCGCTGGTGTACAGCGTGGTGGGCGACACCCTGACCGCCAAGGCGGGCGCAATCGATGTGTTCACCTTCAGCCTCAGCGCGGCGGGTGCCTACAGCTTCACCCTGCTGCAACCGCTGGATCATCCAGCCGGCAACGATGAAAACGACATCACCCTCAACCTGGGTAGCCTGCTGCAGGCCACCGACAAGGACGGCGACACGGTAACGGCCGCCGCCGAGAAGCTGGTGATCACCGTCGATGACGATACGCCAACCGCCACCGGGACCGCCGCGACCGGCACCGTCGATGAAGACGGCCTGGCCAACGGCATCGCCGGGGGTGTCGGTGATGTGGCGGGTGAATCCACCACGGCCAGCGGCAACGTCACGGGTATCTTCCAGTCCGGGGCCGACGTACCGCTGACTTATGCCTTGTCGAGCGATACCAGTGGCTTGCCAGCCCTGAGTTCGGGCGGGGTCGCGCTGGTCTACAGCGTTGCCGGTGACACCCTGACCGCCAAGGCCGGCGCCGTCGATGTGTTCACCTTCAGCCTTAGCGCCGCGGGTGCCTACAGCTTCACCCTGCTGCAACCGCTGGATCATCCAGCGGGCAACGACGAGAACGACATCACGATCAACCTCGGCACCTTGCTGCAAGCCACCGACAAGGACGGCGATACGGTAACGGCCGCCGCCGAGAAACTGGTGATCACCGTCGATGACGACACACCCACCGCAACCGGAACCGCCGAGGCCGGAACCGTCGATGAAGACGGATTGGCCAATGGTATTGCCGGTGGTGTCGGTGATGTGCCTGGCGAGATCACCACCGCCAGCGGCAGCGTCAGCGGGATCTTCCAGCCCGGTGCCGATGGACTGCTGAATTACGCCTTGTCGAGTGACACCAGCGGCCTGCCGGCCCTCAGTTCGGGCGGGGTGGCGCTGGTCTATAGCGTCGCCGGCGACACCCTGACCGCCAAGGCCGGCGCCGTCGATGTGTTCACCTTCAGCCTCAGCGCGGCGGGTGCCTATAGCTTCACCCTCCTGCAACCGCTGGATCATCCGGCCGGCAATGATGAAAACGACATCACCCTCAACCTCGGCACGCTGTTGCAAGCCACGGATAAAGATGGCGACACAGTGACCGCCGCGCCCGAGAAACTGGTGATTACCGTCGATGACGACACGCCCACCGCCAATGGCACCGCCGAGGCCGGCACCGTCGATGAGGACGGCCTAGCCAATGGCATCGCCGGAGGTGTCGGGGATGTGGCGGGCGAAGCGACGACAGCCAACGGCAGCGTCACGGGCATCTTCCAGTCCGGGGCCGACGTACCGCTGACTTACGCCCTGTCGAGTGACACCAGCGGCCTGCCGGCCTTGAGTTCGGGCGGTGTGGCGCTGACCTACAGCGTTGCCGGCGATACCCTCACCGCCAAGGCCGGCGCGGTCAATGTGTTCACCTTCAGCCTCAATGCCGCGGGGGCCTATGCCTTCACCCTGCTGCAGCCCCTGGATCACGCGGCGGGCAACGACGAGAACGACATCACCCTTAATCTGGGTAGCTTGCTGCAAGCCACCGACAAGGACGGCGACACGGTGACCGCCGCGGCCGACAAACTGGTGATCACCGTCGATGACGACACCCCGACCCTGGCCTTCGGCAACCTGATCGGCACCGGTACCCAGCTGGCGCAACAAGGCTACTGGAACCTGGGGTCTGGCGCCGACGGGCTGGATGCCAACGGCCTGGACATCTCGCTGGTGAACGACCAGTTCACCCTGGTCCGGCCGGACGACACGACCACAACCGGCACCGGTACGCTGGTCGAACAGTCGCCGTCACCGGACGCCAATGGCGCCTACCAGTTCGCGGGCACCTTGACCGGTGACTTCGACAACAATGCGGCCACCGCGGACACCACCATCCACTACACCCTGAGCGCCTATGCCAATGGCACCTACGCCCTGGACCTGGAGGAAGGCTTCCGCTCGACCGTGGTCCTCAGCAGTGCCGACGGCTCGCTGGATGCCGGTGGCCCGGACCCTGTGCGCACGTTGACCATCGGCACCGAGGATGTGGTGTTCTTCGGCGCGAATCCGCTGGCGCCGCAAACCGGCGCGAACAGCATCCTCACCGGCATCGGGCTCGGAGCACCCGACCCTACCGAAGCGCAGTTGCAGACCAACCCGCTGCCGTCCTACATCGGCTCGGCGGCCTTGAACGTCAGCACCTCCGGCATCGGCATCGCCAACAACAACCTGGAGGGCAACAACACGGCGGGCATCAATGCCGGTGACGAGAGTTTCGTGGTCAACCCCGAGACGCTGCTGACGGCCATGAAGGTCTATATCGACAACTCGGTGCAGGGCTACAACCCGGCCACCGAAGAGCTGTACTACACGATCTACTACGACAACGGCACGACCTCGGGCGCGCCCATCAAGGTCCAGGCCGCCGACCTGCAGGCGGAGGCCGGAGGCCAGACCTCCTTCACGGTAGAGTGGGACGGCACCCACCTGATCGACGCGGTCCAGCTGACGATGGGCAAGGGTACGATCAAGATCCCGGTGATCGAGTTCATTCACGAGACCCAGAACCTGGCCAGCGATATCCAGCTGGCGTTCAACGCGACGGTGACGGACAAGGACGGCGATACGGCCACCAGCGCGTTCGACGCCAACCTGTTCGCCAACGACCCGGCCAACGCGCTTTTCGACTTCAGGCTGGTGGGCACCACGGGTGAGCGGGATGCCTTCAACATCGACCTGTCGGCCGCCGAGAACCAGTACCAGGTCACAGGCTTCGATGCGGGCGCCGGCCAGCGCGATGCGGTGGTGCTCATTGGTGACGCGGGGGCCGTTGTGCAGTCGGTCGACAACGCCGGCAGCGACAGCATCGTGACGGTGGCCGAAACGGGCGGACAGATCACCACCATTACCCTGGTCGGGGTCGATCTGCTCAATACCGACATTGTGATGGGCAGCGTCTGAAACCTCGCACAGGCGAATGAAAGCGAGGGTGGCCTGGAAACCACCCTCGCTTTTTTTTGCGCGCCCATATGAGAACCGCGGCGAGCGCTCGAGCCGCTCGACGACGGCCTGTGGCCGCCATCGCGGGCTACCCAAAAGCCCCCCTCGGGGTTCAGTTGGCGAGCGCTGTTTTGCCTTATCCCGCCTCCCCTGCCGAATAGGCTGAAACTCCCATCCGGCCTGGGAGTATCGGCCAATGCGCAACCTGCGCGGCATCCCCATAGTGGTTGCATCTGCCAACAGAGGGCCCAGCTGCGGCCTCAACGACTGGTATTGCACAGGAGAACGTCATGATCACTTCTAAAACAACCACATCTCCCACGAACGACCTGAACGCCGACACCAGTACCGCTCTCTACCCCGTTTTCTCCAGCGACGACACGCTGACCCTCAGCACCGCCCAGGCCAACGGCACTGCGCCCGTGGTGACCGGTGCAAGCGTGACCCTGGACGAAACCAGCGGATTGCAGAATGCCACCACCACGCCGAGCCCGACAGGAGACGCTGACGACAATGACATTCTGTTGTCCGCCCTGCCCTCGACCTTCGCCACCCGCCTGACCGCCCTTGGCGCCGGTACCGCCATGGACGCCGCCTTGAGCGGCTATACCGGTGCCGTGGGCGATACCGGCAGCAATGCCTTCACCCTCAACCTGACACCCGGTACCAACGTCCTCGATATCAAGTTCACCGACAGCCTGGGCGCGGCGCTCAACGGCCTGGACAGCGGGCTGGATACCCTCGATGGCACCAGCATCCTGCTGTATACCGATACCAACAACAACATCCTGCTGGGCCGGGCCGGCGGCCCTGACGGCGCGATCGTGTTCGCCGCCTATATCGAGGAAACCGGATCGCCGGTCAGCGGCGGCAAGATCTGGACCGTGGAATACCAACCGCTCAAGCACCCGGACGCGAGTAATCCGGACGATGCCCTCAGCCTGCTGGACAAGGTGTTCGTCAGCGCCCTCAAGGACGGATTCGACCTGACCAACGCCCCCTCCGGGCAGAACCTGTTCCTGATGTTCACCGGGTCGAACCCGACGGTGGTCAACGACGGCGGTGTGTTGCGGGTCAGCGATCCGACGATCATCGCCACCGGTAAAGACCCTGCGGACCAGTCATCGGGCGCCAACATCAACACCGGTGACACCATCAACACCAGCCAGGGCGGTGGCCCGACCACCATTGGTACCAACAACCAGATGATCGTGGAACAGGAAGGCATCCGCCTGACCTTCGTCACCGGCGCCCGGCTGGATGTGACCGTTCCCAACCTGAGCCAGAACGAAGCCGACGTCGAAGCCAACATCGACTACACCGCGATGTTTAATGCGACGACCGCCAGTTTCGATGTCGTGCAGTTGCAAGGCGGCAAGACCGCGATGGTCAAGATCAGTGCCTACAGCACTGCGGTTGAAACCGGCGTGAATTTCATCAATGGTTATGCGAACGATGCATCGGTGGCCATCACCAATGTGCGCATCTTCGATAAAAGCACCGGGCTGGTGATCGAGAACTCCGACGGCTCGGTGAACGATCCGAACATTGCCATCAGCTTTACCGGCGGCGTGGCCACGGTCACCGGCGTCAAGGCCGGCTACCAGATCGAATACACCACCAGCGCGGATCACAACCGCGTGCTGATCGAGAACGGGGCCGCCGTCAACGCCAGGGGCGATAACCACGCCGACTTCGATATCGGTGGTTTCTCGCTGCGCCACCCCTCCACGATCACCACCGAAATCGGCTCGCAGATGATCTTCGAGGACGATGGACCGTCAGCGGCCGGCACCGCGGCGGCCGGCACCGTCGATGAAGACGGCCTGGCCAATGGCATCCCCGGCGGTGTCGGCGACGTGCCTGGCGAGGTCACCAGCGTCAGCGGCAGCGTGACTGCCATCTTCCAGTCCGGCGTCGATGTGCCGCTGACTTACTCCTTGTCGAGTGATACCAGCGGCCTGCCTGCCCTGACGTCAGGCGGCGTCGCACTGGTGTACAGCGTGGTGGGCGACACCCTGACCGCCAAGGCGGGCGCCGTCGATGTGTTCACCTTCAGCCTCAGCACCGCCGGTGCCTATAGCTTTACCCTGCTGCAACCGCTGGATCACCCAGCGGGCAACGATGAAAACGACATCACCCTCAACCTGGGAACCCTGCTGAAGGCCACGGATAAGGATGGCGACACCGTGACGGCCGCCGCCGAGAAGCTGGTGATCACCGTCGATGACGATACGCCCACCGCGACCGGCGTCGCCGCGGCCGACACCGTCGACGAGGATGGCCTGGCCAATGGCATTGCCGGCGGTGTCGGCGATGTGGCGGGTGAAGCAACGACGGCCAGCGGCACCGTCACGGGCATCTTCCAGTCCGGGGCCGATGTACCGCTGAGCTATGCCCTGTCGAGCGACACCAGCGGCCTGCCAGCCCTGACCTCCGGTGGAGTGGCGCTGGTGTATAGCGTGGTCGGCGACACCCTGACCGCCAAGGCGGGTGCCGTCGATGTGTTCACCTTCAGCCTCAGCGCGGCGGGTGCCTATAGCTTCACCCTGCTGCAACCGCTGGATCATCCAGCCGGTAACGATGAAAACGACATCACCCTCAACCTGGGCGCAATGCTGCAAGCCACCGACAAGGATGGCGATACGGTAACGGCCGCGGCCGAGAAACTGGTGATCACCGTCGATGACGACACCCCAACCGCCGCCGGAACCGCCGAAGCCGGAACCGTCGATGAGGACGGCCTGGCCAACGGCATCGCCGGTGGTGTGGGTGACGTGGCGGGCGAAGCAACGACGGCCAGCGGCAATGTCACGGGCATCTTCCAGTCCGGGGCCGATGTGCCGCTGAGCTATGCCCTGTCGAGCGATACCAGCGGCCTGCCAGCCCTGACATCCGGCGGAGTGGCCCTGGTGTACAGCGTCGCGGGTGACACCCTGACCGCCAAGGCCGGCGCGGTCGATGTATTCACCTTCAGCCTCAGCGCGGCGGGCGCCTACAGCTTTACCCTGCTGCAGCCGCTGGATCACCCGGCGGGCGACGATGAAAACGACATCACCCTTAACCTGGGTGCAATGCTGCAAGCCACGGACAAGGACGGCGATACGGTAACGGCTGCCGCCGAAAAACTGGTGATCACCGTCGATGACGACACCCCAACCGCCACCGGAACCGCGGAAGCTGGAACCGTCGATGAAGACGGCCTGGCCAATGGCATCGCCGGTGGTGTCGGCGATGTGCCCGGAGAAGCCACCACGGCCAGCGGCAATGTGACTGCCATCTTCCAATCCGGTGCCGACGTGCCGCTGACTTACTCCCTGTCGAGCGATACCAGTGGCCTGCCAGCCCTGACGTCCGGCGGAGTGGCACTGCTGTACAGCGTCGCCGGTGACACCCTCACCGCCAATGCAGGCGTGGGTGGCGCCGAGGTATTCACCTTCAGCTTCAGTGCCGCCGGTGCCTACAGCTTTACCCTGCTGCAGCCGCTGGATCACCCAGCGGGCAATGATGAAAACGACATCACCCTCAACCTGGGAACCCTGTTGCAAGCGACCGACAAGGACGGCGATACGGTGACGGCTGCCGCCGAGAAACTGGTGATCACCATCGATGACGACACCCCAACCGCCACCGGCACCGCCGAAGCGGGCACTGTCGATGAAGACGGCCTGGCCAACGGCATCGCCGGTGGTGTCGGCGACGTGGCGGGCGAGGCCACCACCGCCAGCGGCGACGTCACGGGTATCTTCCAGTCGGGTGCCGACGTACCGCTGACTTACGCCTTGGCGAGCGATACCAGTGGCCTGCCAGCGCTGAGTTCGGGCGGAGTCGCCCTTGTCTATAGCGTTGCCGGCGACACCCTGACGGCCAAGGCGGGCGCAACCGATGTATTCACCTTCAGCCTCAATGCTGCGGGTGACTACAGCTTTACCCTGCTGCAACCGCTGGATCATCCGGCCGGTAACGATGAAAACGACATCACGCTCAACCTGGGCGCGATGCTGCAAGCCACCGACAAGGATGGCGATACGGTAACGGCCGCGGCCGAGAAACTGGTGATCACCGTCGATGACGACACCCCAACCGCCGCCGGAACCGCCGAAGCGGGCACTGTCGATGAAGACGGCCTGGCCAACGGCATCGCCGGTGGTGTGGGTGACGTGGCGGGCGAAGCAACGACGGCCAGCGGCAACGTCACGGGCATCTTCCAGTCCGGGGCCGATGTGCCGCTGAGCTATGCCCTGTCGAGCGATACCAGCGGCCTGCCAGCCCTGACATCCGGCGGAGTGGCCCTGGTCTACAGCGTCGCCGGTGACACCCTGACGGCCAAGGCAGGCGCGGTCGATGTATTCACCTTCAGCCTCAGCGCGGCGGGCGCCTACAGCTTTACCCTGCTGCAGCCGCTGGATCACCCGGCGGGCGACGATGAAAACGACATCACCCTCAACCTGGGCGCGATGTTGCAAGCCACCGACAAGGATGGCGACACGGTAACCGCCGCGGCCGAGAAACTGGTGATTACCGTCGATGACGACACGCCCACCGCAACCGGAACTGCCGCGGCCGGCACCGTCGATGAGGACGGCCTGGCCAATGGCATTGCCGGTGGTGTGGGCGACGTGGCCGGTGAGGCCACCGTGGCCAATGGCAGCGTCAGCGGTATCTTCCAGTCGGGTGCCGACGTACCGCTGACTTACGCCTTGTCGAGCGATACCAGCGGTCTGCCAGCCCTGACGTCTGGCGGAGTGGCACTGGTCTACAGCGTCGCTGGCGACACCCTGACGGCCAAGGCTGGCGCGGTCGATGTATTCACCTTCAGCCTCAGTGCCGCCGGTGACTACAGCTTTACCCTGCTGCAGCCCCTGGACCATCCAGCGGGCAACGATGAAAACGACATCACCCTCAACCTGGGAACCCTGCTGAAGGCCACGGATAAGGATGGCGACACCGTGACCGCCGCGGCGGAAAAACTGGTGATCACCGTCGATGACGACACACCTACAGCCGCCGGAACCGCGGAGGCCGGCACCGTCGATGAGGACGGCCTGGCCAATGGTATTGCCGGCGGTGTCGGTGACGTGGCCGGTGAAGCCACCAATGCCAGCGGCAGCGTGACGGGTATCTTCCAGTCCGGTGCCGACGTACCGCTGACTTACTCCTTGTCGAGTGATACCAGCGGTCTGCCAGCCCTGAGTTCGGGCGGAGTGGCACTGGTCTACAGCGTCGCTGGCGATACCCTGACGGCCAAGGCGGGCGCAACCGATGTATTCACCTTCAGCCTTAGCGCCGCAGGTGACTACAGCTTTACCCTGCTGCAGCCCCTGGACCATCCAGCCGGCAACGATGAAAACGACATCACCCTCAACCTGGGCACCTTGCTGCAGGCCACGGACAAGGATGGCGACACCGTGACCGCCGCGGCGGAAAAACTGGTGATCACCGTCGATGACGACACACCTACAGCCGCCGGAACCGCGGAGGCCGGCACCGTCGATGAGGACGGCCTGGCCAATGGCATCGCCGGTGGTGTCGGCGATGTGCCCGGAGAAGCCACCACGGCCAGCGGCAATGTGACTGCCATCTTCCAATCCGGTGCCGACGTGCCGCTGACTTACTCCCTGTCGAGCGATACCAGTGGCCTGCCAGCCCTGAGTTCGGGCGGAGTGGCGCTGGTGTACAGCGTCGCCGGTGACACCCTCACCGCCAATGCAGGCGTGGGTGGCGCCGAGGTATTCACCTTCAGCTTCAGTGCCGCCGGTGCCTACAGCTTTACCCTGCTGCAGCCGCTGGATCACCCGGCCGGAAATGACGAAAACGACATCACGATCAACCTGGGTACGATGCTGCAAGCCACGGATAAGGATGGCGATACGGTGACCGCCGCGGCCGACAAGCTGGTGATCACCATCGATGACGACACGCCAACGGCGAATGGCACCGCTGGGGCCGGCACTGTCGATGAGGACGGCCTGGCCAACGGTATTGCCGGTGGTGTGGGCGACGTGGCTGGCGAAGCCACCACGGCCAGCGGCAGCGTGACCGGTATCTTCCAGTCCGGCGCCGACATACCGCTGACTTACGCCTTGTCGAGCGACACCAGCGGTCTGCCAGCCCTGAGCTCGGGTGGAGTCGCGCTGGTCTATAGCGTTGCCGGCGACACCTTGAGCGCCAAGGCGGGCGCAACCGATGTATTCACCTTCAGCCTCAATGCTGCGGGTGACTACAGCTTCACCCTGCTCCAGCCCCTGGATCATCCAGCGGGCAACGATGAAAACGACATCACCCTCAACCTGGGCACCTTGCTGCAGGCCACCGACAAGGATGGCGACACGGTAACGGCCGCCGCCGAGAAACTGGTGATCACCGTCGATGACGACACGCCAACGGCGAATGGCAGCGCCGAGGCCGGCACCGTCGACGAGGACGGCCTGGCCAATGGCATCGCCGGGGGTATCGGCGACGTACCGGGCGAGGTCACCACGGTCAGCGGCAACGTCAGCGGCATCTTCCAGTCCGGGGCCGACGTACCGCTGAGCTACTCCTTGTCGAGTAACACCAGCGGCTTGCCAGCCCTGAGCTCCGGCGGAGTGGCACTGACCTACAGCGTCCTGGGCAGCACCCTGACCGCCAAGGCCGGCGCGACTGACGTGTTCACCCTCAGCCTGACGGTAGCGGGTGCCTACACCTTCAGCCTGCTCCAGGCCCTGGATCACGCGGCCGGTAACGACGAGAACGACCTGACGATCAACCTGGGCAGCCTGCTGCAAGCCACCGACAAGGACGGCGACACGGTGACCGCCGCGGCCGACAAACTGGTGATCACCGTCGATGACGACACCCCGACCCTGGCCTTCGGCAACCTGATCGGCACGGGGACCGACCAGGCGCAACAAGGCTACTGGAACATGGCGGCCGGCGCCGACGGGCTGGGTGCGGCCGGGCTGGACATCTCGCTGGTGAACGGCCAGTTCACCCTGGTCCGGCCGGACGATACGACCACCACCGGCACCGGTACGCTGGTCGAGCAGTCGCCGTCACCGGACGCCAATGGCGCGTATCAGTTCGCGGGCACCTTGACCGGTGACTTCGACAACAACGCGGCGACCGCGGACACCACCGTCCACTACACCCTGAGCGCCTATGCCAACGGCACTTATGCGCTGGACCTGGAGGAAGGCTTCCGCTCGACCATCGTCCTCAGCAGTGCCGACGGCTCGCTGGATGCCGGTGGCCCGGACCCGGTGCGTACGCTGACCATCGGTAGCGAGGACATCGTGTTCTTCGGCGCCAACCCGCTGGCTCCGGCAAGCGGCGCGAACAGCATTCAGACCGGCATCGGGCTTGGAGCGTCCGACCCTACCGAAGCGCAGTTGCAAACCAACCCTCTGCCGTCGTTCATCGGCTCGTCGGCCTTGAACGTCAGCACGGCCGGTATCGGCATCGCCAACAACCTGCTCCAGGGCGACAACCAGGCGGCGATCGGCGCGGCCGATGAAAGCTTCGTGGTCAACCCGCAAAGCCTGCTGACGAGCATGAAGGTGTTTATCGACAACTCCGTGGGCGGTTACAACACGGCCACCGAGGACCTGTACTACAGGGTCTTCTACGAAGATGGCACCTTCTCCAACCTGATCGAGGTCAACACCCTGACGCCAGAGGCCGGTGGACAGGTGTCCTTCACCGTCGAGCAATCGGCTACATCGTTGATCGATGCGGTCCAGCTGACGATGGCCCGGGGCGAGATCAAGATCCCGACGATCGAGTTCACCCACGAGACCGAGAGCCTGGCCAGCGACGTCAAGCTGGCGTTCAACGCGACGGTGACGGACAAGGATGGCGACACGGCGACCAGCGCGTTCGACGCCAACCTGTTCGCCAACGACACGACCGACGTGCTCTTCGACTTCAGGCTGGTGGGCACCACGGGTGAGCGGGATGCCTTCAACATCGACCTGTCGGTCGCCGAGAACCAGTACCAGGTCACAGGCTTCGATGCCGGAGCCGGCCAGCGCGATGCAGTGGTGCTCATTGGTGACCCGGGCGCCACTGTGCAGTCGATCAACAACGCCGGCGCCGACAGCATCGTGACGGTGGCCGAGACGGGCGGACAGATAACGACCATTACCCTGGTCGGAGTCGATCTGCTCAATACCGATATCGTAATGGGCAGCGTCTGAAACCTCGCACATGCGAATGAAAGCGAGGGTGGCCTGGAAACCACCCTCGCTTTTTTTTGCCCCTACCGTCCGAAACGCTCTCACTCACCTCCACGCCAAACGCCCAGGCAGCCCAAGGCTCACAGAGCACGGCGACATGCCTGCGCATTCATGGGGCAGGAAACGACGAGAACGGCATCACCCTCGATCCGGGCAGCCTGGACAGCGGCAAGGGCAGCCACAGGGCTGCCTTGTCTTGATCAGCTCATTTCAGTTCCACCCACGTGGAGTCGGGCGGTTCTTCGTTGTCGGTGAGCCCGTGCTTGAGGGCGTACATCAGCAAGTCGATGCGGTTGATCAGGTTGAGCTTCTGATAAATGTTGCTGAGGTGGTTGTGCACGGTGTGCTCACTGATGCCCAGGCGCTCGGCGATGCTCATGTATTTGGCGGAAGGGTCGCCGACGATGGCGCGAATCAGTTCCCGCTCGCGCAATGTCAGCCGCGCCTGCTTCGCCTGCTCCAGGTTGCATCGCACGGGTACATGCCGGGTCGCGGCATAGCCGGAAAGCCCGCCGGACCAGGCGCGGTCCAGTCCAGCGTCGTGATGGTGGACCTTGATGATGGCCCGGATGATCGATTCCGTCGGGTCTTCCGCCAGCACGATGCCGCGCGCGCCCGCCTCGATCGCCTGGGCAACCGGGACGGATTCGTACAGGCCTTTGAGCACCAGCAATTTCATTTCCGGGCTGCGGGTCAGCCCTGCGACGACCTCCAGGGGGTTCAGCGCATCCGGAAAGAAACTGAAAAAGATCACATTGGGACGCAGCTGATCGGCAAGGTCCAGCGCATTGGTGTAGGTGGTGGCCTGGCCACTCACCTCCATCCGGGGCCTCCTCGCATTGATCAAATCATGGAGCCCCATAAGCACGAGGGGGCGGCAATCGATCAGCATCACGCGTATCGTTTTTGTATGGTCTGGCATGATCTTCCTGCCTCCCCTTGAAAAACGATGACCTTCATACGCGTTGGCCTTCCTTGATCGGCCACTCGCTCTTGAAGGACGGATGCGAGCGCCGAAAGGCTCTGAAACGTGCCCGCCCGGGTCTTGGCGACCCGGGGTACAGGCAGACGTTGCGGAGGTTTCCCGAAGCCGGGCAAAGCTATTGAAACTGCACAAATAAGAATAACTATCAATAGTTTGCATGTGCTGCAGGGCATCCGCGAGCCCTCAATTGAGTCTAGGCCAGCCCACTGCGCTGCCTGCCAACCCATCCGTCGGTCTTCGACTCAAGCCGGATGTGGGTCGCGTGATCGATGCTCCCCCAAGGCGCCCTGCCCCCCGCAAATCAAAGTCTTAGGCGCGCCACGAGCGAGCGGCGGGCAAAGTCGGACCCCACCAGGCTCGTCAAGTAACAGACGAATGGCGCGCAGATAAGTCAGTAGGCAATGAGAGCGTCAATTTATCGACGGGGCCGGCAGCGCCATTAAATCACCGGTTCAACGCCGGTCCTCTGCGCAAGCGATTCTTCAGCCGGGGCAGAAATGCCCCGGTGTCTTACTCCTGGTCCTCGATGCCAACGCCCATGGCCTGGCCGGCACTACCGGGACTCAGCCAGGCATTCACATTTTCGACACTTTCGACCGGTGGTTTTCCCGCCCAGCGATTGAGGGTGAAGACGTTGCTGAGGAACTCGTATTGCGTCTTGAGCAGGTCGCGCCGGGCGCGGAACTCGTTGCGCACGCTGGTCAGTACATCGACGGCATTGACCATGCCGTAGCTCAGCCCCTTCTCCGCCGCCACCCTGGACAGCTGTGCCGAGGCCAGGGCCGAACGACTGGCGTCGATCTTCTCGCCGTTCGAATTGGCGGTCAGGTAGGCACTGGTGATCTCCTTGACCACCCGGCGCCGGATCGCTTCCAACTGCTGCTCGGCGACCAGTTGGTCCTGGTAGAGCCCACGGACCCGCGCCGAGGTCGAGCCGCCGCTGTACAGCGGCACCTGGACGCCGATGCCGGCGACATAGCTGTCGGTGCGGGGCGCCAGGGTATTGTTGTAGCCCTCGTTGGTCTGTTGCGCGCTGAGGTTCAGGCTCACCGTCGGATAGTGCCCGCCCTTGCCACTGCGCAACGCTGCGTTCGCGGCTTCGGCGCCGCTTTCGCTGGCCTTGAGCGTCGGGTTCAGCTCCATGCCATCACGCACCCAGGACTCCAGGCTCTGCGCCGAAACCCGCAGTTGCACGCCATCGCGAATCCGGTTGAGCTTCTCCTTGACCGGACGGCCGACAAGCTCCGCCAGCGCCTCGCGACTGATGCGGGCCTGGTTGCGGGCATCCAGTTCCTGGGCCGCGAGCAGGTCCACCCGGGCCTTGAGGTCGAGCTGGTCGGTAATCATCGCCATCTGCTTTTCGTACAACGCATTGACCCGGTCCAGGCTCTTTTGCGTGGTCCGGCGCTCGGCCCTCACCAGCTCCAGCTCATCCTCGGCCGCCAGCGCGGTGAAGTAACGCCGCGCCAGCTCCACCGCGGCCTCGGCCTGGGCGTCCAGCGCTTCGGACTCGGATTGCTTGGCCAGGCTCTTGAACTTCTGGTAGTTCTCCCACGCAGCCTTGTTGTAGAGGTACTGGCGCAGCACCAGGCTGTAGCTTTCGCTATCGAAGCTGCGCTGCTGTATCAGGTCGTTTTCCTGGTGGATCCGGTTCGTCCCGGCATTCAGCGACAGTTGCGGCAACAGCGCCCCCAGCGCCTCGCGTTGATGCTCCTGGCCCGCCTGCGCTTGCGCAAAAGAGGCCAGGACCTGTGGGTCTTCCAGACGCGCCTCGCGATACAACTGCATGAGGTCGGTGGAATAGGTCGAGGCATTGACCCCGGTCGACGTTACCGCAACGGTTTGCGCCAAGGCGGCCCCCGCTGCCAGCATGAATGCACTCCCTAGCAGAACTGACGACGCTCCCACGGGTCACTCCTCGATCATTGATTGAGACATCACATCCCGGGCCGGCTGCATCAGGTACTGCAACAGCGTGCGTTGCCCGGTAACGATCAGCACGTCCGCCGGCATCCCCGGCAACAACTTGCGCTCCCCCAAGGTACGCACGCCGTGCTCGGTGACCCGGACCCGCGCCAGGTAATAGGCGGTCCCGGTCTTTTCGTTGGTCAACCGGTCACCCGAGACGCTGCTGACCTCGCCTTCGATCACCGGCGTGGTCGAGCTCTTGAACGCGCCGAAACGGATATCGGCGCGCTTGCCAATGGCGATACGGTCGATGTCCACCGGCGCCACCTGGGCCTCGATGACCAGTTCGGACACCGAGGGCACGATGTCCAGCAAGGGCGTCGCCGAACGCACGACACCGCCAATGGTGTGCACGGTCATACCAATCACCATGCCGGCGTCGGGGGCGCGGATGACAATGCGGCTGAGGCGGTCTTCCAGGGCCGAGTTCTTCTCTTGCAGGTCGTAGATCTTGGTCTGCACCTCGGCCAGCTGCTTGGCCACGTCGGAATCGAAATCCTTGTCGACCTGGAGGATCTGCAACTGGGTTTCGTTGATCTGCAGACGGATCCTGTCGATGGTGGAACGGTGATCGGCCACCTCCGACCTGAGCATCCCCAGCTTGCGGTCCTGCTCGAGCAGGCGTTGCTTGTCGACGAACCCCTGCTTGAGCAGGTCGGACAATTCGCCGATTTCACCGCTGTAGGATTTCTCCAGGCGCACCTTGACCGCGATCATCGATTCCAGGCCCTTGATCTGCTGGTGCAATTGGCCGATGCGCTCGCGCAGCACCGCGATCTGGCCCAGCCGCGAGCCCCGCCGCGCGTTGAATACCTGGGTCTCGCCCTGGCGCGCTTCCTCTCCCCGCACGCTGGCCGAATCGCTCATCGGTCCGAAGTCGATCGCCGGCAACCCATCGCGCTCGGCAATCAGCCTCGACTCCATGGCCCTGGCCGCGATCAGCAGGCTTTGGGTCGCCTCGTACTCGGAGCGCAGCTGGGCATCGTCGAGGATGATCAGCGGATCGTCGCGCTTGACGATGTCGCCATCATGGGCCAGCACCGATTTGACGATGCCGCCTTCCAGGTGCTGGACCGTCTTGCGGTAAGTCTGCACGGTGACCACCCCCGGCGCGTAGGCGGCACCGTCCAGGGGCGCGAGTGCCGCCCAGGTGCCGAACAGGCCGAAGGTCACGCCGACAATGCCCATGCCCAGGCGGTGGGCCTTGCGATCGGACACCGGCAGGTCGGAAAAGCTTTCGATTTGACGACTAGGCATAGGATTCACCGCCATCGTCCTTGCGGGCATCGATCGACGCCACGTTGGTCACCACCGGTACTGGCCCGGCATGTTTGGGTACCGGCGGTTGCTGCCCGCTGAGTTCGGCCAGGACTTCCTCGCGCGGCCCGTAAAGGCCGACCATCCCGGCTTTCATCACCAGCAGCCGGTCGAGTTGCGACACGATGTTGGTGCGATGGGTAATCACGAACAGGGTCGCGCCGGTGTGCTTGATCTGCCCGATGGCGGCCGCCAGGGCACGATCGCCGACCTCGTCGAGATTGGAATTGGGTTCGTCGAGAATGATCAGCCGCGGGTTGCCGTACAGCGCGCGGGCCAGCCCGATGCGCTGGCGCTGCCCTGCCGAGAGCATGAAGCCCTCGCTGCCGATGACGGTGTCGTAGCCATCGGGCAACAGCAGGATCATTTCGTGGACGCCAGCGGTCCTGGCGGCCTGGATGACCTTCGCCGAATCGATCTCGGCGAAGCGGGCGATGTTCTCGGCGATGCTGCCCTCGAACAATTCGATGTCCTGGGGCAGGTAACCGATATACGGGCCAAGCTCATGCTTGTCCCAGGTACTGATGTCCGCGCCATCCAGCCGGACCACCCCATGCTGCGGCGGCCAGACGCCGATCAGCGCCCTGGCCAGGGTCGACTTGCCCGAGGCGCTCGGGCCGATGATGCCCACCACGCAACCGGCCGGTACGCTGAAACTGATGTTCTTGAGGATCGGGGTGCTCGAGCCAGGCGCCGTGACAATCAGGTTCTCGACCTGCACCTGGCCCTCAGGCGCGGGTAAGGACAGACGCTCGGGTTGCGCCTGTTGCTTGCCAAGGATGTCATTCAAGCGGTTGTACTGCGAACGGGCCGCGATAAAGCCCTTCCAGCTGCCGATCATCAGGTCGATGGGCGCCAGTGCCCGCCCCAGCAGCACGGCCCCGGCGAACACCAGGCCGGCCCCCACCTGATGGTCCACCGCCAGGTAGGCCCCCAGGCCCAGCACCAGCGATTGCACCAGCAGGCGGAAAGTCCGCGAAAGCGTGGTGACCATGCCCCCGCGGTCGCTCGCCAGGGATTGCAGCAGCAGAACGTTTCTTTGCCGGCGCCCCCAGCGATCCATCAGGGTTTCCAGCATGCCCATGGACTCGATGACTTCGGCGTTGCGCAGGTTCTTGGTGGTATGGAGGGTCGCGCCGATATGCTCCCTGTTGGCCTGGGCCAGTACCGGCCCCGTGAGCTTCTCGTTGACGAAGGCGAGCACTATCAACAGCAGCGCGCTGCCCGTCGCGACCCAGCCGAACCAGGGGTGGAACAGGAACATCACGGCGATATAGATCGGCAGCCAGGGTGCGTCGAAAAAGGCGAACAGACCGCTGCTGGAAAGAAACTGGCGCAAGCCCGTCAGGTCGTTGAGCGACTGGGCCGAGGCATCCATGCCGCCGCTGTCCAGGGCCCGTTTGAAACTGGCCTTGTAGACCTGGCGACTGAGCAGCACATCCAGCCGGGTACTGACCCGGACCATGATGCGCGAACGAACCCATTCCAGGGAGCCGAGGGTGATCACCAGCAGGGTCATGATCAGCGTCAACATGGTCAGGGTGGTCAGGCTGCCGCTGGTCATCACCCGTCCATACACCTGAAGCATGTAGAAGGTCGGGACCAGCATCAGCGCATTGATGAAGAAACTGAAAAAGCCGACGAAAACAAAGCTGTCTCTACAGACCTTCAACGCATTTTTCAGACTGTTTTCTGGTGTGCTTTGCATTGAAACCTCTGCTCGAAAGGCCAGCCTTTGTGGAGCTTAGATCACGCCGGACAGCTGCGCGCAGCCATTGGCCGGATCGCCTCGGACAACCGGCATGCCCCCGGCAACGGCCCGGCGCGCGAGCACGCACAAGAGCCTCGCGGCTTGGAGACCGGAGGGCTCTGGCACGGGCTATTGGCGCCATAGTGGGCGGCTGGAAGGTGGCTGCTGCAGGGGCGGGACAGGCTTTCCAGGCGCGCGACAGGTTCGCCGCACACCTGCTCCGCCCTGGAGAATCCTATTGTCGGTAGCGACAGCTGCAATGCGCACAGCGCCTGGGTATCCCGATGAGTCTAGTTACTGGATTGGCCGGCCGGCCTTGCGATGACCAGCGGTGTGCTCGTAGCGGATATCGGGTAGGCGGGACTGATGATCGGCATAGACAGGATCCCGCTCCCCCTTTCCCGCATCAGGCTTTCGAGCAGGCAGGCGGTGCCCAGTCACCCATGTCGGGGTTGCTGCACACGTCGTTGACCATGGTCTGGCCACGGGCAGCGATTTTCTGGCCTTCCTCACGCTTGGCCGTGGCTTGCTGCAAGGTGCGCTCGGTGGTGACGGCTTCCTTGGGCACATTCGTCTTCGTCGCTGTCTTGGTGCTGGCCTTCTTGCTGGCCGCCTTCTTATCGGTGGCGGCCGGAGGCTTCACGGCGGCCACCTGAGCAACGTCCTGGCGTTGCACACCGACCGTCTGCAGGTCTTTCTCATAGGCTTGGGTGTAGACATCGATGCTCTCGCCGGCACGCCCGTCCGCGGCGGCCATCAGCGCATTGGTTTCCTTCAGGCCGCTGACGATCTCGGCCAAGCGCAGGCGCCCTTCACTGTCGCTGATCTTCTTCGCCTTGCGCGCATTGAGCAGTGAGGTGAACTCACGCTGGTAGCAGTTCTGCGCGGTACGGGTGTAGCTGATGCTGCGGTCGATTTCGCCGGTACTCTGACCGATGTCGCTGGCGTAGGAAGCAATACGCGCACGGTCGTCGCTGATCTGCTTCTGGCGTTCGCTGTAGTAGCCGGTCGCGCCCCCGACCAGGGCCCCGGCGGCGGCGCCTATCAGGGCATTGCGGCCGGCATCGCCGCTATTGCCGACCAGGGCCCCGGTCAGGCCGCCGAGCAGGCCACCGGCAATGGCGCCGGTGGCCACCGACTTGGTCATCGACTTGTCGGAACTGCGCAGCTGGCTGACCGGCTCATAGCATTGCGGGTAGTACTCGACCTTGGTTTGGGCCGCGACCTTCGAGCTTGGAGCCCCGAAGCCCGCGCATCCGCCCAGCAGCACTGCGCAGCAGACCGCGGTAGGCAACGGCAGGGTACGAGCAAGGGTCGAAGCGCAGTTCTTGAGTGAAGTATCCATGGTCATGTCTCTCCTTTTTGTGCGTATCAATTGCGTTTCGGCTTCGGCGCAGAGTGAGCGCTGTCCCACGTGAGCGAAGCCTGCCGACGCTACATCCAGCCTAGCGGGTCTTCGCCGCCACCGACGACCGTTCCGACACCCTGCTCAGGGTCCAAGAAGCTCCTTCAGGATCGTCTCCGGATCGGCTCGGTGCTGCTGGCGAAACTGCCCCACGTGCCTGACGAAAAGCGTGGCACGGGCCATGAGGCTTTTTCCCAGCACCGGTTTGTGATTGAGCTCTTCCCGGGTCCGCTGGAACTGCGTCTGGATCACTTCGTCGGTGTAGCGCGTTCCGGTTGCCAGGTTGTCGATGTAGATCGCCAGGGCACCCTCGAGCGCACTGCGCCCATTGGCGATGGCCGTTTCATAGAGCTTGGCGGTGGCTTCGTCCTGGGCGGCCCGCGCCTGATCGCGATCCTTCTTCAGGTTGGTCAGGCGAATGTTGTAGTTGTTGACCGTCTCGGCCACCAGGGCCGCCGACTGGATCAGGTTGCCTGCGGCCTCCTCGCGCTGCCGGGCGATCAGCGACACATTGCGCTTGAGCTCTTCGTTCACCCGCGCCAGGCGGGCCTGCAGGTTCGGATCGGTGCTGCTGGCAATGAGACTGTCCAGTAACTGGGTTGGGTCTTCGGCAGCCTCGATTTCATCGGTCAGGCCTGCCAGGCGGCCTTCCTTCTGCCACTGCTCGAACAGTTCCTCATAGCGTGAGCGCGGTGCCGACAGCGCGCCCAGGGCCACCCGGAAACCGGTGGTGGCGTTGCGCTGTTCGCTGCCGTCGGCGGCGAACAGCGGGTATTCCCGGCGCATACCGGTGAACAGCGTCAGCTCGCCTTCCAGGTAGTTGCCGCCCTTGACCACAAAGCCGCCGTAACTGCCCTGGCGGCGACCGGCATGGACCAGCTGGAAGGACTCCTGGACCATCTCCGCGGCATTGCCGATCACGTCGAACAGTCCCAACGGATTGGGCTTTTTCAGCCCGACCGGCAACAGCCGCGCGCCCTGCCCCGTGCCCCCGGCGACCTGGCTGAACACCGCCCAGTCCCCTAGCGGGCCATCGCTGTCGCTGCCTTGCACCTTGCGCGGAAACAAGCGCGCCTCCAGCGCCTGGCGGCTGACCGCATGGCCACCGCGGGCAGCGAATTCCCACTCCACTTCGGTCGGCAGGCGGACGAAGCCCATCCCGCCGTCCTCGGCCGCTTTGCCGCGGCCGCTGACCGGCAACCGGTCGCGGTGGTGCTTGAGCAACCAGGCGCTGTACACCGCGGCAAAGCGCTCGGCCTCGAGGCGCGACAGCTTGACCTTGGGCAAGCGCGCGGACATGTCGCTCATGGGCGCACAGGCCGGTGCCTCGCCCTGCCCCGCCAAGGCCGCCTCCTGGGCCATGACCAGGGCGTATTGGCGCTCGGTGACCTCGTATTTGCCGACAAAATAGAACATCGGCTTGAGCAGGCTGTCGGCCTCGCTCTTGGGCAGGGTCGGGGCGATTCGGGCTTGCCAGTCGGCCGACAGATCATCGAGGACGAACTGACCGTTGATGTAGTCGCGCCGATAACCGGAGATGAAGGATTGCCGGTAGCCCGGATCGTCATCGCTGAAGGGATAGCCAAGATTGACCTCACGGTCGTCCAGGGTGCCCTTGGCGAGGACATAGACGTAGCGGAACACCAATTCGCCTTCGCAAGGCAGCGGCAGGCTGAGGTCATCGGGCAGCGGTTTCGGGTTATCCGCAGGGGCGTCCTGCGCCTGCGCCGCGCCGGCCAGCGCCAGCATGACCAGAGCCTTCAGCCAGACCAAGCCCCTCAGCCAGACCAGGCCCCTCCGCCAGACCAGAACCCTCCGCCAGTTACACATCGCGCAGTCCTTCCGATGCTTCGATCCGCGCCGCGCGCCAGCCACCGGAGGCCGCCGCCAGCAGGCAGCAGAGCAGCGTCAGCAGCAGGGCCAGCAGGTAGTGGACCGGCAGCAGCCGGCAGGCGAACTCCCCCGTCGCCGGCGCGAACAGCCGGTTCAGCCCGGTTTCGGCCATGCCGTACAAGCCCCAGGCCAGCAGCAGGCCGAACACCCCGGTGTACAGCGCCTGCAGTACGACGAAGGCGATCAGGGCGCCGGTCGAAAAACCCAGCAGGCGCAATACCGACAAGGCCCTGCGCTTGCGCTCGACGGCGGCCAGGGCGCTGGCGGTCATGGCCGCGAAGGCCCCGGCCAGGGCCAGGCTGGCGATGACCCAGAACACCAGGGTCAGGTTGTGGCTGAGGGAGCGCACCTGGGCGATGACGCCGGCCTGGGTCGCGACTTCCAGCTGGCGCTCGGCGAAATACCGGCGCAGGCGCTCCACGCCGTCCAGGTCCGCGGCGTAGAGACGGAACCCCGGATACACCCGCGCCGTGTTCACCTGTGGCTCGTACCCAGGCCAGGCCTGACCGTCGCGGTAGTCTTCGGCGGCTTCCAGCAGGGCCAGGGGCGCGAACAGCGCATCACGCGGGAAGGCCGCGAGTGGCAAGACCCCCTGCACCCGCAGGCGGGTGCGCTGGTATTCCTGGCGCCCGCCGACCTGACGGCCGAACGCGGCGCTCAGCACGTCGCCGCCCTGGACCCCGAGTTTCTCCGCCGCCCGCTGGCTGAGCAGTACCTGGTCCGGCGCTTGGGGCAGTAGCGCGGGCGCCACCAGCGGGTCGCCCGCGGCGGTGGGGATCATCTCGACCGTCAACGCCTGGCCGGCCGAGTCCGGGTAGAGGTCGGCGGTCGCGGCGATCTGTCGGGTACGCGGCACGACGAAGGCAACCTCGGGACGCGCGGCCAGTTCGGCGATGGCCTGGGCGCTGAAGCGCCCGCCGCCCATGGGCACCACTTCCCGCACGGCGGGGTCGCGCTCCAGGCGTTCGGTCAGGGTGGTGACCAGGCCGAACTTGAGGCCGAACAGCACCAGCAAGGGCGCGAGCACGGCGACCAGGGCCAAAACCGCGCAAACCGACAGGCGCACCTCGGCGCGGTAGTCGTGCCAAGCCAGCAGGGCCATCAGGGCAAGCCGCATCAGCCACCTCCCGCCAGGGTCGCGGTGACCCCGCCATCCGCGCCGCGCTGCACCTGCAAGGGATGCAGCTGCAGCCCGACGCGCCGGGCCAGCGCCTCGTCATGGGTGGCGACCAGAATGCACACGCCGCGCTCCTCGGCCTGGGCCACCAGCAGTTGCATGACCCGTTCGGCGTTCAGCGGGTCCAGCGAGGCGGTGGGCTCGTCCGCCAGCACGATGCTCGGCCCATGGGCCAGGGCCCGGGCGATGCTCACCCGCTGGCGCTGGCCCACGGACAGTGCCGCTGGCAGCTTGTGCAGTTGGTCGGCAATTTCCAGCTGTTCGGCCAGGCGCCAGACCGTGGCATCGGCCGGCAGGCCGAGCAGCGCCCGTGACAAGCCGATGTTGCGCTGCACGTCGAGAAACCCCAGCAGCCCGCCCGTCTGCAGCACATAGCCCATGACCCGGCTGCGCAGCCCGGCCAGCACATCCTGGCGGCCGCTGCGCCAGAGCCCGGCGACATCCAGCGTCCGCTCGTCGGCGTGGCATTCGAAGACACCACCCGGGTCCGGGGACAGCACCAGGGCCAGCAGGTCCAGCAGGGTGCTCTTGCCGCTGCCGCTGGGACCTACCAGGGCCAGGCGCTGGCCCGGCCGCAGGTCGAGCCGGGGCACCACCAGGCTGTAGCGCTGTGGTCCCTCGCCGCGGGTCTTGCGAATATCCCTGAGCTTGAGCATCAGGGCAGCGTCGCCAGGGGTACGCGGTACAACGCATCGCCCGGCTGGGCCTCGCCGAAGCGGACCCAGTTGGCGCTGTCGTTGTGGAAGGTCTCGTACAGGCGGATCTTCGACTCCAGCTCGTCGATGAAGTCCTGCTGCTCGGCCACGCTCAGGGACAGCCAGAGGTCCTGGGTCATGGTCAGCGATTTACTGCGATACGGCAGGCCGTCCAGGTACTCGCCGAGGATGCCGCCTTCGACCAGGTTGCCGCCCTGCTTCAACCGCGTCGGGTCGCGGCTCATGTGAGCGCTGGCGCTGGCGATTTCCTGGAAGAAATCCTTGGGCGAGGTCTGGGTACGGCGGGCCGCATCGACAATCAGTTTCAGCGACTGCTGCAGGTCGTTGAGTTGCAGCTTGGTCAGCAGCACGCAGACCTGGAAGGCCGGCAGCGAGGGGTTGGTCAGGTCATGGTCGGAGGTCCAGGCGGTGATCAGCTGCGGTGCACGGACCGCCGACTGGCGACCGAGAAAGTCCATCTGCATGGCGTAGCCGATGGCCGTGGCCTTGCTCGCGACGCTCGGTGCCCCCTGTGGCGGCGGCAGGCTCGGCAGCTGGTTGTTGCGCGCCTGATGCACCTGTTCGGCGAATACCGAGCCGATCTCGGCGACCGTATCGCCGAAGCGACCGACATCGCCGCCCGCCACCGGGATGTACAGGTCGCCGATCTGCGGGTTGGCGTCGGCCGTCAGGCTGCGGTACTGCTGCTCGGCGAAGTCATGATTTTTCCGACCGGCCTCGGTGCGCAAGTGCAGCGCATAGAGCTTGATCCGTTTACTGAGGGCAGCTTCGCGCACCTCGGCTTCGTTCATCTGGGTGCGCCCCAGCGGATCGTTCTTGCGCAGGGCGCCAGCATCGGTGACCAGCAGGATCAGCCGCCCGGCATAGGGACTCCAGTCCATGCCCTCGACCGCCGCCATCACACCGGCGAAGGCATCCTCATTGAAGGCGTGGCTGGACACCTGGGCGGCCTTGACCTGGCCAGCCAGCTCGAGGAAGCGCTGTGGATCGCGGCCCTGCTCCAGGCTCACCAGGGTTTGCGCCACATATTCCAGGCCCGGGGTTTTCTCGACATTGCTGCGAAACCCCACCAGACCGAAGCTGACGCTGTCCAGGTCGCCACGGCTGGCGATCTGCCGATGTAACGCCTGCACCACCTGGCGCACCCGGTCGATGTAGGGCTGCATCGACACCGAGGTGTCGACCACCAGCACGATCGCCGTGCGGAAGGCATCGCTGGCGGCCTTGGCCGCCCCCCCGGCCTTGCCCAGGGGCGTATTGCCGGGGTCGATGGAGGCCACATTGAGCAGTTGCACCGGCTGACCGTCGGCATCGAAACTCTCGCGGGCCTCGAAAATCGGCAGCAGGTAGAACTGGTCCTGGGGAATGGCGCTGGCCACAGGCTCCAGCGCGACGATCTGCGGGTCCACGCTGCCTTCGTTCTGCGCCTTGTGCAGTGCGCTACGGGCCTGCGCCGTGTCCGCCAGAAACCGCTCGAGGGTGCTTGCTTCGCGCAGGAACATGACCGGCGAACGACCGGAGCGCTCGGTGAACTTCAGCACCAGGCTCTGCTTCCAGTCGCTTGCCTGCTCGGCCGGCAACCAGCCATCGCGCTGGCCATCGCTGGCGGCGCCGACCTCCAGCCAGGTGCCACCCGCCACCGCCTGGCGCTGATAGACATATAGCACCGAGAACGCCGGCAGCGCGGCACCGCTGGGTGCCGCCCCGGGCTGGCCGGACACCTGTGCGCCGGGCTTGCTCAGCACGCGCTGGAACAGGGTTTTCTTGCCCGGCATCAGCAGCGGCCGGTCGCCGCCGTCGGCGTTCGTCGCCAGCGGCGGTTGCGCTGCGCTGGCCGTCTTGGCGGACGAGCCCTGCACCTCGCCAGCCGGCGTTTTTTTGGCCTCGACCTGACCGTTTTCCGGCTCCACCGGCGGCGCCGAGCGCAGCCACCAGTAGCCCCCGCCAGCCAGGGCCAGTACCCCGACCACGGCCACACCGAGCAGCGCCCACAACGGCCCGCGCGACCTGGGCGGCTCTGCGCCGAGGCTTGCGGCCCGCTCGGGTCTGGCCGTGGCGGCTGGCTCGGGCTCTGGCGCAGCGAGCGGCGGCATGTCCAGGGAAACCGGCGTCAGCCCGCCCAGGCCGGTCGTCGCGGATTGGCCGGCGGCCGCCGCGGCGGGCAACGGCAATGGGCGGATCTGCGTCGCCTCGGCATCGGCCGGCCCGGCGGGCGGCAGGTTGTCCAGCGCGGCGATCAGGGCATCGGCATCGGCAAAACGCTCGGCCGGGTCCTTGGCCAGCAGCTTGCGCAGAATCCCCTGGTAACGGCCGTGGGTCATGGGCAGTTCGGGTAGCGGCTCAGTCAAGTGGGCCAGGGCCGTGGACAGCGAGTCGCTGCCGGTATAGGGCAGCTTGCCGGTGAGTATCTCGTAGAGCACCACCCCGAGGGCGTAGAGGTCGGTGCGACCGTCGATCTGCTGGCCGCGGGCCTGTTCGGGACTCATGTAGCTGGGTGTGCCCACGGCGAAACCGGCCTGGGTGAACTGGGTGCTGTCCTCCAGGGACTTGGCGATGCCGAAGTCCGAGAGCACCGCCGAACCGTTGGCGCGAAACAGGATATTGGCCGGCTTGACGTCCCGGTGTACCAACCCCTGGGCATGGGCATACCCCAGGGCCAGGGCGATCTGGCGCAGGTAGACCAGGCCCTGCTGCGGGCTGAGCCCCTCGGCAATCCGTTCCTTCAGCGTCCCGTTCGGCAGGTACTCCATGGCCATGTAGTAGAAGTGGCCGACATTGCCGATGTCGTAAATGGTCACGGTGTGCGGGTGGGAGAGCCGCGCCAGGGTCTTGCCCTCGCGCAGGAAGCGCTCGCAGAAGCTGCGGTCGGCGGCCAGCGCGGCGGCCATGACCTTGAGCGCCACCTTGCGCTCCAGCGAGCGCTGGGTCGCCAGGTAGACCGTGGCCATGGCGCCCTCGCCCAGCTCGCGCTCGATCCCATAGCCGGGAATGTCCATGTCCGTGCTCGAGCGTTCTTCGACTGATGCGTTTTCAGTGGGCATTGACGACTACCGCCGTGATGTTGTCGGGAGCGCCCCGGGTCAGCCCCAGGTGCACCAGGCTGCGGACCACCTCATAGGGGCTCGCGTTGCCCAGCACCTCGCGCAGTTCATGGTCCTCGACGGTCTTGGTCAGCCCGTCGCTGCACAGCAGGAAGCTGTCGCCGGGACGCACCTCCAGGTCCACGGCCGAGAGTTCCAGCCGGTCCTGGGTGCCCACGGCGCGGGTGACGATGTTGGCCATGGGGTGCTCCCGCGCCTCGTCCTCGCTGAGCAGCCTGCTGTCCAGCAACTCCTGGACATAACTGTGGTCGTGGCTGATGACCTCCAGCTGGCCCTCGCGCAGGCGATACAGGCGGCTGTCGCCGGCCCACAGGCAGGTGGCGTTGTCTGCTCGGGCGGCCAGCAGCACCAGGGTGCTGCCCATGATGCCGACACCGCGCTGCGCGGTTTCCTGGCGAACCGCCGCGTTGGCCTGCTCCAGCCCCGCCCGCAACGCCTGGACATAGGCCGCCAAGGAGGGCTCGGGCGGGATGGCGCGTAGCGTATCGACGATCAGGCTGCTGACGAAATCGCCCGCCGTATACCCGCCCATGCCGTCGGCCACCACCCAGAGGCCGGCTTGCACCGCATCCAGGCAGGCGTCCTCGTTGACCTGACGCACCATGCCGACATGGCTGTGACTGGCGGATTCGTAACGCGTTACGGCTGACGACATGCCCTGGCTCCCGAAATGTTCCTAATTCCCAAAATCAGCTCCCGAAATCGAACTGCGCGGTTTGCGCAAGCGACGCGTAGCCGCCCTCGCCCAGCAGAAAACCGCTGAAATCCTGCGCCGCCGGCAACCCCTGGCAACGCAGCAGGCCGGCGGCGACCCGTCCGGAACCCTTGCCCCACCAGAGGCTCGCGCCCTCGCAGGCGTGCTGCATCAGCACCGCCCCGCGCGCCGCCGCAGTCGTGGCGGCGAAACGCACCTGCCCCTGCAGCGCCTGAATGCCCGGCACCTGGGTGCTACAGACCGGGCTACCGAGGGCCGGCACCGCGGCCTCGAAGGCCTCGACAGCGGCCTCGGGCTCCAGGGTCGAGAGCAACAGGACCTCGGCGGCCTCGAACCAGTCATCCGGGCCGGCCACCAGCGCGCCCAGATCGGTCTCGGCCTCCAGCAGCAGCGCGATGGTCAGCGGGAAGTAGCGCCCGACCCGGTCGACGCTGGGCATCATCACCCCCACCGCCGCCTCACTGCCGAGCAGGCCCGGCGCCACGGCAAAGCGCCACAGCGGGCTGACCAGGTAGGCGTCCAGCCAGGCCGCCCCCAGCGCCGCCTGGCTGCTGGCCATGCCGGCGGAGAGCCAGGCATCCCAGCGCTCGATAAAGGTCGACGACAGGCCGCGGTGGATGAAATCCCCGCGGCCGGCCAGCTTGCCGTAGAAACCCGGGCTGCTCACAAGCGCTCCGGCAGGCTGAAGCCGGACACCAGCCGACCCTTGAACGGGTTGAACGCGCTACTGGCGCGCAGTTCGCAGGAGATGCTCGCAGTGTCGACGCGCATCCGCAGGGTAAAGCGGTCCGGAGCATTGCCCTGGGTCAGGTCGGACTGCTCCAGCAAGCGAAACCAGGCCCAGGGTCCCTCCAGGGTCAGTCCCGAACGACCGGCGCTGGTGGGCGGCGTGACGGACAGGCGCACCACCCCCAGGCTGTTGGGGCTGGGCCATTGCATCGCCATCGGCCGGCTGGGGCCATGGTCGTAGCTGAGCTGCTGGCCGTCCAGATCGAGCAGGAACTGGCTGATGGAGGCGTCCATGGCCACGGGCTTGAGCTCGAAGCGTACCGCCGGCTGGGTGCCTCCAGCGCGGAAGTAGGCATCGCGAATGGCCGCGGCGCGTTGGAAGGTTTGCAGCACGCCCGGGCCGATGCCGAGTTTTTCCGCGGCGCCCGGCTGCCAGCGCCAGTTGCTGGTCGAGGTGTTGACGTAGGGTTGCAGGTACTTGCGAAAGTAGTTGTCCATCACCCCGCCCACGCCGAAAAAGTTGCCGAAGTCCTCCAGGGTGGCCTCCCGCGAACTGGAGTTGACCAAGGGATAACGGCCGGCCAGGGACTGGCGGTAGACATTCACCACCTCACTGATCCAGGCCGCGTTGAGCTGGGTGCGGATGCTGCCCATCATGCTGCTGGTGGTGGCGCTGACCACCGAGTTGACCAGCTTCTGCACCAGTGGCGGCTGACGCTCGGCGCCGAGCTTGACCCGTGATGCCGTGGCCACCGCCTGGTTCTTCGCCTCGCCCAGCAGGGCCTCGCCGCTGGCGCCGCTCATGGCGCTGACCTGCACATAAAGCTCATTGAGCTGGGCCAGCAGATCGTCGATCGGCGCTGGGCCATCCCCATGGCTGGTCACCAGGCTATTGAGCTCGGCGAAGCGAGCGGTGATGGGGTCGACCTGCGAGGTTGCCGACGAATCTTCCTGGGCCGCTTGGCCGACCAGCGAGCCGAGCTGCTGCTTGAGTTTGTCCACGGTGCCGTCGGCGGCCTTGAGCTTCTCGGCCAGCAGGCGATCCTCTTGTTGC
Organism: Pseudomonas sp. GW821-FHT02B10; assembly: GCF_059421865.1. NCBI lineage: Bacteria > Pseudomonadati > Pseudomonadota > Gammaproteobacteria > Pseudomonadales > Pseudomonadaceae > Pseudomonas > Pseudomonas sp. GW821-FHT02B10. The sequence continues at coordinate 463,257 of NZ_JBWKVU010000004.1, read as the reverse complement.
AGGTTGGTTTCCCTGGCCACCGCAGCGAGCAGTTTCTTCAGTGGCGAGTTTGGCCCGGAGAGCACCCGCAGCACATCGGCGGCCTGGGCGATGCCGTTGATCGCGACGAAATCGAGATCGCCGAGCAGTGTTTCCCATTGGTTGAGGAAATCCTGGAAGTACAGGGCACGCACCTCCAGGGCCAGGCTGGCGACATCCTGGTTGTCGTTCAATGGCCGGCCGAGTACCCATTGTTCCTCGGCCAGGGCGCCGGACTGGCTGAGGCTGGCGACCATGAACGCCTGGCGGTAGCCACGGTAGGTATAGAAACCGGATAACGGATCGCTCAGCGGCTTGCCGCTCTTGCGCGTGAACACCAGGGCAGCGTCGCGCCCGGCCGCTTCGCTGAGGCGAAAATCCGCTACGCCCTCGGGCAGCTTCTGGCGTTTCACCCGGCTGTAGACCCGCTGCGCCACGGACATCTGTTGCAACTGCCGACGCAGGTCGGCCAGCAGTTCCTCATCCAGCCTCGCCGGCGGTGGCTTGTGGGCGAACAGCGCATTGAGATGCTCGGCCAGGGCCAGGCGCTGTTCCGGGGCCAGGTCGCGCGGCAGGCTGTGGTCCCAGTCGAGGTTGATCCAGGTCTTGATGGCATCGGCGTCATAGTGCTCGGCGCTGGCCAGCATCAGGTAGACCTTGAGGCCTTCGTAGAGAAACTCGGTGTTGCCGCCGCTGCGCAACTGTTCCTCGATGCGGGTCAGCAGACGCGGCGCCAGCACCGCGATCAGCAGCTTGCGGTACACGCTGGCGGCTTCGGCGCCGAGCATGTCGCCCTGGAACAGGCCATAGCCTTCGGCCCAGGACAGCGAATTGTCGGCGACATGGCGAACGGCGTTGAGCAGCGGCAGCGCGGCCAATACCTCGCGCTGCGCCGGGCTGAGGGATTCGACCTGCCCCTTGAGCGGCGCCAGGCGCGCGTCCACCTCGGCGATATAGGCCTGGTTGGCGCGGTAGCTGGCGACCCAGATGGCCGTCACCGTCAGCAAGACCAAGGCACTGGCGGCGAGTACGCCACGATTGATCCAGCGATGCCGGCGCTCGACCTTGGGGTTACTGCCGACCAGGCCGCGCTCGCCGAAGGCGACATCGCGGAACAGGCGGGTGATGAAGTAACTGCGGCCTGTGCCGGTCTGGCGCGCCAGGTGCTGGCGATCCAGGTTCATGCTTTGCGCCATGCTGCCGATCAGACGGTCGATGGGGCTGCCTTCCTGGGTGCCGCTGGTGAAGTACAGCCCGCGCAACAGCGCCCGCTCTTCATAGGGATTGGGCTTGAACACCCCCTCGAGGAAGGACGACAGGTTGTGACGCAACGCCGCGAACTGCTGGATGAAGCCGTAGATCAGATCGCGTCGATTGGGGTCGCGCTCCTGTTGCAGGCGCTCGACCAAGCGCTCGGTAAGACGCGCCTCGAGGGCGGTGAATTCCTCGTCGAAACGGGCCAGCGGGCCTTGGGGGCTCTTGCCATCGTCCAGGGCAAAGGTGACGCCCCAGACCTGCGCGCGCTCTTCCTTGCTCAGCGCGTCGAAGAACTCCATGAATCCCGGCACCAGGTCGAACTTGGTAAGCATCACGTAGATCGGGAAGCGCACACCCAGCTGGCTATACAACTCCTGCACCCGCGTGCGGATGGCCCGGGCATGGGCGCTGCGCTCGGCCTCGCTGCCCAATAGCAGGTCGGACAGGCTGATGGCGACGAAGACGCCATCGATCGGCCGGCGCTTGCGCTGGTTCTTCAACAGGTCGAGAAAGCCCAGCCAGGCCGCCTTGTCCACCGCCGCATGGCTGTCCTGGGTGGTGTAGCGCCCGGCGGTGTCCAGCAGCACCGCTTCGTCGGTGAACCACCAGTCGCAGTTGCGCGTACCGCCGACTCCGCGGATCGCCCCACTGCCCATCTGTTCGGCCAGCGGAAAGTGCATCCCGGAATTGACCAGCGCGGTGGTCTTGCCCGAGCCCGGCGGGCCGATGATCACGTACCAGGGCAGCTCGTAAAGGTTGCGCCGCTCGTTACCGCCGAGCTTGCTGCGCTTGAGCAATAGCAGCGCTTCGTCCATGCGTTGCTTGAGGGCCGCCAGCTCTTCGGCGGTGGCAACGCTGGCCGCATCCGGCGCCACCGCCGCCAGGCCCTGCATGACCTTGGCGGCGTTGCGCCGGGCCTGGACGATGCGCAATACGCGCACCCCGATCCAGGCCAGGAACAACAGGCCGATCAGCGCCCAGCGTACGGCCGCCGGGGCCAGGGGTTCATAGGCAGCGACGATGATCAGCGGACCGAGGAACCAGATCACCAGGCTCAGGGCGAGCAGGCCGAGCAGCGGCACCACCCAGCGCACCAGGAAATTGATAAAGGCCTTCACTGGTTGCCCTCCGCTAGCACGGTGATCTCCACGCGCCTGTTCCTGGCGCGTCCGGCGGCGCTGTCATTGGAGGCGACCGGTTCGGCGTCGCTGCGTCCTTCGGCGGTGAAGCGCTCGGGTTGCCCGCTGCGGGCAGCGAGGATCTCCATCACTTGCTGCGCGCGATCCTGCGACAGCTTCCAGTTCGAGGGGTAGCGCAAGGTGGCGATCGGTCGGTTATCGCTGTGCCCGGTGACCTGCACCGTGCCCTTGATCTGGCGCAGGGCATCGGCGACGCGCAGCAGCAAGGGCTGCAACTGTTCGGAAATGCTCGCGCTGCCCGAGGCGAACAACTCGTCGCCACGAATGGTCACCACCGAGCGATCCAGCGCATCCTCCACGGCAACGCGCTGGGCCTTGATGTCCTCGGCGAGGAAGCGCGCCAGGCGCGGGCGTTCGATCAACCTGGGCTGCTGCGGTGGACGGTCGATGGTTTGCACCGGGATCTCGCCCAGGGCGTGGATATTGCGAAACACCGGCTCGGCGTCGGCCGCCAGCTTCAGGCGCAAACCGAACAACAGCAGCAACAGCACGGCCAGGCAAATGGCCACGCCAACCCAGGGCGGCAGGAACTGCGACAAGCGATCGCGCACCACGCTGAGCCCCCGCCAATGCGGCGACAGCTCGCGCTCGAATTCGCCGCGCACGCTGCGAATGGTCGCGCTGGTGCGTTCGCGCAAGGCCTCCAGCTGGCTGCGGCCGTCATTCATGACCCGGTAACGGCCCTCGAAGCCCAGGCAGATGCAGAGGTACAGCAGCTCCAGAATGTGCAGGCGCTGCTGCGGGTTCTGCAGACAGTGTTCGAGCAGTTGGAAGACTTTTTCGCCGCCCCAGGCTTCGTTGTGCAGGGTGATCAGCAGGCTCTGTTTGCCCCAGTCGCTGGTACTGCCCCAGGGGGTGCTGAGGACCGCCTCGTCCAGTGCGGTACAGAGCACATAACGGCTGAGCATCACCTCATCCTGGGCTACGCCGGCGGCGCGCGCCTGCTCCTCGAACTGGCGCAGGTAGGCCAGCAACTGGGCGCGCAGGCTGGCCGGCTGCGGGTGAGCGAGGGTGCTGCGCAAGCGGGCCAGCAACGCCAGTATCGGGCCGGCCGCCCGCTCCAGCGGGTTGAGGCCCTGGGCCAGGCTGCTCGCCACCGGAGCGCCCGGCATTGCAATGTGCGGATCGGCGGCGCTGGCGCCATCCTTCCTTGGGGCAGAGGCATCGACGGAGCGCCCGCCGGGCCGCGGCATGATCAGGGTATGGTCGTTGCCGCCCGGCGAGGCGCCGCCTGAAGTGCCGCCTATGCCAGAGCTGCCGAAGGGATCATCGATCGGGTGCATGACGAACTATCCTCGAATGGCCCAGAAGGCCAGGTTCAGGCCCGGGAACTGGCCGGCAATGTGAAAGGCGAATCCCCCTGAGTGGGCCAGCTGTTTCCAGTGTTCGCTGCCACGGTCCAGTTCGAAGTAGCTTGAGCCGGCGTGATAGGGAATCTGCCGCGGCGCCACGGGCATGGACAGCAAGGCGATGCCGGGCAACTGCAGATTGACCAGGTCGCGGATGTGTTCCACCGAGCCGATCTTGGCCTGCTGGGGGAAATGCGTGCGCAGGGTTTCGGCCGGCACCTCGGCACGCACCACCAGGACGAAGCTGGCCATCTCCAGCAAGCTCTTGTCGGCCAGCATCGCCACATGCACGCCGTAGGATTTCTCGACGATCGGAATCGGCGTGGCGCGGGTATCGATGACCATCGACAAGGCTTGCCGCAGGTCATGCATCACCGGGGCGAAGCTGCTCGCCAGGTCGTCGTGGGCATAGGCCGGGTAGTCGCTGGGGCGACGCCCGGCTGCGGAAAAGGTGGCGAACTCCCCCGCCAGGCAGACCGCCTCGCGATAGAAGTCCTGCGGGTGCAAGGGGCTCAACCGGGCCAGGTGGCTGAGCAAGGGCTCGGCGCGATTGACCAGTTGCAGCAGCAGAAAGTCGGCGATCTCCGAGGCGCCGCCGGCCCCCGAGGCCACCACCCGACCGGCCAGGGCCTCGCCGCGCTGGTGCAACAACCCTTGCAACTCGCTGCGAAAGGCCGCCAGCACGCTGGAGGCGGCCACATCGAGCAGCGGCGCAATATAGTCCTCGTCCAGTTGCACGGCATTGTCCGCACGCTTTTCCAGCACCCGGATCACACCGAGGCAGGCATATTCGCCGAGGCCATCGCGCTCGGTCAGCAGGCGCAGGGCTTTGCCGCCGATCGCCAGCGACGCCCGGCTCTCGAAGGCGGCGTTGTCATCGCGCACTTCCCGTACCTGGCTGATATAGCGCGCACCGCCAGGTGCTTCGCCCTCCCCCACGGTGTCGCGGCTGCCGGCACGCTTGAGCGGCAAACCCAGGAAGACCTGCGCATCGCGCAGGTTGTCGTTGACGTTCAATGGCGGCGGCGGCAGATCGTCGCCGGGAATGTCGAAAGGCGTGCCATCGGGTAGCACCCCGCGCGCGCTGACAATCGCCACCTTGCCCTGGCCGAGCAGGGACTCGTCGATGCGCAGCTCGGAGAACCCCCAGCCCCCGGCGCTCAACGGGCGGCAACGGCCATCGATCAGGGCTTCCATGTAGCGATCATGTTGCTGGAGATGCTGCGGCCGCAGAAACATTCCTTCGGACCACACCACACGGTTATTCCAGGACATGGACTGGCTTCCTCGACAGGACTAATTCGCAGGTTTCGTGGCGGCCGCGCTGATCGCCCTGGCTGTCAGGGAAACCGTCAATGGCGTGGTTGCATGGCTCGGGATATTGACCATCTGGCGCCACACGGCGCTGTCCAGTTCACGGTAGGACACCACCAGGCCGAGCAAACGGCTCTGCTCGTCGAGCGTGCGCTCCAGGGTCAGCCTTTGACCCGGCTGGACCAGTAATTCGTCCTGCGCCACCAGGTCCGCGGACAAGGTCGCGCCGGTGGCATTCACCAGGGAGAAATAGTCGGCGCGACTGAAAGCTCCACCGCTCTTCAACTCATACAAACGCACCCGCACCGGCGTCGCCTGGCCGCCCGCCGAAAGATTCAGATCGGCAGCAGCCTGGATATGCATGACAACGACAGTAGGCGCAGCGGGCGGCGGCGGGCTCGAAGCACAGGCAGTCAGCAGTAGTACTGTTGCGAACAACAAGAACTTTGGCATGTCGTCCTCCATGACGCTTATTATTCCAAATCGAAACTACCGATCGCCAAACAAGATCAACTCACTATTTAATAGCCACTGGCCTTTATCCAACTAACCGATGGCGCTCAGCCTTTTCGCAACTTGGTATTTTGTTCTTCATAGGCACGACTGAATTCGCGCCCGAACAAATCCTCGAAATCATCTTCGGCCTCCCTGGAAATGCTCGCATAGAGTTCCGTGAACAACTCCCAGTATTGCGCTTGACGTCTACCGGGCAGCAAAGCGCCAATAGCCGAAGGTTGACTTAAACGCGCTTCCAATACCGCTGGCTGAAAACGCTTGAGCAGGTGTTGGATCGAGGCTTGTACGCCCGCCATGACGGCCAGTTGATGCGCTTTCAGGTCGTCGAAGCTTTCCTTGATCGCCTGGTCGGCCGGCATGAAGGCCTGGTTGCCGGAACGCAGCAATAACAGCAGCGCCTCATCGACATTGGGGGCGAATTTGAGGGGGTTGTTCTCCACCGGGCGGATCATGGTCTGGGCCATGCGGAACTCACCCTTGAGGCTGGCACGGGCGCGCAGCACCTCGATCAACCCCTCGACCATATGCCGGTAGCTGCGGCCGATGGCCTCCATTTGCGCGCGGGTTTCGCCTCTGTCGATACGCAATGGCTCGAGCCCCGCGCCCCTGAGAAAGGCTTCCAGCACCTCTTCCTTGTCGCCCCCGCTTGCCGGCGCCGCAGGTGCAACCGCGGCCCGTTGCACGGCCGGTTCGGGTGCGCTGCCGGCAATATTCTCCGATGCCGCTGGCAATGGTTGCGGCTGGGCCTGCGCGGTGGCTTGCACAGTGGCCGGCGCCACCGGCGCCGGGCCCGCCCCCAGTTCGGTGAAGGGGTCCCAATCCGCCGGAATCGCCGGTGCCGCGCCGGTTTCGCTGGCCGCAGGGGCACTCGGGCGTTGTGGCTCAGGCGGGCGAAAATCATGGCGTTCGGGCGGCACGTGGTCGGCCAGGGCCGGAGGGGGAACGGCCGGGGACGCAAGAAAATCGAACAGGTCGGGCTTGGTGTCCAGGGGCGAACCGCCCGCATGGATCTGCACCCTGGCGGGGGGCGCCGCCGCTGCGCCGGGCATCTCGCCGGGCGCCTGGCGCTTGATCAGCGCATCGAAGCCGGTAAAGGGATCGCTCATCCCGGGCGCGCCGTTGATCTGCACCAGGATGTCGTACTCGCCGACGCGCAGCAGTTCGCCGTCGCGCAAGGGTTCGCTGTTGCCGCGGTGCATGCGCACGCCGGCATTCACCAGCTGTACGCCATTGGTGCTGGTGTCGGTCAGGTAGTAGGTGCCGTCGCGCAGTTGAATGACGCAATGCTGGCCGGACACCAGGCGCTCCGGGTCTGGAAGTACCCAGTCGTTCTCGGGGTTGCGACCGATTTTCAGCTCACCGCGATCAAGCTCGAACTCCGCGCGTTGGCCGGGAGTCAGCTTGTGATAACTGGTGATTGTCAAACGCAGCGGCATTGGAACTCCTTGTACGGTATTGCTCAATAACAACAGCTCGGGCATGCCAGCGAGTGCAAAGCGAGTATAGCCCCCTAAAAGATTTCCGCGCCCTCAAAGTTCCTGCGCTTATATTCGCTTTTTTCAAATAAACCCTATAACAAAAGAAACTAAAAAAACCACCGCCGACCGCCTATCTTCAAACATCACAGTGTTCCCCCACTGGTCGGAGAGTTTCTTGACAACAATTGAACTGGGCTAAAACTTCAGGTCAATTGTTGAATTAAGAAATGACGCCAGAAAGTGGCTCTGGATAGAACACTCATCCGCAGCAAAAGGGATTTAGTCGTGCGCTCACCCTGACCGGGCGCCGATTGCCGGGCCGATATGGAGATCACGTCCGTGGTGGATGTACAGCGCTTGTTGGAAACCATTTCCCCCGACTCCCCCTGTGGCGGCGACCTCGAGTACGACGCCGCCTTTCTCGAGCTTGAACGCGCGGCGCAAGGCCAACCCGAACGGCAGATGGGCGATGCCGTGTTACCCGCCGCACCGCCGGAATGGCGCCAGGTCCGCGACCTCTGCGTCGAGCTGTTCACGCGCAGCAAAGACCTGCGCATCGCCAACTACTTCCTGCAAAGCGCCATTGCCCTGCACGGCTTGCCCGGCCTGGTGCAAGGGTTACAGCTGATCCAGCAGTTGCTCGCGCAGTATTGGGACGACCTGCATCCCAAGCTGGATGCAGAAGATAACAATGACCCCACCTTTAGGATCAACGCTCTCGCCGGCCTCAACGCCGAGCCGGTCATTCGCCTGCTCTGGGGCATGCCGCTGATCAGCTCGCGGGCATTTGGCAGCGTCGGCCTGCGGGCCGCGCTGAATGCCGCGGGCTTGCAGCGCTTCGCCAGTGAAAGCCTCAGCCCGGACCAGCTCGGCGCGGCCTTTCAGGACTGCGCGGGCGAACAGCTCGAGGCCTGCCGCGCCGCCCTGAACGATGCCCATGGCACGCTGTTGACCATAGAGCGTGAGGTCAACGAACGGGTCGGCTCCACCCACGGCGCGGACCTGGGCACGATCAAGCAACTGCTTCGGCATGCCGTGCAAATCATCGCCGAGCACGCCCCTCGGTCGGACGCTCCCGGCGCTGTCGCGCAGGCCGGCGAGCCTGTCGATGCCGCCATGTCCCCGGCCCCCGGCGCCGCCGCGCCGCGCATCGCCGGCGAGATCGGCAGCCGTGACGATGTGCTGCGCAGCCTCGACCGGATCCTCGGTTATTACGCCAGGCACGAGCCCTCAAGCCCCGTGCCGGTGCTCCTGAGCCGCGCCAAGAAACTGGTCAGCGCCGATTTCGCCACCATCGTGAGCAACCTGATTCCGGACGGCTTTTCCCAGTTCGAAAAATTGCGCGGGCCCGAGGGTGAATAGTCCGAGTGAAAACGCTTTAACCGACGCCCATCCAACACAGCCGCATAGGCAGCGCAGGAGGAAAAATGGCTAACACCAGCAGCCAGAAATTCATCGCCCGTAACCGTGCTCCCCGGGTGCAGATCGAGTACGACGTAGAGCTTTACGGCGCGGAGAAGAAGGTGCAGTTGCCCTTCGTCATGGGGGTGATGGCCGACCTTGTCGGCAAGCCTGCCGAGCCGCTGCCGGCGGTGGCCGACCGCAAGTTCCTGGAGATCGATGTCGACAACTTCGACTCGCGGCTCAAGGCGATGAAACCGCGGGTGGCGTTCAATGTGCCCAATGCCCTGACCGGTGAAGGCAACCTGAGCCTGGACATCACGTTCGAGAGCATGGACGACTTCAGCCCGGCCGCGGTGGCGCGCAAGGTCGATGCCCTCAACCAACTGCTCGAAGCCCGCACCCAGCTGGCCAACCTGCTGACCTACATGGACGGCAAGACCGGCGCCGAGGACATGATCATGAAGGCGATCAAGGACCCGGCCCTGTTGCAGGCGTTGGCCAGTGCGCCGAAACCGACCGAACCCGAGCCGCAAGCCTGACAGAGGACGCAGACCATGGCCGAATTGATGAAAGACCCGCAGGTCCAGGCAGACGCCGCGACCGCACCGAGCGACTTCGCCGCCTTGCTCCTGCAAGAGTTCAAACCCAAGACCGAGCACGCCCGCGAGGCCGTGGAAAGCGCCGTGCGCACCCTGGCCGAACAGGCCCTGAGCAAGACCGAGCTGATCTCCAACGACGCGATCAAATCCATCGAATCGATCATCGCCGCGATCGATGCCAAGCTCACCGCGCAGGTCAACCTGATCATGCATCACGCCGATTTCCAGCAACTGGAAAGCGCCTGGCGCGGCTTGAGCTACCTGGTCAACAACACGGAAACCGACGAGCAGCTGAAGATCCGCGTGATGAGCATCGCCAAGGGCGACCTGCACAAGACCCTGAAGAAGTTCAAGGGCACCGCCTGGGACCAGAGCCCGATCTTCAAGAAAATGTACGAAGAGGAATACGGCCAGTTCGGCGGCGAGCCGTTCGGCTGCCTGGTGGGCGATTACTACTTCGACCAGTCGTCGCCGGACGTCGAGCTGCTCGGCGAGCTGGCCAAGGTCTGCGCGGCGATGCATGCGCCCTTCATCAGCGCGGCCTCGCCGACGATGATGGGCATGGGCTCCTGGCAGGAGCTGTCCAACCCGCGCGATCTGACCAAGATCTTCACCACGCCGGAATACGCTGCCTGGCGTTCGCTGCGCGACTCCGAGGACTCGCGCTACATCGGCCTGACCATGCCGCGTTTCCTCGCCCGCCTGCCCTACGGCGCCAAGACCGACCCGGTGGACGCCTTCGCCTTCGAAGAGGAAACCAACGGCGCCGACAGTTCCAAGTACACCTGGGCCAACTCGGCCTATGCCATGGCGGCGAACATCAACCGCTCGTTCAAGCTCTATGGCTGGTGCTCGCGGATTCGCGGCGTGGAGTCCGGCGGCGAGGTGCCGAACCTGCCGACGCACACCTTCCCGACCGACGACGGTGGGGTGGACATGAAGTGCCCGACCGAAATCGCCATCGCCGATCGGCGCGAGGCGGAGCTGGCGAAGAACGGTTTCATGCCGCTGCTGCACAAGAAGAACACCGACCTCGCCGCCTTCATCGGCGCCCAGTCGCTGCAGAAGCCGGCCGAGTATGACGACCCCGACGCCACCGCCAACGCCAACCTGGCGGCACGCCTGCCCTACCTGTTCGCCACCTGCCGCTTCGCCCATTACCTGAAGTGCATCGTTCGCGACAAGATCGGCTCGTTCAAGGAAAAGGACGACATGCAGCGCTGGCTGCAAAACTGGATTCTCAATTACGTGGACGGCGACCCGGCCCACTCCACCGAAACCACCAAGGCGCAGCACCCCTTGGCTGCGGCGGAGGTGGTGGTCGAGGAGATCGAGGGCAACCCCGGTTACTACAGCTCCAAGTTCTACCTGCGCCCGCACTACCAGCTCGAAGGGCTCACGGTATCGCTGCGGCTGGTATCCAAACTTCCATCCGCCAAGGCGGTTTGATTCATCTCAGGAGGCATTCGCCGTGGTGGCGGGTGCCCTGCGACGCAGCGTGGCGAATCACTGGCACACAGTGGTGCAAACCACTTAAGGAGGCATGATGGCTGTTGATATGTTTATCAAGATCGGCGACGTCAAGGGCGAGTCCCAGGACAAGAACCACAAGGAGGAGATCGACGTGCTCTCCTGGAGCTGGGCCATGGCCCAGGCCGGCAACATGCATGTGGGCGGTGGCGGCGGTGCCGGCAAGGTCAATATCCACGACCTGACGTTGACCAAGTGGGTGGATAAATCCTCCCCCAACCTGATGATGGCCTGCTCCAGCGGCAAGCATTACGACGAGGCCAAGCTGACGGTGCGCAAGGCCGGCGGCGACGATCCGGTCGAGTACCTGACCATCACCCTCAAGGAGGTCCTGGTGTCCTCGATCGGCACCGGCGGCAGTGGCGGCGCGGATCGCCTGACCGAAAACATCGCGCTGAATTTCGGCCAGGTGCTGGTCGACTACCAACCGCAGAAGCAGGACGGCTCCAAGGACGGCGGCCCGGTCAAGTACGGCTGGAATATCCGCCAAAACGTCAAGGTGTGACGCCAGCCACCCTGCAGCCCTGCCGCAGGGTGCTCGGCTTGTACCAGGGGCCACGGCGCAACAGGAGGTTCGATGATGGCCAGACCCGCGTTCATCAATCTGTGGAACAACTACCCGGCTGAAAGCCAGCCTTGCGATGGCGGTTGGGAAAATCAATGCGCGATCCGCCTGAGCATTACGCTCAACGCCGAGCGAAGCATCCTCGTGGATGGCCACACCTATTCGGAACCGCGCTGCAGCCACGGCCACGCCCGCGGTGCCGAGTCGCTGGCGAACTGGCTGTGGCGCCAGCATCTGGGCCGACCCAGCATTTTCACCGATGCGGCCAAGGCCAAGCTGCAGCTCAATGAGAAGAACGGGATCATTTTTTTCAAGGATTGCTTTACCCGCAGTGGCGAGAGTCGCGCGGCCGGCGACCATATCGACCTGTGGAGCCGCGGTTTCACCAAGACCTACGACGACCCGGCCAACCACTCCGCCCAGGTGTGGTTCTGGGAGCTGTCATGAGTCGGCACCTGCTTCGCCTTATCGTCGCGGGCCTGGCGGGTTTGATGTTGCCCGCCTGTGCGCAGAACCCGGCCGATAGCGCCACCCAGGCGCGCTTCCTGGCCCGGGACCTGCTGCTGGAAGAGCGCAATGGCAACTGTCGTGTGCTGGTCCCGCAGCAACCCGGCATCGACCTGAGCCTGAAATGGCCTTGCCAGTTCCACCGTGACCCCAGCGGCACCCTGCGCACCAAGCAGGTGGGTACGCGCCAGGTGATATTGGTGGAAAGCAGCGAGCAACTGCCCTCGCCCAGTCGGGATTGCCGCACCGAGATCCAGGCGATACGCAGTACCGGGCAGGGTTTGGAAGCCTCGTCGGCGGTGAGCCGGGTGACGGCCTGCCCGCCCTTCCAGTGGGATGAGAAAATGTTTATCGGCCTGTTCGAACCCGACGCTTGAACGCACGCCAGGGCTCGGCGCGAAGCCTGCGAACCAGGAGATGACGATGAACGCCGAGGAGCCGGCGCACGCCGTCGGCCAGCGCCCGTTGACCACCGACAACGGCGAAACCGGGCTGTTCGAACGGCACAGCCTCAGCTTCACCGACAGGGATAACCGAAGATGGCCGAGCTGACCCTGCAAGAACGCCTGCAACCCTCGTTGCTCGATCGCCTGACCGACGACGATCCGCACAACCCGAAAGAAGCCGCCGAGCGCCGCGTCATGTCGCTGACCCAGCTGAAAGCTTGCGTGCTGCGCGATCTGGCCTGGCTGTTCAACACCTGCGTGCTGTTCGATCCGGAGCAGGCCGCGCAGATGCCAGCGGGCAACTCGGTGCTGAATTTCGGCCTGCCGCCCCTGGCCGGACACACCGCCTCAAGTGTCGATGTTCAGGCCATCGAAGCCTTGTTCAGCGACACCATCGCCACTTTTGAGCCGCGCATCCTCAAAGGCTCGTTGAAGGTTCGCGCGCGACTCGACGGCAATGACATGAGCCACAACGCCCTGAGCTTCGAGATCGAGGGCGATCTGTGGGCCGAGCCGGTGCCCCTGCGCTTGCTGCTCAGCACCGCCCTCGACCTGGAAACCGGGCACGTCAAGGTGACGCCGGCCGAGCCCGCCAGGAGACGCCAATGAACCCGCGCATGCTCGAGTATTACAACCAGGAGCTGCAGCATATCCGCGAGAGCGCCGCCGAGTTCGCCCAGGAGTTCCCCAAGATTGCCAGCCGCCTGACCCTGTCCGACATCGAATGCGCCGACCCCTATGTCGAGCGTCTGCTGGAGGGCTTCGCCTACCTGAGCGCGCGGGTCCACCTGAAGCTGGACGCCGAATACCCGACCTTCACCCACAATCTGCTGGAAATCGCCTACCCCCATTACCTGGCGCCAACGCCTTCGGTGGTGGTGGTCCAGCTGGTCGCCGACCCCAACGAGGGCTCGCTGACCAGCGGCTTCACGGTCGAACGCCACGCCGCCCTGCGCGGCCAGCTGGGCCATGGCGAGCAGACCGCCTGCGAATACCGTAGCGCCCATGCCGTGACGCTGTGGCCGTTGCAGGTCAGCCATGCCGAATACTTCGGCAACCCGGCCGCGACCCTCGGTCGACTGGCCGCCAGCGAACCCAAGGCCAAGGCCGGGTTGCGCCTGCGCCTGCGCTGCGGCGCCGGGTTGCCGTTCAACGCCCTGGCGCTGGACAGCCTGCCGCTCTACCTCAACGGCGCCGACGAGCAACCTTTCCGTCTGTACGAACAGCTGCTCGGCAACGCCTGCGCGGTGTTTATCAAGAGCGTCGACGGCGACTGGGCCGAGCGCTTGCCTGTGGAGAGCCTCAAGGCGCGCGGCTTCGACGATCGGGACGCGGTGCTGCCGGTGGTGCCCCAGGCCTTCCAGGGGTATCGCCTGCTGCAGGAATATTTCGCCCTGCCCAATCGTTTTTTGTTCGTCGACTTCACCGGGCTGAGCGCCGGTGTACAGCGCTGCACCAGCCAGGAACTGGAGGTGGTGGTGCTGTTCGATCGCCTCGACAGCACCCTGGAAGGCACGGTGTCGGCGACCCAATTCGTGCCCTTCTGCACCCCGGCGGTGAACCTGTTTGCACGCCGCACCGATCGCATTCACCTGAGCGAGCGGGTGCATGAGCACCAGGTGATCGCCGACCGCACCCGGCCGCTGGATTTCGAGATCCATTCCCTGACCCAGGTCACCGGCCATGGCAGCGGCCCCGAGCAGCCGTTCCAGCCGTTCTATGCGATCCGCGACCCGCTGCGTTATGGCCGCGAGCAGGCCTACTACATCGTCCGCCGCGAGCCGCGTCGCTTGTCCAGCCAGCAACGGCGACGCGGGCCACGCTCGACCTATATCGGCAGCGAAACCTTCGTCTCGCTGGTGGATGTCAACCAGGCGCCCTATCGCCACGACTTGCGCCAGCTTGGTCTCAGCGCCCTGTGCACCAACCGCGATCTGCCGCTGCTGATGCCGGTGGGTACCGGCAAAAGCGATTTCACCCTGGAAGACAGCGCCCCGGTGCTGGCCGTGCGCTGCCTGGCCGGGCCAAGCCGGCCGCGGCCGAGCCGCGCGCACGATGCCAGCGCCTGGCGGCTGATCAGCCAGCTGTCGCTGAACTACCTGTCGCTGAGCGAACAGGGCCAGGGGGCCGCGGCGCTGCGTGAATTGCTGCGCCTGTACGGCGACCCCGGTGATGCGGCGCTGCAGTTGCAGATCGAGGGCCTGCGCCAGGTGCGCAGCACGCCCTGCACCCGCCGCTTGCCGATGCCGGGACCGATCGTTTTTGGCCGTGGCCTGGAGATCAGCCTGGAGTTCGACGAAAACGCCTTCCGCGGCACCGGCGTGTACCTGCTGGGCGCAGTGTTCGAGCGCTTCCTGGCCCGTTACGTGTCGATCAACAGCTTCACCGAAACCGTGCTGCGCACCACCGAGCGCGGCGAAATCATGCGATGGCAGGCGCACCCCGGATGTCGACCGAACCTCTGAAACCGCTGCACAGCATCGAGCGGATGGCCGACGAGCCCTGGGCCCTCGATTTCTTCCAGGCGCTACGGCGCATCGAGTGCGAGGCCAGCGACCGGCCGCGCATCGGCCATTCCCTGCGCTTGCACGACGACCCGCTGCGCCTGGGGCAGAAACCCGACTGCGGCTTCGCCCCCTCGACCCTGGCCAGCATCGAGACCGGCCCCGAGGGCGCCGCGCCGCGCATCGAGCAGTTGTTCTTCGGCCTCACCGGGCCCAACGGCCCGCTGCCGCTGCACCTGACCGAATACGCCCGCGATCGCCAGCGCAACAATGACGACGCCAGCTTCACGCGCTTTCTCGACGTGTTCAATCACCGCCTGTTATGCCTGTTCTACCGCGCCTGGGCCGAGGCGCGGCCGACCGTCAGCCATGACCGCCCCGCCCACGACTACTGGTCGATGCGCCTGGCCGCGCTGTCCGGGCGGGGCATGACCAGCCTGCTCGGCCAGGGCCCGATCGCCGACTCGGCGCGCTACCACTTCACCGGCCACCTGGCGGCGCAAACCCGCTACCCGGACGGCTTGCGCGCGATCCTGGAAGACTACTTCGGCGTGCCGGTGAGCATCGAGGAATACGTCGGCCAGTGGCTGGAGTTGCCACAGCGCAGCCAGCTGGGCGTGGCGCTCTGCTCGCTCGGCAGCGACCTGAGCCTGGGCACCCACGTCTGGGATCGCCAGCATAAATTCCGCATCCGCCTGGGGCCTTTGAGCCTGGAGCAATACCGCCGCCTGCTGCCCGGCCAGGAAAGCTTCGGCGAACTGGCCGCCTGGGTCGCCGAGTACCAGGGCGAGGAGCTGGATTGGGAAGTCAATCTGCTGCTGCGGCACCAGGACGTGCCGCGCATCGATCTCGACGGCCAGACCCGCCTGGGCTTCGACACCTGGCTCGGCAGCCCGTCGACGGATGCCGGCGACCTGCTGCTGGCCCGCGAATACGCCAGCCATACCATCCCCTCAAGGAGCAGCGATCATGAGTGAGATCAGCCGCGCCGCGCTGTTCGGCAAGTTGAACAGCCCGGCCTACAAGGCCATCGAAGCCGCCACCGTGTTCTGCAAACTGCGCGGCAACCCCTATGTGGAACTGGTGCATTGGCTGCATCAGCTCCTGCAATTGCAGGACTCTGACCTGCACCGCCTGGTCCGCCAGTTCAGCCTCGACCCGGCGCGCCTGTCCAGGGATATCACCGACGCCCTGGACCGCCTGCCGCGCGGCTCGACCTCGATCACCGACTTGTCCTTGCAGGTCGAGGAAGCCGCGGAGCGCGGCTGGGTCTATGGCAGTTTGCTGTTCGGCGAGAGCCAGGTGCGCAGCGCCTACCTGGTCGTCGGCATGCTCAAGACACCGAGCCTGCGCCACGCCCTCTCGGCCATCTCCCGCGAGTTCGACAAGATCAAGGTGGAGCACCTGATCGAGCGCTTCGACGAATACCTCGGCGACTCGCCGGAAAACGGCCTGGCCGCCAGCGACGGTTTCAACGCCACCGCCGCGCCGGGCGAAGCGAGCGGCGCCCTGGCGCCCAGCGCGCTGGGCAAGCAGGAGGCGCTCAAGCGCTTTACTGTGGACCTCACCGAACAGGCCCGCAGCGGCAAGCTCGACCCCATAGTCGGGCGCGACGAGGAGATTCGCCAACTGGTCGACATCCTCATGCGCCGCCGGCAGAACAACCCCATCCTCACCGGCGAAGCCGGGGTCGGCAAGACCGCGGTGGTCGAGGGCTTCGCCCTGCGTATCGTCGCCGGCGACGTGCCGCCGAGCCTCAAGGACGTCGAACTGCGCACCCTGGACGTCGGCCTGCTGCAAGCCGGCGCGAGCATGAAGGGCGAGTTCGAGCAGCGCCTGCGCCAGGTCATCGAGGATGTGCAGGCCTCGCCCAAGCCGATCATTCTGTTTATCGACGAGGCCCATACCCTGGTCGGCGCCGGCGGCGCGGCCGGTACCGGCGATGCCGCCAACCTGCTCAAGCCGGCCCTGGCCCGTGGCACCCTGCGCACCGTGGCGGCAACCACCTGGGCCGAATACAAAAAGCACATCGAGAAGGACCCGGCCCTGACCCGGCGCTTCCAGGTGGTGCAGGTCGACGAGCCGTCCGAGGCCAAGGCGATCCTGATGATGCGCGGCGTCGCCTCGACCATGGAGCAGCACCACAAGGTGCAGATCCTCGACGAGGCGCTGGAGGCCTCGGTCAAGCTGTCGCACCGTTATATTCCGGCCCGGCAGCTGCCGGACAAATCGGTGAGCCTGCTCGACACCGCCTGCGCGCGGGTCGCCATCAGCCTGCATGCGGTACCGGCGCAAGTGGACGACAGCCGCCGACGCATCGAGGCGCTGAGCACCGAGCAGGCGATCATCGGCCGCGAGCAGGCCATTGGCATCGCCATCGGCACTCGCCAGCAGGAGGTCGAGGCGGCCCTCGCCGAGGAACGCCAACGCCTGGCGACCCTGGAGAGTCGCTGGAGCGAAGAGAAAGCCCTGGTCGATGAACTGCTGGCAACCCGCGCCACCCTGCGCGCCGCCGCCGAACCGCTGGACGACAGCGGTAGCGAGGCCGATACGCCATCGCCACAGCTGGCTGAAGCCGAACGCACGGCATTGCGCGACAAGCTTGGCGAGCTGCAGAGCCGCCTCGCCACCTTGCAGGGCGAAAACCCGTTGATCCTGCCCACCGTGGATTACCAGGCGGTGGCCGCGGTGGTCGCCGACTGGACCGGCATCCCGGTCGGACGCATGGCGCGCAACGAAATCGACACCGTGCTCAGGCTCGACGAGCACATGAAAAAACGCATCATCGGCCAGGACCATGCCCTGGCGATGATCGCCAAGCGCATCCAGACCTCCCGCGCCGGGCTGGACAACCCCAGCAAGCCGATTGGCGTGTTCCTCCTCGCCGGCACCTCGGGCGTGGGCAAGACCGAAACCGCCCTGGCCCTGGCCGAGGCCCTGTACGGCGGCGAGCAGAACATCATCACCATCAACATGAGCGAGTTCCAGGAGGCGCACACCGTCTCCACCCTCAAGGGCGCCCCGCCCGGCTATGTCGGTTACGGCGAAGGCGGCGTGCTGACCGAGGCGGTGCGGCGCAAACCCTACAGCGTGGTGTTGCTGGACGAGGTGGAAAAGGCCCACCCGGACGTGCACGAAATCTTCTTCCAGGTGTTCGACAAGGGGGTGATGGAGGACGGCGAAGGCCGCCTGATCGACTTCAAGAACTGCCTGATCCTGCTCACCACCAATGCCGGCACCGAGATGATCGCCAGCCTGTGCCGTGACCCGCAACAGCTGCCCGATCCCGATGCCATCGCCAAGGCGCTGCGCGAGCCGTTGCTCCGGGTGTTCCCGCCGGCCCTGCTCGGGCGCCTGGTGACCGTCCCCTACTACCCGCTGAGCGACGTGATGCTCAAGGCCATCACCCGCCTGCAACTGGAACGGATCAAGCAGCGCGTGGAAAGCGGGCACAAAGTGCCCTTCGCCTACGACGACAGCGTGGTCGACCTGATCGTCTCGCGCTGCACCGAGATCGAGAGCGGCGGACGGATGATCGACGCCATCCTGACCAATACCCTGTTGCCGGATATGAGCCGGGAATTTCTCACCCGCATGCTCGAGGGCAAGCCGCTGGCGGGCGTGCGCATCAGCCAACGGGACAATGCGCTGCATTACGCATTCGACCCGCATGTTGGCGAGACGACCGACTGACGCCCGAACGCGAGCCGGAGGAAGCCGTTTATGGCAATCACGCAAAGCACCCGCCTGGTGCAGGTCGACAGCCCCCTCGGCGGCGAGGTCCTGCTGCTGCAGGGCATGGAAGGTAGCGAGGAGCTGGGGCGGTTGTTCCATTACGAACTGGACCTCACGTCCGAAGACCGGGCGATCAAGTTCGACCAGTTGCTGGGCAAACCGATGGGCCTGACCCTGGAGCTACACGGCGGCGGCAAACGCTATTTCCACGGGATTGCCTGCGGCTGCCGGCAACTGACCGGCCACGGCCAGTTCGCCGGTTATCGGGTCAGCCTGCGGCCCTGGTTCTGGCTGCTCACGCGCACCTCGGACTGCCGGATTTTCCAGAACAAAACGGTGCCGGACATCATCAAGCAGGTGTTCCGCGACCTCGGTTTCTCCGATTTCGAAGACAACCTGAGCGGCAGTTACCGCGAGTGGGAATACTGCGTGCAATACCGCGAAACCAGCTTCGACTTCATCAGCCGGCTGATGGAGCAGGAAGGCATCTACTACTACTTCCGCCATGAGAAAGCGCGTCACGTGTTGGTGCTGGCCGACGCCTACGGCGCCCACTCGACGGTGACCGACTACGCCTCGGTGCCCTTCTACCCGCCCGACCAGCAGATGCGCGAGCGCGACCACTTCTACGACTGGCAACTGGCGCGGGAAGTCCAGCCGGGCTCGCTGGCGTTGAACGACTACGACTTCCAGCGCCCCGGCGCCAGCCTCGAAGTGCGCTCCAGCGTGTCGCGCAGCCACAGCAACGGCGACCATCCGCTCTACGACTACCCGGGCGAATACGTCCAGAGCAAGGATGGCGAGCATTACGCACGCACCCGTATCCAGGCCATTCACAGCCAGTTCGAGCGCGTGCAGTTGCGCGGTCGTGCGCGAGGCCTGGGCTGCGGGCATCTGTTCAAGCTGACCGGCTACGAACGCGCCGACCAGAATCGCGAATACCTGGTGGTGGTCGCCCGCTATCAGATCCGCCAGGAGCTTTATGAAAGCGGGCAACTGGACCTGGCCGAGCAGTTCACCAGCGAACTGGACTGCATGGATGCCAGCCAGGCCTTCCGCCCCCTGCCCCTGACGCCCCTGCCGATTGTCCGCGGGCCGCAGACCGCCAGGGTGGTAGGCCCCGCTGGCGAGGAGATCTGGACCGACCAGTATGGCCGGGTCAAGGTGCATTTCTATTGGGATCGCCACGACCAGTCCAACGAAAACAGCTCCTGCTGGATGCGCGTGTCACAGGCCTGGGCCGGCAAGAACTGGGGGTCGGTGCAGATCCCGCGGATCGGCCAGGAAGTGATAGTCGGTTTCCTCGAAGGCGACCCGGATCGCCCGATCATCACCGGCCGGGTCTATAACGCCGAACAGACCGTGCCCTACGAACTGCCGGCCAATGCCACCCAGAGCGGGGTGAAAAGCCGCTCGAGCAAGGAGGGCTCGCCCGCCAACTTCAATGAAATCCGCATGGAAGACAAAAAGGGCGCGGAGCAGTTGTTCATCCACGCCGAGAAGAACCAGGACATCGAGGTCGAGAACGACGAGACCCACTGGGTCGGCCACGACCGCAGCAAGACCATCGACAACGACGAGACCGTGCACGTCAAACACGACCGCACCGAAACCGTCGATAACAACGAAACCATCACCATAGGCGTGGACCGCAAGGAAAAGGTCGGCAATAACGAGACCATCTCCATCGGGGTGAACCGTACCGAGGATGTCGGCAGCGACGAGAAAATCACCATCGGCGCCAACCGCACCGAGAAGGTGGGCAACAACGAGACCATCACCATAGGCGCGGACCGCACGGAAAAGGTCGGTGCCAACGAAACCATCAGCATCGTCAGCAACCGCACCGAGGACGTGGGCGGCAACGAGACCATCGACATCACCGGCAACCGCAACGAAACGGTCAAGGGCAACGAAGGTATCGAGATCAACGGCAACCAGAGCACCCAGATCGGCCAGAACGAATCCCGCGACGTATCCCAGAACCGCACCACCAACATCCAGCAGAACGACAGCCTGGACGTCGGCAAGAACTTCTCCCTCACCGCCGGCGACTCCATCACCCTGACCACAGGCGCGGCCAGCATCACCATGAAGAAGGACGGCACCATCATGATTCGCGGCAAGGACATCACCATCGACGGCTCCGGCGCCATCAACATCAAGGCCAACAGGAACGTGGTGGTCAAGGGCCAGAAGATCCTGCAGAACTAGCACAGTGGAGGCATGCAATGACGGTTCAACACCCGCTACCCATGCAAGCCCGCATCGATGCAGTGGTCATCGGCACCCTGCTCGAGCTACCGCACGCCAGTGCGCCCAGGGTCGTTTACCCGGGTTGCCCGGATGGCAGCGGCGTCGTTGCCCGCTGCACCGCGCTGCTGGAGCCTGCGGATATCGGCGGCCAGGTCGCGCTGATGTTCGAAGGCGGCGACCCGGCCTGCCCATTGGTGATCGGCCGCCTGCTCGGCGCGGATGCCCCGCCCGAGCCAGCCGCCAGCGTGCGGCTGGACGACCATTGCCTGGAACTGAGCGCCGAACGCGAGATCGTGCTGCGTTGCGGCAAGGCCAGCATCACCCTGACCCGCGCGGGCAAGGTGATCATCCAGGGCGCCTACCTGTCCAGCCGCTCCAGCGGGGTCAACCGCATCAAGGGTGGCTCGGTGCAGATCAACTAGACAGGTATCCGGCCTATGGAACTGCTCAATACCAGCCAACTGCTTGCGGCCTATACCCAGGGCCTGGCGCCCGATGGCCGCGAATCCCTGGTGGTGGTGGCCAAGGGCACGTTCAACCTGCCCCTGGACGGCCGCGCGGCCACCCTCGCCGACACCCAGCAACCGCTGCTGATGGCCGACACTTTTCTCGGCGAGCCCGGCCTCAGCGCGCCGCTGCAGGAAATGGACTTCGCCCCGGTCAAGCCATGCTGCGATGTCCTGGTCCGCGGCAAGGCCTACGCCCCAGGCGGGCGCCCCGTGACGCAGCTGACCGCGGGCATTCGCGTCGGGCGGATGAGCAAGGCTTTTTCCGTCCTCGGTCCACGGCAATGGCAGTCGGGGCTGTTGGGCGTTGCTCCCGGCTTGCCGCAGCCGTTTACCGAGCAGGACATCTCCTACGCCCGGGCGTTTGGCGGCAGCCATCCGATCGCCAACGACCCCGCATTGCGCCACTGCTACCTGGACAATCCGATCGGTTGCGGCTGGTACCCACGCAGCGCCGACAGTGCCGACATCGTCGGCATGCCGATGCCGAGTACCGAGGAGTTGGGCAAACCGATCGACAGTCCCTCTGGCGACTTCCGCCCCATGGCCCTCGGCCCCCTTGGCCGTGGCTGGCCACAACGCGCCCGCTTCGCCGGCACCTACGACGAGGCCTGGCTGGCCGACTGCTTTCCCTTTCTGCCGGCGGATTTCGACAACCGCTACTTTCAGGCGGCCCCCGACGATCAACAGACCCACTACCTGCGCGGTGGCGAGGATGTGCTGTTGCTCAACCTCACGCCCCAGGAGCGCGCGGGCTTTCGCATTCCCCAGATGGAGGTGCCGGTGACCTTCTTCCTGAAAAAAGGCGGTCACGAGACTGTGCAAGCGGTGATCGACACCCTGCTGATCGACACCGACACGTGCCAGGTGCAGTTGACCTGGCGTGTCTCCCGTCCGCTACAACGCAACCTGTTCGAAATCGCCCAGGTGCTGGTCGGTACTATGTCCACGGGCTGGTGGCGCGCCCGCGAACTGGGCAAGGATTACTACCCGTCGCTGTCGGCCCTGGTGAAAGCCAAACGCACGCCCGAGGAGACGCCCTGATGACCGCGCTGTGCATCGTCGGTTCCGGCATGGTCAGCGCCGTAGGCCTTAGCGCCCCCGCGAGCTGCGCGGCGATCCGTTGCGCTATCGATAACTTCCAGGAAACCCGTTTTATCGACCGCGGCGGCGAATGGCTGATCGCTGCCAGCGTGCCCCTGGAACAGCCCTGGCGCGGGCGCAGCAAGCTGATCAAGATGGCGGCGCGGGCCATCGCCGAGGCGCTGCAGGACACGCCGGGCGTCGACCCGGAGCAAACCCCGCTGCTGCTCGGGGTGGCGGAGGCCGACCGCCCCGGCCGTCTCGACGGCCTGGACCTCAGCCTGCTGCACGACATTGAACATGAGTTGGGCCTGCGTTTTCATGGCAGCTCCAATGTCATTGCCCGTGGTCGGGTCAGCGGCGCGGTCGCCCTGCTCAATGCGCGTAAACTGATTTACCAGCAAGGCCATCGCCACGTGCTGATCGCCGGCGTCGACTCCTTCCTGAGCGGAGCGACCCTGGCCGCCTTCGAAGAGCGCGAACGCCTGCTCACCAGCCAGAACTCCAACGGTTTTATCCCCGGCGAAGGCGCCGCCGCCGTGGTGGTCAACGCCCCGACCGCCAGCGAAGCACCGCAGCTGGCCTGCATCGGCCTGGGTTTCGGCGTGGAAAAAGCCACGGTGGAGGCCGAAGACCTTCCGCTGCGCGCCGACGGCCTGACCCAGGCCGTGCGCGCTGCCCTGAGCGAAGCCGGCTGCGGGCTGGAGCAGATGGACTACCGCCTGACCGATATCTCCGGCGAGCAGTACTACTTCAAGGAAGCCTCCCTGGCCCTGAGCCGCACCCTGCGGGTGCGCAAGGAATTCTTCCACCTCTGGCACCCCGCCGACTGCATCGGCGAAACCGGCGCCGCCATCGGCCCGGCGATGCTCGCCGTGGCCCTGGCCGCCAGCCGCAAGGGCTATGGCGAAGGCCCGAATATCTTCTGCCACCTCGGCAACGACGCCGGCCAACGCGCCACTGCGCTGCTCAGTTATCAGACGGTGAGGGCTGCGTGATGGCCAACCAGGTCTTTGCCAACAATATGGAAGTGTCCTGCAAGGCGGCGGCTGGGAAATCCATCGCCTGTTTCCCCGATGTCTGCTTTACCCCGCCCCAGGCGCCGCCGACTCCGATGGGAGTGCCCATTCCCTACCCCAATACCGGCATGGCCAAGGACACGACCAAGGGTACGCGAACGGTCAAGATCAGCCGTAAAGAGGTGATGCTTAAGGACAAGAGTTACTTCAAGACCAGCTATGGTGACGAAGCAGGCTGTGCCCCGAAGAAGGGGGTAGTCACTAGCAAAATCAAAGGCAAGGTCTACTTCACTTCCTGGTCCATGGATGTGAAGTTCGAAGGCGAAAACGTAGTTAGAAACCTGGATATGACCACCCACAATCATGCGTCGTATCCCGGCAACACGCCCACCTGGCCGTATCTCGACGAGGTTGCCGGCGGTCCGCCCGGCAAGGGCTGCGAAGACGAGCGCAAGGAAGTCGAAGACAAATGCTCTGGCGATCATGACAAAGATTGCAAGAACGACGATTGCCAGCGCGCCAAGAAATGCATGCTGGTTCCTCATACCCCACGTTCGACTGAAAACCAACAGGGCTGCTGCAAAGGTGAGACGCCTCACCATTTGATCGAAGTTCATTGTTTTACGGAGGCCTCGGGACGTTCCTCGAAAAAACGCCTGGAGGAATTCAAGAGCTATGACGATACGCGTGCACCTTGTGTCTGCGTCACTGGCTCCCGCTACAAAGAGACACACGGTCAGATGCATGCCATTCAGAACACTGCCGAGAAGGGGGCCATGGATGCCGATGGCCCACGCTCTCAGATGGGGGGCAAGGACAATGCGTGGAACTATGGCGCGGCCAAGGAAAGCGCAGTATTTGCGCATCAAAAGACCTTCCCTGCTTCGGGTAAAGACGGCAAGCCCTGTAAAAAAGAATGCCTTGAAGCTCAAATGGATAATTATCACAAACAGGTCGGCGTCACCGATAACAAGACGCCGTTGCGTGCCGACAGGTCTCCCCTCAACGACGAGCAAAAGGAATATGGCGCAGAACAGTTGATGGACCTCGATGGCTGAGAACCTCATGGAGTACTCATATGAATAACGGGGCAGTTACATTTTCGGAGTGCACCGTCATCAGGAAAGACTTGGTATTTATCACCGCGCAGATAACCGATTTGAATAATCAGGATATCGGCCATACCAAGGTTATCCGTTGGAAAAACGGTGCGTTTGCGCATTTCATGATCGATTGGACGGCTACCGCCATCACTGCTTTCGCTAGCCCAATGACACTGTTCTGTATGGGCCTGGATGGCGACATTCATGTATTCCAGGGTGGCGCCAAGACCCATGAGTCCATCACTGGCCCAAGGGAAACTGGCCCACTGCGTGACATGCGGGTTATCGCGGGTAGCAATTACGTCGCGGGTATGCAGCGACAGGTCTATCGGCGTAGCAGTTCCGGTGACTGGCTACCGCTCAGCGCCCCAATTCTCAACAGAGGGGGGATCAAGGGATTCAATTCCATCGATGGATACTCGGCGAATGAAATCTATGCGGTGGGCTTGGATGGTGAAATATGGCTATTCAACGGCGCGCAATGGCAGCCCATAGACAGCCCGACCTCCGTTGCCCTGCAGCGTGTTCACTGCGCGCCCAATGGCAAGACCTATATCGTTGGGCAAGCCGGGGTGGTTCTTGCCGGAAGGGAAGACCGCTGGGAAGTCATCGATCTGGGCGACTTCAGCGATGATCTGTGGGGAGTGGAAAGCTTGAATGACGATGTGTTCGTTTCCTCCTCCAAAGCAGTCTTCAAGCTAGCGGATGAACGCCTCGAGCAAGCCGCTATTGGATCTGACGGAATAGGGTCGGCGTCTTTTTTATCAGCAGGCGATGGCGTTCTCTGGTCGGTCGGCAATCGGCATCTGGCGTTTACCTCGGACGGCAAGAACTGGACGCCGGTTGATTACAATGACCCCGCCTACTGAATCCATGTCGACTACGCGCATCTCCTGCAGCCGCGCGGCGGCGACGGACACAGAATGGGCCTACCCGTCACCTGCGCTGGGCTCGAACGAGTCAGGGAGCGCGCGTCCTGCCTCCCGCCCATGCGCCCCCCTGTCGGGCGTGCGCCGCGCGATGAGCGCCAGCCACTCTCGCCCCTGGACAACCAGCAGCGAAACCCGCGCCGACGGCAACCAGCGGCGCGCCCAGCGCAGGCCAGGCGATCACCCCGGATGCCCACCTGTCCAGCCGCTCCTGAGGGGCGAACCGCGTCAGCGGCGGTTCGCTGCAGATCAACCGAGGCACCACACGCATGGAACTGCTCAACACCACTAGGCTGGTAGCCGGCTATACGACCTCCACCGACAAGGTCGGCCGCGAATGGCTCGTGGTCGTGGCGAAGGGAACCTATGCCATTCCCGACCGTCCAGAGCGGGAACCGCAACTGCTGGAAGATCAGCGTCCCTTGGTGATGACGGACATCTTCACTGGCGAGCCCGGTTCATCGGCGCCGCTATACGAGAATGACTTCGCACCTGGCAAGCCTCGCTGTGACGTACTGCTCAATGGGAGTTGCTATGCCCCGCACGGGGAGCCGGCAACCGCCGTTACCGTCGCGATCAAGGCGGGCTCCCTCGTCAAAGCATTCAAGGTGGTGGGGCCTCGCGCGTACGAGGCAGGACTGCTATCAGCCTCGCCCGCCACACCTCAGCCGTTCACCACGTTGCCAATCAGCTACAACAACGCCTACGGGGGAGTCGACCGAACACATCAAGACCCAGCCAAGCATCGCTGGTACCCACTGAACCACGCTGGCGTCGGTTTTCACCCCAAGGCTGATGCGGCACAACTGCATGGCAAGCCGCTACCCAACACCGAGGAACTGGACAATCCTGTAACCAAGCCGCAAGGCAGCTATAGACCCATGGCATTCGGTCCGATCGGTCGCGCTTGGCAACAACGCATACGGTGGGCGGGTACCTACGATCAGAAGTGGCTGGATCATCAATTCCCGTTTCTACCGGCAGACTTTGACACCCGCTACTTCCAAAGCGCCCCGGAGGACCAGCAGATCGACTATCCCCACGGAGGCGAGGACGTGGCGCTGATGAACCTGACCCGTCAAGGCAGGACAGCGTTCAGGCTTCCGGCCGATCTTCGTCTACCTGTCCTGTTCCTCTCCCGGGAAGATGGAATCACCGAGGTTCCGGCGGTCGTCGATACCGTGTTGCTGGAGCCGGACGAAGGACGGCTGACCCTGGTGTGGCGGGCATCTATACCGCTGCGACGCAACATCCATGAGATATCGCAAGTCAAGCTCGGGACAAGCAGCCGGCAAATGGCGCTTGATCGGGCCAGGGATGAACGCATGCGCGGGAAGCGCCGGTTCAAGTCACTGGCCGAAGTCGTCGAGTGGTCAAAAACAACGCGCCATCCGAACGACCTGGACGATGACTGATCATGCAAAGAAATAACAACATATTCATAACGAGCAGCGGTATGGCCTGTCCTGTCGGCCTGAGTTCCGCCAGCGCCTGCGCGGCCAAACGCGCCGGCCTCTCGGCCTTGGAAAACCTGCCCTACCTCGACAACTCATGCGAACCCATCGTTGGCGCCATGGTGCCCGGCCTGGACTGGACGCTGCCACGCGCCTCTCGCTTGATTGAATTGCTGAGCCAGGCGCTGGCGGATCTGCTGCACGGGCCAGCCGATATGCCCTGGGACCAGATACCGCTGCTCCTGTGCCTGGCCGAACCGGAACGCCCCGGAGGTGGGAGCCGTAACGCGGGCCTGGTCCAATCAATCGTGAACCACTTATACGACGCGTTCGACGTTCACTTCCATCCCTCCAGTTCACGGGTGTTTCCAACGGGCCACACCGCGGGGTTCTTGGCCCTGCATGAAGCACGACGGTTGATTCAGCAGGAGCAGGTCCCCGCGTGCCTGGTCTGCGGAGTCGATTCTCTGCTCAACGCGACGACGCTCCAGTGGCTGGATGAGCACCACCGGTTGAAGACGCCAGCCAACCGGGACGGCGTGATTCCCGGCGAAGCCGCCGCCGCCGTGCTGGTCCAGGCAGAGCCCTGGGGCGATAGGCACGCCGAGGTCATCGGGATCGGCTTCGGCCAGGAGCAAGCATCGATCCTTTCAGGCGAACCGTTGCTCGGGCTTGGCCTCACCGCCGCCGCACGCTCTGCGCTCGCCGAAGCAAAACTCGGCCTGCATGAGATCGATCTGCGCTTGTCGGATGTCACCGGCGAGTTGTATGGGTTCAAGGAACTCCCCCTCATGGAGGGTCGGCTCATGCGGGTTGTCCGAAAACAGGCGCAACCGCTGTGGCATTGGGCAGAGGCCATCGGCGACTCCGGGGCCGCTGCCGGCATTGCACAACTGGTGCTTGCCGATCAGGCGTTTCGCAAAGGCTATGCTCCAGGGCCACGAGCAATAGGCCTGACCAGTTCGATCGCGGGCGGCAGGGCGGTCAGCGTCCTGCGCGCTGCACAGTGAGCCGTTTCAACCCACCAACGGACGGAGGGACCAACCATGGGCTGTAAGGTCTATGCAAACGGGGACGAGATCGCCTGCAAAGCCGGCGCTGGCAAGGTGATCGCCGCCTTTCCAGACGTCTGCCTGACCCCTCCTGCCCCACCAGCCGGCCCGATTCCGGTGCCATACCCCGACACCTCCTTCTCCAAGGACATGAAGAAGGGCAGCAAGACGGTGAAGATCAAGAGAAAGGAAGTCATGTTGAAGGACCTCTCCTATTACAAGACCTCCCCTCTGGGTGACGAGGCGGCGACGAAAAGCCAGGGCGCAGGGGTTATCACCCACGTCATCACCGGCAAGACCTATTTTGTCTCCTGGTCCATGGATGTGCTGTTCGAAGGGCAGAACGTCGATCGACATACAGACATCACGACGTCTAATCATGCCAGTCCGATGGCGAATGCCAACCTCCCAACCCCCAACGTAGCATCCAAAGCACCATCTGAAGAGATTCAAAGCGCTAAGTGTGAGTGTTGTGGTGGTGCTGCACATTCGGCAGCTCAGGCTCGGGGAGAGCATATAACCGAAGAAGAGTTCCATGCCCCGAGTCAGACGGGGTTGCGGAAAGTGAATAAAAAGAGAAATAAGCTAGTTCTAGAACCCCAACCTCTCACGAAAAATATGGAGAGCAAAGTTGGGGAAGCTCAGGCTGCAATCGAGTTGATGCGAGAGGAATGTCCCGATCAGGTACCCAATAATCCTCCTGAAGGGCCTTGCGACTACTACTACCGAGTATCAGCTCCGGAAAAGCAAGCCGCTGATAAACTCTTTGAGGCCTTGAACAACCCGACCAATAAAGATCGTCCAGAAGCCTGGGCAAAATCCAATGTAAAGATGATTGCCCACCGAGTACCACGGTCAGGTGGTGGTTGCCCAGTCGGAATGGGTAATACCCGAGCGGTTACGGATTCGGACTGTGCAGAGTTCGATGGTGTATTGGGTAGCGTGCAAAACGAAGTTGTACTAATCGCACGCGACCACACCCTCGATTAGATTCGATCTCGCCTTGCTCGGAACCAACTAGAGAGAATGTCAAATGACACAATATCAGCAGCCTTCGTTTCTCAAAGGCACCTTTGCTTGGACCTACCTCGGTTATTTCTTTGCCGAACGCCCCCCAATAGATTTGTTAGCATCCACCGTTCTGTCCTCGGCCAATCCTTGGCTGATTGTTGCGGCGGTCCTAGAGCACGCCAAGCGCACTAACCACAGCCATATTCCACGCATGTCGGCTTATTGTGAGTTCAACGGTGGACAAGGTTTCGAAATTGCCGCGATGCAGTTGATCGGCGACGCTGGCAGGGAAACTGATCTTTCAATTCTTCAGGCAGCACTAGAATATGGTTCGGACTCTACCCGAGCTCATGCCGCAAATGCGGCGTCAATGACTGGGCGACTGTGGCTCGTACCTTTCATGCTTGAAGCATGGAAATGCGTAACCAGCCGCGACCATCACGAAATAATCGGCAACGCCATTTCTCTTCTTCTCGAGGCTCCCGGCGGCCTGATAGCCCAGCATGCTGGTTCGTACAACCTTGATCCCAACATTCTGACTCGTCTGAAGAACCCAGAAATGTTGGAAATGACCAAACAGCGCATTGCCAAGCAGACAGCCACCGATTTCGAGATGCAGGTTCTCACCCGTTTCGATGAACTTCGGAAACAACTCGGTGAACACACAGTACTGTGGGAGGGTGAGCCCTTCAGTGTAAGCCGTCTTGCTAAGAAGATGTACGCCCTGGTGAGCGACCCAGCAGCTGGCCCACTCCATGGTCTATTCATCCCAATGCGCCACAAATTCGAGGCCACAACAGGGATCAACTGCTCGGGATGTTATCGCAACGGCGTGCTCCAACCGCTCAACGCTACCGCCATCCTCGAAGTATTCCTAGACAGCAACGCGTCAACACAATACGAAGATGGCGTCCGCTATTTTTTTAGTCATCGTATTCCAGAGTGAAATCAGCGGAATGTTTTCGCCGCCTTACCACGGCCACTTCCCTACGGGACTCTTATAATGCCCCTGATTGTGAAGATGATTGACCAACACGCCGAAGAAGCCAGCTTCCTCGCCCTTCTGCGCGACCAGGCGATACATGCGCCGCATTACGACCTGGATGACCTGGACAAGCTCGACGAGCGCATCGAAGCCCATCTGGACGGTCTGCGCATCGCTGGCCTGCCCGGACTGGACGCCGTGCTGCAGCAACTCAGCCCCCACGCACAGGGCGAGGTATTTGCCGCCACGGTGCCGGCATTCGAAACCGGCAATATCGCAGCCATGGCCACCTTGGCCGAACAGGTGCGCACCCACGAAGGCAGCGAGCGCTTTATGGCTGCCGCCCTGGGTTGGCTGGAATGGCCCCTGGTCGAGCCCTGGATCGAGCGCATGCTCGCCTCCCCCGAGCCCCTGTTCCGCCGCCTGGGCCTGGCCGCCTGCAGTATGCACCGCCACGATCCAGGCTCCGCCCTGCTGGCCGGACTGTCCCATGCCGACCCCGGCGTGCTGGCGCGGGCCGCGCGTACTGCCGGCGAGTTGCGCCGTCGTGACCTGATGCCGGCGATTCGTGCCCACCGCCAGCATCAGGATGCAGCCACCCGCTTCTGGGCCAACTGGGCCACCGCGCAGATGGGCGATGAAGAAGCGCTGGAGCCGCTGCGCCAGTTCGCCGAGCAACCGGGCGAATTCCAGTACCGCGCGCTCTGCGTATGGCTGGCCTGGCAACAGCGCGAGCACAGCATCGCCTGGATCCGCCAGTTGATGCAGAACCCCGGGCAGCGGCGCATTGGCATCCAGGCCGTCGGGCTGCTGGGCGATCCGGTCAGCGTGCCCTGGCTGATCCAGCAGATGAGCGACCTGCCGCATGCCCGCGTCGCTGGCGAGGCCTTCAGCCTGATGACTGGCGCCGACCTGGCGCTGCTCGATCTGGAATTGCAGGACCTGCCGGATTTCGATGCCGGCCCGAACGACGACCCTGAGGATGCCAATGTCGTCATGGATCCCGATGAGAACCTGCCCTGGCCCGACCCGAAGTTGATCGCAGCCTGGTGGCAAGCCCATGGAGGCGATTTCCAGGCGGGCGTGGGCTATGTGCTGGGGTTGCAACAGAGCGAAAGCAGTTATCGGCAAGCGCTTGTCCGCGGCCAGCAACGCCAGCGAATCGCCGCGGCCTGCGGCATCGCGCGCTTGCGGCCGAGCGAAGTGCTGTTCCCCACCAGCGCACCCGCCTGGCGGCAAAAGGCATTGTTGGGAGAGCCGGCGGCGTTCGGGCGACGATGAACAGGCAACTGCCCCGGACTGCCCCCGCTAACGCACTGCATTCTCCCTAGCGCTTATCGCGATCCCGGCACCACGCCGCGATTCAACTGTTCGCGCAGGAATTCGATAAACACCTGCACCGGCCGCGAACCCTGGCGGTGCTGCGGGTAGACCGCCGACAAGGCCAGGGGCGCGGGTTCGAAGCCGTCCAGCAGCGATACCAGCCGCCCGTCGTTCAGCGCCGCTTCGACGATGAAGGTCGGCAGGTAGGTAATGCCCATGCCGGCGATGGCCGCGTCCTTGAGCAATTCGCCGTTGTTGACCCGCATCCTGCCGGTGACGTTGACCAGCAAGGGCTTATTGCCCTGCCCTTCGAAACGCCACTGCACCTGGCGGCCATGGCCGTAAGGCAGGCAATCGTGGCCCTGCAGTTCCTCGGGCCTGAGCGGGGTGCCGCGCTCGGCCAGGTACGCCGGGCTGGCGCAATACACCCGCTGGATCGAGGCGATGCGCCGGGCGATCAGCGTCGAATCTTCCAGCACGCCGATGCGCAAGGCCAGGTCGTAGCCCTCGCCGAGCAAGTCCACCGGACGGTCGCTGAGATCGACCTCGACCGTGACGTCGCGATAGCGCCGCAGGAACAGCGGCAACAGCTCCCCCAGATGGGCCATGGCGAACGACAGCGGCGCGCTCAGGCGAATGGTGCCCCGGGGTTCGACGGTCTGGCCGGCGATGCCCTGCTCCACCTGTTCGACTTCGCTGAGCAGGCGCAGGGCCGACTCGTAGTAGCTCTGGCCCAGGGGCGTCACGTCCAGGCGTCGGGTCGAGCGATTGAGCAGACGCACGCCCAAGCGCTCTTCCAGCTGCATCAGGCGCCGGCTGACGAACTGCTTGGACAGGCCCAGCTGATCCGCCGCCGCGGTGAAGCTGCCGGCGTCCATGACCTGGCAAAAAATACGCATGTCTTCGAACGGGTTCATTGTCACTCTCTGGTTGACAGCTGAACGCTTTATAGCGGCTTTTTCGCGTTCCGGCACCTCATTCCACCTGGAAAACCACATCGCCTGGTTTTACGCCGGCTACGCCGCCGATCGCAGGCTACGCCAGCGGCTACAGGGACCGCGAT
>NZ_JBWKVU010000004.1:0-430953 GCF_059421865.1 Pseudomonas sp. GW821-FHT02B10 | reverse complement strand
TGCCTGTGTAGCCGCTGCCGAGCTTGCGAGGCTGCGAACGGCAACGCAGTTGCCGCAAAACCTGAGTCCGCGATCTGCTGGAAAACCACATCACCTGGTTTTACGCCGGCTACGCCGCCGATCGCAGCCTGCGGCAGCGGCTACAGGGACCGCGATGCCTGTGTAGCCGCTGCCGAGCTTGCGAGGCTGCGAACGGCAACGCAGTTGCCGCAAAACCTGAGTCCGCGATCTGCCTGGAAAACCACATCGCCTGGTTTTACGCCGGCTACGCCGCCGATCGCAGCCTGCGGCAGCGGCTACAGGGATCGCGCTGTCCGCGAGGCAAAAAAATGCCCGCACAATGGCGGGCATTTTTTCAGCTCAGCAATGACGCGAAGCTTATTTGGCAGTGAACGCCGAGTAGCTGTTCATCAGGTTGCGATAGTTCGGGATACGCTGCGACAGCAGGTTGGCCAGGCCTTCCATGTCGTTGCGCCAGTCGCGCTGCAGCTCGCACGCCACGGAGAACCAGTTGACCAGTTGCGCGCCGGCGGCGGCCATGCGGGCCCAGGCAGCCTGCTGCACCACCTCGTTGAAGGTGCCGGAAGCGTCGGTCACGACGAACACGTCAAAACCTTCTTCCAGTGCGCACAGGGTCGGGAACGCCACGCAGACGTCGGTCACCACGCCGGCGATGATCAGTTGCTTGCGGCCGGTGGCCTTGATCGCCTTGACGAAGTCTTCGTTGTCCCAGGCATTGATCTGGCCTGGGCGAGCGATGTAGGGCGCATCCGGGAACATCTGTTTCAGCTCGGGCACCAGTGGGCCGTTCGGGCCGGATTCGAAGCTGGTGGTGAGGATGGTCGGCAGCTTGAAGAACTTGGCGCAGTCGGCCAGGGCCAGCACGTTGTTCTTGAACTCGTTGGGCGAGAAATCCTGGACCAGCGAGATCAGGCCGGTCTGGTGGTCGACCAACAAGACAACGGCGTCATTAATGTCCAGACGTTTGTAGGGTACGTTGCTCATGTGAAACTCCTAGGTGGATGGATGTCGCTATGGGCGCCGGCCACTGTGGCCGGCACTGTTGTTGATCGTCAGAAGGCAAAGCACGAGCAGCCGAAGGCGCCCCAGAAACCCTGGAAGTCACTGACCGGCACATTCGACAGGCGCGCCCGCTCGTGGCTATGGGCATGCACCGCGCACGGGCCGCTGCACTGGTGCACCTGGGCCACCAGCGGCGAGGTCGGGCGCCAATGCCCCGGCACCTTGACCACCGGCGACCAGTCCGGCAGCACCGGCACCATCGGCGGCGAGAGCTTGGAGAAGTCGTCGGCGGCGTACACCACCTTGCCGTCGACCACAGTCAGCACCGACTCGATCCACTTGATGGCTTCTTCCTCGACGCTGAAGAAGTCCGCGGACAGCGCCGCCAGGTCCGCCAGCTGGCCGACCTTGATCTGGCCCTTCTTGCCCTGCTCCGAGGAGAACCAGGCGCTGCCATGGGTGAACAGTTCCAGCGCGGTCTGCCGCGGCAGACCTTCGGCATGCAGCTCCATGCCGCCCACGGTCTTGCCGCTGACCATCCAGTACAGGGACGTCCAGGGGTTGTAGCTGGAGACCCGGGTGGCGTCGGTGCCGGCGCCCACCGGCACGCCTTCGGCCAGCATGCGTTTGATCGGCGGGGTCTGTTCGGCGGCCTTGGCGCCGTAGCGATCGACGAAGTATTCGCCCTGGAACGCCATGCGGTCCTGGATCGCGATGCCGCCACCGAGGGCCCTCACCCGCTCGATGTTTTTCGGCGTGATGGTTTCGGCGTGGTCGAAGAACCACGGCAGGCCATTGAATGGAATGTCGCGGTTGACCTTCTCGAACACGTCGAGCATGCGCGAGATCGATTCGTCGTAGGTGGCGTGCAGGCGGAACGGCCAGCGCTGTTCCACCAGATGGCGCACCACCGGCTCCAGTTCCTGCTCCATGGTCTGCGGCAGGTCCGGACGCGGTTCGAGGAAGTCCTCGAAGTCGGCGGCGGAGAACACCAGCATTTCCCCGGCGCCGTTGTGGCGCAGGAAGTCGTCGCCCTGGTGCAGCTTGACGCTGCCGGTCCAGTTCTTGAAGTCGGTGAGTTCTTCCTTGGGCTTCTGGGTGAACAGGTTGTAGGCAATGCGCACCGTCAACTGCTGCTCCCGGGCCAGTTGCTCGATCACCGCGTAGTCGTCCGGGTAGTTCTGGAAACCGCCGCCGGCATCGATGGCGCTGGTCAGGCCCAGGCGATTGAGTTCGCGCATGAACTGACGGGTCGAGTTGACCTGGTATTCCAGCGGCAGCTTCGGCCCCTTGGCCAGGGTCGAATAAAGGATCATCGCGTTCGGCCGGGCCACCAGCATGCCGGTGGGCTCGCCGTTGCTGTCGCGGACGATCTCGCCGCCCGGCGGATTCGGCGTGTTGCGGGTGTAGCCGGCGACCCGCAGGGCCGCGCGGTTGAGCAAGGCACGGTCGTACAGGTGCAGGACGAACACCGGGGTGTCCGGCGCCGCCTGGTTGAGTTCTTCCAGGGTCGGCATGCGTTTTTCGGCGAACTGGAATTCGTTCCAGCCGCCCACCACCCGCACCCACTGCGGGGTTGGCGTGCGGTCGGCCTGGTCCTTGAGCATGCGCAGGGCGTCGGCCAGCGACGGCACGCCTTCCCAACGCAGCTCCAGGTTGTAGTTCAGGCCGCCGCGGATCAGGTGCAGGTGCGAGTCGTTGAGGCCGGGGATTACCGTGCGGCCCTTGAGGTCGATGACCTGGGTGGCGCTGCCGCGCAGGGCCATGGCCTCGGCATCGGTGCCCACGGCGACGAAGCGCCCCTGGCTGATGGCAACCGCGCTGGCGCGGGGCTTCTCGCGGTCGACGGTGTGGAATTGACCATTGAACAGAATCAGATCGGCGTTCATCGGATGTCCTTCTGAATGGGAAGAGGCAAGGGACAGGCGCGGCCAGAAAGCCGCCGCGGCGCTGAGCAAGGACCCGGCTGCGAGCAAGCGGCGGCGCAGCGGATCGGTCGGGTCATCGTTATTGGCCATGGCCGGGCTCCAGGTGTCGATCGGTGGCAGAGGCTTGCAACCAGGGGGCGAACAGCCGGGTCGCCAGGGGCATGAACAGATAGACCACCGACAGCACGATGGTCAGGGTGATCAGGAAAGTGGCGACCACGTAATTGCCAAGCCAGGCATTCAGTTGCAGCACAGGCCCCCAGATCAGCGGCACCAGCAGGGTGTGCGGCAGAATTACCAGCATAGTCAACAGCGCCTGTTTCCACCGTGGCGGTGGCGAAGCGGTGTCGGTCTGGATGGAAAACCAGAATTCATGGACCGGGTGGACTTCGGTCTGGTCGCCGTCGGCCAGCATCGGCGCAGCCTCGTCCACCAGCGTCCGGCGTTGCGGCGAGTCGAGCCAGCGCTGCATCGCCTCGGTGGAGCAAAAGCGCAGCACGCAGGTGAACAGGTCGAGGCCGCCGCTCTTGCCGCGAATCACGTCCACGCCCAGGTGCCCCTCGTACTGCCCGGCAACCCCGACAATGCGCCGCAACCAGGCTTCATAGGGCGCTTCCAGGCCAGCCTTGACCCGGTGCTTGACGATCAGCGTCACGACCTCATCGGAGTCCGGCCGCGCAGTGGCTTCGAGGCGATTGGAATCAGACATAACGCAAGGCTCCGGCGAAACGATCATTGAGGGCCAGCCGTCCCGGGCCGGCGATAAGAATGCTGCTGAACAGGATCAACAGCAGCCAGGCGAACTGGCCTTCGGCCAGGCTCCATTGCGGGTGCACCACCAGCAGTGCCACCAGCAGCACCGCGAGGATCGGCAGGCACGCCAGGCGCACCGCCACCCCGGCGACAATCAGCAACGGGCACAGCACCTCGGCGAAAATCGCCAGCATCAGCGTCAGGTTGGCCCCCAGCCGGAACGGGTCTTCGATGCGTTGCAGTTCCGCGCTGTAGTCGAGCAGTTTCGGCAGGCCGTGCACCCACAGCAGAAACAGCCCGGCGCTGACCCGCAAAAACAGCAGCCCGAGGTCCCGGGCCCGTTCATCCCATGGTGAAGCGTTCATTGGCGCACCCGCACAATTTGAAAAGTCCCCGGCGTCGACGCCGAGATTGCATGGTGCCGCTGCGCGGGCGGGAAAAATTGAATGTATGTGCTCTCTTGCCGCAGAGTCCGGATCGACCGCCCGCACCTAGGCCGCGTGGATCTTCAAGGGCTCGGACATGAACTGGGCGATTCGCGAGCGCAACCAGCGCTCGGCCGGATCGTTGTCATGCACCCCGCTCCAGGCCATGGACAGCTGCGCCGCCTCGATGGCGAACGGCGGGTCCTCGGCGCGCAAGGCGCAGCCTTCGACCAGGGCACAGGCCGCGTAGTCGGGCACGGTGGCGATCATCTCAGTGCCGGCGAGCAAGGCCCGCAGACCGCTGAACTGCGGCACGCCCAGGACCACGCGGCGGGTGCGCCCGACCTTGGCCAGGTCGAGGTCGATATTGCCGCTCAGGTCGCCGGAGAACGACACCATGGCGTGGGGCCGCCGGCAGTATTCATCGAGGGTCAAGGGTTCGGGTCGGTTGTCGCCGCGCAGCACCTTGCAACCGATGTCCCGCAGCTTCTTGCGCTTGGCATTGGCCGGCAACTCGGTGGTGTAGCTGACCCCCACCGAGATCTCCCCCGAGGCCAGCAAGGCCGGCATCAACAGGTAGTTGGCCCGGCGCACCACTACGACTATGCCCGGGGCCTCCTCGCGCAACCGGCTCAACAGCGGCGGAAACAGACCGAACTCGGCATCGTCCGAGAGGCCGATGCGAAACAGGTCGCAGCTGGTCGCCGGGTCGAACTCCTTGGCCCGGCTGACCGCGCCTGAGATCGCGTCCATCGCCGGTTGCAGCTCCTTGAGGATCACCAGCGCCCGGGCCGTCGGCTCCATGCCGCGGCCGTTGCGCAACAGCAGCGGATCGTCGAACAGGTCGCGCAGGCGGCCCAGCGCGGCGCTCACCGCGGGTTGGCCCATGAACAGTTTTTCGGCGACCCGGGTCAGGTTCTTTTCGAACATCAGGGCTTCGAAAATCACCAGCAGGTTCATGTCGATGCGGCGCAGATCGTTACGGTTCATCGGTACGGTCCCCTTGTGTGTTCAGCCAGCGCACGTCACTCGATCATCGGCACCCTGGCCGCCCGCTGGTAAGGCCCGTACTCGGCCGGCACCCACTGGAAATGCCCGCCCACCGCGGCGATATGGCCCACGCCCGGGAACGGCAGGTGCGCCGCGGTCACCCAGGTCTTGCTGCTGGCCGCCTCGCTGAAGACCTTGGCCCGGCTCTTGATCGCCTGCCGGTCGTCGACGTCGAAACGGATCGACACTTCCGGATGCTCGAACTGCACCGCCAGGTTATGCACCAGGTCGCCCATGAACAGGATGCTCTGGCCCTGGGAGGTAAAGCGGTAGGTACTGCTACCCGGGGTGTGCCCGGCCTCCAGCCGGGCCTCGACGCCCGGCACCGGCGACTGGCCGCTGGCGAAGGTCTTGAAGCGTCCGGCGGCGCGGTACGGGGCGGTGGAGTCCTGGGCGATCTTGAAGAACTCCCGGGCACCGGCGGGCGCCTTGGCCAGCGCCTGCGGATCGAGCCAGTAGTCGGCTTCGGCCTGGGCGGCGTAGACCGTGGCGTTGGCGAACAGCGGTTGCTGCTGGCCATCCACCAGCCCGCACACATGGTCCAGGTGCAGGTGGGTGAGCAGGATGGCGTCGACCTGCTCCGGTCGATAACCGGCGGCCTGCATGTTCGCCGTGAGCATGCCGGCAGTGGCGCCGATGCACTGGCCGGCGCCGGTGTCCACCAGGATCAGTTGCTTGCCGGTATTGACCAAAAAGGCGTTGAAGGCGGTCTGTACCCCCGGGGTCTCGATCGAGCGACGGGCCAGCAAGGCGCGGATCTGGCCCTGGGTCATGCCCTGGAGCAGCTTCGGCGACAGGTCGTTGTAGCCATCGAACAGCGCCGTCACTTCGTAGTCGCCCACCGCCAGGCGGTAGTAACCGGGTACCTGGGTGCCCTGGACCGGTGCCTGCGCCTGGGCGCCAAGCGATGTCAGGGCCAATGCCAGGGCTGCTCCGCGCAGCGTGCACAGCAGAGAATGCGTCATGCCTTCACCTTTTCGATCGAGTCAGAAAAACGGCCACTCCCGAGCCAGCCGCACCCGGTCGATCATGCACCGCCAGCGCACCGCGAAAATTGCAGGCATGTGCTCAGTTGCCGCGAATACGCAACCTGCGGCTAAGCGGAATTAACAACGTTTAACTCGCAAGCCCACCGCCCCGCCACCAAGAATGAAGCCCTCTGCGCAGACCTGTTTTCTAAATCGGGAAGCGCCCGACCCACCCCGCGGTGCGCCGGCGCATGCCCACCGACACGGAATTTCGTCATGGCCCACGCTCAGCACAACGCCGTCAGGGCGTCCGTCCCGCAACCCCGAAAAACCACCCCCGGCGGCCTTTCTCCCTGGCGCGAAAGCCTGGTCAAGCAAATGATCCTCGACGGCCTGAGCGACACCCTGGAAGTCACCGAACTCGCCCGCGCCTGCGCCCTGTCCCGCAGCCATTTCTCCCGCGCCTTCAAGTGCAGCACCGGCCTGTCCCCACAGGAATGGATTCGCTGCCAGCGCATCGCCCGGGCCAAGCAACTGATCCGCAACACCGACCTGACCCTGACGCAGATCAGCCTGGAATGCGGCTTCTGCGACCAGGCGCACTTCTGCCACATCTTCACCCACAGCGAAGGCATCAATCCGTTTGCCTGGCGGTGCCGGGTCCTGGGCGCCCGCCCCTGCCTCGACCAGGCGAGCGCATAAGGCCGCGGTTCGAATCTTGTCGTATCACGGGCTTGAATCTGGCAAGCCGCACGGAGATAGCCAAGGCTGTTGCGGTTCATTGAGCGCGAGACCGGCAGGGGGCAATTGGGAAGCCCCCTTGTTGCTCCGTTCTACCCTATTGCATCGATGTCCAGATTGAAGGTGGTGCCCGGGACGTGGCCGCCGACCAAAGCAGCAATCGCACGATCGTTGCTGTCGGCATCTGGCGGCGCCATCGCGAGTTGTTCCTGCGTGCGATTGAAGGGGTGCGCTAGCCAGCGGTCCAGACTCATCGCCAATACCTCGGGCTGATCTGCAACCCGTCCGTATACCTTCGCCTTGGTGACACGTTCTTCGCTCAGGTCTTTCAGTCGCGCGGCGGTCTCTTGCAACCTGCCGATTTCAGCGCGCAGCGGACCTACGATCTTGTGTTCCCTGACAGAACCGCGTGCCGCCACCTCCTTTTCTCTCAACTGTGTCTCGAAGTCCTGTAGCGCTTCATGGACCCGATCATACTCAGTCGAAGTCACCAGGGTGCGCCCCTCCTGCAGAGCCTCTTGCGCACGGCGCAAGGAGGCCCAGCAATGCGGGATGTAGCTGACGACCATCTTGTGGTGGGCGTTATCCACCATTTGTTGCAGCAGCCCCCCTCGCTTTGGCAAACCATTCTTGGCATCCAGCGCCTTGGCGCAGACCGCCGCACCACCCCGCTCGGTAATCGTTTTACACCCGGGCGTCCAAAGGATTGCGGACTTGTGGCCATCGGCAAACGACACTGGCATGAAATGCCGCAGAGTGCCGTGGTGTGTGTAGGGTTCACCGGTGATGTTGACGGGACTGAGGAACAAGACCACCCCTCCGATGGCGGGATTGGCGAGCATAAACAGGAGGCCCGCCCCGGACATACGCCAGGACGTGTTCATCCAGATCGCCGGGACACTGGGCACCGGGTCGTTCTGGTTGACTATGCGGTGGTGCACCAAAGCCTTGGCGTTTTCCACGAAGGTCTTGTCGCCTACGCGTGGGCTGCCGTAGGTGTAGAGCACAATATTTGCAGCATATTTTTGGTTGCTCCGCAGCATTTCAGCGACCAACAGGGCCACCGCACCGCCCAGGCTGTGGCCGGTGATCACCAGCTTTTGCCCACTGTAGAATTTGTCCAAGTAAGTGGTGACGAATTCATGGACCACTTTGGCAGAGCCATAAAAGCCG
Organism: Pseudomonas sp. GW821-FHT02B10; assembly: GCF_059421865.1. Lineage (NCBI taxonomy): Bacteria > Pseudomonadati > Pseudomonadota > Gammaproteobacteria > Pseudomonadales > Pseudomonadaceae > Pseudomonas > Pseudomonas sp. GW821-FHT02B10. The sequence goes on along the minus strand of NZ_JBWKVU010000004.1, from coordinate 422,892 downwards.
TTGTGCACCTTGCCGTTGGTCTTCTCGAAGGGCACTTGTGCAGCATCCAAATCGCGCAGCACATCAGCGCCGCCGGCTGTACCCCGTACCGCTAGTAAAATCAGTTCATCGTTATGGGTGATGAACGCCTGAGAATCGGTGCGATTGTCTTTTTTCGCATCGTCAAAGTAGTGAAGCCTGTCGGGATGCTCCTGTCTCACCCCCAGGTCGGGGCTGTTCACATCCGGGTACAACTCTGGGTCGAAGGGTACGATCTCTAGACGTTTGGAATACGCTACATCGGCATACAAGGGGTAATAGGTCTTCCCGCCCGCCTGTTGCGCGTCCACTTGCCAAAGCTCATCAGACTTGGCCAAGGCATCGCCAAACCAGTTCCCGACGCTGGGTTGCGTCGGGAAGCTCACGCTATCGCTCACCACCGGCTGTGTAGCAGGGACCTGACCAAACGGGCTGTAGCTCAGGGTTGCCATCAGTGCCAACTGGTACAGGTTGAGTGAGCAGAATTCTTCGCCCGTGGACAGGACCGGACTCAGTGCCCGCAGCGGACGCACCTCCAGCACATGGTGTTTGTTCGGTAATAGCGCAATGCCCTGCACCTTAGGAGGCGTGGGGCCAAATCCCAATTCCGCCATGGCGGCCGCTTCTGAGGGCCGGCGCATCAGCGAGTGCACATGGTGCTGGGGCGGAAAATTGCGCGGTGCCAGCGGCGGTAGGTGGGCACGATGCGCCACCAATTCGCTCACCTCGACCTGGCAGAAGAAACCGGCTTGGGCTTGCGCGGGGTTGGACTGAGTACGAGCGCCGCTTGAATTCAGAAAGCGGGTCTTCTCGGCGCGCACTTGCAACTCAGTGATAGGTAGCGGGTAGTGTTCTCTTCCGACTTTACGTACATATGTCTTATCACTTCCCTGATAGGCTTGATCAACCTTGAGCACCACTGGCCCACAATAGTGTCGATTGACCTTTCCTGATCCTGTTTCGTCCAGGATCCCCAAGTAGATGGCGCCTTCATAGTCGGTGGCCTCATACGCCAAACCGGCATAGGGTGTACCGTCGCCCGTTTCATCCACCAACTGAAAACTGGTTGAGTGTGTCTGCATCGGACAAGCATGCATACGCGTATCGAAGAAAGGCTGCTCCCATTCTTCCATCGGCTCAAGGCTCATGGGGTCACCTCCTTGTCTTCGGTGCAGCCCGGATAGATGGTGCAGATGCGGCCGCCGGGCATTCTGAAGGTACTGAAATCCTTGTAGTTGCCAAAGCAAAACGCATCTTGATCTTCGAAACTTTCGCCCATGCAGCGTTTCCAGCCACCGGGTACCTTGACCCAGGTGTCCTTCATGTACGGCCTCTCCTCGTCGGCCAGCTTGATCTTCATCTTCACGGTTTTACCCGGCAGTTCGTCGAGGGTATAGGCCGCAAAGGGGCGGCTCTTCAATCGCTCGCCGGATGCATCCGTTTTTTTGCAGTCGAGAATCTTGGTGATATAGCGATTGGGGCCAATCGTGCGGAATAGCCACTGGCACTGACCGGAAAACTCACTTTCCCCAGCGGCGTTGAACGTACCTTTAACCGCTTCTGGCAGTTCTGTGCGCGCCGAAACCTGGGCATACTCACGCCCAAAGTCACTCCGGTCCGGCCCATAGGTCGCGTTGATTTCCAGCTCGACGTAATCGATCACCAATTCGCAACCCTTGCGAGTCCGACGTATCTCGATTTGCGCATCCGGCTTGTATTCGGTGCGCCACTCACGGTTGAACTGCGGCGCCAGATTATCTGCCGTCGGCACGGTGCAGGTTTGCCCTTTGGCGGGCACGTAATACACCGACGCGACATAGGCGAAGTCCGGTGGCAGGTCGGCCGTAAAGGTGAAGCTGTTGGACGTGGCGACGCAGCCCTGCGTCAGTGCCAGACAACTGCCAAGCATCAGACTTTGCAGGGTTCGTTTCACAGCCTCCTGAAAGCTGGTCGAATGTGTCTGCATCGGACAAGCATGCATGCGCGTATCGAAGAAAGGCCGCTCCCACTCGTCCATCGGCTCAAGGCTCATGGGGTCACCTCCTTGTCTTCAGTGCAGCCAGGGTAGATGGAGCAGTTGCGCCCATCCGGCATTCTGAAAGTGCTGAAATCCTTGTAGTTGCCGTAGCAGAATGCATATTGGTCTTGGAAATTGTCGCCCATGCAACGTTTCCAGCCTCCGGGCACTTTGACCCAGGTATCACCGATTGCTGGCCTTTCCTCTTCGGCCAGCTTGATCTTCATCTTCACGGTTTTACCCGGCAACTCGTCGAGGGTATAAGCCGCAAAGGGACGGCTCTTCAATAGCTCGCCGGATGCATCGGTCTTTTTGCAGTCGAGAATCTTGGTGATATAGCGGTTGGGGCCAATCGTGCGGAATAGCCACTGGCACTGACCGGAAAACTCACTTTCCCCAGCGGCGTTGAACGTACCTTTAACCGCTTCTGGCAGTTCTGTGCGCACCGAAACCTGAGCATACTCACGCCCAAAGTCACTCCAGTCCGGCCCATAGGTCGCGTTGATTTCCAGCTCGACGTAATCGATCACCAGTTCACAACCCTTGCGAGTTCGACGTATCTCGATTTGCGCATCCGGCTTGTATTCTGTGCGCCACTCACGGTTGAACTGCGGCGCCAGATTATCTGCCGTCGGCACGGTGCAGGTTTGCCCTTTGGCGGGCACGTAATACACCGACGCGACATAGGCGAAGTCCGGTGGCAAGTCAGCCGTGAGGGTGAAGCTGTTGGACTTGCCCAGGGCGGCGCAGCCCTGTACCAGCGCCAGGCTGCTGACAAGAATCAGGCTTTGAAGGGTTCGGTTCATACGGCGGCATCTCCTTGCCAAAACTGCACTTGCTGATACACACGCTGAAAATGCGTCAGGGGGGGTTCGTCGAGTTGAGGTAACCAGGACTTAGGCAGTGCTTCCCACGGTGCTTGCAAACGTTGAACGAGCAGGAACCGGACTTGCTCAGGCGCCTGCCAGCCCCACGCGCGGGCCAACTCTAACTGAGCCTGTAGCCAGGTGTCCGCATCCTGTTGCCTGGCAAGTTCGGCCAGCCGCTCCATCTGCTCAACCATCAGGTAGCGCCGGACGTTATCGATTTGTATTCCTGCCGCCGTGTCCGCGGTCGGCGGGACAGCGAGCCACGCCGGGGCGGGTGGTACCGGGTATTCGCCCGGGGCGGGATTGTAGGCGGCCGCCCATTGCCCATCCTGCCAGTAACACACGCTGGCTATCGGCCCGAGGAATTCGCTGCGTTGTTCGGGGCGCAGGTGTGCCAAGGCTCGCCCCAGGACACGATTGTCATGAAAACGATAGAGGGCCTGGTTCGGCCGCTCCCCCGTTACCAGGCGGGCGCGCCAATGGCGGGCCAGTTGATCCAGATCGCCGCTTGCGCTGCTGGCCAGCCAGCCCCAATAACGCTCCGGCGTTTTGAGCAAGGCCTGGATGGCTGGATGATCCAGCGTATCGAGCTGAAAAAGGTATGGGCCTATTGCTGCCAGCGCGCTGGCGGGCGTACCGCTGTACAGATTGCTGTACTGGTCGTCATCCCTCTCGTTGAGCAGCGCATTGCGCTCATCCAGCTGACCAACGGAATCCAGTATCAGGTAGAGGCGCTGGCCGAGCTCACCCTGGACGCGCATCCATTGTTCGGGCGTACTCATGCAACCTCTCCAATAGCGCACTGTCCGTCGCGGCAGGCTTCGCAGAGTGGGCAGAAGTCCGCAGCGCGTTGCCTGGCGGCGGCAACGAGCGCCAACGAATTGGCAACGCTGGTCTGCGGCTCCTCGGCCAGTGCCTGTAGGGTCTGTTGCGGCGCAATCCCTGCCACCGGGGCTCCGCCCTGAACGATCGGCACGCTGCTGAAGATCCCCCCAGGGGTAATGACGATGTGCTGGCCGCCTGCTTTAAGCGTCAGGCTTGTACTCGCATCAACCACCACATGGGTGGCGGTGACGCGGGCCTGGGGCCCCGCTTGCACGACCCAGGTTCCGCCTACGGTGATGCTGCCATTGCCCGAGATGGAGAGCAGTTCATTGCCGCCGATCTGGGTGTTCCGTACGCCTTGGGTAGTGTGCAGTTCGTCACCCTTGACCAGGCTGGAGCTGTTGCTGTCCACCTGATCAAAGCGGTCGTTACCAATCAGGCTATGGCTGTCCCGGGTGATCTGTTCGCGCCGGTCGTTGCCGATTTGGGTGTCGCTGTCGTTGAGGATCAGTTGCTCGATGTCGCGCTGTGCGCGCAGGTAGATTTTCTCCTGCCCGGCACGGTCCTCGATCGACAGTTCGTTGTAGCCGCCACTGTCTGGCGTGCTGCGACTGCGTAACACGGTCTTGCTTTTGTTCGCCGGTAACGCGTAAGGCACGGGTGTGGTCTTGTTCGGCACAACGCCCGTAATTAAAGGATTGTCCGGGTTGCCTTCGAGGAAAGTCACCACCACTTCCATGCCGATTCGCGGGATGGTCACTGCACCAAAGTTCTCCCCCGCCCAACTGGAAGAAACCCGCAACCAGCAGCTGCTTTTGTCGCTGCCCAGCTCCCGTCGGTCCCAATGGAGTTCGACCTTCACCCTGCCAAACTCATCGCAGAAGATTTCCTCGCCGGTCGGGCCGGTGACCCGGGCGGTTTGACAGCCCAGCAAGGGCCGGCGCGTCAGCAGCGGCGGACGGAAAAACACGTCCCACGGAATCGCAGTGAAGCTGTTGCGATAGCCCTGGGTGAAGCCGTCTTCGGGCTGGGTGTCGCTGGTGACGGACTCTTCGAGTGACTGCGGTTGTCGGCCGCAATGCGTGACGCTCAGCAACAACCACAAGTCGTTGCAACTGTTGCGCGGGTGTCCGGTGAGGTTGAAGAAGTGCCCACTGCGCAGCGTCGGCTGATCGCTTTGGCCTTCGGCCAACTGGTAATCGACACGGTGCCGCTCCAGGGCCTGCCTGGCCAACACTCTGCCGCGCTCCAGCGTGGTGATCGGTGCGGGGTAACTGTAGTCCTCAAGCACCGGCTGGAAGTCCGCGGTGAATTGGCTTTCGAGCAACAGACTCGGACGTTTCAGATCGTAATCGCGACGCGTCACGGTGCTGGTACGAGTGCTGAAGCGCTGGGAGAACCGGCTGACCACCGGATGGTCCGCTACCGTGCCGGTGTCCTGCTGATAGGGTGTGTCCCCCAACAGGGGGAAACAGGTCTGGTCATCGGTGAACACTAGCCGATGGCCCTCCGCCGAGTGCTGGTGGTGCCAGGCAATGCCGTCCTCGGCGCACAACCTCTGGAGAAAATCGAAATCGCTTTCCCCGTACTGGGTACAGTATTCACGCTCCGGACTGGTACTGACATTGAAGCTGTAGACGTCGGCCTGGATACCATGGCCACCCAGCACCTGGGCGATGATTTGCGGCACTGTCAGGTGCTGGAAGATCCGCTGGTTGCAGCTGAATTGCAGGTAGTGCAGCACCGGCACCAGGGTCAGGTGATAGCGCGTCAGGCGCTTGCCTGCCTCGCCCACGTACAGGTCTTCGATATGCCCATGAAGGCCTTCGCCGTTCAGCCCGAACCGAAGGAAGGCCGGCTGATTGAGCAGGCTCTCCAGGTCGAAGTCAGGGTTCTCGCTGACCAGCTCGACGCGGATCCCATAGAGGGTGCTGAGGGCTTCGGTGCCGTCGAAAGCCAGTACCTTGAAGTCATTGCGCACGGCTGGGATCGATAGCGTGAAGTGCGCGGTGTTGGCGGGCGCAAACATTTAGCTTTTCCTTAAGCGAGACAGCGGGCCTTTCAATGACCCGGAGCAAATGGCTGGCAGGACATTAGCAATGCCGCACCCCCAACGTCTGCGGGACTTTACTTAAAGTCGATGGGGATTTTGCGAGGATTCCAAGGGCCGGATAGGCGTCAGGCGGTCGGCAGTCAGGTCAGGTTTCGCAAAGCACCGGCATAGGTTGAACTCGCCCAAGCAATTGATAAACCTGCTGTAGCAGACTGCGGCGTAGTCCAGCAAACTTCGGTACTGGAACTATCGTGAGATAAAAAAACGCCGGGGGGCAAAACCTCCCGGCGTTTTTTCATGGATCAGGCGCAGGTCGCCGAACCACTCAGGCCTCGATGAACGCCAGCAGGTCGGCGTTGAGCTGATCCTTGTGGGTGTCGGTCAGGCCATGGGGCGCGCCTGGGTAGACCAGCAGCTTCGCGTCCTTGACCAGCCTGGCCGAGGCGATGCCGGCGGCTTCGATCGGCACGATCTGGTCGGCGTCGCCGTGCACCACCAGGGTCGGCACGTCGAACTTCTTCAGGTCTTCGGTGAAGTCGGTTTCGGAGAAGGCCTTGATGCAGTCATAGGCGTTCTTGTGGCCCGCCGTCATGCCCTGCATCCAGAACCAGTCGATCATGCCCTGGGACGGCTTGGCGCCAGGCTGGTTGAAGCCGAAGAACGGCCCGCTGGCGACGTCCTTGTACAGCTGCGAACGGTCGGCCAGGGACGCTTCGCGCAGGCCGTCGAAGACCTCGATCGGCAGGCCGCCGGGGTTGGCCGCGGTCCTGAGCATCAGCGGCGGCACCGCGGAAATCAGCCCGGCCTTGGCGACCCGTGCCGTGCCGTGGCGACCGATGTAGCGCGCCACTTCGCCACCGCCGGTGGAGAAGCCGAACAGCACCGCGTTCCGCAGGTCCAGGCGTTCGAGCAACTGCGCCAGGTCGTCGGCGTAGGTGTCCATCTCGTTGCCGGACCAGGGCTGGCTGGAACGGCCATGCCCGCGGCGGTCATGGGCGATGACCCGGTAGCCCCTGGATGCCAGGAAAATCATCTGCGACTCCCAGCTGTCGGCATTCAGCGGCCAGCCATGGCTGAAGACGACGGGTTGGCCGCTGCCCCAGTCCTTGTAATAGATCTCGGTACCGTCGCGGGTGGTGAATGTACTCATGGCGTTTTTGCTCCTTCAGGGGGTGGGGTGACTCAAATCGATGGATGGGCCATACGCTCGGCCAGGCGCGCCACCCGCTCGCCCAGGTGCGCGGCGGTGCGGCGGTCTTCCAGGGGTGGCGCGTGTTCGGGGGACTGTTCGACATTCGACTGGGCCATGGCGCCCAGGGAACTGCCGAGGCGATTCAACTGGCCATCGAACACCCCGCGGCTGGAGCGCGCCGGCAGCAGGTCGAGGCCGACCCAGATCATCGAGTGCTGGGCCGCGAAGACCGCCATCTGCAATAAGGTGTTGAGCTTGTCGCCACACAGGCAACCGGAATTGGTGAAGCCGGCGGCGAGCTTGTCGCGCCAGGGCTGGGCCAGGTAGAACGCTGCGCTGGCCTCCATGAACCCCTTGAAGGGCGCCGAGGCGCTGCCCATGTAGGTCGGCGCGCCAAAGATGATGGCATCGGCCTGGTGCAGGCGCTCCCACTGGTCGTGCACCTCCTCCACCGGAATCAGCCGGCAGGCGCTGCCCAGGTGACTCTCCACCCCCTGGGCCACGGCTTCGGCCATGACCCGGGTATGGCCATAGCCACTGTGATAGACCACCACCACCTTGCTCATTCCGCCATCCTCCAGAGGTGTTCATCCCTTTTTTCCTGCGCGCGGCACGCCCGGCCGGCCCTGCGGTTGGCGACCGTGAAGGTCTGGAGTTTTGGCCGTAGGGCGGACCCAGGGCGAGTTAAACGTTGTTAATTTTCAAGGGCCCAGGCACCGCCCCTGCCCGCTCGTCGCCAAGGCCGCGGCCAATAAATACGGGACCCATCGCTGGCAAGAAGATTGCTGCGGCTAGCGCACTCGAGGCACGCCCGTCCGCGTTGCGTTGCGTTGTTCAGGAAACCTGAGGAACATGTTCGAAAACCGCGGGATAGAAGGTCGTGCCCTTCATCCGCCCGCCCCGCGCAGGTGCCACGGGGAGGATAAAAAAACAGCAACAGGAGTGAGCCGTTGACCCTACCCCCCGAACAGGCTGTGCATTTCGGCCCCTACCGGATCTACCCGGGGCAACGCCTGATCCTGGAAGCCGAGCGGCCCTTGCGCCTGGGCCGCCGCTCCATGGACATCCTGCTGATCCTGCTGGAGCACGCCGGCGAGGTGGTCAGCAAGCAGCAGCTGATCGCCCGGGTCTGGCCCAGGAGCGTGGTCGAAGACACCAACCTGCGGGTGCACATGGCGGCGCTGCGCAAGGCCCTGGGCGACGGCCAGGCCGGCCAGCGCTACATCGTCACCGTGGCCCAGCGTGGCTACAGCTTCGTCGCGCCCTTCTCCCTGGAACCCTTCGCTCCCGAGCGCTTCGAGCAAGGCCCCAAAGACCCTTCGACCGAGCCGGGCGGGCATAACCTGCCGGTGCGCCGCACCCGCCTGATCGGGCGCCAGGCCCTGGTGGACAATGTGATGACGCAACTGGCGCGCCAGCGCTTCATCACCCTGGTCGGCCCCGGCGGCATCGGCAAGACCACCGTGGCCCTGCGGGTCGCCGAACAGCTGATCGGCCAGTACCGGGACGGCATCCGCCTGCTGGACCTGGCCCCGCTCAACGACCCGCGGATGATCACCAGCCACCTGGCGACCCTGCTTGACCTGGCGCTGCACGACGACGAACCGCTGGCCAGCCTGGCGAACTTCCTGCGCGAGCGGCAGATGCTGCTGGTGATCGACAACTGCGAGCACCTGCTCGATGCCATCGCGCCGCTCTGCGAAAGCATCCTGCGCGCGGCGCCACAGGTGCATGTCCTGGCCACCAGCCGCGAGAGCCTGCGCGCCGAGGGCGAATTCGTGCAACGCCTGGAATCCCTGGATTGCCCACCGCCCATCGCGGTGCTGGACCGCGACCAGGCCCTGACCTTCTCGGCCCTGCAATTGTTCGTCGAGCGGGCGATGGCCAGCCACGACAGCTTCGAACTGAGCCAGGACGAACTGCCCCTGGCGATCGAGATCTGCCGGCGCCTGGACGGCATTCCCCTGGCCATCGAACTGGCCGCCGCCCAGGTCGGCAACCTGGGGCTCGCGGGCCTGCTCAGCCAGTTGCACGGCAGTTTTCGCCTGCTGACCCAGGGCTGCCAGATCACCCCGGGCCGTCATCAGACCCTGCGCGCCACCCTGGACTGGAGCTTCGAACTGCTCAGCGCCTGCGAGCAGACCTGCCTGCGCCGGCTGGGTGTGTTCAGGGGCGGCTTCACCCTGCCATCGGCCGCGGCGGTGATCGTCGACGCGCACATCGAAGCCAGCGTGGTCTTTACCGCGATCACCCAGTTGGTGGCCAAGTCCCTGCTGAATGTGGAGGTCGGCGACGAGGAAGTGTTCTATCGCCTGCTGGACACCACCCGCAGCTATGCCCTGGAAAAACTCGAGCAGGCCGCCGAACTGCCGGCTACCCGCAGGCGGCACGCCGAACGTTGCCTGGCCTTGATGCACCAGGCCCAGGACGATTGGGAACAGACCCCCTCGACGCTCTGGGTCGAGCGGCACGCCCGCAGCCTGGAAGACATCCGCGCGGCGCTCGACTGGGGCTTGAATGCCCAGGGTCCGCAACAGCTGGCGATCCACCTGGCCGCGGCCTCCGCACCGCTGTGGCAGGAGCTGTCGCTGCTCAAGGAGCACGGCGGCTATGTGCGCCAGGCCCTGGCCCTGCTTCACGCGGCGGGCGAGGCCTGCCCGCGCCTGACCCAGGCCCTCAAGCTGGCCCTCGGCAGCGCCTGCTACCACACCCAGGGCAGCAGCACCGAGGCCATCGAGGCCTTCGTCGCGGCCAGGGCCCTGGCCGAAAGCACCGACGATGTGGCCGCCCAGCTCAAGGCGGTGTCCGGGCACATGGCGGTCAACCTCAGTTGCGGTCACTACCAACTGGCCCTGGAGCAAAGCCGGCAGTTCGACCACCTGGCGCGGCGCGGCACCGGCCCGACCGCGATGTCCCTCAGCACCCAGCGCCTGCAGGTGCTGGCCCTGCACTTCGCCGGCGACCAACCACGGGCCCGGGACCAGGCCGAGCAAGTCATCCAGCTGATGGCCCAGAGCGGCAATCTGAGCCGCTTCACCCGCGGCTTTGGCGTGCAGTACGACCAGAGCGTCGCCGCCCTGACGATCCTGGCGCGGATCCTCTGGCTGCAAGGCCATCCGGAACAGGCCTGGCGCACCGCGCGCCAGGCCCTGGACATCGCGCTGCAGATCAACCACGGCACGTCCATCTGCTACACCCTGGCCCTGGCCGGCTGCCTGATCGCCCACTACAACGGCGACACCGCGACCGCCCGCGAACTCTTGCGCCTGCTGCTGGAGCAGGCACAGAAGCATTCGGTGCTGCTGTTCTACACCTGGGGCCGGCACTATGCGCAGGTCATCGAAGGCGCCCCGGAGTTCTCGCCGCCGCAATCCGGCGCCGGGCTAATCGGGGAAATCATGGTGACCCTGGACGGCGCTTTCATCGACAACGCCTTGCTGCAACGGGCCGAAAGCGGCACGGCCGGCTGGAGCACGGCGGAGATCCTGCGCACCCGGGCCGAGGCGCTGCTGACCGACAATGCGCCTGACGCCGCCGAAGCGGTGCTGCACCAGGCGTTGGCAGTGGCCAGGGCCCAGGGCGCGCTGACCTGGGAATTGCGCAGCGCCACCTCGCTGGCCCGGCTCTGGCAGCGCCAGGGCCAGGCCCGGCGCGCCCATGAGCTGCTCGAACCGCTCTATGCCCGCTTCACCGAGGGTTTTGCCACGCCGGACCTAACCCGCGTCCGGAAACTGCTCGATGAGCTGCAACGACAGGTGCCGGACTGACAGCCAGCGGGCCTTGCCGATGGCGTGGGCATGCCGCCTTTCGAACACCCGCAGTTGCCCGCTGTGTTCCAGCTTTTGCAACGCGTAGGCGCGGGTGGTGTCGAGAAAGCGGTAATGCGCCGTGCCCTGGTCCTGCTCCACCGCCAGCAGCGATTTGCGTGCCAGTTGCGCCATCACCTCGGCCACGCACTCAGGCCGCAACACCGCACAGCTGATGACGTCGATGGCGGCCTGCACGGTGAAGGCCATGTCGAACACCGCCAGCCGTTGCAACAGGGTTTGCTCCAGCGGGCTCAGCCGTTGATAGCTCCAGTCCAGGGCGGACTTGAGCGTCTGATGCCGCGCCACGGCCGTGCGCCGGCCCTGGGTCAACAGTTGAAAGCAGTTGTCCAGCTGCGCTTGCAGCCCCACCAGCGCCAACGCGTCAATCTGCGCCGCCGCCAGTTCGATGGCCAATGGCAAGCCATCGAGCCGGCGGCAGATCTCGCGCACCGCCCTCAGGTCCTGTTCCCGCAAGGCAAAGCCTTGCTGGCGCGCCCGGGCACAGCTGACGAACAGCTGCACCGCCGAATGACTCATGACCTCGGCCACGCTGTGCAACGACGAGGCCGGCGGCACCGACAGGGCCGCCAGGCCATGCACGGTTTCCCCCGAGGCGCGCAGCGGTTCGCGGCTGGTGGCCAGGATCGACAGCCGTGGCGCCGAGGCCAGCAACGGCTCGACCACGGCCCGGCAGCGTTCGAGCAGATGCTCGCAATTGTCCAGCACCAGCAAGGCATGCCGGGTTGCCAGCGCCTCCAGGCCGGCGTCCAGCTCGAGGCTGTGCCTGAGGTGCTCGACCAGTTGCGCCGGGTCGTCGATGCTCGCCAGATCGATGAACCACACGCCGTCGCGGTAGTGCTGCAACAGCAACTCGGCGACCTGCAGCGCGACCGTGGTCTTGCCGATCCCCGCCGGACCGACCAGGGTCATGAACCGGCGCACCGGCAACTGCCGGACCAGGCTGCCGACCACCGGGTCGCGACCGATGACCGGGGTCAGGCGTGCCGGCAGGTTGTGCTGGGGCTTGTGCAGGCTCGCCAGCGCGACCGGCTCCCCTTGCGCCTCACGCCGCACCGGGGCGGTGAAGCAGTAACCGCGCTGCGGAATGTTGACGATGTAGCCTTGCCCGTCCTGGCCCTCGCCGAGGGCGCGGCGCAGGGCGGCGATGTGCACGCGCAGGTTGATGTCCTCGACCACCGAGTTCGGCCAGACACAAGCGATCAATTCGTCCTTGCCCACCACCTGGCCGGCGCGCTCGACCAGCACCCGCAGGATGTCCAGGGCACGCCCGCCCATGCGCAACGGCCGGTCGCCGTCGAGGATCAGCCGCTGCCGCAGGTGGAAGGCGTAGGGGCCGAACCGCAGCAGCCCGTCGCCGTGCAAATCTCTGATGCTGTTCATACGCATCCACATGCTGGAAACCTGGCCGACGCCAGGCTCCCGCACCTCCTTTACCAAGGGTTCCCCGGTATCTTGGCAGGCACCGATGACGGTACAACCACCCTGGAGGGAGCGTCACGGCCATCGCGGTGCGCCAGACGGACAAGCCGGCGCTAGCTGAACTGTTCGCGGTACTGGGTGGGGGTCAGGCCGAGCTTTTCGCTGAACAGGAATCGCATGTGCCGCACACTGCCGAAGCCGCTTTTGTAGGCCACGGTCTTGAGCGGCAGGTCGCTGGTCTCCAGCAGGTTCCGCGCGCGGTCGATCCGTGCGCTTTGCAGGAACTCCATGGGCGTCATGTTCACTTCCCGGGCAAACACCCGGGCGAAATGCCGCGAACTCATGTTCGCCAGGCTGGCCATGCGCTCGATGCTGAAGGCTTCGTCCAGGTGTTCGAGCACATGGTTCTGCACCCGGGTCACCGGCGTCTCCTGCGGCGCCACCGTGGCCATCAACGGGCTGAACTGCGCCTGCCCGCCCTGGCGCTTCATCACCACCAGCAACACCTTGGCCACATCCTGGGCGACCTTCTTGCCGTGGTCCCGGGCGACCACCGCCAGCGCCAGGTCGATGCCGGCGGTGACCCCGCCCGAGGTGATCAGGTTGCGATCCTCGACAAAGATCTGGTCGGTCTCCACCGTCGCCTCGGGGAAGGCCCGGATCAGGCGTTCCGTGTAGTGCCAGTGGGTCGTCACCCGATACCCGTCGAGCAAACCGGCATGCCCGAGGATAAAGGCCCCGGTGCAGATCGAGCCATAGACCGCCGAGCGGCGCACGGCCGCCACCAGCCAGTCGAGCAAGGGTCGGTGCTTTTCGTTGTAGGCCCCCGGCCCGCCGGGCACCAGCAGCAGGTCATAGCTGCCGCGCGCCTGGTCGATATGCAGATCGGCCTGCACCTTGACGCCGTTGGAGGCGCGCAACGGACCGTGCTCGGTGCCGATCGTCGAGAGCTGGTAATGGTCCTTCGGCTCCAGATAACGGTTGGCGATGGAAAACACCTCCATGGGCCCGGCCATGTCGAGCAGGAGAAAGTCTGGAAACAACACCATTGCCACGGTTTTCATGGGTAAATATCACTGATATCAAAGGGTTGGAAGCATAACGCCGACCCTGGACATTATGCCCGGACGGCGCGCGCTCAGCGGACAAGAATACGTGATTCATCGCACAAAATTGTCAACCTGAAACGGACAGTATTTCAGTTTTCATCTACTTATTGCGCCCCAGGGTAAACATTAGCCTTCTCCTCAACCGGACGAATTCCCGTTCCGACAGGAGATTCCCTCATGCTGACCCTTCGCAAAGCCTCTGATCGCGGCGCCGCCAACCACGGTTGGTTGAAGTCGTTCCACACCTTTTCCTTCGCCAACTATCGCAACCCGCGGGAACAGGGTTTTTCCGACCTGCTGGTGATCAACGACGACCGGGTCGCCGCCGGCAAAGGCTTCGGCCAACACCCGCACCGGGACATGGAGATTTTCTCCTATGTGCTCGAAGGCGCCCTGGAACACAAGGACACCCTGGGCACCGGTTCGGTGATCCGTCCTGGCGACGTGCAACTGATGAGCGCCGGCAGCGGCGTGGCGCACAGCGAGTACAACCACTCGGCCACCCAACCGGTGCACTTCCTGCAGATTTGGATCGTGCCGGACGTCAGTGGCGCCAAGCCGCGTTACCAGCAAGAGCATTTCAGCCCGCGGCAAAAACGCGGCCGCCTGCAACTGATCATCTCCCCCGAGGGGACCGACGGCTCGCTGCAGGTGCGCCAGGACGCGCGGGTCTATGCCGGGCTGATCGACGGCCAGGAAAGCGCCACCCTCAAGCTCGACGCCAACCGCTACGCCTACGTGCATGTGGCCCGCGGCTCGGTCGACCTCAACGGCCTGCTCTTGCAGGAAGGCGATGGCGTGCGGGTCCGCGAGGAACAGGCGCTGACCTTGAGCAACGGCGCGAATGCCGAAGTGCTGGTGTTCGATCTGCGGGCGCAGGAACTGCCGGAAATGCCTTGACCGGCACCGGCCCGGGGGCTTGCGCCCTCGGGCCTGACTGGCAGGCAAGCACTTCGACAGCCAGGGCCCGGCAAGCACCCGGGACGATATCGGTGGGGCATGCCCACTATCGATACCGATGATTTCCGCCACCCGGGCAGCGCCTTCCAGAATCCTCCCCAGCTTATCCCTCTCCATCGCTCACTCATCGAGGACGCCCCCATGTCAGCGCCTACCACCGCGACACTCCCCATGCGCAACGAAGTCTGGCTGCATATTTTCGCCGGCCTGTGCGCCAGCCTGGTCAGCATCGGGCTGGCGCGCTTTGCCTATACCCCGCTGATCCCGCAACTGATCCAGGCCCATTGGTTCGTGCAGGCCGACGTGGTCTACCTCGGTGCCGCCAACCTCGCCGGTTACCTGATCGGTGCACTGATCGGCCATCCCCTGGGCAAGCGCCTGACCAATCCGCTGGTGCTGCGACTGATGCTGGTGGTCGCCACCCTGTCGTTCTTCGCCTGTGCCTGGGCCCTGTCCTTCAGCTGGTTCTTCGTCTGGCGCCTGCTCTCGGGGATCGCCGGCGGCGCCATCATGGTGCTGGTGGCGTCCACGGTGCTGCCCCACGTACCGGCGGCGCGCAGAGGCGCGGCCAGCGGCGCGATCTTCCTCGGCATCGGCCTGGGCATCGCCGGCTCCGGCACCCTGGTGCCGGCCCTGCTGGAATGGGGCCTGCGCGACACCTGGCTCGGCCTGGGGCTGGTGGCCGCGGTGCTCACCGCCGCCAGTTGGTTCTGTTGGCCGCAGAGCCAGCCCGAGCCCGCTGTCGCGGTGAAGGCCAGCGAGCCGGCCAGCCATGAGGACCCGGCGTCCGGCCGTGGCCTGCGCCTGCTGTTCGCCCAGTACGCCTTGATGGCCACCGGGCTGGTGCCGGCCATGGTGTTCCTGGTGGACTACGTGGCCCGTGGTCTCGATGCCGGCACCCATGTGGCGGCGCTGGTGTGGGTGATGTACGGCATCGGCGCGATCTTTGGCCCGATGGTCTACGGCCTGCTCGCCGATCACCTGGGGGCCCGCCGCAGCATCCGCTGGGTGCTGATCGTGCAGGCGCTGGCGGTGGGCGCGTTGAGCATCACCAGCCAGGCGTGGCTGCTGTGCGGGCTTGCAGTACTGATCGGCTCGTTCCCACCCGGCATCGTGCCCCTGGCCCTGGCCCGGGTCCACGAGCTGAAGAAGCACGCCCATGCCCAGCAGGTCGCCTGGAGCCGCGCGACCGTGGCCTTCGCCAGCTTCCAGGCGTTGGCGGGGGGCGCCTACTCGCTGATCTTCAACGCCAGCGGCGGGCATCATCAGCAGTTGTTCGTGATTGCCGGCCTGGCGTTGCTGCTGGCCATCGCGCTGGATCTCGCCGCCCGCTGGCTGCGCTAACGTATGTTGCCCATCGCTACGGCGGTGGGCGAACCGCTGCCCACCGCCGTGTCATGGACCTTTCCGACAGGGAACTGATGGCGCTGCTCGGCTAGAGGAATACCCTGGCCTGTACGCTGGTCGGCTTGGTTGTACACCTGCTGCGCTACAGTGGAATGAGCTGCGCATTGTCGACACGAAGACCGCGGTGATTCATGACTATGACCCGTAAAGATTTTTACGCAAAATTTACGGGGAATGGCATTTGCACACTTGATACTGCGCGGTGTTTTTTGACAGGTGACCATGTATGTCCCTCGCAGCAATACGGCTTATCGCTTTTATCCTTGGTATTTTTCTGATCACGCTAGCCGCAAGCATGGTGATCCCCCTGATTACGCTCGTGGCCTATGAGCGCAGCGACGATCTGTCGGCGTTTCTCTGGTCGAGCCTGATCACCCTCGTTTGTGGTCTTTTGTTGATCGCGCGCGGACGTCCGGATATCGCCCAACTGCGTCCGAGGGATATGTACCTGCTGACAACCAGCAGTTGGATCGTGGTAGGTGCCTTCGCGGCGTTGCCCATGGTGTTCATCAGCCACATCAGCTACACCGACGCCTTCTTCGAAACCATGTCCGGCATCACGACCACGGGCTCGACGGTCCTGACTGGACTGGATAGCGCGTCGCCAGGGTTACTGATCTGGCGCTCGATGCTTCATTGGCTGGGGGGTATCGGCTTTATCGGCATGGCCGTAGCGATTCTTCCGCTGTTGCGGGTAGGGGGAATGCGTCTTTTCCAGACAGAATCCTCAGACTGGTCGGAAAAGGTGACACCGCGCTCCCATGTTGCCGCCAGTTACATTCTCTGGCTTTACCTGGGGCTTACGGGCGTGGCGACTCTAGTGCTGTGGCTCGCCGGCATGACGCCTTTCGAAGCGGTGAACCACGCGATGTCGCTGATCTCGACGGGAGGGTTTTCAACGTCCGATGCCTCACTTGGCCACTGGACGCAACCGACGGTACATTGGGTGGCGGTCGCCGTCATGATCTTGGGGAGCCTGCCTTTTACCTTGTATGTCGCGACATTGCGTGGCCATCGGCGCGCGCTGATAGGAGATCATCAGGTGCGCGGATTTGTCGGATTCTTGATCGTCACCTGGCTGGTTGTGGGGACATGGCTGTGCTTCCACAGCGACTACGATTGGTGGGACGCCTTTCGTATCGTTGCAATCAACGTGACCTCGGTTGTCACCACCACCGGGATCGCAGTCGGCGATTACACCCTGTGGGGCAGCTTCGCCGCCCTGCTGTTTTTCTATCTGACCTTTGTCGGTGGATGTTCAGGATCAACTGCCGGCGGCCTTAAAATCTTCCGCTTTCAGGTGGCCGCCAGCCTGCTGGTGAGCAACTTGAAACAATTGATCCACCCTCGAGCCGTGATTCAGAAAAAGTACAACGGGCATCCGATCGACGAGGAAATCGTGCGTTCGCTTTTGACCTTTTCATTTTTCTTCACCATCACCATTGCCTTCATCGCTCTGGGGCTGGCCCTTATCGGGCTGGATTGGACGACGGCCTTGAGCGGCGCCGCAACGGCAGTCTGCAACGTCGGGCCTGGGCTGGGCACGATTATCGGGCCAGCAGGCAATTTCTCCTCATTGCCTGATGCGGCGAAATGGTTGTTGACCGTTGGCATGCTGCTGGGGCGCCTGGAAATCCTGACCGTGCTGGTGCTGGTGACGCCGGTATTCTGGAAGTATTGATCCGATGGGCGCACAGCAGACCTTCAACCCTGTCCCTTGAGTAAATGGCGGATCCGGATCTTCACCCCGTCGCTCTGGAAGCGGCGGGCGGCGGCCTCGATCTTCAGCTCGGCGCGGGTCACCCGCTCGTGATGACGCAGGTGGCCGACCCAGGATTCGTCGAAGAACATCTCGCACCACAGCCGCGGGTTTTCGCTGTCCTGCAGCAGGCACCAGGAAAATGAACCGTTGCGCTGGCGCATGCGCCGCACCGGGTTCATCGCCTGCTGGAAGGCCTGGGCGTGTTCGGGGGCGATGTCGTATTCCAGGCTGATCATCACCGGCCCGCGCTCCAGGTCCTGGTCGGCGCCGAGCAGCGGTTGCGGCCAGTGCAGCGACGGCGCCAGGTCTTCGGCGCTGCGCTGGGGCAAGCCGACCCGCCAGGTCAGCCCGACCCCGGCCAGCAGCACCGCTGCCGCCAGGCTCAGGGCAAGGCTCATGGACAACAGGCTGGCCACCCAGCCCCAGAGCAACCCGCCCAGGGCCATGCTGCCGAAGAACATCAGGATATACACCGCCAGGGCTCGTGCCCGTACCCAGGCCGGCACCGAGGTCTGGGCCGCCACCTGGAAACTCGAGAGCACGGCGATCCAGGCACCGCCGCTGATCAGCATCACCGGGATCAACAGATAGAAGTCGCGCAGCCAGGCCAGGGCGAACAGCACCAGGGCGTAGATCACGCTGGCCAGCGCCACCAGGCGATCCACCGCCAGGTGCTGGCGCAGCTTTGGCAACAGCATCGCCCCCAGCACGGCGCCGAGGCCGACGCTGCCGAGCAACACGCCGAACTGGGTCGCGCTGCCCTGCAACTCGCCACGCACGATCAACGGCAGCAAGGACATGCCAGCGCTGGCGCCGAAGAAGAACCCCAGGGTACGAATCAGCACCCGTTGCAGAGGATGGGAACTGCGGGCGTAGCGCCAGCCCACGCGGATCGCACTGAACAGCCGCTCCGCCGGCAACACCGCGACCTTCGGCTCGCGCCGCCAGCAGGCGAGCACGCCGATCACGGCAAAGAACGACAGCGCATTCACCGCGAAGGTCGCCCAGGGACCGGCCAGACTCACCAGGACCCCGGCGATGGCCGGGCCGACGGCGCGCGCCACGTTGGTCCCGACGCTGCTCAAGGCGATGGCCGCGGGCAATTCGCCGGCGGGCACCAGTTCCGGGGTCAGGGCCGACCAGGCCGGCATCATCAGGGCCGTGCCGATGCCCATGGCCAGGGTCAACAGCAGCAACAAGGGCACCGTCATCAGGCCGCTGAGGGTCAGGAACGCCAGCAGCATGGCGACGCTGGCCATCCAGCCCTGCACCAGCAACAGGTAGCGGCGCTTGTCGACGATATCGGCCAGCGCCCCCGCCGGCAGCGCGAGGAAAAACATCGGCGCCGCGGCGGCCACCTGCACCAGCGCCACCGTCATCGGGCTGGCCGACAGCGAGGTCATCAGCCAACCGGCGCCCACCTCGTGCATCCAGGTGCCGATGTTCGAGGCGATGCTGGCCAGCCACAGCCCGCGAAACAGGCCATGCTTGAGCGGGCTCCAGGGCGAAAGGGAGGCTGCGCTACGGGAGGAATCGAGGGTCTGTTTCATGACGGTCCTTGAGTCGTGGGAACGCTGTGCAGTCCGGATGTTTTTTACCACTAACGACCATCGGCCGAGGCAAGCAGGTTGCGTCGGCCGATGGTCGTTGGCGGCAGGCTTACTTGACCTGACGCTGCGGCGCCTTGTGCACCATGGTGTAGGCGTAGTCCACGCCCATGCCGTAGGCGCCGCTGTGCTCGCGCACCAGGTCCATCACCGCGTCGTAGGTGTCCTTGTGCGCCCAGTCGCGCTGGAATTCGAGCAGCACTTGCTGCCAGGTCACCGGCACCGCGCCGGCCTGGATCATGCGCTGCACCGACATGTCGTGGGCTTCCTGGGTGGTGCCGCCGGAAGCGTCGGTGACGATGTACACCTCGTAGCCTTCGGCCAGGGCTTCCAGGGCCGGGAAGTTCAGGCAGACCTCGGTCCACAGCGCGGCCATGATCAGCTTCTTGCGCCCGGTGGCCTTCACCGCTTCCACCAGTTTCTTGTCTTCCCAGGAGTTCATCGAGGTGCGCTCGATCGGCTGATGGTCGGGGAACACGCTGAGCAGTTCCGGCCAGATGTAGCCGCTGAAGCTCTCGGTTTCCACCGAGGTGAAGATGGTCGGCACGTTGAAGATCTTCGCCGCCTTGGCCAGGCCCACGGTGTTGTTCTTCAGGGTCTGGCGGTCGATCGACTGCACGCCGAAGGACATCTGCGGCTGGTGGTCGATCAGGATCAGGGCGGAGTTGGTTGGGTTGAGCAGTTCACGGATAGACATGGCGCGTTCCTTTTGCTGTCGAGTAGGTTCAAGCGTTGAGTTGCACAATTCGGGAGCTCGGCGCGGGTTCCGCTGCGGGAGGCTGTGCGGCCGGCTTGGTGGCTAATTTAGGGGTCAAAACAAAAAGGGACAATCCAGCAAAACCGAGAATCATTGATTCCAAAACAGGGACAATTTAAAAACTGCCGCAGCGCCCACTGCGAACGGCACCTGTCGCCTGCCCGCCCGCGCAAACGGCCGAATGCAGCACAGCCGTACAATCCCCGCGCGGTGTAATAGGCAACCATGCCTCGCCTCGATCCGATGGCCACGCCGAGCGGACGCGGGCAGGCCGAAGGCGTGCCGGCAGCTGCCGGAACCGCGGCCAGCCGCGTCCGGGGCCACCCACCTTGACGCGGGATATAAGCATGCTGCTTGCCTCGAAACACCTCACCGCCCCAGGGCAGATGCGCCTGAAGCCGCTGTGGCTGCTCGCCTTGCTCAGCGGCGGCGCCCCGGCGCTGGCGGCACAGAGCGCGCAGGACACCCCCGGTTTCCTTGAGGGGGCAAGCCTTGAAGTGCTCAGCCGCAACTTCTACCTCAACAACGACTATCGCTCCCCAACCCCGGCCGGCAAGAGTTACAAGCAGGAATGGGCCCAGGGCTTCATCGCCTCGTTCGCGTCCGGCTTCACGCCTGGCACTGTTGGCGTGGGGGTCGATGCCCACGGTTTCCTGGGCTTGAAACTGGACGGCGGCAAGGGGCATTCCGGGACGGGCCTGTTGCCGCTGGATCATGACGGGCGCAGCGAAGACAGGTACTCCAGCGCCGGCGGCGCGCTGAAATTCAAGGCCTCGCGAACCACCCTGGCGCTCGGTGAAATGAGCGTGGCGACCCCGGTATTCGACACCGCCGACAAACGCCTGCAACCGGAATACGCCAGCGGCCTGCTGCTTTCCAGCCGGGAGATCGAGGGGGTCGAGTTGCAGGCCGGTCACTTCAACGCCTTCAAGAACCAGGACGCCTCGACCGCCAAGGGTGACTTTTCCGGCTACGGGGCGACGACCCGCCACGCCAGCATCGACTTTATCGGCGCCGACCTGTTCGCCGGCCAGGCGCTGGGCGGCGCCCTCTACGCCTCGGAGCTGAGCGACACCTGGCGCCAGTACTACGCCAACCTGCATACCAGCCTTGGCCAACTGTTCCTCGACGGCAACCTGTACCGCACCCGCGACCAGGGCCAGGCCGCGGCCGGCGCCATCGACACCACGGCCTACAGCCTCTCCGGCAAGTACCGGATCGACGCCCAGGCGTTCACCCTGGCCTATCAGAAAATCCACGGCGACACGCCCTTCGACTTCGTCGGCGGCGACTCCATCTACCTCGCCAACTCGATCAAGTACGCCGACTTCAACGGCCCCGGCGAACGCTCCTGGCAAGCGCGCTACGACCTCGACCTGGGCGCCCTGGGCATTCCCGGCCTGAGTTTCATGGCGCGCTATGTGAGCGGTCGCGGCATCGACGGCAGCCACGCGCCCCAGGGCGGCGCCTACAACCCCTTCGACAGCGCCAGCGGCACCTACATGCCGCAACAGGGCCGGGGCGGACGCCATTGGGAACGCGACCTGGACCTGCACTACATCGTGCAGTCGGGCCCGGCCAAGGACCTGTCGCTGCAACTGTCCCACGTCAGCCACCGGGCCAACGCCGCCCAGGCCGGCGACGATATCGACCGGCTGTACATCGTCATTCAGTACCCGCTCAAGCTCGGGCCGTTCTGATCCTGCGCGGTGGGCCGAGCCTGCTCGGGCCGTGCGCCGGGGGGGCCAGCTGGCAGCGGCCAAACCGCCGCTAACCCAAGGCATGGGCCACCTGCGCTTCTGGCACTGTCGCGTCCCGCAACACCCGCGCCAGCAAGGCGCCGGGCTGGGCGCCCGAGACCCGGGTGTCGCCGATGCGAAAGGCTGGCAGCACCCCGCCCGACCAGTCCGCGGCATCGCGCTTGTGGCACTGCAACGCAGCCAGTCCTTCACCACTGCGCAGGTAGTCGAGCAGCCGCTCCTGTTCGCGCTTACTGTCCCCGCCCAGCTCCGCGAGCACCCGCGCATCGCCAATATCGCGGCCCTCGCAGAAATAGGCACGGAAGATCCGCGCGAACAGCGCGGCGCAATCGCCACCGCGCGCGGCCCGCTCGAGCATCAGGCTGTGCGCCGGGTCGCTGTCGACCAGGCGCTCGATTCGCTCGAAGGCAAAACGCAGCCCCAGCGCCTGGCCGGCCCGGGTGATCTGCGCTTCGAACAGCCGGCTGCGCGACAGGCTGCCGAACCGGCGGCGGGCGTACTCGCCCTGCTCGATGCGGCTGGCGGGAAGGTCGAACGCGCAGCGGCTCGGCACATAGACGATCGGCCGTGGCCGGTGCGCGGCCGCCATGGCCTGGCGCAGGTTCAGCTCGCCGATCCAGCACCAGGGATTGATGAAGTCGTACGCCAGATGAATGACGTTACCCATAGCGACCACCTTGCTTCTACCAATGATGGCCAGACTCTAGGCGCGCACCTGCCGGACGAGTAGCCACAGGGCGCGCAACGCTGTCTTGCTCAAGACCCGAGCGAGGCTCAGGCGGCGAGGATTTCCTCGAGGAACTCGATAAACACATTGATGCGACTGGAGCCGCGATGGTTGGGCAGGTACAGCGCGTTGATGCAGGTGCTGGCGGTGCCGGGATTGACCTCGTACTGCTCCAGCACGCGGGTCAGGCGGCCCTGGCCGACATCGTCGCGCACCAGCCAGTCGGCCAGCAGCGCCACGCCGCCACCGGCCAGCGCCGCCTCGCGCAGGATGTCGGCGTTGTTGCTCTGCAAGCGCCCTTGCACCCCCAGGCGCTGGGGGTTTTCGTCACCCTGGAAGGTCCAGTCCTGGTGCACGCCGCCATAGTCGAAGCGCAGGCACTGGTGTTGCAGCAGGTCGCTCGGCTCGCGCGGCAGGCCGGTGCGTGCCAGGTAGTCGGGGCTGGCCACGACCCAACGCTGGAAGTCGCCGATCTTCTTGCTGACGATGTCATCGCTGACCACCGAGGAACCGAGGCGCACCGAGACATCGATGCGCTCGCTGATCAGGTCGCTGACCCGGTCGCTCAACGACAGGCTGATCTCCAGCCCCGGATGGCGTTCGAGCAGGCGCCCCAGGTGCGGGGCGATGATGCGCCGGCCGAACTCCACCGGAACGCTGGCCCGCAGATGCCCCTGGGCCTCGCTGCCACGGTCGGCGACGCTGGCGTCGGCTTCGTCGATGGCCTCGAGAATCGCCACGGCCTTGTCGAAATAGGCCTGCCCGGCGAGCGTGACACTGGTGTTGCGCGTGGTGCGATTGAGCAGGCTGGCGCCCAGTTCGCTTTCCAGCCCCGCCACCTGCCGCGTCACCGAAGACGTCGACAGGCCGAGCTTGCGCGCCGCCGATGAATAGCCGCCACAGCGCACGGTTTCAACGAACATTTTCAGCGCCAGCAACTTGTCCATAAGCCGATTCCGAGAGCAAAAAATCAATCGAAGGACTATGCCTGAGGGTGCATGAAGTGTCTTGTATGGTTGTGCTCAAGCGCCGCGGCCCGCGCCCTGGGGCATTCAACGAGGCTCACCCCTGGCGGTACCGACGGCTGAGAAACAGCAGCAGCGCCAAGCCAGGAACCGCGGCAATCAAAGTCGCCGACAGGCTCCATCCCACCTGCTCATACAGCGGGCTGGCCACCAGCGAGCCCAGGGCGCCGCCGACGAAGATGCTGGTCATGTACACGGCGTTCAGGCGCGCCCGGCTGTGCGGGTCAATGGCGTACACCTCACGCTGGCCAAGCACCATGTTCAACTGCACGGCAAAATCCAGCAGCACCGCGCACACCACCAGCCACAGGTAGCCACTGCCCGGCAGCGCACCTATCAGCAGGGACAGCGGCGCCAGCAACAAGGCCACGAAAGTGCCGCGCTGGCCATGCCCGGCGTCGGCCAGCCGGCCGGCGATCGGCGCCGCGATCGCCCCCACCGCGCCCACCAGGGCGAACACCGCCACCTGTGCCTGGCTGAAGCCGTGCTGGCGAATCAGCTCGATGGGCACGATGGTCCAGAACAGGCTGAAGCTGGCGAACAACAAGCCCTGGTACAAGGAGCGCTCACGCAGGCCGGCATGGCGGCGCGCAAGGGCGAAGACCGAGCCGATCAACTCGCCATAGGAAGACTGATGCGTCGGCATGCGCCGTGGCAGGGCAACGGCCATGACGCAGGCGATCACCGCCATCAGGCCCGCGGCGCTGAAGAACACCCCGCGCCAGCCGAACGCCTGGGCCAGCAGGCTCGACAGCGGGCGCGACAACAGAATGCCCAGCAGCAGGCCACTCATGATGTTGCCAACCACCCGCCCACGGCTTTCCTCGGGTGCCATGTGCGCGGCCAACGGCACCAGAATCTGCACCGCCACCGAAGTCAGGCCGATGAGCAACGACAACGCCAGGAACAGAGAAGGTGACTCAGTAAAGCCCGCGGCGATCAGGCACAGGCTCACGGCGAGCGTGAACCCCACCACCAGGCGGCGGTTTTCCATCAGGTCGGCCAGGGGCACCAACAGCAGCAGGCCTGCGGCGTAGCCGAGTTGGGTCAGCGAGACAATCAGGCTGGCATGGGCGTTCGACAGGCCGATCTGCGGGGCGATCAGCTCGACGATCGGCTGGGCGTAGTAAAGGTTGGCGACGACCGCGCCACAACAGAAGGCCAGCAAGGCCACCAGGGCGCCAGAGAGGGTGGCGGGCCGTTCGCCCTTCACCGCCGTGCTGGCCGTCGTTGCAAAGTTGCCGGTAGGCATGATGAAACCTCGTTCGCGTGGAGAAAAGTTTCGCCAAGGCTAGGCGCGACACTCAATCGGGAGAATCCACCGCCGGGGCAATTGAGCGATGCGCATCACGCAACGATCCCGGCGTTGCCGATGGCGCAAAAGGCCTTTGCGCGGTTTGCCAATTCCGCCGTCCACCCCCCTTCTCTACCCTTGGGCACTTGCCACCGGGCGGTCCGTCACCGCTCTCCTCAGCGGCTCAAGGAGACTTCCATGACCCCGACTGCATCACTGTCCGCCCGCGCGGATTCCACGGACCAATGAAGGGTGACCCGATGAACGCCAGGCAGTTGTGGCTGGGCGCTGTGGTTCTCGCCACGGCAGGCGCGATAGGCGCCGCGCTGTTGATGTGGCGCCCGGCGATCGCGCCGGCCGAACCGCCACAACGCTTCGACGCCGCCCAGGTGCAACGCGGCGCGCGGGTCGCCGAAGCCGGCGATTGCGCGGTGTGCCACACCCGCCCCGGCGGCCGCTACCTGGCCGGCGGGCTGGCGCTGGTGACGCCCTTTGGCACGCTCTACAGCACCAACATCACCCCGGATGCCGAGACCGGGATTGGCCAATGGTCATTGCCGGCCTTCGAGCGGGCGATGCGCGAAGGGGTCGCCCGCGACGGGCATTTGCTGTATCCGGCCTTCCCTTACGCCTACTACCGACGCATGACGGACGGGGACATCACGGACCTTTACGCCTATCTGATGAGCGGCCCCGCCGTGCATTCGCCGGCCATGCAGAACCGGATGAATTTCCCGATGAACATCCGCCCGCTGGTGTCGTTCTGGAACCTGCTGTTCCTGCACGCGGAGCCCTTGGCGCCCGTGGCACAGCAGTCTGCAACCTGGAACCGTGGCCGCTATCTGGTCGAAGGCCCCGGCCATTGCGCCGGCTGCCATTCTCCGCTCAACCCGCTGGGCGCCGAGCAGTCCGCCCAGCATCTTGCCGGCGGGATGGTGGACGGCTGGCAGGCGCCGTCCCTGCTGGGCCTGGCCAACCGCGCCGCGCCCTGGAGCCGCGAGCAATTGGCCGGCTACCTGCGGGCTGAGGTGGTCGAGGGCCATGGCACCGCTGCCGGGCCGATGCGACCGGTCAGCCTCAGCCTGGGCACCATGCCGGGCAGCGACGCCGAGGCCATTGCCGACTACCTGCTGAGCCTCAAGGACCCCGCTCCCGCCGAACCCGCTTCAGCCACCGCGCGCCCTGCCGAGGTGGTCGAGCAGGCGCCTGGCGCCCAGCTGTTCCAGAGTGCCTGCGCCGGTTGCCATGGCCCGGCCGCGCCGATGCGCCAGATCGATGGGCGCCCGGCCCTGGCGCGAACATCGGCGCTGCATGCCTCAAGCGCGCGCAACTTTCTCAAGACCGTGCTCGAAGGCGTGCCCGCCACCCCGGGGTTGCCCGGCCCGGTCATGCCGCCCTTCGCCGCCAGCCTGGACAACCAGCAGCTGGCGGCGCTGGCCTCGTTCCTGCGCGAACAGGCCAGCCCGGGCCAGCCGTGGGCCGACCTTTCCTCCACCCTTCACGAATTACGCCAGGAGGCGCAATGACCCACATGACCCTCAACGTCAACGGCTCGCCCCATGCGCTGGAGCTGGAGCCCGACATGCCGTTGCTGTATGCCCTGCGCAATCACCTGGGGCTCAATGGCGCCAAGTACGGTTGCGGCCTGGGACAATGCGGAGCCTGCACGGTGCTGGTGGATGACCAGCCGGTCTTCTCCTGCCTGACACCCTGCAGCGGCCTGGAGGGCAAGGCCATCCGCACGGTGGAGAGCCTGGGTACGGCGGTGCGTCCGGGGCCTTTGCAAAAAGCCTTTATCGAGGCCCAGGCCGCCCAGTGCGGCTACTGCATCGCCGGCATGCTGATGCGCGCCCAGGCGCTGCTGGAGCGCGACCCTCATCCGGACGAAGCCACCATTGGCGAGCATATGGCGAGCAACCTGTGCCGCTGCGGCACCCACCTGCGGATCATCGACGCCATCGGTCGCGTGGCCAGGCAAGAGCGGAGCGCCCCATGACCCGGCACGATGAAGTCGACCAGGGGCGCCGCGCGTTCCTGCGTGGTGGTGCGCTGATACTGGCGTTCACCCTGGTCCCGGCGGCGCGCCAGGCGCTGGCCGACAGCGAAGTCGATACCCTCGGCACGCTGGTGCTGGCGCCCGATCTCCCGGGCAGCCTGCGCACCAATCCCTACCTCGATGCCTGGATCCGCGTCGCGGCCGAAGGCGTCACCGTCTACACCGGCAAGGCCGAATTGGGGACGGGGGTGAAAACCGCGCTGTTGCAGATTGCTGCCGAACGCCTGGACCTCGCGCCAGGCGCGATCACGCTGCTTACCGCGGACACCGCCCTGACGCCCAACGAAGGCTACACCGCCGGCAGCCACAGCATTTTCGACAGCGGCACGGCCCTGTTCAACGCCGCGGCCCAGGTCCGGCAATTGCTGCTGGCGTCGGCGGCACGCTGTTGGGCCGTCGACGCCGCGCTGCTGACGACGCACGAGGGCGTGATCCAGGGCCCGGCCGGGCAGCGCATGCCTTATGCCGAGGCGGTCAAGGGCGTGGACCTGCACCACTATGCACAGGCGCAATCGCCCTCGATGCCGCCGTCCGCGTTCAAGCTGATCGGCCATTCGCTGCCTCGCCTGGACATCCCGGCCAAGGTCAGTGGCGGCGCCGCGTTCGTCCAGGACCTGCGCCTGCCGGGCATGCTGCATGCCCGGGTGATCCGCCCGCCCCGCCCTGGCTGCGCCCTGGAAGCCTTCGATGCCGAGGCGCTAAAGGCCCTGCCCGGCGTGGTGCGGGTGGTGCAGGACGGCAACTACCTGGCGGTGGTCGCCCGGGATGAGTGGCAAGCCATCAAGGCGATGCGCAGCGGCTATGAGCAGGCCCGCTGGAGCGCTGGAGAGGCGATCCCCGAAGCGCGGGACATCCACGCGCTACTGACCCGCCTGCCCGCGCGCCGCTACCCGATCAGCCATGAAGGCAACCCGGCGGCCGGCGCCAGCGCCAGCTATCGCGCGCGGTTCAGCAAGCAGTACCTGATGCACGGTTCCATCGGCCCGTCCTGCGCCGTGGCCTGGTTCAAGGACGGCGTGCTCACGGTCTGGACCCACACCCAGGGGGTCTACCCGTTGCGCGCGGGGATCGCCGAGATGGTCGGGCTGGCGTCGGAGCGGGTGCGCTGCATCCATACCGAGGGCTCCGGGTGCTACGGCCACAACGGCGCGGACGACGCGGCCGCCGATGCCGCGTTGATCGCGATGCGGCTCGCCGGCACGCCGGTGCGGGTGCAGTGGATGCGCGAGCAGGAAAACCTCTGGGAGCCCTACAGCAGCGCCATGCTCACCGAGGTCCAGGCCAGCCTCGATGCCCAGGGCCGATTGCAGGACTGGGCCTATGAGCTGTGGACCACGCCGCACAACGAACGCATCGTCAATGCCGGCCGCTTGATTCCCGCGCGGCTGTTGGCCCGGCCATTCGTTTCCGCGCCGTCGATCCCCATTGCCCAGCCCGAAGGGGATGGCGATCGCAATGCCGTGCCGCTGTACACCCTGGGGTCCACCCGCATCGACATGAACTTCGTCACCCGCATGCCGTTTCGCACCTCCGCCATGCGCTCGCTGGGGGCCCACATCAATATCTTCGCCATCGAAGCCTGCATCGATGAACTGGCCGCCCGGGCCGGCGCCGATCCGGTGGCCTTGCGCCTCGCCCATCTGAGCGACCCGCGGGCACGGGCGGTGGTCGAACGGGTGCGGGACGCCAGCGGCTGGCCGCACAAGGGCAAGGAGCCCGGCGCGGGCATCGGCTTCGCGTTTGCCCGCTACAAAAACATCATGGGCTACTGCGCCATCGCCGTCCTGCTGCGGGTGCATCCGCAGACCGGCGAGGTCCAGCTCGATCGAGTGGTCACAGCGGTGGACGTGGGCCAGATCGTTAACCCCGATGGCCTGCGCAACCAGGTGGAAGGCGGCATCGTGCAGTCCGCCAGCTGGACCCTGTTCGAAAAGGTCGGCTACGACCCGGGCGGTGTGCGCAGCTACGACTGGAGCGGTTATCCGATCCTGCGTTTTCCGCAGTTGCCCCGGCAGGTCGAGGTGCATTTGCTCGATCAGCCGGGACAGCCGTTCCTCGGCGCCGCCGAGATCGTCCAGGGCCCCATGGCCGCCGCCATCGGCAATGCCGTGGCCAATGCCACCGGCCGGCGCTGGCTGAACCTGCCCCTGACCCGCTCCGAGCAGCCGGCCTAGCCTGGAGCCCGGCGCAGGGCAGGGCCGGGCCGCGACTTCGGCGGCGGCCCTTTCGCAGTCTGCCAAGGCATCGAGGATCGAGCGGGCCAATCGCCGCGCCCGCCATCGACTGCCCGCTCGCCGCGCCATGCATCCGTTGCCCTTCAGGGCGTTGCGTTTCACGCAATGCAGCGTAGAGCGGCGGCTGGATTATCAACCACGGCCCGGCGGATTAGGTTAGTGCCCAGCAAAGACACGCATTCGGCAATCACCTGTTGTTCAACCAGGCACCGTCCGCCTGAGCACCCACGGCATCCCGATCGATGCCCCTCATAAGGAAATACCCATGACTCAGCACCTGTTCCAACCCCTTGCGGTCGGCCCCTACACCCTGGCTCACCGCGTGGCCATGGCCCCTCTGACCCGCTCCCGCGCCGGCCAGCCGGGCGACCTGCCGACCGCCATGAACGCCGAGTATTACCGGCAACGCGCGAGTGCCGCGCTGATCGTTACCGAGGCCACGCAGATTTCCCGCCAGGGCCAGGGCTACGCCTGGACCCCGGGGATCTACAGCGATGCCCAGGTGGCGGCCTGGCGCCAGGTGAGCACCCAAGTGCACGAAGCCGGCGGGCTGATTTTCATGCAGCTATGGCATGTGGGGCGTGTCTCTCACCCGAGCTTCCAGCCCGACAACGCTCTGCCGGTGGCGCCCAGCGCACTGCCGGTTCCAGGCAAGACCTTTATCGTCGACGACGAGGGCAACGGCGTCTGGGGCGATGTGCCGGTGCCGCGCGCCCTGCAAGTGGCGGAGATCGCGCAGATCGTCGACGACTATCGGCGCGCGGCGCGTAACGCCCTGAAGGCCGGCATGGACGGCGTGGAAATCCACGCAGGCAACGGCTACCTGCTCGACCAGTTCATCAACAGCAACAGCAATCAGCGCGAGGACGCGTACGGCGGCAGCGTGGAAAATCGCGCCCGGCTGTTGCTGGAGGTCGTGGAGGCCGTCGCCGATGAGGTGGGCGCCGAACGAGTGGCGGTACGCCTCACTCCCATGGGTCGCTTCATGGGCATGGGCGACGCAACGCCCGAGGCAACCTTCGGCCATATCGTCCGCGCCCTGAACCGCTGGCCCCTGGCCTATCTGCACCTTGTGGAACCGGCCGTGGTCGGCACCGTCAAGGACGAGAACTTCGACCCGCGCTGGGACGCGATCATCGGGCAACTGCGCTCAGAGTGGAACGGCGTGCTGATGCTCGCCGGCGGCTACGATCCGCAATCGGCGGAGCAGGCCCTGGCCGCCAACCGCGCCGACCTGATCGCCTTTGGCAGGCCCTTTTTAGCCAACCCCGACCTGCCCCGGCGGATCCGCGACGGGCTGGCGCTGAATGCCCCCGACCCAAGCACCTTTTTTGGTGGCGATCAGCGCGGATACATCGATTACCCCGTTCATCCATAAGGAGCGATCCCGGTAACCCTGCTCCCGGGTTCATCGAGTCGGCCGCGCTTGCGAGGATGGCCGATACCCGGCGTGCAAAGGGCCGCTTCGGCTTATCGGGGTTCCTCGGGGCCGGTTCCGCCTGCCGGGACGGACGCGATAGCCTGCCGCAGCGTTTCGAGGGTCGCAGGCTTGAACAAGACCTGGTCCATCCCGGCGGCCATGCAGCGCTCCACCGCACTCGCCTCGATGCTGGCCGTCAGGGCAATGATGCGACAGCGTGGCAGGCCGCTGTGGGACTCCTCCCAGCGGATCCGCCTGGCGAGTTCGAAGCCGTCCATCCTGGGCATCATGCCGTCCGTGAGCACGATGTCGAAGTCCGCGCTCAACCAACGCTTGAAGGCTTCCTGCCCGTCTTCCGCAACCACGACTCGATGCCCCAGGGTCTCAAGCTGGGTGTTGAGGGTGACGCGATTGAAGGCGTTATCTTCGGCCAGCAAGATGGACAGTGGCTCCACTTGGGCAGAAACGGGCTGGGCCTGCTGCGCAGCTTCGCCCTCGACAGCGGCTGGAGGGTCGCAGATGGGCAGGTTCAATTCGAGGCTGAAGCACGACCCTTTGCCAGGTTCGCTACGCGGGTTGAGCGTGCCCTCCATCAGTTGCACCAGGCGGCGGCTGATGTTCAGCCCCAGGCCGCTTCCGGACATCTGCTCAGTGCCTGGTACGCCCACCTGGGAGAAGGGTTTGAACAGCTTGCCCATGTCTTCGGCGCCAATGCCGATGCCCGTATCGATGACATCGAGGTCCAGGCGCAAGCTGTCCCCTTCACGGCGGGTGCGGGCCTGCAGGGTGACGCCGCCGCGCTCGGTGAATTTGATGGCGTTGCTGAGCAGGTTGAACAGCACCTGCTTGAAGTGCAGCGGGTCCAGCAGCACCCATGCCTGCAGGTCGCCTTCCACCTTGACGTCCAGGGTGAGGCCTTTTTGTCGCGCCATGCCCGCCACTACCGAGACGACGCCTTCAATCTGGTGTTTGATGAGCACCGGCTCAGGAAACGAATCGATCTTTCCGGACTCGATGCGAGA
This sequence comes from Pseudomonas sp. GW821-FHT02B10, assembly GCF_059421865.1. Classification (NCBI taxonomy): domain Bacteria; kingdom Pseudomonadati; phylum Pseudomonadota; class Gammaproteobacteria; order Pseudomonadales; family Pseudomonadaceae; genus Pseudomonas; species Pseudomonas sp. GW821-FHT02B10. The sequence continues at coordinate 391,529 of NZ_JBWKVU010000004.1, read as the reverse complement.
AATATCCAGCACATTGCCCAGCAGCAACAGCAGCCCCTGAGCCGCTTCCTGGGCCACGGACAGGGATACGCTGTCGGCCTCCCCCTGTTTCGCTCTGCGCAGGGCGAGCTCCTGCAGGCCGATGATCGCGTTCAGCGGCGTGCGTATCTCATGGCTCATCGTCGACAGGAAGACGCTCTTGGCCTGGTTGGCGGCCTCGGCCCGTTCCTCGGCCGCCCGGGTCCTGCGGACCTGGCGTCGCAGGTAGAAGGCCCAGATCAGCGAGATGGCGATCAGGATCGCGAAGAGGCTGCCCAGTTGGAGAATCTTGTCGCGATGGTCACGCCAGAAGTCGCTCCCGCCCCTGGAGAAACGCGGCGCCCAGGCTTTGACTATTTCCGCGACCTCTTCAGGCGTGATTGCCAGCTGCGCCTTCTCCAGGATGCTGCGCAACTCCGGCTGGTTCTTCGCCACCCCGATGCTGATGGGCGTGGAGGTGCTTTGCAGGATTCCGGTGACCTGAATGCGATTGTCGAAGTACTGGGCCGACAGATAGCGGCCGGTGTAGTCGCTGCTCAGGTACACCTCGTTCTGCCCCGAATCGACCGAGCGCATGGCCTCGAGGAACGTGGGGTATACCTTGAGCTGAATCGCCGGATAGTCACGTCTTATGGTATCGATGAAAAAGTAGCCTTCACCCGTCGCCAGCGTCTTCCCATGCAGATCGCCAAGCCCGGTGAAACGCCGGCCGGCGCGGCGGCCAGCACTGGCCGCGGTCATCAGCACGGTGGAGCTACGCAGGTACGGCGGCAAGACATCCAGTGGCGTCTCGAACAGCTCGGACTGAGGCATGGCCGGGGTCAACAGCGCGCGCCCCTCGGCGATGAGCTTGTTGGTTTCAAGGGTGTTTGGCGTGCCCAGGTAGGAGAACTTCAGGCCGCTGCGCTGGCTGATCAACTCCAGGTAGTCGCGGCCAATGCCGGTGACATCGCGGTCCCGTCCCAGCTCGCCCAGTGCCCCAAGCGAGTAATTGATGGCCACGGGGACCTGCGGGTGGCTGTCCAGCCAGCGCTGTTCCGCGGGCGCCAGCTTCACGCGCGCTTCGTCGATGCTCAAGCGGCGGCCGGCGCTCCAGCTGCGCAGGATATCGTCCCCATAGCGCCTGGATATCCCAGGGATCGCCCGGTCGATGATGCCCCTCAGCGGCTCGTCGCCCGGACGCAGAAGGAAGCGGAAACCCTGGCTGTCGACAGGAGCGAAGTTGTCGATGCGCAGACCCAGCAGGTAATGGGTTTGAATCAGGTAATGCGAGGACAGCGCATCCCCCAACACCGCGTCGACATCCCCCAGCACCAGCGCCTCGAGCGCGCGCTGGGGCGAATCGAAAAGCTCGACCTTGCTATGGGGATAGACCTCCCGTACCGCCTGTTGCTGAAGATAGCCGACGGTCATTCCCAAAACGCTACCGGCCTGCTCGGGATCGAAGGGCTGGGCCTGCGACGTCACCAGCACCGGCCGGTCGGGCAGGTAAGCCTCGCTGAGCAGCAGGCCATTTTCCCGGCCTTCGACATCGCTGCCCGCGCCCAGCAGGTCGATCTCGCCACCGCGCAAGGCCGCCAGCGCGGATGCCCGCGACGAGTAGGCGCGCACCTTGGGCGGCCGTTCGAACATCAGGGCCAGATAGTCGGCGGTGATGCCCTGGTAGCGGTCGCCATAGAGCACTGACAGGGGCGGATAATCGAGACGCACGACCCCCACCGTGAGCGGCCCCCGCCCTTCCAGCCACTGCCGCGCCCTGGCATCCAGCCAGGGGTGGCTGCTGGTGGTCATCCGACCGGACAACGCGATGTCTTGCGCGTGAGCCGGAAATATCGGTGAAAGAAAACCCAGCAACAGAATGCCAATAGCTGCGAGGGACCTCAGTAGCATGGGGGAACCTTCCTTGAGGTACTTGCGGGATTTGCGGCAGGTGGCGATCCGCAGGCGGCCACTGCGGCGCGGTCGAAAATGTCGTGAACTCAATTGCAACTCTAGGTCTTGGCGGCTTTGCCGACGGCAAATAGCCCATCCTAGACCATCGAAGGCAGGGGCTGACAGACGAATACCGCACAATGAGCAGCACTGCCTCTCTCTCCCTCCATGATTTATCTGAATTGGTCAGCCCAATTAGCGTTGGCTTGACATCCCGACGACTCGGTCACCAACATGCAGCCGACTACACAGCCATGCACAGATACCATGTTCGAACTGAAAGACCTGCCTTCGCGCGAAACCCTCGAGCACTTCGGCAAGCTCTATGACAACCCTGATGTCGAGGGGCTCTATACCTGGCTGGTATGGGCGTCGGCGACGGATGAAATGCTCTCGGCGTTTAATGCCAACCTCGCGCACGAGAATCTTGCCCAAACACCGTTCTTCGTCCTGCTGCTGCTCAAGCGTAACCCCGGGGGGCTCTCGATCGGCGCGCTGGCTGATGGGGTAGCCGTGGCTTCGCAGACGATGACGCGCGCCATCAAGCAGATGGAAGCTGCCGGTCTTTGCACAAAACATCCGGACCCGGACGATGGGCGCTACTGGATCGTCCGGCTGACCCCGGAGGGCGACAGCACCCTTGGCCGGGTGCTGCCCAAACACTACGAGTGGGTCGCCAAGTTCATGAGCCACTTCAAAGACGATGAGCGCGAGCTTTTGGTGAAGTTGATGATGAGGGTGGCCCCTGCCCTGCGGACAATGCGCCTGGAAACGGAACTCGGCTGATCGGCCGAGTCTTTTAAAAATCGTGTAGCACGCTACACAGCAACCTACAGAAAATTAAACCTTGGGCGGCTCCCTCGCGTCGCGGCCAGTAACGCCGTGACTTCAATGCCCTGGCACCTCTATTGATCGAGATATGTAGCAATGCACACATCTACACAGGATATGGTTCAACAACCCACAGCGACTCTGCTGGTGCAGATGGTGTTCTGCGCGCTCGCCGTGGTCTCTCTCTTGTATATCCCGGTGCCTATCCTGCCCCTTTTGGCACAGGCCTATCAGTTGCCGCAGGAACAGGCTGGCCTCGCACTGGGCGCCTTCGGGTTCGCGTACGCCACGGGTTTTCTGGTGTTCGGGCCTTTATCCGATCGCCTTGGCCGCAGGACGGTCATGGTCAGCGGCCTGGTGCTGCTGGCCATCATCACGCTGGGGCTCGCATGGGCGCAGACGCCGACCCTGTTCATCTGCGGCCGCGCATTGCAGGGGTTCGCCGCCGCCTCCTTCCCGCCCGTGGCCCTCGCCTACTTGTCCGAGCGCGGTACTCCCAAGCAACGTGTGTGGGGAGTGGCCTGGATGAGTACGGCATTCCTGTCGGCAGGTTTGCTCGGGCAGATCTACGGCAGCCTCGTTGCGGGGCGTTGGGGCCTGGGTTACGCCCTTATGCCGCTGGTGGCGATCTATGCCGCGACCGCGTTGCGCCTGGCCACAGTCCCGGAAGGAGCTCGAGCGGTACGTCCGAAGGGCTCAATGTGGGAAGGATATCGGCCCATCTTCACCTTGCTCGGTAACCCGGCCCTGCGCCGTGTCTATCTGCCCGCGCTCCTGCTGCTGATGTCATTCGTCGCCTTTTACATAGGACTGGATATGCACCTGGGCGAGCTCATCGAAAGCCAGGGCATCAGCAGAATGCAAGCGCGTGGCGTGGCGTTGCCGGCGTTTCTCGCGCCACTGCTCGCTGCCAAATTGATTGGTCGCTGGGGAGCCAACCGGGTCGCGACCACGGGGCTTGGCGTCGCGGCGTTTGGACTGGTGCTCTGTGCAAGCGCCGGTCAAGAACACATTCCCCTGCTGCTGGCAGCCAGTGTCGTTTATGTCGCGGGAGTGGCCATCAGTGTCCCCGGGCTGATCGCCCGAATCGCCGCGGCGGCATCGCCCGATGTTCGCGGCCTGGCGGTGTCCTTCTACACCTTCGTGCTCTTTGTCGGGGCGAGCCTTGGACCGTGGCTGGCAAACATCAGTCGCGCCTGGCAGGTGGAATCTTTTCTTCTGGTACTCGCAGCGGGGCTCGGCACTGCAGCGTTGTACAGCGCTGCACGGGTAGATGACAGCTCCCGTGTGCGCTAGTCGAGCGGCCCTGGTTTCCACGCAGGACGTCAGTGGGAAACGGGTCTGTTTTTGTAGTAATCCGGTATCGGCCAAACGACCTGCCGAAGGCCCCGGGTATAGAAAGGGAATCCATTGATGGGTATCTACGTTGTAGTTGCAAACCAGTTCGAAGACTTCGCAAGGCATGAAAACGTGATGTCCTACAGCACGCTGCTGCTGGTGCTAAAGACACCGGGACCATCCGTGCTGAGAGGTTGCAAGGTCGTTGCCGGGCAGGGGCTTGGCCGCAAGGAAATTCAGCATGCCTATCGCATGGCGATCGCCAGCGGGCATGCCGATGAGTTCGATCATTGGGACCTGTGGACGGGCGCGGAGCTGGCGGGCCAGGAGCTCGCCCACAAGCGCCAGCGCAAGAACGTGCTGATCTCCGTTCCGGAGAGGAACGAGGAAGGCCTCTATACCGCCAGCCTCCTGCTCCATGCCGAAAACGAGCTGATGCTCGACCACCTCACTGGACAGCATGTGCAAGGCATGGTGCTGCTCGAAGCGTGCCGCCAGATGTTCCTGGCGGTGACGGAGCGCTTCCATCTGGACGACTACAAACCGCATAAGCGCTACTTCGTCCTCAACGAGATGAATGTCCGCTACACCGCCTTCGCCTTCCCGCTGCCGGCGCAGATCCGCTATCGCTTGATCGACCTGAAGCAACCGCGCCCCGACCGCGTCGAAGTGCAGGCGACGATGGAGGTCTGGCAGGGCGAACAATCCGTCACTGGCGTGGATGTCAAGTTCTGCGTCATGGATGCCGAACGCCTCGGTCTGCGCGAGGCTACGCTCGCCTCTCGCGCCCTGTCCTCACAAGTCGACACCTTGCGCCGCCGCTTGCGCATGACCCCGCATCCGCATGCGCAGTTGATGACCGGGCCGATTCCCACCCTTTGATCCCATCGCCCGCTTGCACCCAGGTGCAAGCGCCTTTCGAGTAATCGTAATGAAAGCACGAAGAATCGCTTTCTTCGACGTCGATGAAACCCTCATCGACCTCAAGAGCATGTTCAGTTTCCGAGCGTTCTACTTTCGCCGGCTATGGGGAGAGGAACGTGGCGGTGAGGCAGAAGTTGCTGCTGCCAAACGTATCGATGAGTACGTCAGGAAAGGTTTCGATCGCTCTGCCATCAACACGCTGTTCTACGAAGACTTCCGCGACCACCAGCCGGATCTAGTGGCCGACGCGGCCCAGGCCTGGTACGTCCAGGAAAGGACGCGCTCGGAATTCTTCATCCGTCCAGTCCTGCAGGCACTTCAGGAGCACCAGGGCAACGGAGACATCGTCGCCTTCGTTTCAGGATCGGCCGTGGAGTTTCTGGCTCCACTGGCGACCGAGCTGGGCGTGCCCCATGTTCTGGCAAACCGGCTGGAAACGCGCGATGGGCGCTTTACGGGCCGGCTCATCCCACCGCAAACCATCGGGCTGGGCAAACAGCAAGCCGCCTTGCGCCTGATGGATACGCTCAGCGTCGATCCAGCCGACTGCTATGGGTACGGCGATCACCTGACGGACCTCCCCCTCCTGATGAGCGTCGGGAAACCTACGGTAGTGGCGGGCGACCCGGCCCTGGTCAGGCATGCGGAGCAACGTGACTGGCCCATCCTCTACCCCGACGCGTCCCTGCATCGAGGAGAACCATGATGTCGTTTCACCCGTTCTCCTTCAGCCGCCTGGCGGTGGTGGCCAGTCTTGCCCTCTGGTTGAGCATCGCCGTACTCAACAACCTCACCGACCCGGAAACCAACCGCTTCCATATCGGCAACACGCTTTCCATGGTGTTGCTGGAAGAAGAGGAACTGCTGGGCGCGGCCCTACGCTGGCGCGCCTGGCCAGCGCACTGGGCCGAAACGGCGCTGTACGCGGTGGCAGGCATCCAGATCGTCGTTTCGATGCTGCTCTGGTATGCGGCATTCGCCTACGCCAGGGCTTGGCGCCTGGGCAGTCGTACCGCGCTGGACGTCGCCCGCAACCGCGCCGTCGTCGCCCTGACCTGCTTCCTGTTGCTGTGGTTCGGCTTCATCTGCGGAGGCCTGTGGTTCGGCTACTGGCTGAAGCAGGGCGCCATTCAATCAGTGCACATGACGCTGATTCTGATAGGCCTGGTGGCACTGCTCTTCGTTCAAGGCGAGCCCCAATCATGGCCAGCTGTACAGCCCGCAGCTCCTGCCACGCCTGGCAGTCAACCACTCGAAAGGAGCCTTCCATGAACTCGCCGGTTCGCACCGCAAGCATTGCCCTCGCCATGGCCCTGGCAGCGATCACTGCCACCGCCAACACCGATTCGCCCAAGGAGAAACCTGCCATGCACCAGCCCGCCACCCGCCCGATCGCAGTGCCTTCCATCTACCAGGAGTCCGCTCGTCGCCAGGTGACTGTCGACGGCGAGCAAGCGCTACTCACCCGCTACGTGCGCAGCGATGGCCGCAACGCAGGGCTGGATGGCGAACACTTCAGCACCCTGGTTTCGGACGCCGGCGTGCTCAAGGGCTTCGCCAATATGTCGCTGGACCTGGTCGGCAAGCCACTGCCGTCGCGCGAACGCTCCGAGGAAATTGCCAGGCTGTTTCTCGAGCAGCATGCCCCCGACCTGATCGAGCGTATGAGGATCAGTTGGATCGAACCCCACGATGAACCGTTGAAGGTTACGCGCGACGGCCACGAAGAGGTCGTGACCTTGAGCGGCATGAAAGTGAAGGCACGCAATCTGGCCGACGGTCGCTGGTTCTGGATCATCGTCGGCAGCGACGGGAAACCCATGGTGTTCGAACGCGACATCGTCTGGATCACCTTCCCCGGCAAGCGCCAGACCGAGAAATGGCTGCATGACAGCTGGCTGGCAAAGCAACCAGGCGCTTGGGCCCAGTCACTCTGACGCCGCCGTCAGGGCCAGGTGAACCATCTTTGGGAGTCAATCATGCGCACCTCCAGTTCCAACAGCCTCAAGCACGCCTTGGCGCTGGTCGCCGTCAGCACGCTGGGCGCTTGCGGCCAGCCCAACCAGGGAGCGAGTACGGAACACCCCCTCCCCGTCGTCAGCGTCGCGGAAGTCGTCGTCCAGTCTCTCGCCGATTGGGACGAATTCTCGGGCAGGCTTCAAGCCCCGGAGTCAGTCGATCTACGGCCGCGGGTCTCCGGGCATATCGACCGAGTGCTGTTTCGAGACGGCTCGCTCGTCAAGAAAGGCGAGCTGTTGTTCCAGATCGACCCCAGGCCCTTGCAGGCGGAGGTCAATCGCCTCGACGCACAACTTCAGCAGGCCAGCGCCAAACAGACCCGCGCCGCCAGTGAAGCCCAGCGCGGCGAGAAGCTGAGGGCCAACCAGGCGATTTCCGCCGAGCTGGCTGACGCGCGCAAGACGGCGCACCAGGAAGCCAGTTCCGCCGTTGCGGCGATCCGCGCCCAACTCGACGCCGCGCGCCTGAATCTGAGCTTCACTCGCATCACGGCGCCCATCGACGGCCGCATCGGTCGCGCGCAGGTAACCGCCGGGAACCTGGTCAATGAGGGGGCCACACTGCTCACCACGCTGGTGGGCACGAAGGAGCTCTATGCGTACTTCGATATCGACGAAGCCACCTACCTGAAGCAGATTCGCCGCATACGAAGCGAAAAGGCCTTCTCCCCTTCCCGTGTGCCGGTGCATTTGGCACTGAGTACCGACGAACGACCCGCGTATGAAGGTCGCCTGGACTTCCTCGACAACCAAGTCAATCCGCGTACCGGTACCCTGCAGGCACGTGCTGTCATCGACAACGGCGAAAACGAGCTGACCCCAGGGCTCTACGTTCGCCTGCAATTACCCGCCAGCGACCGCTACCCCGCCACCCTGGTCCGAGACGAAGCGATTGGCACCGACCTGGGCAATCGCTTCGTACTGGTGCTGGGCAAAGATGCGGTGGTGAGCTATCGCGCCGTCCAGCTTGGCCCCAAGGTCGAAGGCCTGCGCGTGATCCGCGAGGGCCTGAAGGCAGGAGACCGCATCGTGGTCAATGGCCTGCAGCATGCCCGTCCTGGTGCCAGGGTCGCACCGGAACCGGTGGCCATGGCGACCGCTGAGGTGCTGGCCCGTTTGACGCGGCTGAATGCCTCTACCGAACCGACGCCTGTCGCACAACAAGGCCCGGAGCGGAGGACATCGCCATGAACATCTCGCAGTTCTTTGTGCGACGCCCGATCTTCGCCATCGTCCTGTCGCTGCTCATTCTGATCGGCGGAATCGTCTCTCTGTTCCAGTTGCCGGTCAGTGAGTATCCGGAAGTCGTGCCGCCCACTATTGTGGTGCGGGCACAATTTCCGGGCGCGAACCCCGACGTGCTCGGCAAGACCGTAGCCTCACCGCTGGAGCAGGCCATCACCGGCGTGGAAAACATGCTCTACATGTCCTCCCAGTCGACCTCGGACGGCTCGATGACCCTGACCCTGACCTTCGCGCTGGGCACGGACCTCAATGCCGCGCTGGTCCAGGTGCAAAGCCGGGTCACCCGCGCGACCACCCAGCTGCCTCCCGATGTCCAGCGGCTGGGCGTGACCGTGGACAAGACGTCACCGGCGCTGGCCCAGGTCGTTCACCTGTATTCGCCGAGCGGCCAGTACGACCCGACCTATCTTGCCAACTACCTGACCATTCACGTCATCGACGAGCTGTACAAGATCGAGGGTGTCAGCGACATCCGCCTGCTGGGGATGGGCGATTATGCCCTGCGGGTCTGGCTGGATCCGGACAAGGTGGCTTCCTACAACCTGGCCGCGACGGATGTGATACGCGCCATCCGCGAGCAGAACCGGGAGGTCGCCGTCGGCTCGCTCGGCGCACCGCCAAACGCGAGCGACAACGCCTTCCAGTTGCTCATTAACGCCCGAGGCAGGCTGGTCGACGAGGACGAGTTCGAGCGCATCATCGTGCATGTCGGCGAGCGCGGCGAAATCGTCCGCCTGCGCGACGTCGCACGCATCGAACTGGGCTCGAGCCAGTACGCCCTGCGCGCGCACCTCGACGGTCGCCCTTCCACCGCCTTGCAGATTTTCCAGGACGCGGATGCTAACGCCATCGAGCTGTCCGACCGGATTCGCAAGCGGATGAGCGAGCTCGCTCAAGACTTCCCACCGGGCGTCGAACACTCGATCGGCTACGACCCCACCATCTTTGTGCGCAGTTCCATCACCGCGGTGGTGTATACGCTGCTGGAGGCCGTCGCGCTCGTTGTGCTGGTGGTCATCCTCTTTCTGCAGACATGGCGCGCGTCGATCATTCCGCTAGCCGCAGTGCCAGTGTCCCTGATCGGCACACTCGCGGTCATGCAACTGCTGGGCTTTTCCATCAACGCGCTATCGCTGTTCGGCCTGGTGCTGGCTATCGGTATCGTAGTCGACGACGCCATCGTCGTGGTGGAGAACGTCGAGCGCAACATCGACATGGGCAAGTCGCCGGTAGAGGCGACCCGCCAGGCCATGAAGGAAGTGACCGGCCCGGTCATCGCCACCGCCCTGGTTCTATGCGCGGTGTTCATTCCGAGCGCTTTCATCTCCGGCCTCACCGGGCAGTTCTACCGGCAATTCGCGCTCACCATCGCGATATCGACGGTGATCTCGGCGTTCAACTCGTTGACCTTGTCGCCCGCCCTGGCCGCGATACTGCTCAAAGGCAAGGACGCACCCAAGGATCGTCTGTCGAAGCTGATCGACCGACTGTTCGGGGGCTGGCTGTTCGCTCCGTTCAACCGACTGTTCCAGCGGGCAAGTGCAGGTTATGTCAGCCTCGCCACGCGACTGCTGCGAGCGGGCGCCATCGTCCTGATGTTGTATGTCGGCCTGGTGGGACTGGCCTATCTGGGGCTGGAGAAAACCCCCACAGGCTTCATCCCTCAGCAGGACAAACAGTACCTGGTCGCCTTTGCCCAGTTGCCCGAAGGCGCCAGCCTGGACCGTACCGAGGCCGTCATCCTGAAGATGTCCGTGCTTGCCCTGAAACATCCGGGGGTGGCCAATACCGTGAGTTTCAGCGGCCTGTCCATCAACGGCTTCGTCAACAGCACAAGCGCGGGGCTCATGTTCATCCCGCTCAAATCCTTCGATGAACGCAAGGACGCCTCGATGTCCGACACCGCCATCGCCCAGGCCTTGGCCGCCGAGTATGGGCGAATCCAGGAGGCCTTCGTGATGGTGGTTCCCCCACCGCCAGTGGAAAGCCTGGGCTCTATCGGGGGCTTCCGAGTGCAGATCGAGGACCGCGGCAGCCTGGGGCATGAAGCGCTCTACCAGCAGATTCAGTCGCTGGTGGACAAAGCCAGGGCGCTACCCGAACTGGCCGGCGTCTTCTCCAGCTACCAGGTGAACGTCCCGCAGATCGACGCGGATATCGATCGGGACAAGGCCAAGGTCCATGGGGTGGCGATCGACGAAATCTTCGACACCCTGCAGGTCTACCTGGGCTCGATGTACGCCAACGACTTCAACCGCTTCGGGCGGACCTACCACGTCAATGTCCAGGCCGAGCAGGCATACCGCGTGGCGCCGGAGCAGATCGGCAGGCTGAAAGTACGCAACCGGCAGGGCGACCTCATTGCGTTGTCATCCTTCGTCCGGATACGGGAGTCGTCCGGTCCCGACCGAGTGATGCATTACAACGGTTTCCTGTCCGCCGAGATCAACGGCAGCCCGGCTCCGGGGTACAGCTCCGGCCAGGCCCAGGCAGCCATGGAGCGGCTGTTGCAGCAGGAACTGCCCAACGGCATGGCCTATGAGTGGACCGAACTGACCTACCAACAGATTCTCGCCGGCAATACCGCCCTATTGGTTTTCCCCTTGTGTGTGCTGCTGGCCTTCCTGGTGCTGGCCGCGCAGTACGAGAGCTGGAGCCTGCCGCTGGCGGTGGTGCTGATCGTTCCGATGACCCTGCTGTCGGCCATTACCGGGGTGCTGCTCAGCGGCGGGGACAACAACATCTTCACCCAGATCAGCCTGATCGTATTGGCAGGGCTCGCATGCAAGAACGCCATCCTGCTGGTGGAGTTTGCCCGGGAGAAACAGCAGCAGGGCCTGGATTGCGTCAGCGCAGTGCTAAAGGCCTGCCATCTGCGGTTACGCCCGATTCTGATGACGTCCATCGCCTTCATCATGGGCGTGGTGCCTTTGGTGTTGTCCTCCGGTGCCGGCGCCGAGATGCGCCGGGCCATGGGCATCGCGGTGTTCTCGGGGATGGTCGGTGTCACCTTCTTCGGCCTGCTCCTGACCCCGGTCTTCTATGTATGGCTGCGTCGCCTGGTGGAAAGACTCACCCAACGGCACACCGCCATGAAGAAGGTGTTTTGGGAGGACAAAACATGAGTCGCCTGCTATCGGCTCTTGGCGGAGGCTGGCAGCCCGGTTGAAGCAGCATTTTTTGTCGAAGGAGAAGTCGCGTTATGAAAGCTCTTGCAGTTGCCTGTGTACTGGCAGGCCTGATCAATGCTCTGCCCGCATCGGCGGCAGATAGCCCCATTTCCGCTAATGGAGAAACCTCAGTGGTCATCAGAAAGAACTATCCCACCCTGCCCGAACCGGCCGGCCCCTACTCCGTTTCGGTTCGTCACAACGGCACCCTGTACCTGTCCGGCATGACAGCCTTCGGTACGCCGGCCCAGGGCAAAGACATCGCCAAGCAGGCCGAAGCCATATTCGAACAGGTCAAGCGCGTCACCCAGGCTGAGGGGATCGCTATGCGCGACCTCATCAAAGTGACCATCTTCGTGACCTCGATGGACGAAGTCGGCGCATTGCGTGAAGTCCTGTCGAAGAACTATGGCGGTGCCTACCCGGCCAGTTCGCTGGTGAGGGTGGCCGGCTTGTTCTCGCCAGAGGTCAATATCGAGATCGAGGCGGTATTCGCAGTACCTGGCTGAGTTCGGCCATCGAACCTGTGGATGGCCCCTCATCGGAGAAGAGGCGCCATCCGGTGAGGAACCGTTCGCGGCGTGTTTGCTTGCGCTTGCCGGCGTATTCGAAATCGGAAAAACTCACCCGGCTCATGGCGCACTCGGGGTAGGTGGCGAGGCCGTATTTCAGCAGGCTTGGGGAAGGGCAAAAAAAGCCACTCATCTGAGCGGCTTTTTTCTTGATCTTGGAGCGGGAAGCGAGACTCGCATCTGGATGCCCTACCCATTGAAACTTAAAGGGTTTCTTTTCTTGCCGAAGCAGGAAAAGACTCAACTCCGGACCTGTCTTTGGGGTGTATCAAGGGCCAAGAAGGAGTGATTCCAAGCTACGCTATTGGATTCTACCCATAGTCAATCGGATGAACGATCATCAAGCCGGCGCGCCTGTTTTCACAAGATGTAGTGGCTCGACCACTGGTTGATGCCCCGCCTGTAATAGACTTGGCGCTCGCCTGGCATCCGGAGAATCACCCGGTGACATTAACAGCATTCCTGAAAGCATTTCTCTTTCGCAGCGTCACAGCCAGAAACACCACAGGTAACAGCCAAGACGAGAAGTAAGTACCTCAATTCGGAATTCATCTTAATTTTCTGCTTACTTCGACTTTCCAACTTGTGTCGCCATCACATCGCTCAACACGTGGCTGACATACTGCTGTTGGTAAGTGTAGGTGAGTTGTACCTTCTGGTACTCCATCAACTTGGGATCGATTGAGGATCGATCTGACAGTCAGAACTGAAGAACCTGGCAACTGTCAGATCAGACCCGCACTTCTACACAATGCGTTAAATCGTAAGCACCGAACGAAATTTCGCTTTGCTCATATTCAGGAAGACTTCCTCTGCGTCTTCAAGCGGATAGGTTTCAATCATTGCTCGCACCCCCTTGAGCGCCGCAAATGCCATAGTTTCCTCGCTGTCTTTGGCATTGCCACTATACCAACCAGCGATACTACGCCGACCAAATACCAGTAAGTCAGGGGAAACACCCAGAGGCTGATGGTCGGTCGCTACAAACACAAGACGACCATTAGGCTTGAGACCCAAGGTCAGATCCACCTGTGATGCGCTTGATCCTACCGTTGAGAGCACTACTGTCGCTCCACCTAAACGGGCCAGGGCCTCCCCTGCACTCCCCTCAGTACTGTCGATGTATTCGTCAGCTCCAAGCTTGCGGGCCAGGGCTTCCTTGGCGCGACCACGGCTCACCGCTACCGTGCGGAACCCCATTTTATTCGCAAACTGAACGGCAAGATGGCCTAACCCTCCCACGCCATGAATCGCAACTGTATCGCCCGGACGAGCGCCAGAATGACGTAACGCGTTGAATGTTGTAATACCCGCACACATCAGCGGAGCAGCCTCCGCAAAAGACAGCACATTGGGAATCCGCGCTAGAGCATCTTGCGGTACCACCATATATTCGGCATACCCTCCATCGTAACTCGCCCCCACGATCATACGGTCGGTGCAGTTGGTGAAGTCGCCCTGACGGCAATACTCACAGTTAGAACAACTCCCCCCGTGCCAGCCAACTCCCACACGGTCTCCAGGTTTCCAGGTCGTCACCTCGGCGCCTACCGAGTCGATCTCACCGGCCACTTCATGCCCAGGTACTCGGGGATAAGTCACACCCAGCATGCCCATTCGAGCAATATTTTCCCCAGCACAGACGCCACACGCATGTACTTTGACCCTAACCTGTCGTGGACCAGGTACGGGTACGGGAACCTGGGACACGACGAAAGTTCCACCTACCTCTACGGCCTGTACCGCCTTCATTAGCATTGTCTCAGTCATTACACACCTCCCAATTAGAGGGCAATAGAAACCGGATGCGGTTTCGTTTGCCCGATTCAGTTGCTTGAGCCGCCATTCATCAGAATTTCTTCACCGGTAATGAAGAACGATTGGTCGCTGGCGAGAAATTCCGCGATATCAGCGACATCTTGTGCCTTTGCGAGCCTCCCAATCGGGATCGTCTCGAGCAAACTCTTTTTGTAAGGATCGTCGTCACCGACTCCGGTGAAGATGCCGGCGCCGTCGATCGGGCCAGGGACAAGTGAATTGACGGTGACTTTGCGATGACCGATTTCCTGGGCTAACACCCGCACGAGATATTTCGGCGCGGATTTGCTAGTCCCGTAAAGACCAAGTCCTGGTTGCGGGCGCGATGTCGAGCTGGAGGCAATATTGATGATTCGGCCGCCATCAGCGATGTGGCGAGCTGCAGCCTGCATGACGAAGTAGGGACCCTTGGTGTTAACGCGAAAGAGTAGATCAAAGTCCTCCTCGGTCACGTCGACCACCTGAATGTTGACCTTTTCTATGCCCGCGTTGGCCACGACAATATCGATTTTGCCGAATGTCCTGAGCCCGGCCTGAAACAACGCTTCAATTTCAACAACGTTGGACACATCTGCTTGTACGCTGATCGCCTTGACACCTTCAGCTATCGCCGCAGCCACTACTTCATCAGCAGGTGCTTTGTCTCTCGAGTAATTGATCACGACATTGGCACCGCGTTCGGCCAGGCGTAGCGCAATGGCGCGCCCGAGCCCCTTGGACGATCCCGTGACTATTGCAACTTTTCCTTGCAAACTCATGACTGCATACTCCTGTTAATTAACTGCGTTGAATAAAACTGGAGGCGTGGGGTATGTGAGTGTATTCGACGAAGTCGTCAATCAAGGTCATCCTGTTTACAGCCAGATAGTCCTCTATGTCTGAAGATTAAGTGTAATTAATCGGACCTCAATGGAAAGCCCATAAAATCCAGACAAACAATCCAGGAAAAACATCCAATCCCTTGCGGATACTGCTTGTACAGCTTGGCAACCGTTTCTGGCTTCGAGGCGTCAAGTTCTATGACCTCAACTTGATAGGCTGGTTGATAGATCGCTTTATTCGAAGTGGCAAACCTCTCCGTGTTTGTTCGTCTCTGAACATCAGAATCAGCAAGTGTCTATCGGTCTGGATAACGGCCACAGCGACTGACACTCCTCCTGCACATATATAGATGAGACGACCACATCGGTCCGACCACCCTCCAGGACTTCAACTTCGATACAAATATTGCGCCCTTGCATAGCACCTCCGACATTGGCGAAGTACTGGAGGTCAAACTGATGACCGGCCATAGTTATAACGTGGAGGTGGCCAGTAACTTCATTCTGCCCAATCTGATCAAGGCCGAGGCAAAGTCCGCGCCGCGAGTGGCGGATGCTGAACGAACATGAGCGGATCAGAGCGAATCCGGAGACTCAAGAGATGACAGCATCAACACCTCAAACCATTCGATGAACGCATTGAGCCGACGCGAGCGTTGGCGTCGATGTGGATACAACAGCGAGACAGGCATCGACGCGGCCCGAAACTCGGGCATGACTTCCACCAATTGCCTGGAATCGAGCAGGTGCTGCACATCGAACCGGGGGATCTGAATCAACCCCATTCCCGCCATGCAGCAGGCGATATAGCTCTCGGCGTTATTGACGATCACCCAGCTGGGTACTGCCACCTCATGGGTCTTGCCATCGCTTACATACTCCCAAGGTAGCTCACGACCGTTATTCGGCGAGGCATACCCTACCGAGAAGTGCCCATGTGCCAGGTCTCCCGGCTCCTTCGGGGTGCCATGCTGGCGAAGATAATCAACAGAGGCACAGTTGATCAGCGCGATATGCCCGATCGTCCGGGCGAACAGACTGCTGTCGAGCAGATGACCAACGCGGACGACGCAGTCGACCCCTTCCTGCACCAGATCGATAGCGCGATCTGTGGAGCCCAAGGCGAGCTGCAGCTCTGGATAGCTGCGCTTGAGAGTCGGCAGGGCCGGTGCGATCAGCCTTCGGGCTATACGGCTGGGAACATTGATGTTCAAACGTCCAGAGACCTGGTGTTGATGCAGCTGAAACAGCCGCTGGATGTCGTCAGCATCCGCCAGTAGCCGTCGTACCCGCTCCAGCAACTGAGTGCCATCGGCGGTCAATTGCACCCGTCGTGTCGTTCGATGCAATAGCCGTACGCCCAGATCTGTCTCCAACTCCTGAATAGCGGCAGATACCGAAGCCCGCGGCAATTCGAGCATGTGGGCCGCCTTGATGAAGCTGCCCATTTCGGAGACCTGGATGAAAATACGGTACTGGATAAGCTTGTCCATAATAATGCCTAGCCGGCGAAGCCCCCCTCCTCCAGAAAACGCTTTTCCTCAGGCGTACTCTCGCGTCCGAGCAGCCGATTGCGATGGGGGAAACGAGCAAATCGGCGGATGACATCCCGATGCCCTTCGGCATGGGCGAGCCAGGGTTGCCCCAATCGAGTATTGAGCAGGACCGAAAAATCCTGGTCGACGAGGTCCTCGGAATGGGCAAAGGGCAGGCAGAAGAACAGCCTCAGGTCAGCATCGACCGCCTCCATATGCCCCGCTGCCTGCGCCAGGCGGGCGACATGTCGGGCCTGGGTATCCGTTGCGTACATGTCCGCGGTGCCACGAAAGGCGTTGCGCGGAAACTGGTCGAGCAGGATCAGCAGCGCCAGCGCGCCCTCGGGGGTATCCAGCCAGGCGTCGCGTTCACCGCGAACCACCGACCGATGCAGGTCGAGAAAACGCTCGCGAAAGCGTCGGTCGAACGCTGGGTCCTTGGCGAACCACTGACTGGCGCCCGCCCCCCGCCAGAACCGGACGACGGCAGTTGCCTGCGTGTCGATGATAGAGGCCATGATCATCGGTCCTTGGCGACCGCATTGCCCAGGATCATGGACTTGCCGGCATAAATGCCACCCGCTACTTCCAGCACCAGGCGCTCGGCGTCCTTGCGGCGTAGATCGGCGGCAATCTCCTCGGCCCCATCGGGTGTTGCACCCAGCACCTTCGATGCCTCTTGCCCAAAGGTCATGGCCGACTCGAAGGTGACGCGGATCTGGTAATCCACATCGGCGTTGATCAGTTCGATAGCGTGCTCCCGGTCGAGTGCGCGTGCCAGCACACGGGCATGGGGGAACCGGGTCTTGGCATACTCGACGATTCGCGTGGCGGCCTTGCGGTCGTCGACGCATACCAGGATGGCGCGGGCGTGGTGCGCCCCGGCGGCATGCAATATGTCGGGGTAGGTGCCGTCGCCGTAGTACACCTTGAAGCCGAAATCCTTGGCGTCGCGTATAACCTGAGGCTGGTTGTCGATGATGGAGATATCGGCGCCCATCGCCAGCACATGCTGACTCACGATCTGCCCAAAACGGCCAAAGCCGATGATCAGCACGCTGCCGGCCAGATTCTCCGGCGCCTGCGTGCCTTCCAGGGAGGCTCCGTGCTTGGGTCCCCAACGCCGGTAGACGATGACCACCAACGGCGTCAGAGCCATGGAGAGCACGACCACGGCAGTCATGTTGGCGTTGACCTGCGGGGCTATCACCCCACTGGCCAAGGCGGCGCCAAAGAGCACAAAGGCGAACTCACCGCCCTGGGCCATCAGCACGGCCCGGTCCATGGCATCGGCGTGGGAACTCCTCGTCAGCCGCGCCAGGCTGTAGATACACAGTGACTTGACGGCCATCATCGCCAGCACGCCGGCGACGATGAGCGGCCAATTGCGTGCGACCACCGTCAAGTCCAGCGACATCCCGACGCCCAGGAAGAACAGCCCCAGCAATAAACCACGGAAGGGTTCGATATCCGCCTCGAGCTGGTGACGGAAAGTCGACTCCGACAACAGCACCCCGGCGAGGAAGGCCCCCATGGCCATGGACAGACCGCCCAGTTGCATCAACAGTGCCGCGCCCAGCACCACCAGCAATGCGGCCGCGGTCATCACCTCGCGCGCCCTGGAGTTGGCCAGGATGTAAAACAACGGGTTGAGCAGCCAGGTCCCCACGGCGACCAGCGCCGCGAGTGAACCTGCCGCGATGCCGATACTGGCCCAGCGCGAGTCGGCAACCGGTGCAGAAGGATCGAGAGGGGCGATAAACGCCACCAGCGCCAACAGCGGTACGATCAACAGGTCTTCGAAAAGCAGTATCGCCACGATTTTCTGCCCGCGTGCTGCGGCAACGTCGCCACGCTCGCCCAACAACTGCATGACGATGGCGGTGGACGTGAGCACAAAGCCCGTCGCGCTGACGAAAGACACCGCCAGCGGAAAACCGAACGCCAACCCTACCCCGGTCAGCAACACACCGCAGGTCAGTGTCTGCAGACTGCCCAGGCCGAAGATGTCGCGCCGCATGCTCCACAGATGAGAGGGGCGCATTTCCAGCCCGATGACAAAGAGAAACATCACCACCCCTAGCTCGGCGGTGTGCAAGATGGTCTGCGGGTCGTTGAACAGGCCCAGCCCGAAGGGACCGATCACCAGCCCCGCCGCCAGATAGCCCAGTACGGAGCCCAGGCCCAGGCGTTTGAACAGAGGCACTGCCACCACCGCCGCCCCCAGTAAGGTCACGACCTTGACCAGATCACCCGCGCTGCCCTCTACCGACATAAATGAATCTCCCGTATCCAAGGCATGTCAGGCACGGGCGAACTGCCAGAGAGCAATGCCCGCGGCCAGGGTAGGCATGGCGAAGACCAGTAACAGGATAGGCAACTCTTGGCGCACGCTATAACCCGCGTAGGTGACACCCACCCACATATTGATGCCTGCCATCAGAAGCCAGAAAGGGACAAAGGCCTTGGTCGCCAGAGCCATGCCCAGGCTGTCCCCGCCCCAAAGCCAGCCGAACAGAATAAACACCAACAGAAGGAGCAGACCTCCCGCCATGACCATCAGTACATGCATGTCCAACCTCCTGGTTCGCGCAACGTCAGGCTGGTCAAAACGCCCTGCCCCGACAAGCCTCGCGCAATAAGCAAAAAACGCTGTTGCGCCTCGCGGGCACAGGCGAAAATACCGATGTTGAGAAGCCACAAACCGCCCATGCATCGGGTGCGCTGTCCTGCATGGGCAATCGAAAGGGAGCCGCGGCGCTTCGCGTAGAATCGCCCCCCCTGCAAGACTGTGCCCTACCGCAGGAACCGCCACGACAGCCCCATAGGCGTACAGCTCTGTTGCAGTCAAGCGAAACCATCTGGTTCAGGTCGCGTGCAAGCAGACCACCCAAGACCCTGGCCTCACTACCGGCGAGAAATACAATTGCTCCAGTGACAGAATGGCGACCATGGGAAATATCCGCCCTGCCTGCTGGATAGCGTTGAAGTCTAGGTAAGAGGGACTGACAGATAAACTCGTCCAATCTGGATAGACAATCCCAAAATTCCGCCCAGTTCAAACTGCCTTTTTCATAAAAGACAACAGCTTGATGTCAGCCATATGTCATCGAGCATTTTTCTGTTTGGCTATCGGCCACCGTGCCCGCCACTGCGCACAGTAATCAGCGGTGACATGCTGTACTCGCCGATCCAGATTCCATTTTGGCAATGGAGGACGCTTTCGGGATGACAACCAAGCTACGCCCTGCCTCGTATAATCCGCATTCTCGAATTCGACCCTCCTTGCACAAGGTGATCTGATGACGAACGAAGAGCTGCAGGCGATCGGTGACTACGTAATGCCGGAGATACCGGCCACCCGTTCCGATCTGGCATTGATCTTTGGCACGCGGCACGGCGTTGAAGAGTTCTGCGCGGAGATCGCTACCCTGTGGCACGCTCAGATGTTTCTGCGGGCTATCGTCTCGGGCGGCCAAACTGGAGAGTTCTCCACCATCGAGGCGCGCGTCATTGCGAGCCGGCTGATGGAACTCGGCATTCCAGAGACCGCCCTCCTCATAGAGCCCACAGCCACGAACACCGGCGAGAACGTTCGCTTTGCGCGTGCGCTGGCGCAATCGCAACTTGCTCCCGAAGAGCGGCGCAGCGTCCTTGTCGTCGGCAAGGTTTGCTCGGCGCGGCGATACCTGATGACGCTGCGGCGCCACTGGCCCGAACCCTCGATAAGTGCGCGGTAGATCAATTATTTCTGCGTCGACAAATCCAGTTGGCATCAA
Source organism: Pseudomonas sp. GW821-FHT02B10 (assembly GCF_059421865.1). Classification (NCBI taxonomy): domain Bacteria; kingdom Pseudomonadati; phylum Pseudomonadota; class Gammaproteobacteria; order Pseudomonadales; family Pseudomonadaceae; genus Pseudomonas; species Pseudomonas sp. GW821-FHT02B10. Next base: position 371,528 of record NZ_JBWKVU010000004.1, on the reverse strand, counting down.
GACCCTGAGTTCTACGCACGAGTGCTGGGTGAGTATCGAAAGATTCCTGGCTACATCGACAGCGGACTCCTGCGGGAGCTTGAAGAGCTTGGGCCGTATCCAGCAATTCCTGGTTCAAGCCTGGATCGCATCGATCCAGCGAAATCGAATCCGCCGACAACAGAGCCGGGTTCCGTCATCTGACAGAAATACCTGTCGACATCTTGGCATCACCGACTGGCGTGCAGGCAGCACGACGTCCTGAAAAGACGCAGTCCGCGGCGGAGAACACCCTCGCAACTTCCTGCAAGATAGGAAGGTCAAGTTGGTAGTGACAATAAGGCCGTGCCAGTGATGGACCTCTTGCACGCCTGGATGATCGCCCAGAGTCAGCTCGTACACGTCGGCTCGGTTATTAGCAAAGCGCTGGATTACAGTCTCAAATGCTACGAACTTATTAAAATCGTTTAACCCATTACCCTTCATGTCGATCCAGCGGGCAAGTGATCTTGCCAAGTCGCTCCCCTCATAGATGGGAGCCGTTTAAGTGTGCGGGACCGGATGTTCGGAGGCATACTTCCATTGTTCAGAAATCAAGGATTGTCTATCCATAAATGGCTAGCTTATTTTTAAATTCGAACGTTTTAAAGTAAGCGATATCTCCTGCCACCAGGAGCAGGCCATGTAGCAGGCTACTCGATCAAAAGTGAAATTGTTTTCATCGACGGGGGAACAGAAAACAGGTGGATTGATTCCTCGCGACTTGGCACAACAGGGAAGCACACTAGTGATTCACTGCAACAGCGCATCGAGTAAAAGCGATCCAGGTACGACTATTTGTTGAGTATCAAAACCTTGGATGCCGAAGTGGTACCCCAGGCAAAACCTGCTCTATCGTCACCTCATGCTTTGGCGCTTTATAGGCACTTCTATTGTCTTACAGTTACCTGGTCATCACCCGTTGATTCCGAGTTGCAGGTACATGCTTGGCTTTAATACCACCACGTTACCCGCTCGAGAAACCAGGCCGTAGGGTGCCTACTTCTACTATATCCGCGCCACTCTTGCCACCGGCATCATCGCTACAGCCGTAGGTGAGATTGCTCCATATTTTTCCGTCCAATAAAGAGGGAATACCATGGCTAAGATTAAAGTTAATGGTGATTGGCGAGAAGTTGATGCCTCGAATGGTCGTCCTCTTTTATGGGCATTACGTGAAGACTTGCAACTCACGGGAACCAAGTTTGGTTGCGGTGCGGCGCTGTGCGGTGCCTGCACCGTGCTTCTCGATGGCATACCCGTTAGATCCTGCGTGACGCCTGCCGAAGTTGTGACAGGCAGGTCCATCACCACCATCGAAGCGATGGGGAGTTCTAATATTGGCAAGCGTGTGCAGAAGGCATGGACGGACCTCAATGTCCCCCAATGCGGTTACTGTCAATCGGGTCAAGTAATGGCCGCGGTGGCATTACTTACACAAATACCGAAGCCCACCGACACTGATATTGATCAGGCCATGTCAGGCAACATCTGTCGATGTGGGATGTACCCGCGTATTCGGGCAGCCATTCACCAGATTGCGGAGAGCCTGGCATGAAGCGCATTCTGGATACCTTTGAAACGAAGCACTCTGCCTCAGTCACAGGCCTTAGTCGGCGACATTTTCTTCAATTAAGCGCAATTGCCGGTGGCGGGATCATGGTGGGTTTTCATTTACCCGAAGTGATGGCAGGTACCCCTGTACAGATGCCCCATAAAACTGTGCAGCCTAATGCTTTTGTACGTATCACTGCTGACAACTGGATCACGGTAATTGTGGGTCATACCGAAATGGGGCAAGGCGTCACAACCATAATCCCAATGCTGGTTGCCGAGGAAATGGACGCTGATTGGCAACGTGTGCGTTGGGAGCAGGCACCCACGGCACCCGCTTATCAGAACCCTCTAATGCATCAGCAACTTACGGGTGGCAGCCTGACGACAATCGCCCAATACGAGCCTCAGCGTAAAGCCGGTGCCGCTGTCCGCGAAGTGATGCTAGCTGCCGCCGCAAAGCGCTGGCACGTCGATGTGTCATCACTGCGTACCGACACCGGCCGCGTGATCCACGACGCGAGCGATCGTAGCGCCACTTACGGTGAGCTAGCAGTCGATGCCGTGGGTATTGAGCCGCCAGAAAATCCAAAGCTCAGGGACCCGAAGAACTTCAAGCTCATCGGCAAACCACTCCGCCGTATCGACGCCATGACCAAGGTCGACGGTTCGGGCAAGTTTGGCATGGATGCCTATGTACCTGGCATGCTCATCGCGGTGCTCGCGCGCCCGCCGCTTTTCGGTGGCAAAATCTCACACGTCGACGCAACAGTGGCCAAGGCTATGCCCAATGTCGTCGGTGTCTATGAAACGCCGCAGGGGGTCGCTGTGGTGGCCAAGGATTTCTGGTCGGCAAAGCGAGCTCGTGATGCCCTCGTTCTGATGTATAGCGATGTGAATGGCGAGCGCGTTTCGACGGATGAACAGCGCATTATGTATCGTCATCTGATGTCACTTGAAGGAACGGTGGCACGTAGCACTGGCGATATAGAATTGGCACAACGGAGCGCCGCGAAAACATTCACCGCCGACTACTGGTTTCCTTACCTCACTCACGCGCCGATGGAGCCACTTAATGCCACCATCGATTATCGCGGAGGAAACACTGCTGAAGTCTGGATGAGCACGCAATGGCCCGAAGGTGACCAACATGCGGCGGCCTCGGTACTTGGGCTGAAACCGGAGCAGGTAAAACTCAATACCCTGTTGACCGGCGGTGGATTTGGTCGACGCTCTTCGCTCGGTTTCGACGTCATCATCGCGGCCGCGCACATCGCCAAGGCAGTTCGTCGGCCGGTCAAGATGATCTGGACACGCGATCAAGATATCCAGGGCGGTTATTATCGTCCCAGTGCCTACCATCGGCTCAGTGCGACTCTTGACTCTCAGGGCACTATTACCTCTTGGACCAACCGTATCGCCGTGCAGTCGATCGGTACGGGCACAGTGATGGAACGCTTCATTGTCAAAAACGGCATTGACTCGCTCTCGGTTGAAGGAGCTGAAGATATTCCTTACGCCATCCCGAATCTGCGAGTCGACTTGCACACGCCACGCTTCCAGGTTCCCGTATTGTGGATGCGCTCAGTGGGGCACTCGCATACAGCCTTCGCCGTTGAGCACTTTCTTGAAGAGATTGCGCATGGGATAGGCAAGGATCCTTACCAAATGCGTCGTGAACTGCTGCAAGAAAAGCCGCGTCACCTTGCCACACTCGATGCAGTGGCCAAGTTGGCCAATTGGTCGACGCAACCGAAAGCAGGCGTATTCCGAGGCATTGTGGTCCACGAGTCATACGGTAGTTTTGTAGGGACCGTGGTCGAGGCTAGCGTTGCGACTGATCAAACGCTTACCGTGCATAAGGTGTACTCCGTCATTGACTGCGGCGTGGCGGTTAATCCCGACCTGGTCAAGGCGCAGATGGAGTCGAGCATTGCTTTTGGTCTCTCGTCAGCGCTGTACGGCGAAATTACCCTGAGCAAAGGCGAGGTACAGCAGGGCAACTACGATGACTATCCAGTCGTCCGCATGAGTCAGATGCCGCAGATCGAAACGATGGTAGTAGAAAGCGCCGAGTCTCCCGGTGGCGCTGGGGAGCCTGGCGTTGCTGGCGTGGCTCCAGCGCTGGCCAACGCAATCCTATGGGCGACCGGGCAGCCAGTACGATCGCTACCGCTACGCCATTCCTTTCGTGTTGTCTAAGGTAACCTGACATGTACATCACAAGAGCGACGATTCTGCGGCTGTCTGCCGCGCTGAGTATTATGTCATTCGACGCACAGGCTCAGGAGCCCAACGCTTATCAATTGTTCGATCCAGTCGTGAGCGTCTTACAAAGCCCCCGCTGTATGAACTGCCATCAGAGTGCACGGCCGACCCAAAAAGATTCGATGATTGCTCATATCCAGAATGTAGTGCGTGGCACGGCAGGTCTGGGAGCACCCACGATGCAATGTATTGCCTGCCATCAAGAGAAGAACACCGCCGACGGCAAGGTGCCAGGTGCTCGCGGGTGGCATATGCCACCGTTACCTATGGTCTGGGAGGGGCTGACCAGTGCGCAGATATGCCATCAAATGCAGGACCCCAAACGCAATGGCAATCGTAAAACACCCGAAGAAGTCATCGAACATATGAGAACCGATCCGCTGGTGCTATGGGCTTGGGATCCCGGTGCTGGTCGATCCACGCCAAGTATCACACACGATCAGTTTATCGAGCGATTGGAGCTCTGGGCCAAGGCTGGGATGCCATGCCCGGACGAGCAAGCAGCGGCACGCTGAGCGTGACAATCAACACATGACGCTGCTGGTTAACGTCATTGGCCTATCGACGTCTGCGACTCAAGGCATGCTGCGCTGGAGAGCGAGATCCATACCCGCCGCGTGGTCTGTGTGATTGACTGCGGCACTCCGTTAACCAAAAGAGCGACGGCCGAATGGTTGGATATCCCGAACATTTTGAGTCGGGAGTTCGATGTGCCGCCACCCAACCAGGTGTGGTGCGGGGACATCACTTACATCTGGGCCCAGGATAAATATCACTATCTGGCGGTTGTGCTGGATCCGCAGGACCTACTGTTTCACTCGGATCAGGGGTCAAAGCGCCGGATTAATGTATTAAAAAATGTACTAAAAAATCGTGGCTGCTAATACTTTCGAGAAAAACTTACTGGAACGAAAAAAGAGGCCGAAGCCTCTTTTTTCATTTTCTGCAGACCTCAATAGAAGCCTGTAGAACATTATTTGGAGCGGGAAACGAGACTCGAACTCGCGACCCCGACCTTGGCAAGGTCGTGCTCTACCAACTGAGCTATTCCCGCGTCTTGGTGGTGTGCATTCTATAGAAATTCGAAACTGCGTCAACCCCTTGATTCAAAAAAGTTTTATTTCTTTTCCACATCGGTCTTCAGGTGCGGCCAGGCGGCGCGCAGGTACTGCAGCATGGACCACAGGGTCAGGCCTCCCGCGATCAGCAGCAAGGCATAACCCAGCAGCACCCAGAAGGTGAAGGCCGGTGGGTTGGCCAGCAGGATCACCAGCGCCAGCATCTGCGCGGCGGTTTTCCATTTGCCCATGTTGGACACCGCCACCTGGGCGCGGGCACCCAGTTCGGCCATCCACTCGCGGAGGGCAGAGACGACGATTTCACGTCCGATGATCACCGCCGCCGGCAGGGTCAGCCACAGGTTGCCATGCTCTTGCACCAGCAGCACCAGGGCCACCGCCACCATCAACTTGTCGGCCACCGGGTCGAGGAAGGCCCCGAACGGTGTGCTTTGCTCCAGGCGGCGCGCCAGGTAACCGTCGAGCCAGTCGGTGGCCGCGGCGAACGCAAAGACGGAACTGGCAGCCATGTAGCTCCAGGAGTAAGGCAGGTAAAACAGCAAAATGAAGATCGGGATGAGCAGAACGCGTAGAACGGTGATCAGATTAGGGATATTCATCGGCACAACTGGCTACGAGGTGAGTTGGCAATCTACTCGAAAAAGACAGCAGATGAGCTAGGCACGGCCATTCTACGGGCTTCTCGCACAGCGTGTCTAACACTGTTCCAAGACTTTGAGCGCCTGAAAAGAGCAACTTCAGGAGGCCTGAACGAGCGCGACAAGAATCAGGCACGGGTACTCCGCATGCCAGGTACTCAAGCCCGCACAGGCTCCATCCACGTTCAGAAGCGTCCTAAAACCTTGCCCATCGCCACTTGCCACTTGCCAGGTTCGCAAAGCTCGACAAAGAGACTCGCGGATCAACTAATGCAAGGACGACAAATGACCCTTTCAGGCCCTGAGCTCTCCCCTACTCACTATGCAAGTTCGCATAAATCAGTTCAGCAAGTTTTTTACTGATCCCCGGCGCCTTGGCGATCTCCTCGATGCTGGCGCGAGACAACTCCTGCAATCCACCAAAGTGTTTCAGCAGGTCGCGGCGGCGCTTGGGGCCGACACCGGCCACGCCTTCAAGGGTCGAAGTGCGGCGGGTCTTGCCGCGACGCGCGCGGTGGCCGGTGATGGCGAAACGGTGAGCCTCGTCGCGGATCTGCTGGATCAGGTGCAGCGCCGGTGAGTCGCCCTTGAGGGTGAACTCATGGGCCGCATCGTTGAGATAGAGGGTCTCGAAGCCGGCCTTGCGCGTCGCGCCCTTGGCCACCCCCAAGAGGATCAGGTCGGGCACCGCCAGCTCGTTGAGCACGTCGCGGGCCATGGACAGCTGGCCCTTGCCGCCGTCCACCAACAGGATGTCCGGCAGTTTGCCCTCGCCGTCCTTGAGTTTGCTGAAGCGTCGGGTCAGGGCCTGGTGCATCGCCGCATAGTCGTCGCCGGCGGTGACACCTTCGATGTTGTAGCGCCGGTAATCGGACTTCAGCGGACCTTCTGGGCCAAATACCACGCAGGACGCCACGGTCGCCTCGCCGCTGGAGTGACTGATGTCGTAACACTCCAGGCGTTGCGGCGGCTCGTCCAGGTTCAGCACTTCGGCCAGGGCTTCAAAACGTGCGGCCACATGCTGCCGATTGGCCAGCCGCGCGCTCAGGGCCTGCTCGGCGTTGGTCACCGCCAGTTGCTGCCAGCGCGCCCGCGTGCCGCGCACCCGGTGGCTGATGCTCAGCTCACGGCCGCGCAAGGCCTGGATCGCGGTGATCAGGGTCGGGAAATCTTCATGGACCACGTTGACGATCAGCTCGCTGGGCAGGTCGCGCTCCGGGCTGCTGAGAAAGTACTGGCCAAGGAAGGCCGACATGACCTCGGCAACCTCTTCCTCGATACCCACCTGGGGAAAGAAGTTCTTGCTGCCCAGCACCCGACCGCCACGCACGCTGATCAGGTGCACGCAGGCGCCGCCCGGGTTGACGAAAGCTGCCACCACATCGACGTCGCCGCTGCCGCCTTCCATGCTCTGCTGGTCCTGCACCCGCCGCAGCAGGGAAATCTGGTCGCGCAGCTCGGCGGCCTTCTCGAAGTCCAGGGTGCTGGCCGCCTGCTCCATGCCCGCCGACAGTTCATCGGTCAGGGCATTGCTGCGGCCTTCGAGGAACATCACCGAGTGGCGCACATCCTCGGCGTACACCTCGGCCTCCACCAGGCCGACGCACGGCGCCTTGCAGCGCTTGATCTGATATTGCAGGCACGGCCGGGTGCGGTTCTTGTAGTAGCTGTCCTCGCACTGGCGAACCATGAAGGTCTTTTGCAGCAGGCTCAGGCTCTCGCGAATCGCCCCGGCGCTGGGGTACGGGCCGAAGTACTTGCCCTTCTGCTTCTTCGCCCCGCGATGGATGCTGAAACGCGGAAACTCGCCGTCCGACAGAAACACATAGGGATAGGACTTATCGTCGCGCAACAGGATGTTGTACGGCGGCCGCCATTCCTTGATCAGCGTCTGCTCCAGCAGCAGGGCCTCGGTTTCGTTGGCGGTGATGGTGGTTTCGATCTGCGCGATGCGCCCCACCAGGGCAGCGGTCTTCGGCGCCAGGCCGGTCTTGCGAAAGTAGCTGGCCAGGCGGCTCTTCAGGTTCTTGGCTTTACCGACGTAAAGCAGACGTGCATCGCTGTCGAACATGCGATACACGCCAGGACGGCCACTGCAGGTGGAAAGAAAAGCACTGGGATCAAACGGGTCGGTCATTGTCAGGCGCTGGCATCGACCATGCCGTGGCGAACCGCCAGCAACGTCAGTTCGACATCACTGCTGATCGAGAGCTTCTCGAAGATACGGTAACGGTAGGTATTCACGGTTTTCGGAGACAGGCACAGCTTGTCGGAGATGATCTGCACTTTCTGGCAGCCGACAATCATCAGCGCAATCTGGATCTCGCGCTCCGACAAGGCGTCGAACGGTGAATCACTGGACGGCTGGAATGACTTGAACACCAGTTGCTGGGCAATCTGCGGGCTGATGTAACGCTGGCCGGCAAACACCAGACGGATGGCCTGCACCATTTCGTTGAGACCCGCGCCCTTGGTCAGGTAACCCGCCGCACCGGCTTGCAGCAAGCGGGTCGGGAACGGATCTTCTTCACACACGGTGACGGCCACGACTTTGATATCCGGGTGACTGCGCAATAACTTGCGCGTGGCTTCAAGACCGCCGATCCCGGGCATCTTGACGTCCATGAGGACCACATCGGGTTTCAACTCCCGGGCCTTGAGCAGGGATTCCTCCCCTGATTCGGCCTGACCGACCACTTGCAGGCCATCGATGTCAGCCAGCATTCGTGTAATACCTGTACGAACGAGATCATGGTCATCGACTACTAGCACCCTAATCAAGCAGACACCTCGCGATTTGGTCTTATAGGTTGCCGGACACCTTAGCAAAAAAGCAGCGTGCTGACCTAATGACAAACACCATATAAAAAGCACTTGTTCACTAGGGGTATCCGGTGGATGGTTGATGCGCTGCGAACGCCCTGCCCTAAGGCTCTCGGGCGTCCGCCTTTCTTTTCATGAGGCTGGAAACCGAAAGCTCGGCAAGGGTATGGGTCAGGTGCCGGATCGCGTCCTGATCTTCCTTGTACAAGGCCCGATAACTGACGAGGATTTTCTCTTCGCTCTGGCTGAGGTTATCGGCCCTGGTCGGGGTCCGCCTGCCGGTCACTATATAAAGGACATCGACCCCTTTTGCCGCCACCCGGGACAAGTAATCCGCCTTGGGCACACGGTCTCCACTTTCATATCTGCCTTGGGCATTGGCTTCCACGCCGCCAACTTCACCAAATTTTTTCTGCGACAACCCCAGGCGTTCCCTTTCCTGTCTTAACCGCGAACCGATTCCACTCATTTGGATGTATGATCCTTTTTTATGCACCCCTAGGGGTGTTACACCCTTCAAGCATTGAACAAATTTGAACGGTTTTGAACTATGCCCGGTATCCGCACTGCCGCACAAGCCAAGGCCTGGCTTGAACATCAAGGTAAATCGGTTCAACAGTTCGCCCGTGAACACGGGGTCGACCCAGCCACCACCTACCAGGTATTGGCCGGCCGCAAGAAAGGACGACGCGGAGAGGCGCACAAGGTGGCCGTATTGCTGGGTATGAAAGACGGCATCATCCTTGCCGAGCCGGAGGACCCCGATCAGGCGCCCGCCTGATCCTCGACTGTCGCCACACTGCTCGGGACAACCGCCGTCCCACACAAAAACCAGCGGCTACGCATCCGCGGCGCTGCTTCGCTCCATCCGTAGAAAGCACTCGTCTTCCCCGACCACCTTCAGCCCCATGCGCCCATAGAGCGCCTGCGCCGGGTTGTCCTTGAACACCGTCAGCCGCAGCAGCGCGCGCCGTTCGCCGCGCGCCATCGCCCGCACCTGTTCGATGGTCCAGGCTCCGGCACCTTGCCCGCGAAACGCCTCGAGCACATGCAACTCGCGAATATACAAGGCCCTGGAATCGCGACTCAGGCTGACGAACCCCAGCACCTCGGCGCCCTGGCAGATCAGCAGGTTCTCCCGCCCGGCCCAGGCCACATCGAAGGCTTCGTCCAGCCACAACAGGTCGTGACGGATGTAATAGCCCAGCATGGTGCTGCGGGTCAGGTCGCGGGCGAACAGCAGATCCTCCGGGGTGATGGCCGGACGCAGTTGGAAACCGTTCAAGGCGCTTCGACCGTCACGTGTTGACCACTCCAGCGACCGGCGTCGCGCCGGGCGATCAGCAACTCGTCGCCACAGCCTGCGGCGGCCACGATCAACCCGCCATCCGGCCCCCAGATCGCGCTGCGACCCGCCGATACCCAGCCCCCGGTCGGTCCGCCGTGGTTGGCCATCAGCACTAGCATTGCATGCTCCACCGCGTACCCCTGCAACAAGGCACTGTCCGCGGCGTAGCCGTTTTCGCTGATCAGCACGCCGGCGGCATAGATGCCGGCACCGGACTGCGCCGCCGCACGCACATGGCTGGCCTGGGAGAAATCGGCGCACACCGCCAGGGCCACCCGGTCCTCGGCAAACCTCAGGTTCGCGCCCCCCGTGCCTGGGCTGAACACCAACTCCTCGCCGGCATGCAGATGCTGCTTACTATAGACCGCCAACGAACCATCGGCCGCCAGCACCAGGGCGCCGATCAACAACGGACCCTCGGCCGACAGGCGAATGGGCATACCCACCACCGCCGTCACCCCCAGCTCCCGGGTCAGGTCGCGCAACGGTTGCAACAACGGGCTCAGGGGCAAGACCGCCAGCTCGGCCGCCAGCGTGGGCTCGTAGCCGGTCAGGGACAGCTCGGGAAACACCAACAATTGCACGCCCTGCTCCGCCGCGGCGCGGATAAAGGCCTGGTGCCGGGCGATATTGCCCGGCAAGTCTCCGGCAACGGAAATCGATTGGGCGGCGGCAAGGGTCAGGGAGGTCATGATTCATCCTGAATGAGCACAAATGAGGGCGTGGCGAGTGTGTCATAAAACTTCAAAGCGCTTCACTCATAGGCACTTACTGGTCATGTAATAGGAATTTCCGATTGAACCGCCACCCCGGCCTCTAGTAAGCTCGGCCCACTTCACGGAGAAACAGCATGTCGTCCCTCACCCTTTCCATGCATCGTCACACTGCCAGCGCCTCGCGCGTCGGTGCGGCTGCCTGGGTGAAAAACGCCTGCACTCCGGCGAGCTTTTATTTTGGGTATTGGTTTAGCCACTGGCGCGCCTGATACCCAAACGGCGCCCACTTGAACGGGTCGCCTACCAGAGAAAATCTCACCCCCGGTCGGCCTCCCGACCGGGGGTTTTGTTTTTCTGGGCCAATGATTTTTAACCACGACTTTCAGCAACACACCGAACTTACCGAGGATTGAAACCATGAACTACGCCACCTATTACCGTTACGACACTTGCACCACCTGGCGATTTAGCAGCCTCCGTTCGGGACAGCCTGCCGCCTCCGATCGGTCACCTACTGGTGGCAAACACACCTGCACAGCCAATCCGGCCAATTGTCGAACACCCCAGTAGGGCCGCGCGCGGGACACTACCCGCCGCCTGCCCAGGAAGCCTTGAACATGAACTCGTCCGTATCCGCTCTGCCGCTGTCCACCCGCAACTGCGCCAACGAAACCCTGAGCCAGCGCCTGCCCAGCTCGCTGGAGCTCAAGCAGCAACTGCCGCTCAGCCCGACCCTCGGCCAGCAAGTCGCCGCCCATCGCCAGGCAGTGCGCGCCATCCTCAACGGTGAAGACTCCCGTTTACTGGTCGTCGTCGGCCCCTGCTCGATCCACGATCCCCAGTCCGCCCTGGAATACGCCAGCAACCTGGCCAGCCTGGCCGCCGAAGTCAGCGACGACCTGCTGTTGGTGATGCGTGCCTACGTCGAAAAACCGCGCACCACCGTCGGCTGGAAAGGCTTGGCCTACGACCCGCACCTGGATGGCAGCGACGACATGGCCGGCGGCCTGACCCTGTCCCGTGAACTGATGCGCGAAATCCTCCGCCTGGGCCTGCCGATCGCCACCGAGCTGCTGCAACCCATGGCCGCGGGCTACTTCGACGACCTGCTGAGCTGGGTCGCCATTGGCGCGCGCACCACCGAATCGCAGATCCACCGGGAAATGGCCAGCGGCCTGGGCATGCCCGTGGGCTTCAAGAACGGCACCGACGGCGGCGTCGGCATCGCCTGCGACGCCATGCGCTCGGCAGCGCACCCGCACCGCCACTTCGGCGTCGACAGCCAGGGCCATCCGGCGGTGATCCAGACCCCGGGCAACCCCGACACTCACCTGGTGCTGCGTGGCGGCCATCGCGGCCCGAACTACGATCGCCAGAGCGTGGCCCAGGTCCAGCACGACCTGCAGAAACTGAAGATCCCGGCGCGGATCATGGTCGATTGCAGCCATGCCAACAGCGGCAAGGACCCGTTGCGCCAACCGGCGGTGTTCGACGAAGTCCTGGAGCAGCGCCTGCAGGGCGACTCGTCCCTGGTCGGGGTGATGTTGGAGAGCCATCTGTTCGAGGGTTGCCAGCCCCTGAGCCCGACGCTGCGCTACGGGGTTTCGGTGACGGACGGTTGCCTGGGCTGGGACGCCACCGAGCAACTGCTGCGCAATGCCGCCCGGCAACTGCGCAACGTCCGGCAAGCCATTCCGGCCTCCGCCTGATCCCGCCCCCGTAGGAGCGAGGCTTGCCCGCGATACAGGCGACGCGGCAAGTCAGGTACACCGCGTCATCGTTATCGCGGGCAAGCCTCGCTCCTACAGAATAAATGCCATCGACCGACCATCCCTTGCTGCAATGCCTTGACGGAACTTTGACGAGAATTAGGCTACACAATCCGGTAGGCTCACCACTTTCTTGAAAGGAGCAACTCCCCATGGCCAAAGCCACTGCCCGTCACATCCTCGTTGCCAGCGAAGCCAAGTGCAACGAACTTAAAGCCGAGATCGAAGCCGGCGCCGACTTCGCCGAAGTCGCCAAGAAGAACTCCACTTGCCCATCCAGCCGTGACGGCGGCAACCTCGGCTCGTTCGGCCCGGGCCAGATGGTCAAGGAATTCGACACCGTGGTGTTCAGCGCCCCGGTCAATGTCGTGCAAGGCCCGGTGAAAACCCAGTTCGGTTATCACCTGCTGGAAGTGACCAGCCGTCAGGACTGACCCTGTCGCGATTTGCGTGAACGACGGCCCGCCCTTTGGTGGGCCGTTGTGTTTGGGCTACGGCCCGCGCTGGTCAGCAGCGCGCCGGTAGCGTACAAATCGTGATCATCGATCACCCGGCTCTTAAGGCTGACAATGCGACTGCTTTTCCCCTCCCTGCTCTTCACCACCCTGGCCCTGCTGCTGGGCACCGCGAGTGCCGACGCCGCACCGCAACACGCCTTGACCGTCTATGGCGAACCGGCCAAGTACCCCGCCGGCTTCAGCCACTTCGCCTACACCAACCCACAGGCGCCCAAGGGCGGGAGCATGCGCCGCTCGGCCATCGAGATCGGCCGCTTCGACCATGTGTTGCCCTACATCGACAAAGGCATCGGCGTCTCGCAACTCGACGGCTATATCTATTCCCCCCTGGCCCAGCGTTCGCTGGACGAGCCCTACACCGTGTACGGCCTGGTGGCACAAAAGATGGAGCGCGCCGACGACGGCCTGTGGCTGCGTTTCTACCTCAACCCCAAGGCGCGCTTCGCCGACGGCCAGCCGATCACCGCCGAAGACGTGCGCTACACCTACAACCTGCTGATGACCCAGGGCAGCCTGCGTTATCGCACCCAGTTCGCCGACGTCAAGGACGTCGAAGTCGAGTCGCCGCAGGTGATCCGCTTCGACTTCAAGAGCAATGAAAACCGCACCCTGCCCCTGGATATCGCGACCCTGCCGGTACTGCCCGAGCACTGGTGGAAGAGTCGCGACTTCGCCGGCGGCGGTGGTTACGAAGCGCCCCTGGGCAGCGGCCCGTACAAGGTGAGCAAAGTCGATAACGGCAACAGCATCACCTTCACCCGCGATGCCGACTGGTGGGGCAAGGACCTGCCGGTCAGCCGCGGCCTGTACAACTTCGACCGCTTCAGCATCGAGTACTTCGGCGACACCGACGTCGCCCGCCAGGTACTGCGCGGCGGCGCCTACGATTACAACCGCGAGTTCTCCGCCACCGGTTTCTCCATCGGTTACGACAGCCCGGCCCTGAGCGATGGCCGCCTGCAAAAGGCCCACCTGGCCAAGCAGGCGCCGCAACCGGCCCAGGGCTTCGTGTTCAACCTGCAAAAACCGATGTTCCAGGATCGCCGCGTGCGCCAGGCCCTGGCCATGCTCTGGGACTTCGAGTGGAGCAACCGGCAGATGATGCGCGACCTGTACATCCGCCAGCAGAGCTTTTTCTCCAACAGCGCCCTGGCCGCGCGGGCGCTGCCGGATGCCGAAGAACTGAAGATCCTCGAACCGCTGCGCGGGCAGGTTCCCGACGAAGTCTTCACCCAGGTCTTCGAAGCGCCGAAAACCGACGGCAGCGGCCTGATTCGCGATAAACAGCTGCAGGCCCTGGCCCTGCTCGAAGCGGCCGGCTGGAAACCCGACGGCGACCAGCTAGTCAACGCCGACGGCGAGCCGCTGCGCTTCACCTTCCTCAACAGCCAGAACGGCATCGAACGCCTGCTGTTGCCCTACAAGCGCAACCTGGCGCAGATCGGCATCACCCTGGAGATCCGCCGCATCGACGCCTCGCAGTACGTCAACCGGCTGATGGCCCGCGACTACGACATGATCGTCACCGGCTACCCGGTGACCACCTCGCCGGGGCTGGAGCTGTACAACTACTTCGGCTCGGCGGCGGCCAACGACCCTGGCTCCAGCAACCTGATGGTGCTGAAGAACCCGGTGGTGGACAGCCTGATCAGCGGCCTGGTCAAGGCCACCAGCCAGCCACAGATGCTGAGTTACGCCCACGCCCTGGACCGGGTACTGCAATGGAATTACTACTGGATCCCCAACTACTACCCGCCGGGCACCTCCACCGTGTGGTGGAACCGCTTCGGCATGCCGGCCATTCCCGCCAGCAATGACGAAGCCATCGAAAGCTGGTGGGAAATGAGCCGCACGCCCCTGACCAACGAGCAAATGGCGGCCGAGCGCGTCCAGCGCGGCAAGCCCGGAGGGCCGCACTGATGCTGGCGTATATCCTGCGGCGCCTGCTGCTGATCATCCCGACCCTGCTGATCATCCTGCTGGTCAACTTCGCCATCGTCCAGGCCGCCCCCGGCGGCCCGGTGGAACAGGCCATCGCCCGCCTGCAAGGCATAGGCGGTGGCGGCAACCTCGGCGGTTCGAGCGACGGCGTCAGCGGCAACTCGCGGGCCAGCCGTGGCCTCGACCCGCAGCTGATCAAGGACATCGAGAAGCAGTACGGATTCGACAAGCCGGCCCACGAGCGCCTGTGGCTGATGCTCAAGAGCTACGCGCAGCTGGACTTCGGCAAGAGCTTCTTCCGCGGCGCCACGGTCACCGAGCTGATCCTGCAGAAAATGCCGGTGACCATTTCCCTCGGGCTCTGGGCGACGCTGATCACCTACCTGGTGTCGATCCCCCTGGGGATTCGCAAGGCGGTGCACCATGGCAGCCATTTCGATATCTGGAGCAGCACCGCGATCATCATCGGCTACGCCATGCCGGCCTTCCTGTTCGCCATGTTCCTGATCGTGATGTTCGCCGGCGGCACCTCGCTGAACTGGTTCCCGGTGCGCGGGCTGGTCTCGGAGAACTTCGAGCAACTGAGCACCCTGGGCAAGGTCGTCGACTACTTCTGGCACCTGGTGCTGCCGGTGACCTCCCTGGTGATCGGCGGTTTCGCCACCCTGACCATCCTCACCAAGAACTCGTTCCTCAACGAGATCACCCGCCAGTACGTGGTCACCGCCCGGGCCAAGGGCCTGAGCGAGCGCCGGGTGCTCTACGGCCATGTGTTCCGCAACGCCATGCTGCTGGTGGTCTCGGGCATTCCCCAGGCCTTTATCAGCGTGTTCTTCGCCGGCTCCTTGCTGATCGAGGTGATCTTCTCCCTCGACGGCCTCGGCCGCATGAGCTACGAGGCCGCGGTGTCGCGGGACTATCCGGTGGTGTTCGGCTCGCTGTTCATCTTCACCCTGTTCGGCCTGCTGATAAAACTCATCGGCGACCTCTGCTACACCCTGGTCGATCCGCGTATCGACTTCGCCGCGAGGAACGCCTGATGCTCAAGCTCTCCCCGCTGGCGCGCCGGCGCTTCGAGCGCTTCAAGAAAAACCGCCGTGGCTGGTGGTCGCTGTGGCTGTTTATCGGCCTGTTCATCCTCACCCTCGGCGGTGAGCTGATCGCCAACGACAAACCGCTGGTGGTCAGCTACCAGGGCTCGCTGTATTTCCCGGTGCTCAAGCGCTACACCGAGCAGGAGTTCGGCGGGCAGCTGCCGTTCCAGGCCGACTACCGCAGCGACTACGTGCAGCAGCTGATCCGCCAGGACGGTGGCTGGTTGCTGTTCCCGCCGATCCCGTTCAGCGAAGACACGCCCAACTACGACCTCAGCCGCCCGGCCCCAAGCCCGCCGACCGCGGTCAACTGGCTGGGCACCGACGACCAGGCCCGTGACGTACTGGCCCGGGTGATCTACGGCGCCCGGGTGTCGATCCTGTTCGCCCTGGCCCTGACCTTTATCAGCGCCCTGATCGGCATCGCCGCCGGTGCCCTGCAGGGCTATTACGGCGGCTGGGTCGATCTGCTGGGCCAGCGCCTGCTGGAAGTCTGGTCGGGGCTGCCGGTGCTGTACCTGCTGATCATCCTTTCCGGTTTCGTCGAGCCGAACTTCTGGTGGCTGCTGGGGATCATGGCGCTGTTCTCCTGGCTGGCCCTGGTGGACGTGGTGCGCGCCGAGTTCCTGCGCGGACGCAACCTGGAATACGTCAAGGCCGCCCGGGCCCTGGGCCTCAACGACCGCAAGGTGATCGTGCGGCACATCCTGCCCAACGCGATGAACGCCACCCTGAGCTACCTGCCGTTCATTCTCACCGGGGCGATTTCCACCCTCACCGCCCTGGACTTCCTCGGCTTCGGCATGCCCGCCGGCAGCGCCTCCCTGGGCGAGCTGATCGGCCAGGGCAAGCAGAACCTGCAAGCGCCCTGGCTGGGCCTGACGGCGTTTTTCACCCTGGCGCTGATCCTCTCGCTGCTGGTGTTTATCGGCGAGGCGTTGCGCGATGCCTTCGATCCACGTTCCTGAATCAAGCGGACTGTTAAATGACTGACAACCTGATCGAAATCCGCGACCTCAATGTGGCCTTCAACGGCCAGAAAGTGGTGCGCGACCTGTGCCTGGATATCCGCCCCGGCGAGTGCCTGGCCCTGGTCGGCGAGTCGGGCTCGGGCAAGTCGGTAACCGCTCATTCGATCCTGCAACTGCTGCCCGACTGCGACACCCAGAGCAGCGGCAGCATCCGCTACCGTGGCCAGGAGTTGCTCGGCGCCGAAGCGCGGACCTTGCAGAAGCTGCGCGGCGACCGTATCGCCATGATCTTCCAGGAGCCGATGACCTCGCTGAACCCGCTGCACAGCATCGAAAAGCAGATCGGCGAAACCCTGCTGCTGCACAAGGGCCTGGGCGGCAAGGCGGCCCAGGCGCGGATCCTCGAACTGCTGCGCCTGGTGGGCATCCAGAAACCCGAGGAGCGGCTCAAGGCCTACCCGCACCAGCTCTCCGGCGGCCAGCGCCAGCGGGTGATGATCGCCATGGCCCTGGCCTGCGAGCCGGAACTGCTGATCGCCGACGAACCGACCACCGCTCTCGACGTGACGGTGCAACGCAAGATCCTGCTGCTGCTCAAATCCCTGCAACAACGCCTGGGCATGTCGCTGCTGCTGATCAGCCACGACCTCAACCTGGTGCGCAGCATCGCCCAGCGCGTCTGTGTGATGAAGGCCGGGCAGATTGTCGAGCAGGCACCCTGCGAAACCCTGTTCAGCGCGCCCCAGCACCCCTACAGCCGCGTGCTGCTCAATGCCGAGCCGGAAGGCGAAGCCCTGCCCCGGGACGAGCGCGAAGTGGTGTTGCAGGTGGACGACCTCAACGTGCAGTTCCAGATCGGCGGCGGGTTGTTCCGACGCAAGCAATACCTGCGGGCGGTGGACGGCATCAGCCTGAGCCTGCAACGGGGCAAGACCCTGGGCATCGTCGGTGAGTCCGGCTCCGGCAAGTCGACCCTCGGCCAGGCGATCCTGCGCCTGCTGGATTCCGAAGGCAGCATCCGCTTCCAGGGCGAGGCCCTCGATGGCCTCAATCAGAAGCAGCTGCGGCCGTGGCGCAAGCAGATGCAGGTGGTGTTCCAGGACCCGTTCGGCAGCCTCAGCCCGCGGATGTCGGTGGCGCAGATCATCAGCGAAGGCCTGGAAGTGCACAGCCAGTCCACCGCCCAGCAGTGCGAGCAGCAGGTGATCCAGGTGCTGGAAGAAGTCGGCCTGGACCCGGCCAGCCGCCATCGCTACCCCCACGAGTTCTCCGGCGGCCAGCGCCAGCGCATCGCCATTGCCCGGGCCCTGGTGCTCAAGCCGGCGCTGATTTTGCTGGACGAACCGACCTCGGCCCTCGACCGCACCGTGCAGAAACAGGTGGTGGCGCTGTTGCGCCAGCTCCAGGAACGCCACGCCCTGACCTACCTGTTTATCAGCCACGACCTGGCGGTGGTGCGCGCCCTGGCCCACGACATGATCGTGATCAAGGACGGCAAGGTGGTCGAACGCGGCCCCAGCCACGAAGTGTTCGACGCGCCGCAACATCCCTACACCCAGGAACTGCTGGCCGCCGCCCACCCCGCCTGAACCCGCATTCCCCTGTAGGAGCGAGCTTGCTCGCGATGCAAGCACCGCGGTATTGCAGGCCCACCGCGCCGAACCCATCGCGGGCAAGCCTCACTCCTACAGAAGCACCACTCTGTAGCCGCTGGCGGAGCCTGCGATCGACCGCGAAGCGGGCGCAGGGTCTGGAGGCCGCCGGAGGTCCTTCGGACCTTTCGCAGCCTGCGGCAGCGGCTACAGGGATAGCGTCAACCCTGATGGTCGCGTCGCTGTGAAGATTCCCGGCATAATCGGCGCCGCGCTCCCTTCAGGACCTCCCCCATGAACGACACCGAAAGCCTCAAGGATTACCAGCGGGTCCGCCAACTGGCGATCCGTTCGCTGTTCGAGATCATCGAGCAATCCAGCGAGGGCACGGTGATCGTCGACCGCGACGCCAACATCGTCTGGATGAACGAGCGCTACGCCCGGCGCTTCGGCCTGGAGTCGGCGGCGTTCGCCATCGGCAAGGCCTGCGAAAGCGTGATCCCCGGCAGCCTGTTGCGCGAAGTGGTGCGCACCGGGCGGCCGATCCTGCTGGACATGCAGGACACCCCCAAGGACCCGCTGGTGGTGATGCGCCTGCCGATCCACGACGACGCCGGGGCGGTGATCGGCGCCATCGGCTTTGCCCTGTTCGACGAGCTGCGCAGCCTGTCGCCGATGCTCAAGCGCTACCTGAGCATGCAGGAAGAGCTTGCTTCCACGCGCTCGCTGCTGCGGGCGCGGCAGGCCAAATACAACTTCGCCCACTTTATCGGCACCAGCGCCGCCAGCCTGGAAGTCAAACGCCGGGCGCGGCGCAGCGCCAGCGCCGACTCGCCGGTGCTGCTACAAGGCGAGACCGGCACCGGCAAGGAGCTGCTGGCCCAGGCCATCCACGCCGCGTCGCCACGGGCGCACAAGGCCTTCGTCAGCATCAACAGCGCGGCGATTCCCGAGGCCTTGCTGGAGGCCGAGTTCTTCGGCACCGCCCCCGGCGCCTTCACCGGCGCCGACCGCAAGGGCCGCGCCGGCAAGCTGCAGATCGCCCAGGGCGGCACGCTGTTTCTCGACGAGATCGGCGACATGCCCCTGCCCCTGCAAAGCAAGCTGCTGCGGGTGCTGCAAGAGAAAGAGTTCGAGCCGGTGGGCTCCAACGAGGTGATCCAGAGCGACGTGCGGGTGATCGCCGCCACCTCCACCGACCTGGAAGCGGCGATCAAGCGCGGCGAATTTCGCGCCGACCTGTATTACCGCCTCAATGTGCTGCCGATCCAGGTGCCGCCGCTGCGCGAACGCCTGGACGACCTGCCGGCCCTCAGCGAAGCCATCCTCGAAGAGCTGCGCAGCCAGCACGAACTGACCCCCGATGCCCTGGCCCTGCTCGGCCAGCACGCCTGGCCGGGCAATATCCGCGAGCTGCGCAACGTCCTGGAACGCGCCGCCCTGCTCAGCGACGACCTGATGCTCAACGCCGGCGACCTGCGCGCGGCCATCGGCACCTTCAGCCCGGTGCCGCGCGCGGCCAGCCCCCAGGCCGCCGAAGTGCAACCCGACGAAACCTTCGCCGCCGCGCGCGAGCGTTTCGACCGCCAGGTGATCGAGTCGGCCCTGGCGCACTGTGGCGGCAAAGTGGGGCAAGCCGCGGCACGCCTGGGCCTGGGGCGCTCGACCCTGTACAAGAAGATGGCGGCGCTGGGGATCGAAGAGTCTCAATAAAGAGATATCAATCTCCATGTAGAGACAGCCTTGAGCGCTTCGCGCTCATCGCGAGCAAGCTCGCTCCTACAAGGGTTCACACCGTCCCTGTAGGAGTGAGCTTGCTCGCGATGACGCCCTTTCAACCACCAAAAGTCTCAAAGTAGAGACAAAACTCTGTTTCCACTCTCCAGAATCATAAAAATATCGTTATTTATCAATCGCTTATACACATGGCACAAAACTCGCTATAGCCCCTCCCACACCCGCAACACCCTACAAAAATAACAATCCTGGAGAGACACACCATGAGTGTGATCATTGCCCTAGCAGCCCTCGCGCTGCTGATGTTGGCTGCTTACCGTGGCTACAGCGTTATCCTCTTTGCCCCCATCGCCGCCCTCGGCGCCGTCCTGCTCACCGACCCGTCCGCCGTGGCGCCCGCCTTCACCGGCGTGTTCATGGAGAAGATGGTCGGCTTCATCAAACTCTACTTCCCGGTGTTCCTGCTCGGCGCGGTGTTCGGCAAGCTGATCGAGCTGTCGGGCTTCTCCCGCTCCATCGTCGCGGCGGCCATCCGCCTGCTCGGCACGCGCCAGGCGATGCTGGTGATCGTGCTGGTCTGCGCCCTGCTGACCTACGGCGGCGTGTCGCTGTTCGTGGTGGTGTTCGCGGTCTACCCGTTCGCCGCGGAGATGTTCCGCCAGAGCAATATCCCCAAGCGCCTGATCCCGGCGACCATCGCCCTCGGCGCGTTCTCCTTCACCATGGACGCCCTGCCCGGCACCCCGCAGATCCAGAACATCATCCCCAGCACCTTCTTCAACACCACCGCCTGGGCCGCGCCCTGGCTGGGGGTGATCGGCACCATTTTCGTGTTCTGCGCCGGCATGCTGTTCCTCCAGCGCCAGCGCAACAAGGCGCACAAAGCTGGTGAAGGCTACGGCAGCGACCTGCGCAACGAGCCGGAAACCGCCGCCGACATCCAGTTGCCCAACCCCTGGATCGCCCTGTCGCCGCTGCTGCTGGTGGGCCTGATGAACCTGCTGTTCACCCACTGGATTCCCCAATGGTACGGCAAGACCCACAGCCTGGCCCTGGCCGGCATGGCCGCCCCGGTGCAGACCGACGTCGCCAAGCTCACCGCCATCTGGGCAGTCCAGGCCGCCCTGCTGGTGGGCATCATCATGGTCCTGGTGTTTGGCTTCTCGGCCATTCGCGGCAGGCTCGCCGAGGGCAGCAAAAGCGCGGTCAGCGGCGCCCTGCTGGCGGCGATGAACACTGCTTCGGAATACGGTTTCGGCGCGGTGATCGCCTCCTTGCCGGGTTTCCTGGTGCTGTCGGACTGGCTGAAAAGCATCCCCAACCCGCTGGTCAACGAGGCCATTACCGTGACCCTGCTGGCCGGCATCACCGGCTCCGCCTCGGGCGGCATGAGCATCGCCCTGGCGGCCATGTCGGAGACCTTCATCAGCGCCGCCCATGCCGCCAACATCCCGCTGGAAGTGCTGCACCGTGTGGCCGCCATGGCCAGCGGCGGCATGGACACCCTGCCGCACAACGGCGCGGTGATCACCCTGCTGGCGGTCACCGGGCTGACCCACCGCCAAGCCTACAAGGACATTTTCTGCATTACGCTGATCAAGACCCTGGCCGTCTTCGTCGTGATCGCCACTTTCTACGCCACCGGCATTGTGTGAGGTATTCATGAGCAATCTTGCGGGCAAGACCGCCCTCGTCACTGGCTCCACCAGCGGCATCGGCCTGGGGATCGCCCTGAGCCTGGCCAAGGCCGGCGCCAACCTGATCCTCAACGGCTTCGGCGATGCCTCGACGGTGCTCGCCGAGGTCGCGCGCCTCAATAAAGACAGCGGCGGCAAGGTCGGCCATCACCCGGCCGACGTCAGCGACCCGGCGCAGATCGCCGACATGCTCGCCTACGCCGAGCGCGAGTTCGGCGGCGTCGACATCCTGGTCAACAACGCCGGCATCCAGCATGTGGCGGCGGTCGAGGAATTCCCGGTGGAGCGCTGGGACTCGATCATCGCCATCAACCTGTCGTCGGTGTTCCACAGCACCCGCCTGAGCCTGCCCGGCATGCGCGCCAAGGGCTGGGGGCGGATCGTCAACATCGCCTCGGTGCATGGCCAGGTCGGCTCGGTGGGCAAGGCCGCCTATGTGGCGGCCAAGCACGGGGTGATCGGCCTGACCAAGGTGGTCGGCCTGGAGACCGCCACCAGCAACGTCACCTGCAACGCCATCTGCCCGGGCTGGGTCCTGACCCCACTGGTGCAAAAGCAGATCGACGACCGCATCGCCGCGGGGGTCGACCCGCAGCAGGCGCAGCATGACCTGCTGGCGGAAAAACAGCCGTCCCTGGAGTTCGTCACGCCTTCGCAGCTGGGCGAGTTGGTCCTATTCTTGTGCAGTGAGGCCGGCAGCCAGGTGCGTGGCGCGGCGTGGAATATCGACGGTGGCTGGCTGGCGCAGTAAACGCGATCCCTGTAGCCGCTGCCGCAGGCTGCGATAGGTCCGAAGGACCTCCGCGACCTTGAGACCGCCACGACCGTTCCGGTCGATCGCAGCCTTCGGCAGCGGCTACAGGTAGAGTTGGACCCGCTTTGTGTGTGTGTGTGCAGCAGAAAAACAAGAGGCCACCCATGTCCGAATTACTCTGGCAACCCAGTGCCGAGCGCATCAGCAAGACCCGCATGGAAGCCTTCCGGCGCTTGATCAATCACCGTCACGACCTGGACCTCGACGGCTACCCCGCCCTGCATCAATGGAGCATCGAGCAGCGCGAAGCCTTCTGGCAGGCCATAGTCGACTTCTTCGATGTCGAGTTCCACGCGCCCCCCAGCGCGGTGCTGATCGAAGGCCGCGGCATGCCCGCCGCCCAGTGGTTTCCCGACGCCACCCTGAACTTCGCCGAACACCTGCTCAAACGGCGTGACGATGGCGTCGCGGTGGTGGCGATCAACGAGAACGGCCAGCGCGAACAGCTGACCTACAACCAGCTGGCGGCCCATGTCGCCGGCCTGCAACACAGCCTGCGGGCCGCCGGCGTCGGCCTTGGCGACCGGGTCGCGGCCTGCATGCCCAATACCTGGCAGACCCTGGTGGGCATGCTCGCCACCGCCAGCCTCGGGGCCGTCTGGTCCAGCTCCTCGCCGGACTTCGGCACCCAGGGGGTGATCGACCGTTTCGGCCAGATCGAACCCAAGGTGCTGATCACCTGCGCCGGCTACCGCTACGCCGGCAAACAGATCGACCAGACGGCCAAGGTCAACGAGATCCTCGAACGCCTGCCGTCCCTGCAACAGCTGATCATCGTGCCGTACGCGCGGCCCGAGGCTCGCACCGAAGACTTCCGCACCTCGGCCAGCGTCGCGCTGTGGGACGACTTCTACCGCCCCGGCGGCGAGCCGGCGTTCGTCGCCGTGCCCTTCTCCCACCCGCTGTACATCCTCTATTCCAGCGGCACCACCGGCGTGCCCAAGTGCATCATCCACAGCACCGGCGGCGTGCTGTTGCAGCACCTCAAGGAGCACGGCCTGCACACCGACCTGCGCGTCGGCGAGGTGCTGTTCTACTACACCACCTGCGGCTGGATGATGTGGAACTGGCTGGTCTCCGCCCTGGCGGTGGGCGCCACGGTGCTGCTGTACGACGGCTCGCCGTTCCACCCGGCGCCCGAACACTTGATCGACCTGATCGACCAGGAAGGCATCAGCGTTTTCGGCACCAGCCCCAAGTACCTGGTGGCCCTGGAAAAGGCCGGCATCGAGCCGCGCCAGAGCCATTCCCTGGCCAGCCTCAAGACCCTGCTCAGTACCGGCTCGCCGCTGTCGCCGCAGAGCTTCGACTACGTGTACCGCGCGTTCAAACAGGACCTGTGCCTGGCCTCGATGTCCGGCGGCACCGATATCATTTCCTGCTTCATCATCGGCAACCCGCTGTTGCCGGTGCACCGCGGCGAAATGCAAAGCAAGGGCCTGGGCATGGCGGTCGAGGTGTGGAACGACCAGGGCCAGGCGGTGGTCGGCGAAAAGGGCGAACTGGTCTGCACCCGGCATTTCCCGGCCATGCCCATCGGCCTGTGGCACGACCCGCGGCACGAGAAGCTGCGCGCCTCCTACTTCAGCCAGTTCCCCGGGGTCTGGGCCCAGGGCGACTACGCCGAGCAACTGGCCCATGGCAGCTGGCTGATTCACGGCCGCTCGGACGCCGTGCTCAACCCCGGCGGCGTGCGCATCGGCACCGCGGAAATCTACCGCCAGGTGGAAAAACTCGAGCAGGTCCTGGAAAGCCTGGCCATCGGTCAGCAATGGGACAACGATGTGCGGGTGGTGCTGTTCGTGCGCCTGCAGGACGGCGTGCAACTGGACGACGCCCTGCAGGAGCAGATCCGCCAGGTGATCCGCGCCAACACCACGCCAAGGCACGTGCCGGCGAAGATCCTCGCGGTCAGCGACATCCCGCGGACCATCAGCGGCAAGATCGTCGAACTGGCGGTGCGCAACGTGGTGCACGGCCTGCCGGTGAAAAACACCGACGCCCTGGCCAACCCCGAGGCGCTGGAGCAGTTTCGCGATCGCCCTGAGTTGCGCGACTGATCGTTGCCCCTGTAGCCGCTGTCGCAGGCTGCGAACGACCCGCAGGGGCGCGATCTCAGGACCGCTGAAGGCCCTGCGGGCCTTTACGCAGCCTCGCAGGCTCGGCAGCGGCTACAAGGGCTGGGCGCGGTGCCAGTTGTAGCCGCTGCCGCAGGCTGCGTCCGGCACCGCAGGGGCCGCAAAACCTGGCGACCCGGTCCACCAGGTCCGGGAAAACCGCCCTTGCGCCGGCTACGCCGTCGATCGCAGCCTGCGGCAGCGGCTACAATGCCGGCGTGATGCACGCTCAGGACACCCCCGACATGAACGCCTCCCCCTCCGGCAGCGAAGCCGAAACCCTGATTGCCCGGCTGGACTGGGCCGCCACGCCGCTGGGCGCGGTCGACCACTGGCCGCAGAGCCTGCGCACCGCAGTGGACATCGTGATCCACTCGCCGATGCCGATGCTGCTGTTGTGGGGCGCGCAACTGACACAGATCTACAACGACGGTTTCGCCCTGCTGGCCGGCAACAAGCACCCTGGCGCCTTCGGCCAGTCGACCCACCTGACCTGGCCGGAACTCCAGGACTTCACCGCGCCGATCTACCAAGCCGTGCTGCAAGGCCAGGTGCGCACCTTCAGCGAAAAACCCTTCACCCTGCTGCGCCACGGCCGTGAATCGGACGTCTGGCTGGACCTGACCTACAGCCCGATCCGCGACGAAAGCGGCGAAGTCGCCGGGATCCTGGTCACCAGCATCGAAACCAACGAGCGCCGACGCATCGCCCTGGAACTGGAGCAGCGCTCGGCGGCCAGCCTCAAGGCCCAGCACGAAACCGAAGAGCGCCTGCAACTGGCGCTGGCAGCGACCGACGCGGTCGGCACCTGGGACTGGGACATCGGCGACGACCGCTTTATCGCCGACGCCCACTTCGCCCAGCTGCACAGCATCGACCCGGCCCTGGCCGGACAACTGCCCATCAGCGACTACCTCAAGGGCGTGCACCCGGAAGACCGCGGCATGGTGGCGCGCAGCATCAAGCACTGCATCACCCACGGCACCGAATACGCCGAGGAATACCGCCTGCAACAGCCCGACGGGCAGATCCGCTGGGTCTTCGCCCGCGGGCGCTGCTACAAGGATCACCACGGCCGGCCGGTGCGCTTCCTCGGCGCCGCCCTGGACCTGACCGACCGCAAGCAGATGGAACAGGCGCTGCGCCAGAGCCAGACCGAATTGCAGCTGATCATCAACGCCATGCCGGTGCTGATCGGCTACGTCGACCACGAAGAGCGCTTTCGCCTGAACAACAGCGCCTACCTCGACTGGTACGGCCTGACCCCGCAAGAGCTGTACGGGCGGACCATCCGCGAAGTGGTGGGGGACGAGATCTACGCCACCCGCGCCGACAAGATCGCCGCCGCCCTGGCCGGCAAACCCTGTAGCTTCGAAGCCAACTCGCCGCACCGCGACGGGCGCGCGCGGCATGCGCTGATGAAGTACCTGCCGCGCTACGGCGCCGACGGCGCGATCAATGGTTTCTACATCTTCGTGATCGATGAAACCGAGCGCAAACAGACCGAGGAAGCCCTGCGCAACCTCAACGAAACCCTGGAAGAACGGGTGGCCGAGCGCACCCAGGCGCTGGCCGCCGCCAACCAGCGCCTGCAGAGCGAGATGTTCGAACGCGAGCGCGCCGAAAACGCCCTGCGCCATGCGCAGAAGATGGAAGCCGTGGGCCAGCTCACCGGCGGCATCGCCCACGACTTCAACAACATGCTCACCGGCATCATCGGCAGCCTGGAGCTGATGCAGCGCTACATCGACGCCGACCGCAGCGCGGAGATCGGCCGCTTCACCGAGGCCGCGATGTCCTCGGCCAAGCGCGCGGCCGCCCTCACCCACCGCCTGCTGGCGTTCTCCCGACGCCAGTCGCTGGACCGCCGGCCGCTGGAGCCGAACCAGCTGGTGCGTTCGCTGCACGATCTGTTTAACCACACCAAGGGCGAGCATATCGAGCTGAAGATGAACCTGGGCGCCAACGTCTGGTCGATCAACAGCGACGCCAGCCAGCTGGAAAACGCCCTGCTCAACCTGGTGATCAACGCCCGCGACGCCATGCCCGACGGCGGCGTGCTGACCATCGAGACCGCCAACAGCTACCTCAACGGCAGCGACCTGGGCACCTTGGAACCGGTCAAGGCCGGCGACTACGTGATGCTCGGCGTCAGCGACAACGGCGCCGGCATGACCCCGCGAGTGCTGGCCAAGGCCTTCGATCCGTTCTTCACCACCAAGCCCATCGGCCAGGGCACGGGCCTGGGGCTGTCGATGATCTACGGCTTCGCCCAGCAATCCGGCGGCCACCTGACCATCAGCAGCGAACCGGGCCAGGGCACCTGCGTGCGCCTGTACCTGCCGCGCCTGTACAGCGGTGCCCAAACCGACAGCCCGGCACCGGCCAGCGTCGAAGCGCCGTACGCGGTGGCCGGCGAATCGGTGATGCTGGTGGAGGACGACCCGGCGGTGCGTATGCTGGTGCTCAACGTGCTGAGCGAACTGGGCTACAGCGCCTTCGAGGCCGAGGACGCCAAGAGCGCCCTGCCGTTGCTGGAGTCCGAGCGGCGTGTCGACCTGCTGGTGACCGACGTCGGCCTGCCGGGCATGAACGGCCGGCAGCTGGCGGAGATCGCCCGCCAGCAGCGACCGGAACTCAAGGTGCTGTTCATGACCGGTTACGCGGAAAAGGCCGCCGAGCGCCAGGGCTTTCTCGACGCCGGCATGGACCTGATCGCCAAGCCGTTTTCCATCGAGGCGCTGGCCCAGAAGATTCGTCAGATGATCGGCCGGCAGGGCTGATTTCAGGCATAATCCGCCCCCGCCGTCCGCACCGTTCCAAGGTAATTGCCCCATGAAAGCCCAAGCCCGCCACATCCTGGTGAAAACCGCCGAAGAGGCCGAACAGCTCAAGCAGCGCATCGCCAAGGGCGAAGCCTTCGACGTGCTGGCGAAGAAATACTCCACCTGCCCCTCCGGCAAACGCGGCGGCGACCTGGGTGAAGTGCGGCCGGGGCAGATGGTCGGAGCCATCGACCAGGTGATCTTCAAAAAGCCCCTGCGCACCGTGCACGGGCCGATCAAGAGCAAGTTCGGTTACCACCTGGTGCAGGTGTTCTACCGCGATTGAAGTGTCACGAGTGACCGCCATGCGGCCTCCATCGCGCCCCTGTAGCCGCTGCCGCAGGCTGCGATCGGCACCGCAGGGGCCGCAAAACCTGGCGACGCGACCTATCTGAAAAATCAGGGATACCGCCCTTGCGCCGGCTGCGCCGTCGATCGCAGCCTGCGGCAGCGGCTACAGGGGTGCCTCAGGGTCTTGGGATCAACGCCCCCGGTACCTGGATCACCCGGCTCGCCAAGCGATGCCCGGCCTGCGCCGCCTGCTGCGGACTGCCGCCTTTCAAGCGACACGCCAGATACGCCGCACTGAACGAATCCCCCGCCGCCGTGGTGTCCACCACCTGCTCCACCCGCTGCGCCGGCACCTCGAACGACTCGCCGCCACAGCGGATCAGGCAAGGTTCAGCGCCGCGCTTGAGCACCACTTCCGGCGTGTCCGCGTAGGCCGCCAATACCGCCTGGCTGTCGGCATAACCGAACAGCGCCTGCTCGTCATCCACCGTCAGCAGCGCCAGATCGACATAGGCCAGCGCCTCGCGATAAGCCGCCTGCGCCTGCTCCACCGAGGCCCAGAGCCGCGGGCGGTAGTTGTTGTCGAAGACCACCTGCGCCCCACGCTGACGCGCCTCGATCAAGGTCCCAATCAGCTTCTTGCGCCCCAACTCACCGAGCACCGCCAGGGTGATGCCGCTGAAATACAGCACCGCGTAGGCCGGCAACGCCGCGAGGATCGGCTCGGCCGCGGGGGTGGTGAAACAGTCGCGCACCGCCGCTTCGTTGCGCCAGTAAAGAAAGCGCCGCTCGCCCTTGGCGTCGGTCTGGATGCAATACAACCCGGGCAAACGCCCCGGCAGGCGCTGGACCATGCCCAGGCCGATGCCTTCCTCGGCCCAGCTCTGGCACATGGCGTCGCTGAAACTGTCGTCACCGAGGGCGGTGACATAGTCGACATGGGCGCCCTCGCCCAATTCACGGGCCAGGTACACGGCGGTGTTCAAGGTGTCGCCGCCGAAGCTCTGTTGCAGGCTGCCGTCGGCGCGGTGTTGCAGTTCAATCATGCATTCGCCGATCAGGGCGATGCGTTTCCCGGTGGTGCAGGTGTTCATGGTGGGGTGTCTCTGAGAGTTTTTTGTTGTGAGAAAGAACGTCTTCGCGGGCAAGCCTCGCTCCTACAAGGTTGGTGTCGTTTGCCAAGGCGTGTACGCCTCATATCCGTAGGAGCGAGGCTTGCCCGCGATTACCTGCGCAGCAGGTGCCAGACCTACTCTAGAAACAGGTCTCCATGCTCTCCAGCACATCCAGCCGCTCATCCACCAGCAATCCGGTGCGCCACTTATCAAAGGTCAAACACGGGTGCGAAGTACCAAAAGCAATAATGTCCCCCACCCGCAACTCAACCCCCGGCGCCACGGTCATGAACGCATGCTGGTCCATCACCGCCGTGACCTTGCAGGCGCTGACATCATCGCCCTTGGCCGGCAGCACGCCCGGCTTGTAGCGCAACAACGGCACCGGCAGACCGGCGTCATAGGCCACGTCGCGCTTGCCCAGGGCGATCACCGCGAACCCCGGCTCCGGCAGGGACTGCACATGGGCCCAGACTTCCAGCGCCGGACGCAGGCCTTCGTGCAGGTCGCTGCGACGGTCGAGCACGCAGCACTGCGCCTCTTTATAGATGCCATGGTCGTGGGCCACGTAACTGCCGGGGCGCAGCACACTGAGGAAACGCCCCTGGGCGTTCTGCGCCTCGAAGGACTCGGCGATCAGGTCATACCAGGCCGACCCCGAGGCGGTAATGATCGGCCGGTCGATAGCGAACAGCCCGTCGTCCTGCAACTGCACCGCCAGGCGCACCAGGGACGCGGCAAACTCCCGAATGCCACTGACCGCGTGATCGCCATGGATCACCCCTTCGTAGCCCTCGATACCGCACAAGGCCAAGGCCGGTTGCGCCTTGATCGCCTGCGCCAGGTCCAGCACTTCCTGCTCGCTGCGGCAGCCACAACGGCCGCCGACCACGCCGTACTCGATCATCACGTTCAGACGCACCCCGCGCGCGGCGAAGAACTGCCCGAGGTCGGCGACGTTGTCCGGGTGATCGACCATGCAATAGAAGTCGAACGTCGGATCGGCCAGCAGCTCGGCGATCAGCCCCATGTTCGGCGTGCCCACCAGCTGGTTGGCCATCAGCACCCGGCGCACACCGTGGGCGTAGGCCGCGCGGGTCTGCACCGCGGTGGCCAGGGTGATGCCCCAGGCGCCCGCCTCCAGCTGCCGACGGAACAGCGCCGGGGTCATGCTGGTCTTGCCGTGGGGCGCCAGCTCGGCGCCGCTGTCGCTGACGAACTTCTGCATCCAGCGGATGTTGTGTTCCAGCGCCGCGCGGTGCAGCACCAGGGCCGGCAGGCTGACATCGCGCACCAGGCTGACACCCGGTTGGGCGGCGCCCTTTTCCACCGCGGCATTGATCAAGGCAGAAGACATATTCGAACTCCTTACGGCGCAGCCACAGAGGCTGGCATTAGTCGTTGATGCGACGGGCCAGGCGATTCGCGCTGTCGATCAGCACCCGGCGGTAGTCGGCGTAATTGTTCTGGGCATCGGCCCGTGGCGCGACGATGCACAGGGTGCAGATGCACACCCCGCGCTCGTCCCGCACCGGGGCGGCGAAGCAATGGGTAAAGGTGTCGGCCACGCTGTCGAAGGAGAAGAAACCGTCCTGCGTGGCCTGGCGGATTTCCTTCAAGAAGGTCGCCACAGGCAGACGCTCCCCGTCAGGGAGCATGAAGTCGCGCTCGTCGATCAACTCGACGATCTGCTCATCGCTCAAATGCCCCAGCAGCAGCCGCCCGGAAGCGGTCCAGGGAATCGGCGCGTTCTCGCCGATATTCGAGGAGATGCGGAAATGCCGCTCGCCCTCCTTCATCAGCGCCACCGTGTATTTGCGCCCGTTGAGCAGGCACATCTGCGCGGTCTCGCGGGTCTGGCTGACGATCTCCTGCAAGGCCGAGTCGGCCTCGCGGGTCAGGTCGAAATGGCGCAGATGGGCCTGCCCAAGAAAGTACAGCTGACGCCCCAGGTACACATGCCCGTCCTGGCCCACCGGCTCCAGAACCCGCCGCTCCAGCAAGGACGCCACCAGCTCGTACACCGTGGACTTGGGGCTGCCGATCCCCTTGGCGATATCGTTGGGCCGCAACGGCTGGCCGATCTCCTTGAGGAAATCGAGAATATCGAACGCCCGGTCCAGCCCCTTGGCCCGGCGCTTGATGGTGTCTTCGGTCATGTCTGTGCCTTTTGCAAAAAACTGCGAAATTTCCGGCGCCCCAAAACCCCGGCATTGCCCCTATCCCCGTAGCCGCTGCCGAGCCCGCGAGGCTGCGATCGACCGCAACGCGGGCGCAAGCTCTTGAAATCGTCGCGCCCCCTGCGGGGTCGATCGCAGCCTCGCCAAAGCTCGGCAGCGGCTACAACGAACGAACCCGCCCCTGTAGGAGCAGCTTGCTCGCGATCAGCGGCCTACAGCCCTACTTCTTCTTGTAAGCCACACAATCGATCTCAACCTTGCAATCCACCATCATGCTGGCCTGCACACAGGCCCGCGCCGGCGCGTGTTCCGGCTTGAAGTACTCGCCGAACACCTTGTTGAAACTCCAGAAATCCCGCGGATCCTCCAACCACACCCCAACCCGCACCACATCCTCCAGCCCGTACCCAGCCTCCTCCAGAATCGCCACCACATTGCGCATCGTCTGATGCGTCTGCTCAACGATCCCGCCATGAATAATTTCACCATCCAACGCCGGCACCTGACCGGATACATACAACCAACCGTCAGCCTCAACGGCACGAGCGAAAGGACGAGGCTGGCCACCACCGGCGGTGCTGCCGGTGCCGTAGCGAGTGATGCTCATGGGGTGTTCTCCTAAGTAAAGGGAAGGTTGAGCAGAATAAGCCGTTCCTAAAAAGGTGCTTCGCGTAATTCCAGGAGACATTTATTCCGCTACAGCGGATCAAAATATACAACAACGGAAAATTCACGAAGAGTGTGCCATGGGAAAGAGAGGGATAACAGAGGATAGGCAACACATCTGGAACCAAGGAGATAGAGAACAAGCCTGAAATAAATGCTGCTACCCCCATTTATTCAGCCATTAATGACGGCTCGTGTAAGGCGTTTCTGTATCTGGTGTAAACATGCCCTCCAGGCTTGTTACTCCGCTATACGCCTCCTATATTCCGTTTCGTCGCTCCCAACGCTGCGACCGGATTTGGCCGTCCGAATCTCCATGAGCACACCCTAAACTTCCTTCATGGAGCGTCACCGTCATGGATTTCCAACCCCTCACCTCTTCCAACACCACCGACCACCCCGTCGCCTTTATCAACCCGCAAGCCCCCTTGCTTGACCTGCTGACCTACGCCGGCCTGCGCATCCGCGCTGCCCGGGACATGCTGGACAGCGTGTCCGGCATGACCAGCCGCAACGCCGACGACCTCGACCTGATGCGCTTCTCCAGCGTGGCAACCTTGTTGTTGCAGGACGGATGCGATGTGTTGCACTTGGCAGAGCAACGAGCGATGGACCTGCCAGAGCCTTAACCGAACCGCCTTAGCCTTTGCTCTTGCTGTGCTTTGGCTTTGGCTTTGGCTTTGTTTTTGATCTTGATCCACCCGCCCCATCGGGAGGCCGAGTGGAGGTTCTGCGCAGTGGGCAACTCGGCAGGGATGCCGAGTTAGCCGCCCCAGGCCATGGATGGCCTGTGGCGGCGGCCCACGGAGTAGGACCGGAGCGAGGGAACCTGAGCGCAGCGAAGGCCGTACGCAGGGGCAAGACCTTTTGGTTACTTTTGGCTGGGCCGGCATTCCGGGCGTTTGCCAAAAGTGACCCGCCGTAAGGGCGGAACCATAAGCCGCCGTGACCGCAGAAATGGATATGTACCCCGTCCAACATCACCAGCGAAGCCACCACCGCCATCGCGGACAAGCCTCGCCCCTACAGAAGCTTGTAAAAAGTGCCCCGCCGTAAGGGCGAGACCATAAGCCGCCGTGACCGCAGCAATGGATATGTCATGTTTGATCTTTATCTGGGCGACCAACCTGCTGTGTTGCAGGCGGTAGGACTCGTTGCTGCCTGTTTCGACGATGCGGCAGTGGTGTGTCAGCCGATCCAGCAACGCCGTGATCATCTTGTTAAGGCTGCACGCCTAATGTGAATCCACCTGCGGCCGATAGTCTGGAAGGTTCACCAGTATCGACGTCTTATTTCAGGGTTATCAATGGAAATTCCATACAGCGTCAGGCTTTCATTTTTTGATTTCTGGAAGGGGCTCTTCAAAGGCACGCTTTTCATCCAGAAGCGTTTGCGAGGGCACTTGAAGGAGCAGCAGAAGAACTGGCCAAAGAAGCAACAATACAGCCAAGGATATTTCTATCAGGGCTTGGAAGAACTGGGAATCACAGGCCTGAAGCCTACGGGTTTTCGGTTCAAGCAATACGCCATCGATGAAGAATTGAAGGGCGCTGACGTACTGGACATCGGCAGCAACTGCGGTTTTGTCTCAGCTTATTGTTCGCGACTGGCAAAATCCGTGACAGCCGTCGAACTCAACCCTTTTCTCAATAAAGTGGCAAAGGATACCGCGCGTTATTTGAAGCGCGACAATATAGAGTTTATAGAAAGCGATTTTTCGGTATTTGCCACAGATAAAAAATTTGATGTGGTGCTGTCGTTTTCCAATCATCACACCATTGATGGCAACCTCAATATGGGGTTTGAAAACTACATGAAGCGCCTGGTGTCGTTTCTAAAGCCGGGTGGCTACCTACTGTTTGAAAGCCACAATGTTTTCGGGCCAGGTGCTGGCAACGTAGGCGATGACGGTGATATGGACGAAAAAATCAAAATAATGAACACCTATTTCGCCATAGAACGCTATCGAATGGTCAACTGTTACATGCGACACATGGTCGATGATGTCGATAAGCTCTTCATTGTTGCGCGGCTCATGGACAATCCTCCGAAGACGGAATTCCGTCTTGAACAAGCAATCCGTCGTTATCATTATTGACCCTGTATTCGATTCTTTGGCTATCTATGACACCGTCCAAAAAACGGCAGCGCGAGCACGGACGCTATCGCGAGCAAGCTCGCTCCTACAGGTCGGTGTCATGCAAAGAAACAGTCGTTCAAGTCGTGGATCAGGTTTGGCAGGCGCAAGCGCCCGATCGCAGCCTGCGGCAGCGGCTACAGAGTTCGCGGTATTACCGATAGGCTTGAACGAATCTGCTCCCCATGCGCGTGAACTCGGCAGGGTTGTTAGCCCTGACTGCAACCAAAGCGACTCACCGTTGAATAACAAGCGCTAGGTATCGCCCTCTCCCCACTCATTATTGCAATCCCCACAACAGCTCATTGCAAAAGATAGCTAGCTAACTATCAAGACTTCTTATTACCCTCCGATCTCCAGCCAAATACTGTCCGTGGGGCTCTAGCCTGCCTATCCGGACAGCATCGATTACTGATGAGGTCACCCATGGAACCAGGCAGTTATCAATTGAGCATGAGCGTGCTCATGACGCCCGACAAAGCCAATTTCTCCGGCAACGTGCACGGCGGCGCCCTGCTGAAGCTGCTCGACGAGGTGGCCTTCGCCTGCGCCAAGCGCTACGCCGGGCGCTATGTGGTCACGCTGTCGGTGGATCAGGTGATCTTCAAGGAGCCGATCCATGTCGGCGAACTGGTGACCTTCCTCGCCTCGGTCAATTACACCGGGCGCACCTCGATGGAGGTCGGGGTCAAGGTGATGACCGAGAACATCCACGAACGCACGGTGCGCCACACCAACAGTTGTTACTTCACCATGGTCGCCGTCGACCCCGACGGGCGCCCGCACCCGGTGCGCGCCTTCGTGCCGGAAACCGCCACCGAACAACGCCGCTACGCCCAGGGTCTGCTGCGCAAACAGCAGCGCCAGGAGCTGCAGGAGCGCTATCGGCAGATCCGCAACGCGGATTGAGCCCGCCCTGACCGCCTGAACCCATGTCTTGCGATTTGCCCAAGGAACGACCATGAAGATATCGCTGCTCAGTCGCTACGCGACCCTGATCCTTTGCCTTGCCCTTACCTTGTTCGGCCTGTTGTTCTGGCCCGCCAGCCTCTGGGGCCAGGGGCTGATCGTGCTGGCCGGGGTGCTCAGCCTGGTCGGCCTCAACGACCTGCTGCAAAGCCACCATGCGGTGCGCCGCAACTACCCGATCATCGGCAATATCCGTTACCTGATCGAGTCGATTCGCCCGGAGATCCGCCAGTACCTGCTGGAAGGCGACGACGAGAAGCTGCCCTTCTCCCGCTCGCAGCGTTCGATGGTCTACGCCCGCGCCAAGAACCAGCCCGCGGAGAAGGCCTTTGGCACCCTGGCCGACGTCTATCAGCCCGGCTTCGAATTCATCAGCCACTCCATGGTCCCGGGCGATGCCTGCGACCCCAGCCAGTTCCGCGTGGTGGTGGGCGGGCCGGATTGCCAGCAGCCCTACAGCGCCTCGGTGTTCAACATCTCGGCCATGAGCTTCGGCGCGCTGAGCGCCAACGCCATCCGCGCCCTGAACAAAGGCGCCCGGCTCGGCGGCTTCGCCCACGACACCGGGGAGGGCAGCATCAGCCCCTATCACCAGGAATTCGCCGGCGACCTGATCTGGGAAATCGGCAGCGGCTACTTCGGTTGCCGCACCCTGGACGGCCATTTCGATGCCCAGCGCTTCTCCGAGCAGGCCAGCCATCCGCAGGTGAAGATGATCGAGATCAAGCTCAGCCAGGGCGCCAAGCCGGGGCATGGCGGCATCCTGCCCAAGCACAAGGTCACCGCCGAAATCGCCAAGACCCGAGGCGTGCAGATGGGCCACGACTGCGTATCGCCGGCGCGGCACTCGGAGTTCAGCACGCCCCTGCAACTGCTGGAGTTCATCGTCAAGCTGCGCAACCTGTCCGGTGGCAAGCCGGTGGGCTTCAAGTTCTGCGTGGGTCATCCCTGGGAGTTCATGGCCATCGTCAAGGCCATGCTCGAGACCGGCATCCAGCCGGACTTTATCGTGGTCGACGGCAAGGAAGGCGGCACCGGCGCCGCGCCTCGCGAGTTCACCGACAACATCGGCATGCCCATGCGCGAGGGCCTGCTGTTCGTGCATAACACCCTGGTCGGCGCCGGCCTGCGTTCGCAGATCAAACTGGGCGCCAGCGGCAAGGTGATCAGTGCCTTCGACATCGCCAGCGTGCTGACCATCGGCGCCGACTGGGTCAACGCCGCGCGCGGTTTCATGTTCGCCATCGGCTGCATCCAGTCGCAAAGCTGCCACACCAACAAATGTCCCACCGGCGTCGCCACCCAGGACCCGCTGCGCCAGAAAGCGCTGCAGGTCACGGACAAGGCCGAGCGGGTGCACAACTTCCATCGCAACACCCTGGTCGCCCTCGGCGAAATGCTCAGCGCCGCCGGCCTCGACCACCCGGCACAGTTGCAGGCCAAGCACCTGGTGCGGCGCCTGACCACCACCGAGGTCCGGCTGTTCTCGCAGATCCACGTGTTCCTCGAACCCGGCGAGCTATTGCAACGCCCTATCAGTTCGGAGTTCTACGCGCGCATGTGGAACATGGCCCAGCCCCACAGCTTCGCGCCACTGGCCGTGGCCGCGCCGGCCAGGGCCGAGCGGCTGACGCCGGCTTAGATTGAGGTTGCAGCCGCCGGCGCCATCGCGAGCAAGCTCGCTCCTACCGTTACGGGCGGAAAAACTCCCCGGGCGTCGCGTCGAACTGCTGGCGGAACGCGGCGATAAAGGCCGAGGTCGAGTCGTAGCCGCAGGCCAGTGCCACGTCCGTCACCCGCTCGCCGTTCTCCAGGGGCGTCAGGGCGCCCAGCAGGCGCAGGC
The DNA here is from genome assembly GCF_059421865.1 of Pseudomonas sp. GW821-FHT02B10. Lineage (NCBI taxonomy): Bacteria > Pseudomonadati > Pseudomonadota > Gammaproteobacteria > Pseudomonadales > Pseudomonadaceae > Pseudomonas > Pseudomonas sp. GW821-FHT02B10. The sequence continues at coordinate 334,808 of NZ_JBWKVU010000004.1, read as the reverse complement.
GCTGGCGCCAGGCGCGGAAGGTCAGGCCGGTGTCCCGCAGGAACAGGCGGCTCAGGGTTTTCTCCGTCACCCCCAGTTTCTCGCTCCACTGCCCCAGGGTGGTCGGCTGGTCCGGGTGCGCTTGCAGGCTGCGGTAGATCTGCCGCAGGCGCGGGTCCTGGGGCAGCGGCAACATCAGGTCCAGTTGCGGCGCGGCGGCCAGTTGATCCAGCAGGACCTGGGCCAGGCGCCCGTCGGCGCCATCTTCGGCGTACTCCACCGGCAGCTCGCTGAAGGCACGGATCAATTCGCGCAGCAGGCTGCTCACCGCCAGCACCTGGCAGGTTTCGCCGGCCCAGGCAGTGACACGGCAATCCAGGTACAGGCTGCGCATTTCAGTGCGCGGCGAGCTGAACACCTTGTGCGGCATGCCAGCGGGAATCCACACCGCCCGTTGCGGCGGGGCGATGAAACGCCCGGCGCTGGTCTGCACTTCCAGCACGCCCTGGATGGCATAGGACAATTGCACCCAAGGGTGGCTGTGGCGCCGGGTCAGCGCCCGATTGGGCAGGGATTCGGTGCGCCCGTACACCGGTCGAGGCAGGCTCGGCAGACCGGGAATACTGCGTTGGACGATCTTTTCATGTCCTTTAGGCGGCATTTACTGGCTCATTGGCGTTAGTCGGCAGTCCATCATCACGTTAGAGTCGGCCCACCGCTCTGGCAACCCTTGGATGGTCCCATTATGAGTCGCTCACGTCTTTTGCCCGACAATTTCACCCTGACCCTGATCGGCGTGGTGCTGCTGGCCAGCTTCCTGCCGGCCAGCGGCCAGGTGGCGCTAGGCTTCGGCTGGCTGACCAACGCCGCCATCGCCCTGCTGTTCTTCCTCCACGGCGCCAAGCTGTCGCGCGAGGCGATCATCGCCGGGGCCGGCCACTGGCGCCTGCACCTGCTGATCTTCAGCCTGACCTTCGTGCTGTTCCCGATCCTCGGGCTGGCGCTCAAGCCGCTGCTGTCACCGCTGATCGGCAACGACCTGTACCTGGGCATGCTCTACCTCTGCGCCCTGCCCGCCACCGTGCAGTCGGCGATTGCCTTCACCTCCCTGGCGCGGGGCAACGTGCCGGCGGCGATCTGCAGCGCCGCGGCGTCCAGCCTGTTCGGGATTTTCCTCACGCCGTTGCTGGTGACCCTGCTGCTGAATGTGCACGGCGATGCCGGCTCGACCGTGGATGCCATCGTCAAGATCAGCGTGCAATTGCTGCTGCCCTTTATCGCCGGGCAGATCGCCCGCCGCTGGATCGGCGCCTGGGTCGGCCGCAACAAGAACTGGCTGAAATTCGTCGACCAGGGCTCGATCCTGCTGGTGGTCTACGGCGCCTTCAGCGAGGCGGTGAACGAAGGCATCTGGCATCAGATCCCGTTGTGGGAACTGGGCGGGCTGGTCTTGGCCTGCTGCGTGCTGCTGGCGTTGGCACTGTTGGCTTCCAGCCTGCTGAGCAAGCTCTTGGGCTTCAACCAGGAAGACCGCATCACCATCCTCTTCTGCGGCTCGAAGAAAAGCCTGGCCACCGGCGTGCCCATGGCCCAGGTGCTGTTCGCCGGCAGCACCATGGGCGTGCTGATCCTGCCGCTGATGCTGTTCCACCAGATCCAGCTGATGGTCTGCGCGGTGCTGGCCCAGCGTTACGCCAAACGCCCGGAATCGATCCCGGAGCTGATGGCCCAGGTCGATCCCTGAATGCGGCTCCTGAACTGCATGTCGCCTTTGTAGGAGCGAGCTTGCTCGCGATAAATCGTCAACGAAAACGCGCTGCGCCTGACCGCCTCAGCTTCGCTGATCGCAAGCCATCGAGGGTCGAGCGGTTCCTCCTGCAGATCCCTGTGACGGCGGTCAGTTGTATTTCGGACCGCCTTTCCACGGCGCGTATTCCACCAGCACACTGCCCCCCGCTAGCCCCTTGTCACCCACCTTGAAGCCGGGCATCTGCCGCAGGTTCAGCTGCTTGCACTGCGCGGTCAGGCGCGCCTGCAGGTCGCTGTCCAGCTTGAAAGCGTCCCGCCGCTCGGCAACCGGATCGAGGTTGACCAGGCACTCCTGCACCTGCCCCTGGGCATTGGCGACAAAGCGCACATGGGCCTTGCCAATGCTGTCGACAGGCTGCTTGCCCAAAGTCTGCGTCCAGAAGAAGCGGCTTTGCGCATAAGCCTGGACCGTCCGCGCTCGCCACTGTCGCTCAGATTCGGACTCGTCGAGGGCCGGAAATACCAGCGGCGCGACAATCACCATCTCCTCCTCGGTTCCGTACATTTCGACCGGCACCTTGGGAAACAGGCTGTCCCAGCACACTTGCCTGGCCAGGCTTTCCAGGGCCGGGACCGGCGCCAGATGGGCGTTGGGCCGGGTCTCGCAACTGCGCAGCTCGTTCTGGCGATCGATCTTCACCACCAGATCCACTGTCCCTACCAACGCCTGGCTGTTGGCGGCAAAGGCATTGCGCACCATCAAGGCCCTGAACTGATCGCTGAAGGCCTGGGCGTTCTGCTGTAGCGATGCTTCTGCCGTGGGCTGAAGGGCCGACGCGGTGCTTTTTGGCGTCTGGCAACCGGCCAGGGACAACAGGCTGGCCAGGATCAACGGTAGCCTCAGCCGGGGTGCGACAAGACGGGATGGGCTGGACAACGGGCTCAATTCCATTTGTTCGAAACTCTCGGATAAAGGGGAATGTCGTGCGGGGGCGCAGGATTTAATGCGCCCTTTCACTAACGAGTGAAGCGTGCGTTATTTAGTCTTCGACCCGGCAACCGCCACAAGTCGCTGTGTCGACCGGGCGCGGTCAATCTGTAGAAGCATCAGGTGGTTACTCTCGGGTGAAGCAGGGATTTGTGCTTTTGTCCGGGACGGCAAGCCGATAGCATAGCGCCACTTTTTTTGCCGACCGGCAATCCTACATGGATGTTTTTATGCGTTCCTTGCTCACACTTTGCGCGTTGTCCCTTCTTGCTGGTTGCAGCATCGAACAACAGGTTACCCCCGTCGAGTCAACCCTGGTTGCAGGAGTTCACCCAGGCTTTGCCGAGGCCAATCGCGATGCCATGCAGGCCAACGGCTTGCAGATTGAGGTACTGCCTACCGGCACGCCTCAAGTCGACGAGGCTGCCAAATGAGTCATGTGCTGAATGACTTTCGACCTTTAAAGCCTGCTGAAGAAAAACTGCTGAGATGTACGCTTTCAGGAAAAGTCGCCAGCTTCAGCGCACACCGACCGGAACAGGCGACATCGGAAAATACCATTCGCGCGGACTTCCTTCGCTTCCTGATTATGGGGGGGGACAAGGTAAACATCGTGCATGAACAGGGTGTAAGGCTCCGTGGAGCTTACATCGAGGGAATACTGGACCTTCGCTCAAGCAAGATACCTACCGCCTTCTTGCTGCAAAACTGCCTTTGCTTCAATACGCTCTTTTTGAACAATGCGTCCATCGATGGTCGAGTGAGCCTGGATGGCAGTGCCTGGGCAGGAGTCCAGGCCCCACTCGTGTCAATAGCAGGCTCTCTTTCCATACGGCAGCTGTTCTCTTTCGGATCAATCAACCTGCTCGGCGCCAAGATTGAAGGTTCATTAACCCTTAGCGAGAGTTCTATCGATGGCCGAGGTTTTGCAGCCATACGCGCCGACCGCATCCAGATCAGCGGAAACCTGAACATGCGAGGAGGGTTCTCCTCCATTGGTGACGTTAGCCTCGCGGGCATTACCCTGAATGGCCAGTTGAATTGCACGTCCTGCCGCATCATTGCGGTTAAAGATGTCTCATTGGCAATGGACGGCTCTGTCATTAAAGGCAACGTCAATCTGTCAACCGACTTCAGATCTGAAGGTACCGTTCGACTTTCAGGAGCTAACATCGGAGGTCAGCTCAATTTCACCGGCGCGCGACTCGATGGTAGGGGCGGTTACGCCCTGATTGCCCAATCCGCATTTATCGCAGGCTCGTTAATTGTTAAGGGACTGGCGATCCCCCTCCAAAAAGCCCTTCTCAACAATACAAAAGTCAGGACGCTGACCGATGATGCGAAGTCTTGGGGAGAGGGTTTGCAACTGGACGGGTTTACCTATGACTTCCTGAGTAATGGAGCAAAAGCCAAAACCCGACTTGCCTGGCTAGATAAACAAATACCGTCTGCTGCGGGAACCAATGGTTCAAAAGGCGAAAAGAGCGGATTTCGCCCACAGCCCTGGCGACACCTGAAACACAAGCTCGAAGAAATGGGACATGCCGATGAAGCCCAGGAAGTCGGGATCGCCTTCGAGAGGCGTTTGCGCGAGGTAGGCTCCGTGGGCAAGAGAACGGCTCACTGGCCTCGGGGATTTCGCTGGCTTGGTATTGTCCCGCATGTGCTCTATGGCGCCCTCACCGGCTACGGCTATCGCCCCATGCGCCTACTGGCATGGATTCTCGGCATCTGGCTAGCCTTCACCACCGTCTACTGGTACGCCGCCGTCGAGCAGAACGTATTCGCCCCAAGCAACCCACTGGTGTTCCAGAGCGACGCCTATACCACCTGTCGAAAGGAGTATGGAGAAGGCTGGCAAAAGCGCTCGCCCGATACGCCCATCCCTTCAGGGATCGGCAACTGGTACACCTGCGATGCCTTGCGTGGTGAGTACACTGGCTTCAGCCCTGGCGCCTACTCGCTGGACATTCTGTTGTCACTGGTCGATCTGCAACAGGAGAAGGACTGGGGACCGATCACCACGACGCCCTCCCCCAATGCCTGGGTGGAATTCTGGAACTGGGATTGGGGACATAGCATCCGCTTTCTGGTGTGGCTCGAAACCCTGATCGGCTGGGGCATCAGCCTGTTGCTGGTGGCGATTGTCTCCGGCCTGACTCGGCGCAAGGAATAAGCGTCTATACCTGCACGGGCCTCGAACGGGGCCTGTGCGATACCCTTCACGGTTCAAACAAGGAAGCTTCACATGAGCGCCATCGGCAATTTTCTCTGGTTTATCCTCGGCGGCATTTTCATGGGCCTGTGCTGGTGGCTGTGGGGCATCCTGGCCTTTATCAGCATCGTCGGCATCCCTTGGGGTCGGGCCTGTTTCGTGATTGGCGCCTTCTCGTTCTTTCCGTTCGGCAAGGAGGCGATCAGCCGGCGCGAGCTGAACAACAAGGACGATATCGGCACCAGCGGCCTGGGGGTGATCGGCAATGTGCTGTGGTTCGTGTTCGGCGGGATCTGGCTGGCGCTGGGGCATGTGATGTCGGCGCTGCTGTGCTTTATCACCATCATCGGCATTCCCTTCGGCATCCAGCACCTGAAGCTGGCGGGCATCGCCCTGGCGCCGATCGGCAAGACCATTGTGCGCAAGGAAGTGGCCGCCGCGGCGCGTACCTTCAATGCCCAGGATGCGGCGCTGAAACAGCGTCAACCAGGCTGAAGCCCAGGCGCAGAGGTCTCGTCGAGGCCTCTGCTGCTGCGCATGCCGGCCGGCATGCTCCGCGCGCTTGCGCGCTCCGACAGCGGCCATCACGTATCTGCGTCGCCCTCAAGCGCGTAACCTGAGCGCCAAGCTACCCCGCCTTGAACAAACCGCACCGCGACGTTGAAGGACGCCCACACCGGCGCCCGCCGCGGTTGGACAAGTCCCACGCCCACTGCTTTCATTCAGCCCCGAGGCCCTGCGCAGTCCGCGCGCTCGCCAGGAGGCTTATCGCTCCCGTCCACCCGTTCACGCCCAAGGCCCGTAATGCTCAAGACCATTGAAGCGCAAGTGCTGAAACAGGCCACGCCGCCGGCCCTCAAGGCCGAGTTCGCCCAGTACGACTTCGAACGGCTGCACGGTTTCTGCCTGCTGATCTACGTCGCCAGCATCAGCATCTGGCTGCTGTTCAACCTGATCGTCAGCTTCCCCGGCAAGCAGGGCTTCACCCTGTACTCGATGGCGTTCCTGGTCGCCCTGGCGATCAACGCGATCATGCTGGCCTTCATCAAGAACGCCCGGTACTTCCAGTGGCTCAACCTGCTTTTCGTGCTGATCATCGGCGCGGGTATCCGCCTGGTGATCGAAGGCATGCCGCTGGACCTGCGCCCCGACTGGCTGATCCTCGGCGCCTCGAGCATTCTCTACAGCGCCTCGGTGCTGCCCCTGCGGCGCTGGTCGTTCTTCGCCACCCTCGTGCTGACCTGGGTGGTGCTCGACCCGTTCATCATGACCCAGACCTCGGTGCTGGAACTCAAGGGCGCCATGCTGCTGATCTACGCCCTGTTCCTCACCGCCCTGACCCTCTACAGCTTCATCAAGCTGCGCCAGGCCAAGCTGCACACCTACATCATGTCCAAGCTGTTGCTGGAACAGGCCTACAACGACAGCCTGACCGGCATCCCCAACCGCCGCTCGTTCATGGCCCGCGCCGGCGAGCAACTGGCGGCGCAGCCCCGGGAGCATGACCACTACCTGGCGATGATCGACGTCGACAACTTCAAGAAAATCAACGACCTGTACGGCCATGACATCGGCGACGAGGTGCTCAAGCGGGTGGCCACGGATATCCGCACGGTCATGGCCGGCTTCGACTACGCGCGCCTGGGCGGCGAAGAGTTCGCCATCTACCTGGGCGGGGTACGGCGCGACGACGTCGAGCAACTGGCCGAACGCCTGTGCCAGGTGGTGCGCCAAGCCCGGGCCCGGTACCCGGTGACCGTCAGCATCGGCCTGGCCCGGGTCGAGGACGACGACAGCCTGAACCAGGCGCTGCTCAAGGCCGACAAGGCGCTGTACCAGTCCAAGCACACGGGCAAGGATCGCTACACCTTTCACCCATGACCCCTGCGGCAACGCACCAACGCGACCGGCCGATCAAATAAGATAAACTGCCGCCCTCTCTTGATCAGGCGCCCCCGTCATGCCCGCAGAGCACGCCCCCAAGCCCTATACCCTCCTGGCAATCGACGACGACCCGCAGTCGTTGATCGTGCTCTCGAAAACCCTGACGAGCGAATATGAAGTGCTGCTGGCGAAGAACAGCGAGCGTGGCCTGGCCCTGGCCCGCAGCGCCAGCCCCGACCTGATCATCCTCGACATCCTGATGCCCGAGATGGACGGTTTCCAGGTGCTCAGCGAACTCAAGAGCCACCCGGCGACCGCAGCCATCCCGGTGATTTTCCTGACCTCGCGCAGCAGCGTCGAAGACGAACGCCTGGGCCTGCTGCTCGGCGCCGCCGACTACATCGCCAAGCCGATTTCGCCGCCGGTGGTGCTGGCCCGGGTGGCGACACAACTGGGTTACCGCGACAAACCCCTGCACAGCCCGCAACCGGCGGCCGAGCCCTCGGCCGGCAGCGACATGCGCGACGGCTTCATCGGCGCCCTGGCCTTGCAGCTGGCCGGCAACCCGCGGATCCGCCTCGAGGCGCTGCTCGACACCCTGTCGATCCTGCTCGACAGCGGCGTGACCCAGAGCGACCCCGCGGCGTTTCGCAGCGCCGCCTGCCTGGCCCTGATGGGCCTCAACCAGCCCGGCGGCAGCATCGGCCAGGCCCTGGCCCACAGCCGGGTGCTGATCGAGGAGATTCTCGCCCACGCCGACCCGGAAGACCGCATCCTCAACCTCGCCTGGAAAATCACCCATGCCGAGGCGCTGCTCCAGGGCGACCGCAGCCCGGCAAGCCTCGATCTCCCACTCTCGGCCCGCCTGTTCGCCCTGGCGCTGGACTACCACCTGAGCCTGCTGCAACCCGGCGGCGACCTTCCCGGCCGGCACGCCCAGGCCATGGCGCGGATGTATGAACAACCGGGGTTCGAGCAATGCATCACCTGCGGCCCGGCGTCGCTCTCGGCGGCCTTGCTGAGTTCGTCACAGAGCTTTTTCGGCCGGTGAACGGACAGTGAGCCTCGCCCATGCCTAACCTCGCCGACCTGGAACTGTTCGTGCTGATTGCCGAGCTGCAGGGCCTGTCGCCCGCCGCGCGCATCATGTCGATCACCCCGGCCGCCGCCAGCCTGGCGCTCAAGCGCCTGGAAAACCGTCTCGGCGTACGCCTGTTCACCCGCTCCACCCGCACCATGAAACTCACCCCCGAAGGCGTGCGTTACCTGGAAAGCGCGCAGCACGCCCTGAAGATCCTGGCCAACGGCAAGCGCTCGTTGACCCACGACGACGGCATGCTGGAGCTCACGGTGTCTTCCGACCTGGGCCGCAACCTGCTGCTGGACCTGCTCGCCCGGCTCAAGCAGGAACGCCCGCGGCTGTATATCAAGCTGGCCCTGAGCGACAAGGAAGAGGACCTGCTCAAGGGCCGCTTCGACGCGGCGCTGCGCTACGGCAAAAGCCTGGCGCTGGACCTGGTCGAACTGCCGGTGCTCAAGCAGCACCACTTCATCGCCTGCGCCGCGCCCGGCTACCTGGCCGAGCATGGCACGCCCGAATCGCCGGAACAGCTGAGCGAGCACGAGTGCATCATCTGCCACAGCATTGGCCGGCCGGAGAGCCGCTGGCGTTTCCATGCGCCGGGCCAGGTCGAGGACGTGCGGGTACAGGGGCATTTCTGCTGCGACGATGGCGATGCTGCGCGGCGCTGGGCGGTGGCCGGCCACGGCGTGGTCTACCTGCCGTTGTTGAACGTGGTCGAGGACCTGCTCGCCGGGCGCCTGCTGCCCCTGCTCCCCGGCTGGCAGGCCGATGCCGCGCCGCTGAGCCTGGTGGTCTCGCACCGCTCGCAGATCACCGAGTCGCTGCGAGCCCTGCACCAGTGCCTGGTGGAGCACTGCACGGACCGGATGGCCCGCTACCTCGAACTGACCCGCGCCGGGCGCTAGCCCTGGGCCGCGCGCAACTCGACCAGCAGCGCATAGGCCTGCTGGAACTCCAGCCGGTAGATCCGCTCCTGAATCGCCCGCAGGGCGCCGCTACGGCTCTGCTCGCACAACTCATCGATCAGCGCCAGGGCCTGCGCATTATGGTTGTGCAGCAGCTTGGCCAGCCGCTCCAGTTTGAACAGCTGCTCACTGCCCAGTGCCTCGTTCTCCCGGACCAGAGGCTCGGCACCCGCCGTTGGCAAGCCCACCAGGCTGGCCAGCAGCGGTTCCAGGCACTGCGCCAGCTGGCGGATCAAGGGCGCCAGGTCGGCCTGCCCGGCGCACTGTTCCTCCAGTTCCCTGGCGGCCTGCCTGACCGCGGTGGCGCCGACATTGCCGGCCGCCCCTTGCAGGCTGTGGGCCAGAAAACCGATGGCCTGCAAGTCCTCGGTGGCATGGGCCAGCCACAGGCGCTCGATGACCTGCTGCTGGTCATCGCGAAAATCCGCCAGCAGCTTCTGGTGCAGCGCCAGATCCTGGTTCACCACCGCCAGCCCCAGCGCCGAGTCGATGCCCTCGTAGCCCGGGGTCGAGACGGCGCTGGGCAGGCTTGTCGCAATCTCCCCCGGTGGCAGTTCCAGGTGCTTGATCCAACGCACCAGGGTTCGATAGAAGGCCGTGACCTCCAGCGGCTTGCTCACCAGGTCGCTCATGCCGGCGGCCAGCACCCGGCCCTGGATATCGGCCTGGCTGCTGGCGGTCACCGCGATGATCGGCAGCGAGCGCAGGTGCGGGTAACCGCGGATCTTGCGCGTGGTGCCGTAGCCGTCCATGACCGGCATCTGGCAATCCATCAGCACCCCGTCGAAGTGCCCGTCCTCGAGCAACCGCTGCAAGGCCTCGGCGCCGTTGGCGGCCAGCACCACCTGGACTCCGGCGCGCTGCAGCAGGCCCTGCAACACATCCTGGTTCAGCCGGTTGTCCTCGACCACCAGCACCCGCGTCCCCGCCAGCAATCGCGCATAGTCGTTGACCGTGCACAGCCCCGCCGCGCCCGCTACCGATGGCGTGGCCGGCGTGCTGCAACTCAGCGTCGGAAACTCCTGCGGCCGTCGCTGCGGCAGGCTCAACTGCGCGGTGAACTTGAACACCGCGCCCTGCCCCGGCTTGCTGTGCACCCAGATGTCGCCCTGCATCATCTGCACGATTTTTTTCGAGATGGTCAGCCCCAGGCCGCTGCCGCCGTAACGCCGGCTGATCGACAGGTCGGCCTGGACAAAGGCATTGAACAGCCGCGCCTGCTGCTCGTCGCTGATGCCCACCCCGGTGTCGGTGACGCTGAAGCACAGCAGGGCCTTGTCGTTCCACTGGCGCACCAGGCACACGCCGATGCACACATGGCCGGCCTCGGTGAACTTGATCGAGTTGTCCACCAGGTTGGTCAGCACCTGGGCCAGGCGCAGCGGATCGCCGACATAGCTGCGCGGCAGCAGGGCCGGAATGTCCAGGCGCAGCTGCAGCGCCTTTTCTTCCGCGCGCTGGCGCACCAGCAGCAACACATCGTCCACCAGTTCGCGCAGGTCGAAGCAGACCTGCTCCATGCTCAGCTTGCCGGCTTCGATCTTCGACAGGTCGAGCACGCCATTGATGGTGCCCACCAGGTTGCGCGCCGCGCGGTCGATCTTCTCGATGTAGTCGCGCTGCACCCGCTCCAGGGGCATGTCCTGCACCAGGTGGGCCATGCCGATGATCGCGTTCAGCGGCGTGCGGATTTCATGGGACATGCTGTCGAGAAACTCTGACTTGGCCTGGGTCGCCAGCTCGGCGTCGCGCCGCGATTGCTGGACCTGGGCTTCCACCGCCTTGCGCTCGCTGATGTCGAAAATCACCCCGTCCAGGTACTGCGGCACCCCGTCCACGACAATGGTCTGGCCCTTGTCGTAGACCCAGCGCACCTCCTGGCTGGCGGTGATGATCCGGTATTCGAGCATGTAGCTGGCGCTACCCAGGCAGCCGGCGAAGATCTCCAGGTCGTCGGGGTGGACCCGGTCGCGATAGCTGTGCCCGGCGAGGAAATGCGCCGCCGCAAAACCGCTCAGACCCTCGATGGCCTCGCTGACGAACACCATGGTCCGCGAGGCGTCCGGCAGGCTGCGAAACACCACCCCGGGAATGTTGGCGATCATCGATTGCAACTTGGTCTGGCTGTCGACGATCGACTGCTGCACCTCGACCGCCTGGGTGATGTCCTGCAGCACCCCGGTGACCCGCGTCGGCGTGCCATCGGCATCACGCTGCATGACCCGGCCGATGTCCAGCACCCACAACCAGCGCCCGCTTTTGCTGCGCATGCGGTACTCGGCGCGGTACTCCTCGACTTCGTTGTTCAGGTGCGCCCTGAGCCTGGCCATGACCGGCTCATGGTCCTGGGGATGGACCAGGCAGGCCCAGCGATCCAGGCCATTGCCAAAGGTCTGGTCCAGCTCCTCCTTGCTGTAGCCGAGGATCCGCAGCCAGACATCGTTATTGATGACGATCCCCAGGCTGACGTTCCAGTCCCACAGCCCCAGCGCGCCGCTTTGCAGGGCCATGTCCAGGCGTCGCTCGCTTTGCTCGATCCGCGCCACGTCGGCCTTGTGCCGCCGGGCATCGGCCAGGCGCCGCAGGCCGCCCCACAGCAACAGCAGGAACACCACCGCGCTCAAGCCCTTGATCAGCAGCACCTGCTCGGCCGGCAGCACCGTATCCAGGTCACCCAGGGTGACCAGGGTCCAGGGCCCGCTGGGGTCGTTCCAGTCGAAATCGACCCGGGACAGGCTGTAGCGCCGGCCGTCCAGCTTGACCTGCGGCTGATGGGCATCGAAGGGCAAGCGTTCGGGCACCCCGTGGGCGAACGGGTAGTCGCCGAACTGGCGGCGGATCTCGCCACCGAATTCGCGCAGCGACCAGGCGCGATCGGCCTTAAGCAGAAAATCCGGAGTGCTGGCGGCCAGCACCACGCCGCTGGGCGACAGGATCATTTTCAGGTCGTCGCCATACTGCTTGCTCAGGCTGGTGTCGAGCATCTTGCCGTCGAAACGCGCCACCAGGACCCCGATCACCTGGTCCTGGCGCGTGCGCGACTCGTAGACCGGGACCGCCATGTAGAACATGCGGGTGCCGGTGGTGACGCTGATCGCGCCATAGACGCTGCTGCCGCCGTTGAACGCCACCTTGAAGTAGGGCCGGAAGGCCACATTCAGCCCCAGCGGCGCCTGGCCCTGGTGATCGTGGGCCGCCACCACCACCCCGTCGCGGTTGAGGACAAAGGCGTGGTTGGCGCCCACCACCATCGACAGCGTCTTCAACGGGATCGCCGCCTGCGCCATCAATTCCGCGGAGGGCTCGCGCTCCAGGATCACCCGTTTCAGCGAGGGGTTGTGGCGCCCCAGGATCGACAGCGCGCCAATGGCAAAACCGTCGGACTTCCATTGCTGCAGATCCGCCGCGTACTCCTGGGTCTGCATCTCGATACTGGCCTGGTAGACGTCCTCGACCTGCAGGCGGTAGTAGTTGCCCAGCGCCACCGCGGCACCGACCGCGAGCACCACGCCCAGGGCGTAGCAACACCGTCTGTGGCTGTCGAAGAAGTTGGTTAGCCTGTGCAACACCTCGCCCCTTTACCTGATAAACCCGTGCGCATACGCCTGTGCCCTGACAAACAGCTCAACGCGCCGCCAGCCGGCGTGGAAACTCCGGCGGCAGGAAATCGCGGTCGGGATCGTAGTCGGCCTTGAGGTAATCACCAAGCGCCTTGAGGTCCTGGGGCGACAAGGTTCCCACCGACTGCTTGAGCCGCAGGGTGTCGAGAATGTAGTCATAACGGCTGTCGTTGTACTGGCGCACGGCGTTATACAACTGGCGCTGGGCTTCCAGCACATCGACGATATTGCGGGTGCCGACCTGGAAGCCCAGTTGCGAAGCCAGCACCGCGCCCTGGTTGGAGATGATCGACTGGCGCCGGGCCTTGACCTGATCGACGCCGCTGTTGAGGCCGCGATGCAGGTTGCGGGTCTGCTCCACCACCTGGCGCCGCAGGTTGTCGTTGAGGTACTCGCGCTGGTTCATCCGCTGGTGGGCCTCGCGCACCTGGGAAGAGGTCTGGCCGCCGCTGAACAGCGGAATGTTCAACTGCAGGCCGACGGAGCGCTGCTCGACATTGCCGCCGTAGCCGCTGCCACGGATATCGCTGTTGCCATACCCCAGGTTGTCGTTGTCGCCGGTCTGGTAACGCAGCACCGCGTCCAGGGTCGGCGCGTGCCCGGCCTTGCGCGCGCTCAGGGTCTGCTGCGTCGCGTCCAGGGCCTGCTGGCTGGCCAGCAGGGTCAGGTTCTGGCGCACCGCGGTATCGACCCAGCGCCGGGCATCGTTGGGCTCGGGCAACAAGATCGGCATGTCATGCCGCACGCCCTGGATCGCCGCGTATTGCTGGTGCGTCAGGGTGTCCAGGGCTTCGAAGGCATCGTCGGTGCGCTTCTGCGCGACGATCCGGTTGGCCCGCGCGGTGTCATGCCCGGCCTCGGCCTGGAGTACATCGGTACGGTCCGACAGGCCCAGCTGCAAACCCTTCTCGGCCAGTTCCAGCTGGCGCTTGAGCGCCGCCTCTTCCGCCTTGGCCGCCGCCAGGGCGTCCTGGGCCTTGAGCAGGCCGAAATAGGCCTGGGCGCTGTCGAGCATCAGTTTCTGTTCGGCTGCCGCCAGCTCCAGCCGGGCCTGCTGGTCCTCGGCTTCGGCGGCCTTGAGGCTGAACCAGCGATCGGCACGGAAGATCGGCTGGTTCAGCACCGCCTGGTAGCTGGTGCCGCTGCGCCGGGTGTCCTGCCGTGGCTGTTGCAGAGAGGTGCTGGTGCCGTTCAGCTCGGCGCTGGCCGACAGCGTGGGCAGCAGCCCGGCCCGGGCCTGGGGCACCGCCTCGGCGCGGGCGGCCTGGTCGGCACGGGCCGCCGCCAGCTCGCTGTTGTTGTGCTGGGCATCCAGGTACACCCGCCACAGGTCGCTGGGCAGGGCCTGGCGCGGATGTTCGGCGGCCACCGCCAGGGAGGCCGCCGGCAACGCGGCCAGCGATAGCAGGACGGGCAGCCAGCCGGCAAGGGCTCGCTGCCGCGAAATCATGGGGTTGGTCATGGTCTGTTTCCAAACAAGGTGGGCCAGGAGACAGGAGAGGCTTGGCGCCCCTCCTGTGGTTGCTCCCGCGTGGTCAGGTCAGTGAAGGCACCAGCACCGCCTGGGCAGCCTGACGGTTTTGCGGCAGGTGCTCACGCGCCCCGCCGGTGTCGGCGAAGGCCGCCATGGCCCCGCTCAGTTTGGCCAGGCTGGGCCCCTCGGCCTCCGTCACCGAGGCGATGTCGTTCGCCGTCGGTACGGTCTGGCGTTCGCGCGAGGACAGCTCGAACAACCCGTCCTTGGCCGATCCCGCCTGGGCAAAGCCCTTCACCAGATGATCGACACTGATCACCGATGAGTCGCCTTGCAGCTCGATCTGCAGATGCCGGTGCGCCGCGGCCTCACTGCCCAACACCTGGCGCAGCACCAAGGCCGTGCCAGAACCGGCGTCGGTCAGCAGCACGTCCTCGCCCCGACGGCTGACGAGGATGTTCTTGCCATCGGCCACCGGCAGGATCAGGCGGTCCAGGGCCTGGCCCGGGTCATCGTTGTCGATTACCACCGTGCGGTAATGCGCCCACATCGCCGGGCTGAAGCGGTAGGTGTCGTTGGCACCGCCGCCATGCAGCACCACGCTGTCGACCCCAGCGATCAGCGGCGGCGCCAGCTCGTCCTGACGACCGCCGCCGCCCTGCAGCAGCAGCGACGAGCCGATACGCTCGACATTGGCGTAGTGACCGAGCTTCTGCGCAGCCCCTTCCTTGACCTTGTACAGCGCCTGTTCCGTCGGGCTGTAAACGTAGGCCGAGCGCTGCAATTCGGCGGCCACCCCGACAAAACGCAGGTCGCTTGCGGCGGGAATGCCCGTGCTGGCGAACATCCGCCCGCTGGCGACATCGAACCAGCCCTGGCTCTCGGCGCCTTGCAAGGTCAGCACGCCTTTGGCTCGCCACTGGCCAGCCACTTGCGCCAGCGCCTGGGGCAGATTGCCCAGGTGTTGCTGCTGCCAGCCCTTGTCGAGCGCCACCAGCTGCACATCGCCGTTATTGGCGCGCAGCAGGATTTCGCCCTGCACCGTCGTCAACCGCAGCCCGGCATCCACCTGGACCGCCGAACGCAGTTGCACCTCGGGCATCGGCAGCGTGGCGGCGGGCAATTGCGCCGAGGCCTCAAGCACCTCGTCGCCGCCAAACGCAGCGGCCAACGCCTCGGACGTCAGCGGTGCCTGGAGGTAGAGCTTGCCGCTCTCGGGCTCGAACAGCCGCGCGCTGGAGCTGGCGCTGTCGAAGCCGAGAAATTGCAGCGGCTTGCCTTGCAGCGAGGACGCCGCGACGATCACCTGGCCGTTGTGGTACCACACCGGCAGCGCACTCTTGCCGTCGGCGGCCTTGGCCCCGAATACCGCCAGGGTGGCGTTGCTGCCGTTGACACTGGCCAGGTCCTGCCACCAGGTGCTACGGCCCTTGAGCCAATGCTCGTTGACCGCTTCATAACTCAGGCGCCCTGTCGCCTCGATCCGCGCGACCAGCCCGTCCTCGGTCACGGCCAGCAGATGGCCGTTGAGTTCGAGCACATTGGCCAGGGTCGGCGTGGCCAGGCGCAAGGCGCTCGGCTGGCTACCGTCGAGCACCTTCTGCCCCGGCCCTTCCTGGCGGAACAGCACCTTCTGCTTCTGGCTGTAGAAGAAAAACGCCTCCTGGCCAGCCGGCTGCGGCATGCTGCCGGCGAACACCAGGTCCGCCGGAATCGGCCAGGCGCTCTGGGGCTTGCCCTGGGCGTCCAGCGGCGGCTGCTGACCCGTCGGGGGCGCCAGGTTCGGCTTGATCACCGTGCCGTCGCTGGTGCGCACCCAGTAGCGGTGCGCGACTTTCGCGTTATCCAGGCCAAACACCGTCACCAGCGCCGCGGCGCTCGGCTCCATCATCGGCGCGCCCAGGCTGTACACCGGGGTGGCCCGCTGCGTGGCCTGGCTCTGGTAGCCCTGGAGCAGGGCCTTGAGCGCATCGCCATGCTGGTCGGTGCGGGCCGACAGTTGCAGCAATGCGTCATCGCCGACCACCCCGACCAGCTCCATCCGGTCACCGATGATGCGGAAGTTCAGCTCGGCCTCGCGCTCCTTGAGCTGATAACGACGGGCCAGGTAGACCGCATCGCCCTCTTGCCAGAACCGGCTGATCCGGCCCGCGCTCTGGTTGAACGACGGGGCGAACTGCGCGTCGACCTTGCCGGTGGCGATCTCGACCCGCCACGCCGCGGCGTTCTCGGCGTCGACGAAGTAGGCATGCTCGCCGATGACCGCTCCCAACTGGGCATTCCTGGCCTGTTCCACCTGGGTGTCGGTGAACAGCATGCGGTCGTTGGCGACGTCGTAGAACGCCCGGCCGACATTGCGCCCCTCGTGGCGGTAGTTATCGACGACCACGTATTGACCGTGCAGCTGATGGGCCTTGGCCAGCTCGCTCAGGTGCTGTTCGATACGCTGGCCAGGCAGCTGCCATTTGCTCGCGTCTTCCTCCACCACCCGGGCGCTCATGCCGGCGAAATCGACTTCACGCACCTCGCCCTTGGCGTTGACCACCAGCACCTGGCCATTGCTCGCCGGGTCGAGCTTGACCACCACGCCGCCGACCACCAGCTGGTCCTTGGACACGCTGATGCTCTCGCTCGCCAGCTGGCTGCTGTCGATGATCCAGCGCGACGGCGTGCCGGACTCACTGGCGAGATCCACCCGGGCACCTTCATTGAGGCCCACCAGATAACGCCCGCCCGCACCCTTGATCTGGTAGTTCAGATAGCCGTGCAGCTCCTTGGGCAGCTCGGGTATCACCAGTTGCCGGTCGCGCGAGTCGAGCAGCACCTCGATCGGGGTCTCGACGTATTCCTGGCGAATCCGCCGGATCGTCTCCTCGCTCGGGAAAATGTAGAAGTCGTAGTCGAAGCGCCGGTCCTCCTCGAGCCGGCGGATCACGTCGAAACCGGTGTCATGCCGGGTGGTGGACCCCGGCAGGATCATGTACTCGTAGCTGATATAGGACTTGGGCGTGCCCGGCAGGATCACCGCCGTGCTGTCGCCATGCTCGAGCGTGCGCGTGGCGTCCTTGTAGCCGATACCGCTGCGCACCTCGATTGCCTGGCCACGGTCGTGGATCATCCGCGGGAAATCCCCGGCCCAGAAGAAGTAGTTGATCGCCCCGGAACCGGTGGAGCCGTGATGGGTGCGGTAAATGTACTGGCTGTCGAAACCGATCTGGTTGTTGCGCAGGTCCAGGCGCTTGACCACCGCGCCGGCCAGCGGCACCAGCACCTTCTTGTCCGCGTCATAACGGTAGCCATTGCCTTTGTAGGCCTTGTCGAGCGTATCGAAGTAACGCCCGACTGCCTTGGCGTCTTCGGCCACCGCGCCAAAGGCCTGGGCCAGCGCGGTGAAGCCCACCGCCAGGCCACCGAGGATCACCCCCGCGCCGCCGAGCACCGCGGCCGCCGTCGAGGCGCCGAGCAGCCCGGCGCCGACACCGGCCGCGCCGGTGACGAAACTGGCCGAGTCGAACGCCAGCTGGGTGCCGAACACCGCCTTCTGCACATCGTTCTCGGCATGGGCCAGCTCATAGGCATCCAGGCCGACCATAGCCCCGCCAAACAGCACGCCCGCGCCTTCGTTGACGGTGTGGCCCAGGGTCGAGGCAAAGTCCTTGAGCGAGGTTTCGGCAGCCATGGCTTCGCCGCGCAACGCGGTTTGCACCAGTTCGGTGACCTTGGCCACGTCCTGCAAGGTGCCATGGCCGATCTGCACCAGGCCCAGGTAGCTGTGGATCTTCAGCGCAGTGGCCAGGTCCGGCGAAACCGTGCCCTGGGCTGTGTCCTTGCGGTTCTTGTCGGCGAACCACTGGATCAGCGTCTGTACCGCGAAGCCGGCGTTCAAGCCATCCACCGGCGATGCTTCGCTAACGCCGGCACGCGGCCGTATCTGTCCGTGCTCCAGGGTGAAGTGCTGGTTGAACACCCGCATGTGCTCGTCGACGAAACGCCGGAACTCGACAAAGGTGCCATCGTCGGTGGCCAGCCAGCGGGTCTGCTCGGGCTGGTCACGGTTGATGAACTGGACCCGATAGCCGCCCTCCTTCTGCTCCTCGATGTTGGCAATGATCGGTATCCATTGGCCGCCCAACTGATGTTCCCGGGCCAGCCGGGTGCTGGCGACTTCGAAGCGCGCGCCCCACTGCTCGGCGTCGAAGGTGGTCAACGCCGCCCCCAGGCGCAGGTCTTCGTTGACGCGTTGCTGGGCGCCCACCGCCTGCTCGACCTGGCGGCGCTGGCCGATGACCCCGGCCAGCTCCTCGGGCCGCGACAGATCGGCGACATTCAGCGCGTTGCCCACCGGCACCTCGGCCATCTTGCCGGTGTCGATCTCGATCAGGTTGAAGGCCGGCAGCGACTTGGTGCCGAGCGAGCCATAGTGCGCGGCCAGGTTGCGCGTCACCAGGTGCTGTTGCATGGCCTTGGCCAAGCCCTTGCTGGAGTCGAAAGCGAAGATCCCCACGTTCGGGTCATAGAAGTAGTAGCGACGACCCTCGGCGGTCTGCGTGCTGCCCACCATCATCGAGTGGTTCTGGGTATTGAGGGCGAACATCGAGGTGCCGCTGCTGGCGGCCAGCCGCGACACCACCTCGGACAATTTGACCTGCCCCAGCTCCCTGGAAGCCTGGACCGCTTCGACATTGGAATGCAGGCGGATCAGGCTGTTCTTGAGCAGCGTCGAGCTGCCCGCCTGAGGGTCGGCGGAGGCCAGGAACAGCTTCTGTACCAGGCTGTTGACGCCCGCCTCGCCACCGCTGGCCAGGGCCACGGCCATCGCCCGGACCAGGGGGTAGCAACGGCCGCCGGAGCGGTCGCCCACCAGCGACAGGTAGAAGTCCTGCGGCGCCAGCCGGTCGAAGACACTGCCGGCCTTGTGGAAGTCTTCACTGAACACCGCGGTCTGGCGCAGCACCTTGTCGATGTACTCGGCCTGGGCGGTTTCCGTGATGCGCCCGCTCAGGGCGCCACGCTCGCGGGGCGTGAGGGTGCCGTCGAGAAACAGCTGCTTCATCTTCAGGGCCGACATCCGGTCGTCCACCCCGGGGATCCTGATCTCGCGGAAATCCCGCAAGCCGTCGCTGAATGCCGTGCCCCGCGCGCCGCGCTGATAGGCCTCGGCAATCGCATAACGCTCGCCGACGCTGCTGGCGCGCTCCTCGCCTGCGCCCTGGATCGCCGTATCGTCGGTGCGCACCACCGCGGCGCTACCCTCCTTGGCCTTGATCTGCTGCCAGAGCCAGGTCTTTTCCACCGAGCCGGCTTCGCGCAACACCGGGTCGTACTGCGCCCGGTAGTAGTCCTGGGTGAGGTTGAGCTGCTTGATCTGCTGGTCGATCAGGCCCTTGTCGCTGGCCCCGCGCCGGTCTTGCTGGAGTTGGTAGCGCTTGTCGGCCAGCTGTTGGATATCGGCGTTGACCTTGGCCTGGACCGCTTCGCGCAGCTGGTTCCAGGCGGCGATCGCCGGATGCTCGGGAGAAAAGGCGCCCTCGCGGTAGACACCGTCGGCCACCCCTTCGACCGATACCCCGAACTGAGTCGCGACTTTCTTCAGGTTCTGGTGCACCTGCTCGCGGTAGGCGGCGAACTCGGCCCGGTTGCGCTCAACCACCTGAGGGTCGGCGTTCTGGATCTGCAGGGGTTGCGCGCCGTCGCGCAGCTTCGGCCAGACCATCTGGCCTTCGCGCTGGTACTCCTGGCGCTGGAACACCAGCTGCCACTGGCCGTCGACGTACTGCATGTAGGCCGCGGCCAGGCCCTCGGCGGTGCCGGCGACCTGATAGTCCTTGTAGTCGACCGCCATCACCACGTTGTCGTACAGCAGCGAGCTGTTGACCCGACCGTCGTGGTAGACCCGGAAGGTATTGGCGTCCAGGCTGGTCACCACCAGCGAGCAGCCCGACAAGGTTCCGGTGAAGAGGAAGCTGCCCGCGGCCGCGTGCTTGGGAATGTCCACATAGGCCGGCGCGGCATTGGCCTGGTTCGGCCCGTTGTAGCCTAGAAAATACGCCGGCACGCTGTCGACGCCGCTGCCGGCAATGTCATTGGCGCTGTGCTCGGTGTATTCGAGCTCGTACAGGTTCGGCGCGACCTTGACCAACTGCACGTTGCCCTGGGCCGGCAGGCGTCCCGACTTGACCAGGGCCTCGGCACTCAGGGTATGGGTCTTGGCGAACTGCACGGGGTCGGCGGCGAACTGCTGGATGTCGGCGCTGCCCTGGCGCGGCTCGAACCCGGCGCCCAGGGACGCCAGCCCGGTCTTGAGCTGCAGGTCCTTCGCCGCCTGCCCCAGCAGCGCGGGCAGCGGGCCAACGCTGGTGAAACGCGGCGGATGGAACTCCTCGGCCGCCGGCAAGCCTTGGTTGACGATGGGCAGCACGCGGGCCATCACCCCGTCGTACAGCTCGCCGTGCAGCGCCTCCTGGCTGCCTTCGGCGCGGTAGCGGTCGAACATCTGCAACAGGTCCTGGCCGATGCTGCCCGGCCCCTGGGGTTCATAACGGGCGGCGACGTACAGGGTCTCGAAAAACGAGTGATAGCCGTTGCGGATCATGAAGGCCGCGTTGGCCATCTGGAACTGCCAGTACTGCTTGACGCTCAGGGCCCCGCCGAACAACTCCGGCAAGGCATTGCTGACGGTCTGGGTGGTCCCGGAAATACCGCCCACGAAGGGCGTGTCCAGGTCGTTCATGTAGCGGGTGGCGGCATTGCCCGGGTCGGGACGGAACTGGCTGTAGCTGCGGTACTTGTCGTCCGCGATCAGGAAGGTGGTATCGGCCTGCGCCTGCTCCGGGTGGGTATTGAGGATCAGGTAAGGGTCAGGCTGATTCAGCCGGTTGTTGATCATGACCTTGTCGGCGCCACTTGCCGGCGCCAGCGCGGCATGGGCGTTGACCGGCACCGCGGCCTTGGAAAAGCTGTCGGCCACCGGGCGCAGGGCATGGAACAGCGCCTGCTTGCGCAGGCTGCGGCCCTGGTCGCTCGACAGCAGCGCCTCGACCGTCGGGCGCAGTTTGCCATCGGCCGGCGCAAGCCCTTCGGGGCCGCGCAACAACAGGGTCAGCAGTTGGCTGTCCAGGGAGCGCTCGACCGCCACCTGATCGAAGACATGCACTTTCGGGTTGCCAGGATGCTGCGCCGCGTTGGCCGCGGCGACCCGTTGGGTTTCCGCGTCGATCGCCCGGGCCCGCCATGGCTCGTACAGCGGGGCGAGCAGCAACTTGGCCTGGGCAATGTCGCTCTGCACATAACCGCCTTGCAGGACCTTGGCCACCGCCTGGTTGTTCACCAGTTTGTCGGCCAGGCCGAACAGCAGCGCGTCGTTGTCGCGGCTCTGCCAGACCGACGCGGCGAAGGCCTGCTCCCAGAGCACCTTGTTCAGGTTGTTGCCCTTGATATCGCGCAGGCTGGCGCGGCTGTGTTCCGGCATCAGCACCCCGGCCGGGGTGATGTGGTTGCGTTCGAGCAAGCGGGTCAGCTGCTGCGTGAAGGCCGCGCGTTCGCGGCTGCCTTCGAACAGGCGGCTGGCCTTGATGCCACCATCGCGCAGCTGCTCCAGCTTGTCGAAAAACGCCGCGTTGTATTGATACAGGGCGTCGGTCTGCGCCTTGCTCAGGTGGCTGCTGCTGACCTTGTCGCCGTCGACGGTCATCAGCGCAAAAGGCGTCGCAGCGCGGTACTCGCCGCCCTGAGGCATTTCCAGCAGGTACTGGCGCTCGGCAAGGCCCACCGAGCGTTCGAGCTCGTGGATATTGACGAAGACCCCGTCACGGTCGGGGTGGTAGCTGTTCTGGCGAAAACCTTCCAGGCCAATGGTCTGGAAGCTGGCGATGTCGGCGTTCTGGTTGATCAGCTCGCTCAAGGCGCCGGCCAGGGGCACTTCGCGGGTGACGGTGGTGCTGGGCGACTGGCCGGAAACCTGGATGCCGACCTGGTTCGGCACCTTGCGATCGACGCTGGTCAACAGCAGCTTGTGGCCGTTGCCCAGCACCTGGGCCTTGAAGCCTTCGCGCAAGGAGCTTTCCGACACCAGGTGGTTGGCGAAGTACTGCTCGACAAAGGACGTCTTGACCAGCACCGAGCGAATCGGCGCGTAGGTCGGCGAGCGGAAGGACGGCGGCTCGTTCTTCAGCCGGTACTGTTGCTGCCAGGCCAGGGAGCGGGCCGCGGTGCCGAAGGAGAAGTTCAGCACCCCGTCGGTGGGTACCACCAGCCTGCCGTTCTCCAGGAAAAAGTCCTTGAAACGCCCATCGGTGCTGGCATTGACCAGCGCCACGTTCATGCGGATATAGCCGGGGCGCTCTTCCATCATCAGCAGGGAAATGTTCACCGGCAGATCGTCGGAGGCCCGGGGCGCCTTGGCCAGCGCGCCGAGGCTCGCGGCTTGCTGCTCGGGCGCGGCCTTGAGCAAGGTGTGGTAGCGGGCGCTGACGTCCTTGTAGGCCTGCAGCTCGGAGAACAGCGTCACGTAGGCCTGGCTGAAGGTGGAGTCGGCCACCTGGATGGTCAACTGCTGCTCCAGGCGCTTGATCCGCCCGTCGAGCTTGTCCTGCTTGGCCAGCGCATCGGCCTTCAGGCCCTTGATGTCCAACTGCTTGGCGCCACCGGGGCTGAGCATGCCCAGGGCCTTGTTCCAGGTGCTGTCATAGTGGGTGATCGCCGTCTGCTGGCGGCTGTACAACTGGATGTCGCGATCCAGTTGCAGCTTGTAGGCGCTGGTGGCCGGGGTGTCGGGAATGGCGTTCATCTGTTTGCGGCGTTGTTGCAGGGTCTGCAACTGGTCGCCGACCGAGACCGGGTTGTCCTGCATCTGATAGTGCTGGGCGGCCAGCACGCTCAGGGTGCTCTGCTGCATTTCCAGCAGGCGCTCGCCGACCTGGGCGATGTACGCGGCGCGCTCGTCGGCGCTCATGTTGAACCATTCGGTTTGCCTGCCTGCCGCCTTGACCTGTTGATCGATCAGGGTATTGAGCAGGCGCGTGAAGTCCTTGGACATGGAAGCCATTGCAGTGATCCTTTGTCTGTTTTGAGCGAAGCCCTTCGTGTCGCGAAAGGCTGCCTGTCGCTATGAATATCCGGGATGGGGAGACATGCCTGGTTCGTGCGTACTCCTGCCGTCAGTGGGTTCAATCCTTCATCTGCAAGGCCCACTGCCGGGCATACAGCCCGTCCAGGGCGAGCAGTTGTTCGTGGGTGCCCTGTTCGAGCACCCGGCCCTGATCGATGACCAGGATCCGGTCGGCGTGGCGCAGGGTATTGAGCCGGTGGGCCACGCTGATCACCGTGCGGCCCTGGGCGATGCCTTGCAGGTTGGCCATCACCGCCGCTTCCGACTCGTAGTCCAGGGCACTGGTGGCTTCGTCCAGGAGCAGGATTCCGGGGTTGCTCAGCAGCGCCCGGGCCAGGGCGATGCGCTGGCGCTGGCCGCCGGAAAGCTGGCCGCCGCGCTCGCCGACCTGGGTCTCGTAGCCCTGGGCCAGGGCTTCGATAAAGGCCGCCGCTCCCGCCAGGCTGGCCGCATGCTGCACCTCGGCATCGCTGGCCTGGGGCCGGCACAGGCGGATGTTCTCGGCCACGCTGCCGGCGAACAGCACGCTTTCCTGCAGCACCACGCTCATGTTGCGGCGCAGGGCCACCGGGTCGGCGATGGCCAGGTCGATGCCGTCCACCAGCACCCGGCCGTGCTGGGGCACATAGAGGCGCTGCAACAGGCGGGTCAGGGTCGATTTGCCGGAGCCGGAAGGCCCGGTGATGCCGACGAATTCCCCCGGCCGGATCTCCAGGTCGAGGCTGCGCAGGACTTCCTGGCCGTCCTCCTCATAGCGAAAGCGCACACCCTGGAAACTCACTCCGCCCTGCAACGCCGGCACCGAAGCCAGGCCGCTGCTGCCGCTTTCGCACTCGGTGTCGAGAATGTCGCCCAGGCGCCGCAGGGAAATCAGGGTGTGCTGGAAGTCCTGCCAGACCTGGGCCAGGCGCAGGATCGGCTCCACCACATGGCCGGCCAGCATGTTGAAGGCCACCAGCTGGCCGGGGCTCAACTGGCCGTCCAGCACCAGCATCACCCCCCACCACAGCAACAGCGCCGCGGTGAGTTTCTGGATCACGCCGATGCCCTGGCCGGCCCAGATGCCGACGATGCGGGTGTGGAACGCCGCGCGCACATAGGCCGCCAGCTGGCGTTGCCACTGCTGCTGGAAGCCGCTTTCGATGGCCCCGGTCTTGATGGTCTCGATGCCGGTCACGGCCTCGGTGAGAAAGGCCGTGTTGGCCGCGTTCAACTCGTATTCGCGCAAGGCCCGGCTGCGCAGCAAGGGCCCCACGCACAGCCAAAAGAGGAAGTACAAGGCCAGGGAGCCGACCACCACCCAGGTCAGCAACGGCGCGTAGGCATACATCACGGCGATGAACAGCCCGCAGAAGGCCAGGTCCAGCACCAGGGTCAGGGCCGAGCCGGTGAGGAACTGGCGGATCTGCTGCATCTCGCCGACCCGGGCGATGATCTCGCCGGTCTGCCGCCCCTGGAAATAGCCCAGCGGCAGCTGGATCAGGTGCTGGTACAGGCGCGCGGACAACTCGGCGTTGATCCTGCTCGCCACGTTGCTGAACAGCCAGGAACGCAGCAGGCCGAACAAGGGCTCGAACAGCGCCAACGCCAGCATGGCAATGCCCAGCACCTGCAGGCTGGACAGGCCGCGACTGACCAGGACCCGATCGATAATGTTCTCGAACAGCAGCGGCGTGACCAGCGCCACCAGTTGCAGCATCAGCGACACCAGCAGCACGCTGCGAAACTGCCGCGCGTGCTTGAGGATCGACGGCAGGAACCAGCCGATGCCGAAACCGCGCACCCTGGGTTCGACATGCCGCTCGGCCAGCAGCAGCACCTGGCCCTGCCAGAGCGCTGCCAGCTCCTCGCGAGACAAGCTCTGGCACTGCCCCTGCAACGGCCAGAACAGCCGCACCTGGTCACCGTCCACCGCGTCCAGCACCGCCCAGCCCTGGGAGGTTTCCAGCAGGGCCGGCAACGGCAGGTGCTGCAAACGCTGCACCTGGCTTTGCAGCGCCCGCGCCCGCAGGCCGATCCAGCCGGCGCAGCGGCGCAAGTCGAGGCTGTCGGCCAGGCCCTCGACCCGCCCCAGGCGGTGGTTCAGTTGTGCCACGCTGATGCTCAGGTCAAACCGTCGGGCGGCCCAGGCCAGTGCATGCAGGCCGGTATCGAGGATCGTCGGCGACTGTTCGGCCGCGGGATTGAAGGCTGTGGTCATGCTCAACGCTCCCGCAACGCTTCGGACTGATACTCGCGAATCGGGCTCAGCAGGTAATTGATCACCCGCCGCTCGCCCGTGCGGATCTCGCCGGTCACGCTCATCCCGGCCTGCAAGGGCATCCACTCCTGCCCCGCGGCGATCGCGGCGCGCTCCAGGCGGATCCGGGTGGGGAACACCAGGCCCAGCTGTTCGTCCTTGATGGCGTCGCCGGAGACATGCTCGACCGTGCCGCGCAAGGTGCCGTAGCGGGTGTAGGGAAAGGCGTCGACCTTGATCTCCACCGGCTGCCCGGCCCTGACGAAACCGACGTCCTTGTTCAGCACCATGACCTCGGCATCCAGCTCGGCGCCCTCGGGCACTATCACCAGCAGTTGCTGCGCCGGCTGCACCGCGCCGCCCAGGGTATGCACCGCCAGTTGCTGGACCACCCCGTCTACCGGCGCCAGCAGGGTTTGCAGGCGCTGCCGGTCGCGGCCGCGGATCAGTTGCTGTTCGAGCACCGCGACATCCTGGTGGCTGCGGTTGAGCAGGTCGTGCTGTTCGCGCTGGGTCCTGGCCAGGAAGCTGTCGCGCTGCTCCCGGCGGTTCTGCGCCTGGGCCTTGAGTACCTGCAACTCGGCATGTTGCTGGGCCAGGGAACGCTCGACCTCCAGTTGCTCCTTTTCCTGTTCGAGCAATTCGACCCGGGGCATCAGCTGTTCGGCCGCCATCGCCCGCCGTGCATCGAGGCGCCGGCGGACGTTGCTGGCCAGCTTGCCCAGGGCGGCGATCTCGCCATTGCGGGCTCGCTGGCTGGCCTGGTTGATGGCGATCTCGGCATTGAGGCTGTCGAGGTTGGCGCGGATCTCCTTCCAGGTGCTCGCCAACTGTTCCCGCGCCGCCGCGAGCTGCTCCGCGTCCAGGCCGTCCGGCGCCTGGTAGCTGCCCAGCGGGTCCGGGGTCAGCAACGCGCGGGCCCGGGCCAGCTCCAGGCGCTTGAACGCCAGTTGCGCGCGCAACTCGCTCAATTCGGCGTCGATGCCGATCGGGTTCAGCGCCACCAGCACGTCGCCGGCCTTGACCCGCTGCCCGTCCCGCACATGGATGGCCCGCACTTCGCCGGCCTCATGGGCCTGGATCACCTTGGTGTAGCTGGAGACCATCAGGCGCCCGGCGGCGCTGGCATGGATGTCGAGGAAACCGAGGATCGCCCAGCCCAGGGCCAGCAGGATCGACAGGATCAACAGCAGTGCCGTGCCGCGGGCCCAGGGCGCGGGCGGGCGCTCGACGATCTCCAGGTAACCGGGCTGGAACTCGTATTCGTCGCGGCTGCGCCCCCGCAGCGCCGGCGCCTCGCGCAGCTGCTGCCAGGCGCGCCGCAAGGGGGTCAATAAGCCGCGCATCATTGGGCCTCCTTGCGCAGCGCCTGTTGCAGCGCCCACAAGCGCGCATAACAACCGCCGTTGGCCAGCAGTTGCTGATGGCTGCCCGACTCGCTGATACGCCCCTGCTCCAGGGCGATGATGCGTTGGCAATGGCGGACCGCGGACAGCCGGTGGGCGATGATGATCACCGTGCGGCCCTCGGCGATGCGCGCCATGTTGTCCTGGATCAGCGCCTGGGATTCGTCGTCCAGGGCGCTGGTGGCTTCGTCGAAAATCAGGATCCGCGGGTCGCCCATCAGCGCCCGGGCAATGGCGATGCGTTGCCGCTGGCCTCCGGACAGGGAACTGCCGGCTTCGGCCAGCACCGTGTCGTAGCCCAGCGGCAGGCGCAGGATGAAATCGTGGGCGCCGGCCAGACGCGCCGCGGCGATCACGCTTTCCAGGGACGCCGTGGGATGGCGCAGGGCGATGTTGTGCCGCACGCTGCGGTTGAACAGGTAGTTTTCCTGCAGCACCACGCCGATCTGGCTGCGCAACCAGGCCGGTTGCAGCTGCTGCAGCGGCATGCCGTCAATGAGGATGCGCCCGGCATCGGGGGTATAGAGTTTTTGCAGCAGGCGGGTCAGCGTGCTCTTGCCCGACCCCGACGGCCCGACGATGCCCAGGGTCTGGCCGGCGGCAATGTGCAGGTCCAGGCCGCGCAGCACCAGCTCCAGTTCCGGGCGGTAGCGGAACGTCACTTGCTCGATGCGCACCTCGCCACGCAGGGCCTGCGCCGGGCGTTGGTCGCCCTCGGCCTGCTCCACCGGCAGGTTGAGCATGTCGCCCAGCTTGTCCACCGACACCCGCACCCGGACGAACTGCTGCCAGACCTCGATCAGCTTGGCCAGGGGCTGGCTGACGTGGGACAGCATCATGTTGAAGGCAATCAGTTGGCCAATGGTCATCTGCAGGTCGATGACCTTGCTCGCGCCCCAGCAGATCACCGCCACCGCCGTGACTTTCTGCAACAGCGTGACCATCTGGCTGATCGCACTGCCCAGGGTCTGGCTGGCAAAACCGGCCTCGACCATCTCCGCCGTCTGCGCCTCCCAGCGCCGCTGCATGCGCGGCTCCACTGCCAGGCTCTTGATGGTTTCGCTGCTGCTCACGGTTTCATTGAGAAAGGCCGTGTTGCGCGCGGCGCTGTAGAACTGCCGCTCGATGCGCTTCTCCAGCGGGCCGCTGCTGGCCCAGGCCAGCAGCACATACAGCGGCAGGATCAGCAGCACCAGCAGCGTCAGCGGCCAGGAGATCCAGGCCATCACCGCGAAAAACACCAGGGTGAAGGCCACATCCACACAGAGGGTCAGCAAGGAGCCGGTGAGGAACTCGCGGATGCTGTCCAGCTCCTGGACCCGGGTGATGATCGCGCCTACCTGGCGCTGCTTGAAGTACAGCAGCGGCAGGCCGAGCAGGTGGCGGAACAGCTTGACCCCCAGGCCGATATCGATGCGATTGGCGGTGTGCGCCGAGAGGTATTCGCGCAGGCCCTTGAGCAGCACCTCGAACAGGCCGACCACCACCAGGGTCATCACCAGCACGTCGAGGGTCGACAGCGCCCGGTGCACCATGACCTTGTCCATCACCGCCTGGAAGAACAACGGGGTCGCCAGGGCCAGCACTTGCAGCAGCAGCGAGCACAGCAACACTTCGCCTAGTATCCGCCGGTGGCGCAGCAGCTCCGGAACGAACCAGGACAGATCGAAACGCAGGCCGCCTTGGCGCAGGCGAATCACCTCGCCGCTCCACTCTTCGGCCAGTTGCGCGCGATCGATCACATCCGGGGTATGGGCTGAGGGTCGCTGGATCAGCGCCTGCGCGTCGGACAGCCGGGCCAGCAGGATGAACGCGCCGCTGCGGTCGCGCCAGACCAGGGGCAGCATCTTCGGGGTCAGCCGGGCCAGCGCCAGACGCTCCAGGCGCAGGTCGACACCGGCGCCCCGGGCGTAGTCCTTGAGCGCCCGGCGCAGGTCGCGTTCGGTTCCCGGGTCGGCGGCCTGTGGCGCGCGCTCCTGGGTCAGTTGCAGCAGCAGTTGGCAACAGGCCAGGGCCGAGTGGACGGCCGCCGTGGCGGAAAGCTCCGCCATGGCGGGGCATTCGACCCGGGCTGGCTGCGGGGGTATTGCGGGATTGACTGACATAGACCGCTCGTTTCAAGACCCGCGCTGCAAGAACGAGGGTGCATGGAGATACGAAACCAGTCTGCGGCAGCCACCCGGCAATGATAATCAGCCACGGGGTTGAAAGCTTTTAAGTAAAACTTAATCAGCCGGAGCCTGGCCCCGGGTCCGAGCCATGTTCCGGGCAAAAAAAAGCCGGACTCGCGTCCGGCTTTCTGTCAGCTCATGGCTCAGGCGGCATCCTGCCGGTGCAGCAGCACCCGGGTCACTCGCCGCTCTTCCACCGTCACCACCTGCAGCGTCCAGTCCTGCCATTGCAGTCGGTCGCCAATCACCGGCAAGCGGTCCAGCAGGCTCATCACCAGCCCGGCCAGGGTCTGGTAGTCCTCGGTCGGCTCGGCGCTGAAGCCGGTGCGCTGGCGGATCTGCGCCAGGTTCAAGGCGCCGCTGACCATGAAACCGCCCTGCTCCTCGACAATGTCCGGGCCTTCGATTTCGCTGGCGTCGGGCAGCTCGCCGGCAATGGATTCAAGGATGTCGGTCATGCTCAGCACGCCGACGAAATCGCCGAATTCGTTGATCACGAACGCGATGTGGGTCGAGGCCTTGCGCATCTGCTCCAGGGCGTTGAGGATCGAGAAGCTGTCCAGCAGGTTGATCGCCGTGCGCGCCAGGTGTTCCAGGTTCGGCTCGTTGCCGGCCAGGTATTCCTTGAGCAGTTCCTTCTTGTGCACGAAGCCCAGCGGCTCTTCCACCGCGCCGTCGCGAATCAGCGGCAGGCGCGAGTAGGACGAATGCATCAGCCTGTTGCGGATGGCTTCGGCATCGTCGGCCAGGTCGATGTAGTCGACGTCGGCACGCACCGTCATCAAGGTGCGGATCGGTCGCTCGGCCAGTTGCAGCACGCCGCTGATCATCACCCGCTCGCGGCGGTCGAACAGCTCCGCGCTCGGCGCTTGGCCATTGTCCAGCAGGTCGGCGATCTCTTCGCCCACCTCCTCCACCGCCAACTGGCGACCGCCCAGCAGGCGCATCACCGCGTGGGCCGTGCGCTCACGCATCGGCCGCAGGCCCTGCATGGATTTCTTGCGGCGGGCACGGGCGATCTGGTTGAACAGCTCGATCAGGATCGAGAAACCGATGGCCGCGTACAGGTAGCCTTTCGGGATGTGGAAACCCAGGCCTTCGGCGGTCAGGGCAAAACCGATCATCATCAAGAAGCCCAGGCACAGCATGATCACCGTCGGGTGCGCGTTGACGAAGCGGGTCAGCGGCTTGCTGGCGACAATCATCAGGCCGATGGAAATGATCACCGCGATCATCATCACCGCCAGTTCGTCGACCATGCCCACGGCGGTGATCACCGCATCCAGGGAGAACACCGCATCGAGCACCACGATCTGCGCCACGATCGGCCAGAACAGCGCGTAAGCGGCATTGCCGGCGCGCTGGCTGACATGGCCTTCCAGGCGCTCATGCAACTCCATGGTGGCCTTGAACAGCAGGAACACACCGCCGAACAGCATGATCAGGTCGCGACCGGAGAAGCTCTTGCCGAACACCTCGAACAGCGGCGCGGTCAGGGTCACCAACCAGGAAATGCTCGCCAGCAGGCCCAGGCGCATGAGCAGCGCCAGGGACAGGCCGATGATTCGCGCGCGGTCACGCTGGTGGGGCGGCAATTTGTCCGCGAGGATCGCGATAAACACCAGGTTGTCGATCCCCAGCACCAGCTCGAGCACGATCAGGGTCAACAGGCCAAGCCAGGCCGTGGGGTCCATTATCCATTCCATAAAAACGACTCTATCTCTCCAGTGAATTCACACAGCCGGACACGGCAAGGCAAGGCCACAAGGCCTTTGAGCGGCGAACGCAGGCCAGCGCCCAACGGTCGCGACGACCGGCGGCGAGCAGCGAAAAACAGCGAGTTCGGGGTAACGGCCGCGCCTTATGACTGACGGAAGGCACCGTGAGGCGGATCGAGCGGGGAAAGGCTGAGGCGTCCAGGAATAAGGACGACTGGGAGGCTCCGAGAGGGTGTTCATGCAAGTCCTGTGAAGAAAAACGGACTTGAATCCTACAACCTCAAGGGGAATTTCCCATGGGGGAAATCATTTCAAGATCTTATCGGGGTGCTTGGCCGCGGCTATCGCAGGCAAGCTCGCCCCAGCAAAAGCGAGCCTGCCCGTGCGACTCAATAACGTCCGGGCAACAGCCCGAGTTCCACCAGCTTGATATCGGTGTCGCCCACCACCTGCACATGCTGGACGTTCTTCTCGTCCATGATGCCGGGGCAGGCAACGACGATGGTGCCCTTCGATTGAGTGGGACGCAGCTCGGCGACCTCCGGAAAATCGGCCGCCGACAGAGGGTGCGGGCAATAACCGATCCAGCCGATGGTCTGCCGGTCCTGGAACACCCGCTGCTTGCGAAAGTACTCGTTGGGAGCGGCCACGCCCCAATAGATCTCCGGCCAGAGATCGACCGCTGCGTTCATCAACTCGACAATGCCCTGTCGAGGATCCGGCAGGCAACGGACCAGTGTCCCGGCTTCGGAAAACTCGATGCCCGCGGGCAACGAACCGCCGCTTCGGGCGTGATAGGTGAGCGACAGCCCGCCCTGGAGCGGGTCGGGTATCCCGTTCCACAACACAAAACTCATGTCATTGACGTCGAAGTCCGAGTCTTTCCAGGAGGCAATTTCACGCCGCAAGCTGTTCGGGTCGAGGAGCACATTGTGCGTCAGGCCGTCATCCTTGCCTTCGGCGCACAAGAACCAGTTCTTGAGAATGGGGTCGATCTCGCCTATCGCCTTGAGAAAGGCCAGGCTCCTGTCGATTTGTTGCTGCTCGGTAACCTGGGCAATCTTCTGCTTATCAAAGCTCAGCTTGAAATTAAAACGCTTGAATGTGTCCATGAGTACTCCATACGGTCTCAGGCAATTAAATCCGGGTTCTGCTTGTAGTACTCGTCCAGCGCCTTTTTCTCCTCGCGACGCATTTCCTGGTACTCCTCATCATCCTTGGTGCCAGGCATCGGGTTCCAGTAAGCCGTCAGGTTGGTGAGCCCACCTTCCTCGTACTTCTCGGAACAATACTCGTAGACCTCGCGCTGAAGAAAATGCCACTCGAGCCTCACCGGCGGGCTGGGTTTGGCCTTGTCTGCCTGCTTGAACGCCTTCACGATCAGGTCCTTCTCAAGGTTCTTGGCAAACTTAGGGTGCTTGAAACCGAGTATGAGCATGAATTTGTAGTTGGCCTTGGCCTCTTGCAAGGTACAGCGGTTTTTCACAAAACCGTCCCAATCCGTAGCACTCCACAGCCACTCCCAGGGAAACGGAAAGTTGGTCACCCAGTGTTGGTACCTGCTCGACAGGTCACTCATGCTGTGCCCTTTCCCGTTGACGGGAATATACATTTGCCCGTCTTCGGGAGGGCATTTCACACAGTCCTTCTTCTGGGTCTTGCAGTCTTTCTCGGCCTCCTTGGTCCGGTCCCGGGTGCTTGCGGGTGCATCCGTCTTGGGCAGTGCCTCAGGCTTGGTCCCGGGCAGCGGCAAAGGTTGCGGCACCGGCCTTGGGTTCGGTAGCGGCAATGGCCGGGGCACGACTTCCGGGGGCGGGATCGGCGATGGTCGGGGCGGCGGCATCGGCAATCGAGGCGGCGCGGGCATGGGTACCTCGAAGGGCAGCTTCGGCCCGCCGCGAGGTAATGGCATACGCAACGCGCCGGTCATGGGAGGCGCAAGTTGCGCGACGGCTCCGGAAATAAAACTGGTCATTCAGGCATCCCTGTCTTGAGTGCGGCCCGCCAGGCCCGTTGCCCCTGGACGAAGTCCATGACGCTTGCGTAATCGCGAAAACGCTGTTCCGGGGTGTCGTTTACCGGCCTTTTCATCCACCGGATAAACCCGGGTGTTTCTTCGAAACCAGGAAATTGCAGGCCAAAGCGCATGAAGCTTTCAACCGTATCGGGCTCTTCGATTTGCAGCGCCCAGGCTTTTTCCCGGTAGTCCTTGAGGTACTGGATCGTCTGCCACTGGCCCTTCTGCTCGAGCCATTGAGGATTGTGCTGACGTATCTCGAGCATGATCTTCTCGATCACCTCATTTTGCCGAACCTGCTCCAGCGCTTTCAGCTGGTCTGCCGTCAACTCAAGCATGGCGAGCCTCCTGCCCGACCCGGTAATACGTCTGGTACGCCAGGACCAATGGCTGCCAGATCTGCCAGCGATCAAGCGGCAACATCAGGGCCATTCGCTGTTCGCTGTCCAGGACAGCCTCCAGGCTGCGGCGGACGATCGGGTTGTAATAACGAAACAACGCCATCCGGCCATCCGGCAGACGGCTGAACAAATGGGATTTGAGATGGTTGCTCAGCGCCTCAAAGGAACGCTCGCTCCACAGCCATGAAACCAGCGGCGACTTCTGGTCGCGCTCGATCAGCCAGTCGAGCAGTTGCGAGGCCTCGTCGCTATTTGTCATGAACTCCACCAGCGCTGGTCCCCCACGGCTGATTTCGTCCAGCTCGGTAGCGGCCAGCAACCACTCGACGCGGATCGCCGCCCCGGCCGCGTCCAGGCGGTTCTCCAGGGTCATGTACCGGGCGCCATCCACCAGCACATAGAGCCGGGTTTCAGGGTGCTGCTCCAGACAGTGGCGAATATGGGTACGAAATTGCAGAACATTCGGATCAGTCCGGCGTCCATTGCCAGGAACACTCATGATCAGTTCCCCAGGCTTTGCAGCGGGACAAAGGCTTCATTGCGCTGCGCCGCCGCCAACAGGCACGGCAGGCAAAGCCCGGGAATCTTGATCACGGGAGCGACAGCCGCGGCACTGACCTGCTGCCCGATGATCACGCTTCCCGACCCGCTCACCACCACATTCCCGTGATTACCGGTCGTGCCCAGGGTCGCGACCGGCAAGCCATTGATCAGCACATTGGCAACCACCCCACTGACCAGGGCACTGCCGCAGGCCGTGGTGTCGGTCATCCGCGCCGCGCTGAGCCCATCGAACAATACGTCGGGCGATCCCGAGACAATCGGGTTACTGGCGTGCCCGGGCAACGGGCAAGCGGTCATATCAGTGACACGTGCCGCAGGTTTTCCACTCATGGCAATCTCCTTTATCCGTTAGGTATTGCGTGTTGTCCCTAGGCCATCGATCTGGAAGAGACCAAAGCGCCAACAGGCATCCTCCACATCGAATAATGCGAGCTGGCTGGCCGTCGAGCCGGGGGCCTTGAACGGGGGTGACATCTGCAGTGCTTCGGCAACCGTCCGCTCCATGGCCGCTGGCGCCCAATCGTCCAGTTCGTTGAGCTGCCGGTTGTAGTCCGGTGCGCCAACACTTTTATAGGCACTTAGCAGGTACTCGGGTAATTCCGTGTCCGACCATTGCAGGTAATAACCCTGATCATCCAGGACCGGCCGGGTCCAGGCCGTCAGCCCGACCGGAATCACTTCCTGTTGATCGATACTGAGGAGGCAGTCGTCCTGGGCGGCGAAACCCAGGCAGATATTGAGTTTCAACCAGCCATTAGCCTGATTGAGAAGCTGGGAAGGATCGAACGATCGAAGTGGCACCACACGATAGTTGCGCAGATGGGAAGCGCGCAGGTAGATCTCCGCATCCAGCCGGGAAATGAACACCCGGACGGTGGGTGCATCAAGGTCGCCGACGCAGCTTATCTGCACCGGATCCAGGGCAGGCTGATCGTGAATACCGGTGACCGTGACCAAGCCATAAAGACGAATTGAGGATCTCAGTCCTTGAAATCGAACCATCCAACTCCCTCCGAGCAACGCGATCTGTCAGGCGCTTGTCAGTCGTTCCATTGAGCCCGCCACTCTAGCAACCATGAACTGCGCAAGAAGTTGCGCAGTTGCGCTCGAAGCCTTGTGTCTACAGGCCCCGAAGAATTTTTTACAAAATATTTCAGGCGCTGCTGGCCGGCTTAGAGCAAAACTACCTCAGCGGCCGCATCGCCCCTACCTCCGTAATGGGCTTCTGACCTGCTCGATATACCGCGCCACCGCCGGGGCCTTTTCGAAGCGGCGGTGGATCAGCGACAGCCAGGATGAAGCCGTGCTGCCCTGGATCGGCCGGTACAACACATTGGGCAGCCCCACGTGCCCGACCACCGATTCCGGCACCACGGCCACCCCCTGCCCCAGGGAGACCAGGGCCAGCACCGCTACCAGGCCGCCGGGCTGCGGCCCCAGTTTCGGCGCGTAACCGCCCTCGGCGGCGACCTGCAAGGTGCCGCTGATCTGTTCCGGAAGCACGAAGGTCTCGTTGTGCAGATGGGCCGGGGCGATCTCCGGCAAGCGCCCCAGCCAGGACTCGGCGGGCAGCGCCAGGACAAAACCTTCGCCATCCAGGCGGACCGCCTCCACCCCTTCGGGCAGGGTCATGGGCGAGCGGATGTAACCGATGTCGAACCGCCCCTCGGCCACCAATCCGGGCAACGCCGCCATCGGGCTTTCGCGAACGCTCAGGCTGACGTCTGGGCAGTCCTGGCTGAAGCGCTGCACCTGTTTTTGCAGCAGCCCCGAATACACCGCCGAGGCCA
This sequence comes from Pseudomonas sp. GW821-FHT02B10, assembly GCF_059421865.1. Lineage (NCBI taxonomy): Bacteria > Pseudomonadati > Pseudomonadota > Gammaproteobacteria > Pseudomonadales > Pseudomonadaceae > Pseudomonas > Pseudomonas sp. GW821-FHT02B10. The sequence continues at coordinate 299,438 of NZ_JBWKVU010000004.1, read as the reverse complement.
CGTATCCCAGCTCGATATGGCCAATTTCGCCGCGCCCGGCGCGCTGGGCGTTACGTTGCGCGAACTCGAACTGGCGCACCGTGGCCTCGGCCTCGCGCACCAGGGCCGCGCCGGCCTCGGTCAGGCTGACCTCGCGCTGCTGGCGCACAAACAAGCGGGTGCCCAGGGCCTGTTCCATGTCCTGGATCTGCCGGCTCAGGGTCGGCGGCGCGATGCCCAGTTGCTCGGCGGCGCGGGTGAAATTGCGTTGCCGAGCCACCGCCAGGAAATAGCGGAAATGACGGATTTCCATAAGTGCGTTAGCTCAAAGGTAATGAAGTGCTCCAGCTCGCCTAACAGAACGGGCGAAAGCCCGGGATAAGCTGGCCAGACCTTCACAGTAGAGAGCCCACGCCATGCACGTCAAACCACTGTTTCTGGCCATGATCACTTGCTGCAGTGTGCCCACGACTTTCGCCGCCGAGAAAGACGCCGACGTTGCCCAGAAGGCAATCCTCAATTTCGCCACCGCCCAACAACTGCTCAAGGCCGCCCAGGACACCGCCTCGGCCAAGGGCTGGCCCTGCGCCGTGGCGATCGTCGACGACGGCGGCTGGCCGATCCTCAGCGCGCGCATGGACGGTGCGCCGGTGGTGGCCGGTATCGAACTGGCCCAGGGCAAGGCGCGGACCTCGGCATTGTTCAAGCGCCCTTCCGGCGACCTGGAAAACGCCATCAACGGCGGGCGCCAGGCGGCCATCACCTCGGGCCTGCTGATGATGAAAGGCGCGCAGCCGATCCGCGTCGACGGCCAGGTGATCGGCGCCATCGGCATCAGCGCCGACACCCCGGCCCATGACGATGAAATCGCCCAGGCCGCCCTCGCCGCGCTGGGTCAACGGGTGCAGCCATGAGGCCGGCCAGCCCGCGCCTGACCCTGCTCACTGCTTCCGGGGTGTGCTCGCTGATCGTGCTCGACACCAACATAGTCGCGGTGACCCTGCCGAGCATCGCTCGCGATCTGGGGGCCAACTTCGCCGATATCGAATGGGTGGTCAGCGCCTACATGCTGGCCTTCGCCACGCTGCTGCTGCCGGCCGGCAGCCTGGCCGACCGCTTCGGGCGCAAGCGCACCCTGCTCTGCGGCCTCGGGCTGTTCATCCTCGCCTCCCTCGGCTGTGGCGCCGCGCCCAACGTGCTGTTGCTCGACATCGCCCGGGCGATCAAGGGGGTCGGCGCGGCGCTGCTGCTGACCTCGGCCCTGGCCACCATCGGCCACACCTTCCATGACGAGGTCGAACGGGCCAAGGCCTGGGCGTTCTGGGGGGCCTGCATGGGCGTGGCGATGACCGCCGCGCCCACCGTCGGCGGCCTGATCACCGAGTTCATCGGCTGGCGCTGGATCTTCTACCTCAACCTGCCGGTGGGCGGGCTGCTGGTGCTGATGGTGTTGCGCGCGATACCCGAGTCCCGCGACACCCAGGCCGCCCGCCTCGATCCCTGGGGCAGCCTGGTCTTCAGCGCCAGCCTGCTGTGCCTGATCTGGGGCCTGATCGAAGCCAATCGCATCGGCTGGAGCCACCCGCTGACCTACGCCCGACTATTGGGCGGCGTGGCGTTGCTCGGGCTGTTCGTGCTGATCGAGCGGGTGCAGCGCCGGCCCATGGTCGACCTGCAGCTGTTCCGCCATCCGCGCTTCATCGGTGCCCTGCTGGGGATGTTCGCCTACGCCGGCTGCGCCCAGGTGATGATGACCCTGCTGCCCTTCTACCTGCAGAACGGCCTGGGCTTCTCGGCGATCGCCTCGGGGCTGGGCATGCTGCCGTTCGCCCTGACCATGCTGATCTGCCCGCGCATCGGCGTGCGCCTGGCGACGCGTTATGCCCCGGCGACCCTGATGGCCGCCGGCCTGACCCTGGTCGGTTGCGGCAACCTGCTCGCCGCCTGGGCCGTGCAGGCTGGCGGCTACCTGAGCTTTGCCCTGGCCATCGCGGTGACGGGTGCTGGCGCCGGCCTGCTCAACGGCGACACGCAGAAAAACATCATGGCCTGCGTGCCCCGCGACCGCGCCGGCATGGCCTCGGGCCTGAGCACCACCATGCGCTTCAGCGCCATCATGCTGGCCATCGGCGTATTCGGCGCCCTGCTCGGCAGCCATACCCAGCAACGCCTGCACGCCAGCCTGGGCACAAGCGCCGCGCAATGGCTCGACCAGGCCCAGCCCATCGCCTCCCGGGTGGTGGCCGGCGACATGCCCACGGCCCTGGCATTGCTGCCCGACTCCGCGAAAGAACTAGTCGAACCGCTGGCCCGCCAGGCCTTTATCGACGGTTTCGGCGTGGTGCTTTGGGTGGCGGGCCTGTTGGCGCTGCTGGCGGCGGTAACGGTCGGTACACTGATGCGCAACCCCATCCCGCAACCGCGGCCTTTGACCCTGAGCGTGGAGTAAAAACAGACGCAATTGCCGGACATGACCCGATCAGCGCTCAGGACTTCCCACCCTTGATCGACGCCATGACCCGTTCGGCGTTCTCGGCACAATCCATGCCTTCCGGGCGGTCGCGGATGTTGTCGATGATCTCCAGCAGTTGCGCCTTGCTCTGGGCCAAGTGCCGCTGCATATCCTCGATCTGCCCGACCTTGCGCTCCAGGCTTTGCAGCAGGGCCTGATGGTCAAGGTCACTCGACTCGCAGCCCGGCAGCAGTTGCTTGAGTTCGTTCAGGCTGAACCCGGCCTGCTGGGCGCACTGGATGATCTCCAGGGTCTGCAGGATCTGCGGAGGGTAACGGCGATAGCCGTTGGCCTGGCGCTGGACCTGGGGCAGCAGGCCCTGGGCTTCATAAAAACGGATGCGCGATGCCGCCAGCCCGCTGAGTTGTGCCAATTGGCCAATGTTCATTTCGACCTCGATAACCTGCTTGACATTAAAGTTAACTTTAAGCTTAGCCTCAGGCCTCCACTGATGAGGAGTCAAGCATGTCACCCTTTCAAGCCTTGAATTTGCCCAACGGCCAGACGATCGGCAATCGCATCGCCAAGGCGGCGATGGAGGAGAACCTCGCCGACCGCCGGCAGGCACCCTCCGCGGCTTTGATCCGGCTCTACCAGACCTGGGCCGAGGGTGAGGCCGGGCTGATCCTGACCGGCAACGTGATGATCGACCGCCGCGCGATGACCGGCCCCGGCGGCGTGGCCCTGGAAGACCAGCAGCACCTGGAGCAGTTCCGCCAGTGGGCCCGTGCCGGTCGTGCCAAGGGCGCGCAGTTCTGGATGCAGCTCAATCACCCCGGGCGCCAGACCATGGCCAACCTCGGCCAGCAGGCCCTGGCGCCATCGGCGGTGGCCCTGGACATGGGGCAGTTCTCGAAAATGTTCGCCGAACCCAGGCCCATGAGCGAAGAGGACATCGCCGAGATCATCCAGCGCTTCGCCAACAGTGCCTGGCTGGCCGAACAGGCCGGTTTTTCCGGGGTGCAGATCCATGCCGCCCACGGCTACCTGATCAGCCAGTTCCTCTCGCCCCTGACCAATCGCCGCACCGATCAATGGGGCGGCTCGCTGGAGAACCGCGCGCGTCTGCTGGTAGAGGTGATCAAGGCGGTACGGGAGAGGGTTTCGGCCACGTTCTGTGTCTCGGTCAAGCTCAACTCCGCCGACTTCCAGCGCGGCGGCTTCGATGCCGGGGACGCGCACCAGGTCATCGAGATGCTCAACGGCCTGCCGGTGGACCTGCTGGAGCTGTCCGGCGGCAGCTACGAGTCCCCGGCCATGCAGGGCGAGGTGCGCGACGGCCGGACCCTGGCGCGCGAAGCCTACTTCATCGAAATGGCCAGCGAACTGGCGCCCGTGGCGCGGATGCCGGTGATGGTCACCGGCGGCATCCGCCGCCTGCCGGTGGTGCAGCAAGTGCTGGACAGCGGTATCGCGATGGCCGGCATCGCCACCGCCCTGGCCCTCGAGCCAGCCCTGCCCCGGCTCTGGCGCAGCGGCCAGCACAGCCATCCGCAACTGCCGCCGCTACGCTGGAAACGCAAGCCCCTGGCCTCCCTGGCGACCATGGCCATCGTCCGCCTGCAGATGCATCGCCTGAGTCGCGGGCGCACGCCCAAACCTCAAGTACGCCCCTGGCTGGCGCTGCTGCTCGACCAGTTGAACAGCGCCAGGCGCACGCGCCAGTACCGACAGGAAATGGCCAGGTAATAGCCGATACAAGAGCGCCAGCAAGGGGACGCTCTTGCCCGCGCTCAAGGGAAAGGACGGGGCACCCGAGCAAACGCATCCGTCCGTCGGCTGGTAATGCTCGATTCGCGCAGCGGATCGCAAAAAACATCCAGGGCACCCAGCAAAAAAATACGCCGCTGCTAGGATTTCCGGCGGACCTCACCCTAATAAAGGAGCAACACATGAGAGTCGTCCCCCTTGCCTTGGCTTGCGCCCTCACCCTCGGACTCGCCGGTTGCAATTCCATCGCCGGCAAGACCAATACCCTGAGCGATGAACAGATCAAATCCCAGACCAGCGGCGCCCTGGGTTATGCGCCCTCGGACGTCAGCATCGTCAGCCGTCGCACCGAAGGCACCAACACCTACGTGGCCTTGAAAACCAACGACAACAAGGAGTTCAACTGCATCATCAACGGCGGCAACCTGCTCACCCTGGGCATGACCAACCCGCCTTCCTGCGCCAGGAAAGGCGAAGCCATCCGTTCCGCTCCTTTCGGCGGCTGAAACGCTGATCCGGGGGCAGTCGTCAGCCGGCTCACGGCCGGACTGCCCTCACCCCATCACACCCCATCGATATGCCGGTACTGTGCATCCAGCTGCTGCGCCAGCTCGCGAGCGCGGCCGAGGCGGATCGGCCCGCGTTCAATATCGATCAACAGAGTCGGACAACCCAGGCGCTCCAAGGGCGGCAAGGTCTTGAGCCGGCCATCGGTGAGCAGCAGTACCCGTTGCTGCTCGGCCGGGTAACGCTTGTGCCGCGAGACCAGCCACCGTCCCGCCTCGGCCAAGGCCGCCAGTAACGGCGTGCCGCCGCCCGCGCCCAGCCCGTCGAGCCAGTCGCGCAGATCCTTCGAGGCCTTCAGGCCCTGCACCTGCCAGTTCGGCGCGCGGCCGCTGGCGGTCAGCAAGGCCAGGCGCGCGCGCTGCCGGTAGGCATCATCGAACAGCTGGGCCAGCAGGCCCTTGGCATCGCTCAGTGCCTGATGGCGGCGGGTCGAGGCCGACGCATCGACGATCACCAGCCACAGCTCATGGGGCGAACGGCTGCGCAGGTGCCACAACAGATCGTCACGCTGGCGGGGCCGGCCGTTGAGCAAGGTGCCCGGCCAGTTGATCGAGCCGTGGACGGCCGCGCGCGCACGGCCTTGCCTGCCCTTGTCCAACCGCCCGGCGCGGGACTTGGCATTCGCCCCCGCGTCGGACCGGGGGTGAATGCCTAGGGCTTTTTTGGCCAGCTCGGCACTTCACGCCGGACGCCGGTGGCCAGCGCCTGGGCCGGCAATTCACCCCATTGGCCCTGGCCTTCGGCGGGGCTGGATTGGGCCGGGGATGGCGCGGAAGACGGCTGCGGCTGATGCGCCGCGCTCGGCGGGTGGTCGCGACGGCGATGGCGCAGGGCGAATTCGGCCACGGCGTCTATGTCCTGCTCCTCGATAGCCCGGGCACCACGCCAGGCCGCATGAGCGCGGGCGGCACGCAGCCAGACCAGGTCCGCGCGCAGGCCATCGACGCCGGCGGCGAAACAGCGTTCGGTGATCCGCTCCAGCGCTCGATCGTCCAGGGCGATCTCCGCCAGCAACAGACGCGCCTGCTGGCAGCGCTGGCGCAGCGCCGCCTGCTCGGCGGCCCACTGCTGGCAGAAACCCTGGGGATCGCTGTCGAAATCCAGCCGCCGACGAATGATCTGCCCCCGCTCAGTGGGCGGCGTCTGCCCGCTCAGGAAGACGTTGAGGCCAAAGCGGTCCAGCAGTTGCGGGCGCAGCTCGCCCTCCTCCGGGTTCATGGTGCCGATCAGCACGAACCTGGCCGAGTGCCGGTGGGAAATACCGTCGCGCTCGATCAGGTTGGTGCCACTGGCGGCCACGTCCAGCAGCAGGTCCACCAGATGGTCCGGCAGCAGGTTCACCTCGTCGACGTAGAGCACCCCGCCATCGGCCTTGGCCAACACCCCCGGGGAAAACTGCGCCCGGCCTTCGCCCAGCGCCGCGTCCAGGTCCAGGGTACCGACCAGGCGTTCCTCGGTCGCGCCCAGGGGCAAGGTGACGAACTGCCCGCTAGCCAGCAGGTCCGCCAGGCCGCGGGCCAAGGTCGACTTGGCCATGCCCCGCGGGCCTTCGATCAACACCCCGCCGATTTTCGGGTCGATGGCCGTCAGGCACAGCGCCAGTTTCAGGTCATCGGCGCCGACCACGGCGGACAGCGGGAAATGTGGGGTATCGCTCATGTCGGTTCTCGGTAAAGGGGTGCACGAACATCAATCGATGTAGCCGCTGCCGCAGGCTGCGATTGACGACGCAGTCGGCATAAAACAGACGACGCATTGGTATCTGACAGGCCGCGTCGCCTGTCCCAGCGGGCCCTGCGGGCCCGATCGCAGCCTGCGGCAGCGGCTACAGGGACATCAGCCATCTTCTTCGATATCCAGCAGCAGGTTTTCCAGGGCCTCGCGGTACTCGCCGGGCGCCTGCCACATCCCGCGCTGCTGGGCTTCGAGCAGGCGTTCGGTCATGTCGCGCAACGCATGGGGATTGTGCTGCCGGATGAATTCGCGGGTCGCGGGGTCCAGCAGATAGGCGTCGGCCAGCAGGGCGTACTGGTGATCGTCGATCAGTTCGGTGGTGGCGTCGAAGGCGAACAGATTATCCACGGTGGCGGCCATTTCAAAGGCGCCCTTGTAGCCGTGGCGCTTCACCCCTTCGATCCACTTCGGGTTGGCTGCGCGGGAGCGGATCACCCGGTTCAGCTCTTCCTTGAGGCTGCGGATCTTCGGCAGGTCCGGCTGGCTGTGGTCGCCGTGGTAGCTGGCGGCCTTTTCGCCGCTGAGGCTTTCCACCGCCGCGAGCATGCCGCCCTGGAACTGGTAGTAGTCGTTGGAATCCAGCAGGTCGTGCTCGCGGTTGTCCTGGTTCTGCAGCACCGCCTGCACCTGGCTCAGGCGCTGGGCGAACTGGCCACGGGCCGCGGTGCCTTCGTCGGCGCCGCCATAGGCGTAGCCGCCCCAGTTCAGGTAGACCTCGGCCAGGTCCTCGCGGCTCTGCCACAGGCGAGCGTCGATAGCGCCCTGCACGCCCGCGCCATAGGCCCCGGGCTTGGCGCCGAAGATCCGCCAGCCGGCCTGGCGCTGCGCGGCCTCGGCATCGAGACCGGACTGCAGCAGCGCTTCACGCTCGGCGCGGACCTTGGCCGCCAGCGGGTTGAGGTCGTCCGGCTCGTCCAGCGCGGCCACCGCCTGCACCGCGGCGTCGAACAGACGGATCAGGTTGGCGAAGGCATCGCGGAAGAACCCGGACACCCGTAAAGTCACGTCCACCCGTGGGCGGTCCAGCAGGCTCAGCGGCAGGATCTCGAAGTCGTCGACCCGCTGGCTGCCGGTGGCCCACACCGGGCGCACGCCCATCAGCGCCATGGCCTGGGCGATATCGTCGCCGCCGGTGCGCATGGTCGCCGTGCCCCACACCGACAGGCCTAATTGGCGCAGGTGGTCGCCATGGTCCTGCAGGTGCCGTTCGAGGATCAGGCTGGCCGACTGGAAACCGATGCGCCAGGCGGTGGTGGTCGGCAGGTTGCGCACGTCCACCGAGTAGAAATTGCGCCCGGTGGGCAGCACGTCCAGGCGTCCACGACTCGGTGCGCCGCTGGGCCCGGCCGGCACGAAACGCCCGCCCAGGGCATCCAGCAAACCACGCATTTCCGCCGGGCCGCAGGCATCCAGGCGCGGCGCCACTACCTCGCGCAGGCTGTCGATGATCGCCTTGACCTCGCTCCAGCCGGGCTCGTTCAGTTGCTCGACCTCACCGGCCAAGGCCGCTTCTATCAAGCGCCCGGCAAACAGCTCCAGGCGCTCGCGGGTATCGCCGGCAGTGCGCCACAGTTGCTCACTGAGGTCCTGCAAGGCCTGTGGCCGGCGCCCGCTCCAGGGCTCGGCCAGGGCGCAATCCAGCGGATCGAAACCCAGCTCGAAGGCCTTGGCCAGGGCCCGCAACAGGCTCGACTGCGCGCCCCGGCCATCGCCACGGGGAATGCGCAGCAAGGCCAGCAAGGTGTCGATACGCAGGCGGCCCACGGGCGATTCGCCGAACACATGCAGGCCGTCGCGGATCTGCGACTCCTTCAGGTCGCACAGGTAGGTGTCCAGGCGCGGTAGCCACAGCGCCGCGTCGGCCTCGCCGTCGAGCTGTCCGTCCAGTTGCAGTTCGCGGTCGATCCGGGTCACCCGCACCAGCTTGAGAATGTCCTTCTGCAACTCGCGGGCGCGGCGCGGATCGAGCAACTGGGCTTCGTAGTACTCGTCGGCCAGCAGTTCCAGGTCGCGCAGCGGGCCGTAGGTTTCCGCGCGGGTCAGCGGCGGCATCAGGTGGTCGATGATCACCGCCTGGGTCCGGCGCTTGGCCTGGGCGCCCTCGCCCGGGTCATTGACGATGAATGGATAGATATTCGGCAGCGGTCCCAGCAGCACGTCCGGCCAGCAGCTTTCGGACAGGCCGACGCCCTTGCCCGGCAGCCACTCCAGGTTGCCGTGCTTGCCGACGTGGATCAGCCCGTGGGCACCGTAGGTCTGGCGCAGCCAGAAGTAGAACGCCAGGTACCCGTGGGGCGGCACCAGGTCCGGGTCGTGATAGACCGCGCTCGGATCGACCTGATAACCGCGCGCCGGCTGGATGCCGACAAAGGTCAGGCCAAAACGCAGGCCGGCGATCATCAGCCGCCCACCGCGGAACATCGGGTCGTTTTCCGGCCCGCCCCAGCGTTCCGTCACCGCCAGGCGATTGGCTTCGGGCAGCGCGTCGAACATGGCCTGGTACTCCTCCAGCGCCAGGCTTTGCTGGCACGGACGCAGGTCGAGGCTGTCCAGGTCGTTGCTGACGCCGCCGAGCAGTTGCTGGATCAGCGCCGTCCCGCTGTCCGGCAACTCGGCCGGCAGCGGGTAACCCTCGGCTTGCAGGGCACGCAGGATATTCAGCGCCGCCGCCGGCGTGTCCAGGCCCACGCCATTGCCGATGCGGCCGTCGCGGGTCGGGTAGTTGGCGAGGATCAGGGCGATGCGTTTTTCAGCATTCGGCAGCCGGGCCAGATCGACCCAGCGCCGCGCCAGTTCGGCGACAAAGTCCATGCGCTCGGGGGCGGAGCGGTAGCAGACCACGTCCGACTGGCTGCGCTCGCTGCGCCAGGCCAGGTCCTTGAAGCTGATGGGCCGGCTGATGATGCGCCCGTCCAGTTCCGGCAAGGCAATGTGCATCGCCAGGTCCCGCGGCCCCAGGCCCTGCTCGCTGGCGCGCCAGCCGGGTTCGTTGTCCTGGGCACAGATGGCCTGGATCACCGGGATATCGCGGCGGAACGGTCGCAGGTGCGGCGCCTCCGGGCTGGACTGGGCAAAGCCGGTGGTGTTGAGAATCACCCCGGCCTCGACTTCATCCAGCAGGTCCTCGACCACCGCCAGGCAACCGGGCTCTTTCAGGCTGGCCAGGGCAATCGGCAGCGGGTTCAGGCCCGCCGCCAACAATCGCCGGCAGAACTCATCGATAAAGGCAGTGTTGGCCGCCTGCAAATGCGAGCGGTAGAACAGCAGCGCCGCCACCGGCTGGCCGGCCCGCCAGTCGGCGTGCCAGTCGCTGAGGGCGGCGCTGCTTTTGTGCGGGTGGTAGATCGCCGTGCGCGGCAGGGTCTGCGGCTCGGACCAAGGGTAATCGCGCCCCAGCCAGCCACTGGCCAGGCAGCGGTACAGGTTCAGCGCATTGCCCATGCCACCCTGGCGCAGGAAGTGCCAGAGGCGTTCGCGGTCGCCGGCGGGCACCGTGCTCAGGTCGCTCAGTTCCGGGTCCGGACGGTCGTCGCCCGGCACCAGGATCAGCTGCACGCCGCGTTGCGCCAGCTGCACCAGTTGCTCGATGCCATAACGCCAATAGGCGATGCCGCCGTGCAGGGAAAGCAGGATCACCTTGGCGTGGCGCAGCACCTGGTCGACATACAGGTCGACCGAGGCATGGTTCTGCACCTGCATCGGGTTAGCCAGGCGAAAGCTCGGGTAGTCCTCCGGCAATTGCTGCGCCGCCTCGGCCAGCAGCGCCAGGCTGGAGTCGCCGCTGCACAGGATCACCAGCTCGGCGGGGGTCTGTCCAAGGTCGGCAATGTTGTCATCCGACACGAAACCGCCGGGCTGGGTCCTGAGCAGGTGCATGGCTTACACGCTGAGGGCGGCGCGCAATTGCGCTTCGAGCAGGGTCGCGTCCAGTTCCTGGCCGATCAGCACCAGGCGCGTGGTGCGCGCTTCATCGGCGCCCCACTGGCGGTCGAAGTGCTTGTCGAAGCGGGTGCCCACGCCCTGGATCAACAGGCGCATCGGCTTGTTGGGGATCGCCGCGAAGCCCTTGACCCGCAGGATGCCGTGCTGCACCACCAGTTGGGTCAGGGCGTCCAGCAGCAGGCTTTCGTCGGCCTGGGGCAGCTCGATGGAGATCGAATCGAAGGCGTCGTGGTCATGATCATCATGATCGTCGCCATCGTGGTGATGATCGTGATGGCTGTGGCGGCCGTCGATGTGTTCTTCCGAACCGTTGCCCAGGCCCAGCAACACGTCCAGCGGCAGGCGACCGCTGCTGGCTTCAATGACTTTCACCGCCGGCGGCAGCTCCTCGGCCACTTCCAGGCGCACCTTGGCCAGGTCTGCCGGGTTGATCAGGTCGGCCTTGTTGAGGATCACCAGGTCGGCGCTGGACAACTGGTCGGCGAACAGCTCATGCAGCGGCGACTCATGGTCCAGGTTCGGGTCAAGCTTGCGCTGGGCGTCGACCTGGTCCGGGAAGGCGGCGAAGGTGCCGGCGGCCACGGCCGGGCTGTCGACCACAGTGATCACCGCGTCGACGGTGCAGGCGCTGCGGATTTCCGGCCACTGGAATGCCTGGACCAAAGGTTTGGGCAGGGCCAGGCCAGAGGTTTCAATGAGGATATGGTCGAGGTCGCCGCGACGGGCCACCAGTTCGCGCATCACCGGGAAAAACTCTTCCTGCACGGTGCAGCACAGGCAGCCGTTGGCCAGCTCGTAGACGCGACCGCTGGCTTCTTCCTCGGTGCAACCGATGGAACACTGTTTGAGGATCTCGCCGTCGATGCCCAGCTCGCCGAATTCGTTGACGATCACCGCGATGCGTCGGCCCTGGGCGTTGTCCAGCATGTGCCGCAGCAAGGTGGTTTTGCCCGAGCCGAGGAAGCCGGTAACGATGGTGACGGGAAGTTTGGCCAGTGTTTTCATCGGATGCCCTTTGGCAAGGTGGCGGGCATACGGGACGAGAACCGCGCAGGCAACTGCACGGAAGGGTTCGCCACCGGATCACCCCGCCCGGTTGTAGTGAGAATCAGGTCCGAGGCAGGTCTCCTGGCTGACGGCGTGCCGGTCGTTCGACTGGCCAACGATGCGCCTTCCCGCCGCCTGGCAGTGGCCTTGCATCGTTCATCACCGTTTACAGTTGCGGGGGCAGCCGCGGCTTGGACCGCGTTCCCTTCTTAGCTTCGACAGACGCCGAAGAACCTCGAGAGCGCAAGGCTACGCAGAGCTTGGGGGGCGGTCAATGTCCATGCAGCACGAGGACAGGCCAATTGCGATCGAAAACGAGAACCCTTGCCAATTGACGCCCCTCCCTCGCCCATGCTCTCCTACACACCTTGTTACGGGTGCCCTTCACAGGGTGAAACGGGAAACCGGTGCGTCACAGGCCAAAAGCCTTGATCAGTCCGGTGCTGCCCCCGCAACGGTAAGCGAGCGAAGAATCAGATCCACTGTGCCAGCAGTCCGGCATGGGAAGGCGATTCTTGCAGGCGTGGCGCAAGCCCCGCCCCTCGCGAGCCCGGAGACCGGCCCGCTACACAGTCATAACAAACCCGCGGTGGGCGGGCGCTGTTAATTCCCCGCAAGCCCGTCTCGCGGGGTTTTGCTGCGCTCGATTCACCCGCTGACACACCAGAGGGAAGCGCCATGTCGATCATCAGCAGCACCAGCCACTCCAGCAGCAGTACCGCCACCCTGAGCCAACGCCTGGTCGCCGCCATCGGCGCCTCGATTCTCGGTGCGTGCCTTGTGTATTTCGCCGGCTTCTCCCATATCGAAGCGGTGCACAACGCCGCCCACGATACCCGCCACAGCGCCGCCTTCCCTTGCCACTGAGACCTGCCGACATGATCAAGCGTATCGCGCAAACCGCGGGGTTCACCGGGTTGCTGGCGGCCCTGTTGCTGACCCTGCTGCAAAGCTTCTGGGTCGCGCCGCTGATCCTGGAGGCGGAAACCTACGAGAAGGCCCCGGCCGCCCAGCATGAAGAAGCGCATGAGCATGCCGCCGGCACCGCCGCCCACAGCCACGACGCCGAAGCCTGGGAGCCGGAAGACGGCTGGCAGCGCGTGCTGTCCACCACCGGCGGCAACCTGGTGGTCGCCGTGGGGTTCGCCCTGATGCTTGCCGGCCTCTACACCCTGCGCGCGCCGAACCGTACTTCCCAGGGCCTGCTCTGGGGCCTGGCCGGTTATGCGACTTTCTGCCTGGCGCCGACCCTCGGCCTGCCGCCCGAACTGCCGGGCACCGCCGCCGCGGACCTGGCGCAACGGCAGATCTGGTGGGTCGGTACCGCCGCTTCCACCGCGGCCGGCATTGCCCTGATCGTCTTCGCCCGGAACTGGCTGCTGAAAGTGCTGGGCGTGGCCATTCTCGCCGTGCCGCACCTCATCGGCGCGCCGCAGCCGCAAGTGCATTCGATGCTCGCCCCGGAGGAGCTGGAGGCGCAGTTCAAGATCGCTTCGCAGTTGACCAACGCCGCGTTCTGGCTGGCCCTGGGCCTGATCAGCGCCTGGCTGTTCCGCCGCAAGAGCGACGATCAGTACTCGGCATGACGCAGGCCAGCACAGCGCCGACCCTGGTGGTCGGCCTGGGCTGCCAGCGGGGCTGCCCGGTGGAGACCTTGCGCACCCTGCTCGACCAGACCCTGAGCACCCACCGCATCGACCCCGGGCAGATCAAGGCCCTGGCCAGCATCGACCTGAAACGCGAGGAACCCGGGCTGCTGGCCCTGGCCGCGCAACTGGACTTGCCCCTGACCTGTTTCAGCAGTAACCAGCTGACGCCTTATGTGCTGCAACTCAGCCATCGTTCGCAGATCGCCTACGAACGCACCGGCTGTTACGGCGTCGCCGAAAGTGCCGCCCTGGCCCTGGCCGAACAGCTGGCCCGAAGCCCGGCAAAGCTGCTGGTCCCACGGCAGAAATACGCCCAGGCAACCCTCGCCTTGGCCTGCTCCGGGTAAATCTTCGATAATCCCCGCCGCTGATCATGAGCAATCTTCATCTGTGAGGTTGCCTCGCCCCTTTTTTCACAGGAGAACGCCATGACCGTCTTTTTTATCGGCGCAGGTCCCGGCGACCCGGAACTGATCACCGTCAAGGGCCAGCGGCTGATCCACAGCTGCCCGGTCATCATCTATGCCGGCTCCCTGGTGCCCGAAGCAGTGCTCCAGGGGCATAGCGCCGAACAGCTGGTCAACAGCGCCGAGCTGCACCTGGAACAGATCATCGAGCTGATCAAGGACGCCCATGGCAAAGGCCAGGACGTGGCCCGGGTACATTCCGGCGACCCCAGCCTGTACGGCGCCATCGGCGAGCAGATTCGCTGCCTGCGCGAGCTGGGCATCCCCTTCGAGATCATCCCCGGCGTGACGGCCACCGCGGCCTGCGCGGCCTTGCTGGGGGCCGAACTGACTCTGCCGGACGTCGCCCAGAGCGTGATCCTGACCCGTTATGCCGACAAGACCTCGATGCCCGCCGGCGAGGCATTCGCCAGCCTGGCCGCCCACGGCACCACCATGGCGATTCACCTGGGGGTCAACCATCTGGAAAAGATTGTCGCCGAGCTGCTGCCCCACTACGGCGCCGACTGCCCGATTGCCGTGGTGCACCGGGCGACCTGGCCGGACCAGGACTGGGTGCTCGGCACCCTGGCGGACATCGCCGAAAAGGTCCAGGCCAAGGGTTTTCGGCGCACGGCGCTGATCCTGGTGGGCCGGGTGCTGGCCACGGACAGTTTCAGTGAGTCGTCGTTGTATCGCGCGGGGCATGCGCATCTGTATCGGCCCTGAGGGCATCGCGATCCAGGCGACACGGCGCACCTCAAATCACAAGCATCAGGCATAAAAAAACGGCGCTCACGGGGCGCCGTTTTTCATGTTCGCAGCGAACGCCTTACTTAGTAGTAGGCGTTTTCTTTCTGCGTGTGGTCGGTGACGTCACGTACTCCCTTGAGCTCGGGAATGCGCTCGAGCAGGGTGCGCTCGATGCCTTCCTTCAGGGTCACGTCGGCCTGGCCGCAGCCTTGGCAACCACCACCGAACTGCAGCACGGCGATGCCGTCCTCGACCACATCGATCAGGCTGACCTGGCCGCCGTGGCTGGCCAGCCCCGGGTTGATCTCGGTTTGCAGGTAGTAGTTGATGCGCTCGTTGACCGGGCTGTCGGCGTTGACCATCGGCACCTTGGCGTTGGGTGCCTTGATGGTCAGCTGGCCGCCCATGCGGTCGGTGGCGTAGTCGACCACCGCGTCATCGAGGAAACCTTCGCTGAAGGCGTCGATGTAGGCGGTGAAGCTCTTCAGCCCCAGGGCTTTGTCTTCGGGTTTTTCTTCACCCGGCTTGCAATAGGCAATGCAGGTCTCGGCGTACTGAGTCCCTGGCTGGGTGATAAAGATGCGGATGCCAATGCCCGGGGTGTTCTGCTTGGAGAGCAGATCAGCCAGATAATCGTGGGCGGCGTCGGTAATGGTAATAGCGGTCATGGAAATTCCTCGCAGGCGTGGGCGCAGTTTACGCCAATCGGCGTGCCGGACAAAGTCCTAGTATTTTTGTCGGGATAGACCTTGGTCGATAGGCCCGCGCTACGTGGTCGACGCAACGCCTGGGATTTTTTACAAGGCTTTTTCCGGGATGGGCCGGGCCGCAACCTGAGGGCTGCGGCCCGGAAGTTCAAGGGCCTGGTGCCTTCAGAGGTTCTCGTAGCGGTTCATGTCCAGTACGCCCGCCTCTTTCGGATCGGTCTCGAGGATGTACTGGGTCTGGTCATGGAAGTACTGCCAGAACTGCGGATGGCTGCGACGGATCCCCCAGCGCTCGACGATTTTCTCGAAACGGTGGGCGTCCTTGGCGTTTTCCATCTCGGCCACAAACTCCGGCACCTGCCCGGCGGGAATGTTGAACATGAAGTTCGGGTAGCTGCTGAGCACGCCCGGATAGATGGTCAGGGTGTCCAGGCCCGGCTGGTAACGCAGCGACTCGCCCAGCAGGAACGCCACATTACTGTGGGCGCGGTTGCGCAGCATGCTGTAGAACACCCGCTTGCCGCTCGGCGCCTGGATGCGCAGCATGGTGGCCTCCGGCAACAGGTCGATGACCCGCATGCCGGCCGCCGGCCGCGAAACCAGGCCGCTGAGGGCCTGTTCGGCATTCTGCAGCGCCGGGTCGATATTCGGCCGCGAGCAGTAGGCGCCGTCACAGCGGTTGATCGGATCGGGCCGCGCATTGAGGTCGCCGTAACGGTTCAACAACTGGTTGGCGAAGTCGCGTTTCGGGTCCTTTTCGTCCAGCACCAGGGCGCTGGCCTTGTCGTCGTCGATGGACTCGTAGTCCAGCCACATCTTGAACTTGCCGCTGTTCTGGTACCAATCGTCGAGGAAGTCCTCGCGGGTGCCGGCGGGCATCAGGCGCAGGAAATTCTGCTCGGCGCCGTTGCGGATCAGGTCGAAGTACAGCCGGGTCTGCGCCTGGTGCGAGACATTGCCGAACACATCGAAGTTGACCGCTAACTGGTAATAGGTGCGCTCCAGCAGCGGGTAGTCGAACAGCCACATCGTCTGCGGCACCTCGCCGATCAGGCCCTTGGTCACCGAGGCGCTGTCGAAGTGACGGAAGATGCTCAGCAACGCGTTGTCGTTGCCTGCCCACAGGGTCGACCAGTTGGGCGGCGGCGCATCGGCGTAGGAATCGCGACGCAGTACCTCGTATTCGTTGCGCTTGTCGCGGTAGGCCAACCACAGGCTCAGCACGCTGCCGACGTCGTCGTTCTGCCCGGGCATGGCCAGCAGCGGCGTGGCCTGGCCGCGGTAGGCCGGGTCGGTGATATAGAGGTCGTGTTCCGGGGCCTGGAACAGCGCCCAGAAGTTGTCGCGGATCACGTCGGTGGCGATCTGCCCTCGACACACCGGGCCGCGGATAAAGGTGCGCACGAAGTACTCGGCGTTATCCAGCATGAACTGGTAGCGGGCCTTGGCCGGAATCGCCTCGAAGGTTTCGAACGGGTTGGCGCGGCGGCCCGGGCCATAACCCGGCAGCGCAGTGACCTGATAGTCGCCGCTGTAGAACAGGGTCTTGATCCGCGCCATCTTCGCCGCGCTCAGCGGGTAGGTGATGTGGGTCTTGTGCACGATCACCCCCTGCACCGGCCATAGGCGGTAATACACCTGGGTGCCCGGGTCGTCGTTGGGCCGGCGGGTGTTGATCAGGTCGATCGGCTGGCCGCTCGGCGTGCGCGAACGTACCCACTGGAAGAAATGCCCCGGCTCGCCGCCCTCGAAGTAGATATGGGCGAGGAACCAGTGCTCGAACAGCCAGCGGGCCACCAGGCTTTCCCGGGCGCCCGGGGCATTGAGCAGGTTTTCCCACTGCAGCACCTGCATCGCTTCCCTGGCGCTCGGCGCCAGGCCCTGCTCATCGATTGGCGCACCGGAAGCCAGCCAGCGTTGCAGGGTCTGGTATTGCTGATCGGTCAGGCCGGTCACCGCCAGCGGCATGCCTTCGCGCGGATGGGCCCGGGCATAACCGTCGAATTCGGCCGGTTGCGCGCACATGTTCTCGCGGTTCAGGCCCAGGACGATGTTGTCCGGCAGCTTGGCGTTGGGTTGCAACGGCGTCTTGTGGCCCAGTTCCAGCATGCGCGCCATCAGCGCCGCCTGGCTGCCCTGGGCGTCGAGCACCGAGTAGAAGCCCATGCCCTGCCAGGCGTGCTTGCCAGAAGCGTCGTAGAACAAGCGGGTCGGCGTCTGCGCCTTGCTGCGCTCGCCGTCGTACACCGGGATCTTCGAGGCGCCGCGGGCCGCGCCCTCGCCGCTGCCCAGGTTGAGCTGGCACGCCGAGTCGTAGCAGGCGTGGCAGGCCACGCACTTCTCGGTGAAGATCGGCTGGATATCGCGGGTGTAGGAGATCGCTGGCGCGGGACCCTGGGCGCTGGCGAGCGAACTTAAAAGCAGCAGCACACTGCCGATGACAACGCGGTAAGACATATCCCTGGTCCAATCCATAAGAAAATCCAGCGATTCTACCGGGCCAGCACGGCCACCAACATGAGCGATATTCATGCAAAAGCGCCGCATGCTCTAAAAGCGCACAGGTTTGCTATGATCCTCGCCCTTCGTAATGGCCCTTCCAGGTAGTCTTTCATGTCCGATCGCAGCACGCGCCTCCAAGCCCTTCAGCAAGCCCTCAAAGAGCGCATCCTGATTCTCGACGGCGGCATGGGCACCATGATCCAGAGCTACAAGCTCGAGGAGCAGGACTACCGTGGCAAACGCTTCGCCGACTGGCCGAGCGACGTCAAGGGCAACAACGACCTGCTGGTGCTGACCCGTCCGGACGTGATCGGCGGCATCGAGAAAGCCTACCTGGATGCCGGCGCCGACATCCTCGAGACCAACACCTTCAACGCCACGCAGATTTCCATGGCCGACTACGGCATGGAAGCGCTGGTCTACGAGCTCAACGTCGAAGGCGCGCGCCTGGCGCGCAAGGTGGCCGACGCCAAGACCCTGGAGACCCCGGACAAGCCGCGCTTCGTCGCCGGCGTACTGGGCCCGACCAGCCGCACCTGCTCGCTGTCGCCGGACGTCAACAACCCAGGCTACCGCAACGTCACCTTCGACGAACTGGTGGAGAACTACACCGAGGCCACCAAGGGCCTGATCGAGGGCGGCGCCGACCTGATCCTGATCGAGACCATCTTCGACACCCTCAACGCCAAGGCGGCGATCTTCGCCGTGCAGGGCGTGTTCGAAGAGCTGGGCCTCGAACTGCCGATCATGATCTCCGGCACCATCACCGACGCCTCGGGCCGCACCCTGTCCGGGCAGACCACCGAAGCCTTCTGGAACTCGGTCGCCCACGCCAGGCCAATCTCCGTCGGCCTCAACTGCGCCCTCGGCGCCAGCGAACTACGCCCTTACCTGGAAGAGCTGTCGAACAAGGCCAGCACCCATGTCTCCGCACACCCCAACGCCGGCCTGCCCAACGAATTCGGCGAGTACGACGAACTGCCGGCGCAAACCGCCAAGGTCATCGAAGAGTTCGCCCAGAGCGGTTTCCTGAACATCGTCGGCGGCTGCTGCGGCACCACCCCGGGGCACATCGAGGCCATCGCCAAGGCTGTCGCCGGCTATGCCCCGCGGCAGATCCCGGACATTCCCAAGGCCTGCCGCCTATCGGGCCTGGAGCCGTTCACCATCGATCGCCAGTCGTTGTTCGTCAACGTCGGCGAACGCACCAACATCACCGGTTCCGCCAAGTTCGCCCGCCTGATCCGTGAAGAGAACTACACCGAAGCCCTGGAAGTCGCCCTGCAGCAGGTCGAGGCCGGCGCCCAGGTGATCGACATCAACATGGACGAAGGCATGCTGGACTCGAAGAAGGCCATGGTGACCTTCCTCAACCTGATCGCCGGCGAGCCGGACATCTCGCGCGTGCCGATCATGATCGACTCCTCCAAGTGGGAAGTGATCGAAGCCGGCCTCAAGTGCATCCAGGGCAAGGGCATCGTCAACTCCATCAGCATGAAGGAAGGCGTCGAGCAGTTCATTCATCACGCCAAGCTGTGCAAGCGCTACGGCGCCGCCGTGGTGGTGATGGCCTTCGACGAAGCCGGCCAGGCCGACACCGAGGCGCGCAAGAAGGAAATCTGCAAGCGTTCCTACGACATCCTGGTCAACGACGTCGGCTTCCCGCCGGAAGACATCATCTTCGACCCGAACATCTTCGCCGTGGCCACCGGTATCGAGGAGCACAACAACTACGCGGTGGACTTCATCAACGCCTGCGCCTACATCCGCGACGAGCTGCCCTATGCGCTGAGCTCCGGCGGCGTGTCCAACGTGTCGTTCTCCTTCCGCGGCAACAACCCGGTGCGCGAGGCGATCCACTCGGTGTTCCTGCTGTATGCGATCCGCAACGGCCTGACCATGGGTATCGTCAACGCCGGCCAGCTGGAGATCTACGACCAGATCCCGCAGGAGCTGCGCGACGCCGTCGAGGACGTGATCCTTAACCGCACCCCGGAAGGCACCGATGCCCTCCTCGCCATCGCCGACAAGTACAAGGGCGACGGCAGCGTCAAGGAAGCCGAGACCGAAGAATGGCGCAACTGGGACGTCAACAAGCGCCTGGAGCACGCCCTGGTCAAGGGCATCACCACCCATATCGTCGAAGACACCGAAGAGTCGCGGCTGTCCTTCGCCCGCCCGATCGAAGTGATCGAAGGCCCGCTGATGGCTGGCATGAACATCGTCGGCGACCTGTTCGGCGCCGGCAAAATGTTCCTGCCCCAGGTGGTCAAGTCCGCCCGGGTGATGAAGCAGGCCGTGGCCCACCTGATCCCGTTCATCGAGCTGGAAAAAGGCGACAAGCCGCAAGCCAAGGGCAAGATCCTCATGGCCACGGTGAAAGGCGACGTGCACGACATCGGCAAGAACATCGTCGGCGTGGTCCTGGGCTGTAACGGCTACGACATCGTCGACCTCGGTGTGATGGTGCCGGCGGAGAAAATCCTGCAGGTGGCCAAGGAACAGAAGTGCGACATCATCGGCCTGTCCGGCCTGATCACCCCGTCGCTGGACGAAATGGTCCACGTCGCCCGGGAAATGCAGCGCCAGGACTTCCACCTGCCGCTGATGATCGGTGGCGCCACCACCTCCAAGGCGCACACGGCGGTGAAGATTGAGCCCAAGTACAGCAATGACGCGGTGGTCTACGTCACCGACGCCTCGCGCGCCGTGGGCGTGGCCACCCAGCTGCTGTCCAAGGAGCTCAAGGCCGGTTTCGTCGAGCGCACCCGCGAAGAGTACGTGGAAGTCCGCGAGCGTACCGCCAACCGCAGCGCCCGCACCGAGCGCCTGAGCTACCCGGCGGCCGTGGCCAAGAAGCCGCAGTTCGACTGGAGCAGCTACCAGCCGACCGTGCCGACCTTCACCGGCGCCAAGGTGCTGGACAATATCGACCTGCGGGTCCTGGCCGAATACATCGACTGGACGCCGTTCTTCATCTCCTGGGACCTGGCCGGCAAGTTCCCGCGCATCCTCGAGGACGAAGTGGTGGGTGAAGCCGCCACCGCGTTGTACAAGGACGCCCGGGAAATGCTCGACAAGCTGATCGACGAGAAGCTGATCAGCGCCCGCGCGGTGTTCGGCTTCTGGCCGGCCAACCAGGTGCAGGACGACGACCTGGAAGTCTATGGCGACGACGGCAAGCCCTTGGCCAGGCTGCACCACCTGCGCCAGCAGATCATCAAGACCGACGGCAAGCCGAACTTCTCCCTGGCCGACTTCGTCGCACCCAAGGACAGCGGCGTGACCGACTACGTCGGTGGTTTCATCACCACCGCCGGCATCGGCGCCGAAGAAGTGGCCAAGGCCTATCAGGACAAGGGCGACGACTACAACTCGATCATGGTCAAGGCCCTGGCCGACCGCCTGGCCGAGGCCTGCGCCGAGTGGCTGCACCAGCAAGTGCGTAAAGACTACTGGGGCTATGCCAAGGACGAAGAGTTGGACAACGAAGCGCTGATCAAGGAGCAGTACAGCGGTATCCGCCCTGCCCCGGGTTATCCGGCCTGCCCGGACCACACCGAGAAGAGCACTCTGTTCGCCCTGCTCGATCCCGAGGCATCCGAAGGCAAGGCCGGGCGCAGCGGCGTGTTCCTCACCGAACACTTCGCCATGTTCCCGGCGGCGGCGGTCAGCGGCTGGTACTTCGCCCATCCGCAGGCGCAGTACTTCGCCGTGGGCAAGATCGACAAGGACCAGGTCAGCAGCTACAGCGCGCGCAAAGGCCAGGACCTGGCCGTGACCGAGCGCTGGCTGGCACCGAACCTGGGCTACGACAACTAAAAGCCCAGCTCGCTTCACTTGCGGGAGCCGCCAGTCGGCGCTCCCGCAAGCTGGAACAAGCGGTATTGTCTATGCTTTCCCCACACCCACTTGTGTCGAGGGATTTATGGACGACCCCACCAACGACAAGCCGCCGACCTTCTGGCAGATGCTGCAAAGCGTCGCCGCTGCTGCCTTTGGCGTGCAGAGCGGCAAGAACCGCAAGCGCGACTTCACCCACGGCAAACCCAGCCATTTCGTGATCCTAGGCATTCTGTTCACCGCAGTGTTCGCCTTGACCCTGTTCGGTATCGTCAAGTTGGTGCTGCATTTGACGGGGCTTTGAACGCCTGTCAGCGCAGCAACAGATCCAGCGAGAAGGGATAACGGTAGCCGGCCGGCTTGCCCTCGGCCGACAGCCCGCGAAAGTCCACGCCGTATTGCTGTGTCCCCTGCAACTCCAGCAGACGCTGCGCCTGGACCTTGTCCAGGAACTGGAACACGCCCAGTTGCCAGTCCGGGCCGCCATGGGTCGCAGGGTTCAGCCCCCGGGCGTCGTCGTTGAGGACCACCATTGCCCAGCCCCCCAGGGTGAAGTGCCCGGCGATCAGCGCCGTCAGGCGTCCGTCGATCAACGCCTGCAAGGCCTGCGGCGAGCTGTTCAGGGCGCTGAACAACACATCCTTGCCCGGTCGCCGCCCTTGCTGCTCCAGCGCCTCCATCGCTCCCAGGGCCATCTCGTCGTTGGCCGACCAGATCAACTGCGTCTGCGGATAGCGCTTGAGCAACTGCTGGGCCTGCTCAAAGGCGCGCTGGCGATTCCACTCGCCATACACCAGCTGCCGCAGGCGCACCTCGGGATGCTCCGCCAATGCCCGCCGCAAGCCTTGTTCGCGTGATTGCGCCACCGGAGTGTTCTTCACGCCCGAGAACGCCAGCAGGTCGATGTACTGCCCGGGAGCGAGCGAGCCATGACGGCGAATCAGCTCCTTGAGCATCAGGTAGCCGGCTTCTTCGTCGTTGGCGATCATGCTGCCGATCCAGTCGGGATAACGGCTCTGGTGCTCGTCCAGCAAGCGTTGCTGATCGGCGGTCAGCGCATTGTTGACGACGAACAGCTTCACCCCGCTGCCCTGGGACAGGCGCAGGATCTCCGGCGCAACATATTGCTCGTTGACCACCACCAGATAATCCGGCCGGTCCGGGCCCTGCAGGGCTTCCCGGGCCTGGCGGATGGTGGTTTGCGAATCGCGCTGCGAATAACGCACGCGCAAATCCAGGCCGAGGTCATTAGCCGCGGCCTGCATGAATTGGGAATACCCGACCCAGAAGGTTTCAGTGGAGTGGCCCGGATTCAAAAACACCACCGAGGTGGCATGGGCCATGGCCCAGAACGCTGGACTCAGTACAAGCAGCACCAGCAGCAGACACTTACCAAACGCCTTGAACATTGCGACCAGAGTCCCGGAATATTGCCCGCAGTATAACTGGCAAAATACTGGCCTATGTCGGCAAATCGTCATTTCCCACAGACAATTCGGACTCTGCTCATCGCTTGACCGCAACTATTGATGACTGACCCAGAACACCGCCGTTCCCACGACCAGAATGATCAGAAAGAGAATGGCCCAAGCATCGACAGCACTGTCGCTTTTCCTTGCCTTGGTTGGATTGCTCATAGCATCGCCTCTTGTCGGTTTTATCGGTGACTGCACAAAGACTCGAGCACAGTTAAGCCGAGGATTGCCCTCACCACAAATGTGGGTTTGAGCCGGCCGGACACCGTTAGTCGTTTTGGTTCTTTGCATATACTCAAACATCACTTTTGCGCATAACTGCAAACTGGTATCTTCGCCCGGCTCCGTTGGGAGTGCGCGGCCGTGCGCGCAGAATTTCTTGGGTGACATCCGCCTCTGCGTCACCTGATAAGCCTGAGAACAGGATCTATATGTACGTATACGACGAGTACGATCAGCGGATCATCGAGGACCGCGTCAAGCAGTTCCGTGATCAGACCCGGCGCTATCTGGCAGGCGAGCTGAGCGAAGAAGAATTCCGCCCTCTGCGCCTGCAGAATGGCCTCTATATCCAACGTTTTGCCCCGATGCTGCGGGTGGCGGTGCCTTATGGCCAGCTGACTTCGCGCCAAGCACGGATGATGGCCAGGATCGCTCGCGACTACGACAAGGGCTACGCCCACATCAGTACCCGGCAGAACGTGCAGTTCAACTGGCCGGCACTGGAAGACATCCCGGACATCCTGGCCGAGCTGGCGACCGTGCAGATGCACGCCATCCAGACCAGCGGCAACTGCCTGCGCAACGTCACCACCGACCAGTTCGCCGGCGTCGCCGCCGATGAGCTGATCGACCCGCGCCCCTGGTGTGAAATCGTCCGTCAGTGGACCACCTTCCACCCTGAATTCGCCTACCTGCCGCGCAAGTTCAAGATCGCCATCAACGGTTCGACCTCAGACCGCGCGGCCATCGAAGTCCACGACATCGGCCTGGAGCCGGTGCACAACGCCGCCGGCGAACTGGGCTTCCGGGTCCTGGTCGGTGGCGGCCTGGGCCGGACCCCGGTGGTCGGCGCCTTCATCAACGAGTTCCTGCCGTGGCAGGACCTGTTGAGCTACCTCGACGCCATCCTGCGGGTCTACAACCGCTACGGCCGGCGTGACAACAAGTACAAGGCGCGGATCAAGATCCTGGTCAAGGCCCTGACCCCAGAGGTGTTCGCCGAGAAGGTCGAAGCGGAAATGGCTCACCTGCGCGGCGGCCAGACCACCCTGACCGAAGCCGAAGTGCATCGCGTGGCCAAGCACTTCGTCGATCCGGACTACAAGGCCCTGGTCAACCAGGACGCCGAACTGGCCGAGCTCGACAAACAATATCCGGGCTTCGCCCGCTGGCGCACGCGCAACACCCTGGCCCACAAGAAGCCGGGCTATGTCGCCGTGACCCTGTCGCTGAAACCCACCGGCGTAGCTCCGGGCGACGTCACCGACAAGCAGCTGGACGGCATCGCCGACCTGGCCGATCGCTACAGCTTCGGCCAGCTACGCACCTCCCACGAGCAGAACGTGATTCTCGCCGACGTCGAGCAGAGCCAACTGTTTACCCTGTGGGGCGAGCTGCGCGAACAAGGTTTCGCCACGCCGAACATCGGCCTGCTGACCGACATCATCTGCTGCCCGGGCGGCGACTTCTGCTCCCTGGCCAACGCCAAGTCGATCCCGATCGCCGAATCCATCCAGCGCCGTTTCGACGACCTGGACTACCTGTTCGACATCGGCGAGCTGGACCTGAACATCTCCGGCTGCATGAACGCCTGCGGCCACCACCACGTGGGCCATATCGGCATCCTCGGCGTGGACAAGAAAGGCGAAGAGTTCTATCAGGTTTCCCTCGGTGGCAGCGCCAGCCGCGACGCCAGCCTGGGCAAGATCCTCGGCCCGTCCTTCGCCCAGGACGACATGCCCGACGTGATCTCGAAGCTGATCGACGTGTACGTGGAGCAACGTACCGAAGACGAGCGCTTCATCGACACCTACCAACGTATTGGCATCGACCTCTTCAAGGAGCGCGTCTATGCAGCGAATCATTAAGAACAACGAGGTCATCGACGAAACCTGGCACCTGCTGCCCAAGGACGCGACCCTCGACGGCATTTCCAACTGCGACGACCTGATCGTGCCGCTGGCCCTGTGGCGCGAGCACGCTCACGCCCTCAAGGCCCGCGACGGCGGCCTGGGCGTGTGGCTGGACGCCGATGAAGAAGCCGAGGAGATCGGCGATGACGTGCAGCACTTCCAGGTCATCGCCCTGAACTTCCCGGCCTTCACCGACGGCCGCAACTACTCCAACGCCCGCCTGCTGCGCGACCGCTACGGCTTCAAGGGCGAACTGCGGGCGATCGGCGATGTGCTGCGCGACCAGCTGTTCTACCTGCGCCGCTGCGGGTTCGACGCCTACGCCCTGCGCGCCGACAAGGACCCGTACGAAGCCCTGGAAAGCCTCAAGGACTTCTCCGTGACCTACCAGGCCGCCACCGACGAACCGCTGCCGCTGTTCCGTCGCCGCTAAGGCCCGCGCCAACAAAAAGCCCTGGACCGGGAAACCGGTTCAGGGCTTTTTTGTATCCGGTATCTTTAAATGCAGCATCTTTAAGCGCGGCATCTTTAACGCGGTGCCCGCGATCGCGGGCAAGCCTCACGCCTACAGAAGAAACTCGTTCCCGCGGTGTCCCTTACCAGAAACGCTGCTGGGTCAAGCGACTCCACCAGGTCAGCAGCACACGGTCGACAGAATTGCTGGCCGCCAGCCCTACCCGCTCCTGCAGGCTCTTGCGCTCGGCGTAGTGCAGGTGGAACAGCTCGGCGCTCTTGGCGCGCTCGGCCAGGTATTCGTCGCTGGTTTTCAGCTCATCGACCAGTTTTTTCTCCTGCGCCGCGACACCCAGCCAGACTTCACCGGTGGCCACTTCGTCGATGACCAGTTGCGGCCGGTAACGGGAGACGAAGTTCTTGAACAACTGATGGGTGACATCCAGGTCTTCCTGGAATTTCTCCCGGCCCTTTTCAGTGTTTTCGCCAAACACGGTCAGGGTGCGCTTGTACTCACCGGCAGTCAGCACTTCGAAGTCGATATCGTGCTTTTTCAGCAGGCGGTTGACGTTGGGCAGCTGCGCCACCACGCCGATCGAGCCGAGGATGGCGAACGGCGCGCTGATGATCTTCTCGCCAATGCAGGCCATCATGTAGCCGCCGCTGGCCGCGACCTTGTCGATGCACACCGTCAACGGCACGCCGGCCTGGCGAATCCGCGCCAGTTGCGACGAGGCCAGCCCATAGCTGTGCACCATGCCGCCGGCGCTTTCCAGGCGCAGCACCACTTCATCCTTGGGCGTGGCCAGGCTCAGCAGCGCGGTGATTTCGTGGCGCAGCCCCTCGGTGGCCGAGGCCTTGATGTCGCCGCTGAAATCCAGCACGAACACCCGCGGTTTTTCCTCGTGCTGCTTCTTGTGTTTTTTCTCGGCCTTGGCCTCGGACTTGCGCAGTGCCTTGAGCTGGTCCTTGTCGAGCAGGCTCTGCTCCAGACGCTCGCGCAGGCCCTTGTAGAAATCGTTGAGCTTGCTCACATGCAACTGCCCGGCGCCCTTGCGCCGGCCTTTGCTGCGCAGCGAGGCAGCGGTGATCAGCACCACCAGGATGGCGATGACCAGGGTGACGGTTTTGGCCAGGAAACTGGCGTACTCGGAGAGAAACTCCACAGGGACTCCTTAAAGACGTGCATCACTGCCAACATGTGGCGGAATGGCTCCAGCATACCGGCGCAGCCAGGCGTCGACCAGTCGCGAAACCTCCTGTTACCGTGCTCTAACGGGCATTTCAAACAAGCGTATGTTTTTTCATTGACAGCTCACCGGCATCCTCATAACCTCGCAAAACTTTCAACGTACCGGGATGACGCGGACGTGGGCAGCATCTATCTGATTCGACATGGCCAGGCCTCCTTCGGTGCGGACGACTACGACGTCCTCTCGACCACGGGTATTCGCCAGGCCGAAGTGCTCGGTCAACACCTGGTCGAACTGGGCGTGAACTTCGATCGCTGCCTGGCGGGCGACCTGCGTCGCCAGCAACACACCGCCAATTCCGCCCTGCAGCAGTTCAGCGCCGCGGGCCTGCCCACGCCGATCCTGGAAACCGATTCGGCGTTCAACGAATTCGATGCCGACGCGGTGATCCGCGCCCTGCTGCCCGCCATGTTGTCCGAGGAGCCCGACGCCCTGGACATCCTGCGCAACGCCGCGCAGAACCGCGCCGAATTCCAAAGAATCTTCGCCCTGATCATCGACCGCTGGCTGGCCGGCACCTACGATCCACCGGGCCTGGAAAGTTGGCTGGGGTTCGTCGAACGGGTGCAGGCCGGCCTGCAGCGAATTCTGGAACAGGCCGACAACACTCAGAAAATCGCCGTGTTCACCTCCGGCGGCACCATCACCGCCCTGCTCCACCTGATTACCCGGATGCCTGCCGCCCAGGCCTTCGAACTGAATTGGCAAATCGTCAATACCTCGCTCAACCAGCTGAAGTTTCGCGGTCGCGAGGTTGCCCTGGCTTCCTTCAACAGCCATGCCCACCTGCAACTGCTGAAGGCCCCGGAACTCATCACTTTCCGCTGAGTCCGGATTGTGACCCTTGCTGTAACAACCCATAAAAGGATCGAACCATGACCTCCGTAGCCGACGCCGTACAAGCCATGAAAGCCAAGTTCAACCCAGCTGCCGCTGCCGGCCTGGACCTGGTTTTCGGTTTCCGTATCGATGACACCAAGAACTTCTCGCTGATCGTCAAAGACAGCACCTGCGAGCTCAAGGAAGGCGAGAACCCGGACGCCCAGGTCACGCTGGTAATGGACGGCGAAACCCTGCAAGGCATCGTCAGCGGCGAAACCGACGGCATGCAGGCCTTCATGGGCGGCAAGCTGCGCGCCGAAGGCGACATGATGCTGGCGATGAAGCTGAGCGAACTGTTCCCGGCCTAAGTAAGCGCTTCCCCAGGGAAGCCCTTGTCTTGCCCACGAATCCCGCCTTCCGGCGGGATTCGTCGTTTCAGCGACGTCGTTCTCACGCCTGCGTCCTCCAGCCCATCGACGGCAATCTTGAATCCTCAGCCGGGCAATCCCGCACCTCAAAAACCCACGCCACACACTTGATTGATCTCGATCAGCAGACCGCATGCGCAGCCCCACTACTCTGGCGCCTCCATCGGCCAGGGACGGCTTTCGGAACGGCCGGCCCCGCTTCATCCTCAAGGAAGAGTCGCTATGCAATCGCTGAAGATCATTCTGCTGTCCACCGCCTTCAACGGTCTCACCCAGCGTGCCTGGCTGGACCTGCGCCAGTCCGGCCATCGTCCCAGCGTGGTGCTGTTCACCAACGAAGAAGACGTTTGCCAGCAGATCGAACAGGCCGACCCCGACCTGGTGATCTGCCCCTTCCTCAAGGACCGGGTGCCCGAGCAACTGTGGCGCCACCCGACCCGTCCGGTGATCATCATTCACCCGGGCATCGTCGGCGACCGCGGCGCCAGCGCCCTGGACTGGGCCATCAGCAACAACCTCGAGCGCTGGGGCGTCACCGCCCTGCAGGCGGTGGAAGAAATGGACGCCGGGCCGGTCTGGTCTACCTGGGAGTTCAAGGTGCCGGCGCAGGTGCGCAAGTCCGAGCTGTACAACGGGCCGGTGGCCGACGCGGCGATCTACTGCATCCGCGATGTGGTGGAAAAATTCGGCAGCGACTTCGTCCCTGTGCCCCTGGACTACAGCCAGCCGCAAGTGCGCGGCCGCCTGCAACCGAACATGAAACAGGACGACCGCAGCTTCAGCTGGCACGACAGCGCCGCCTTCATCAAGCGCTGCATCGACGCCGCCGACGGCCAGCCCGGGGTCCTGGCCAGCCTCGCCGGCGGGCAGTACTACCTGTATGACGCGCACCTGGATAGCCGCAGCGGCATCCCCGGCGAACTGCTGGCGGTGCACGACGATGCGGTGCTGGTGGCCTGCGGCGACCGCAGCCTGTGGATCGGCTCCCTCAAGCGCAAGGCCCGGCCGGGCACGGAACACTTCAAGCTGCCCGCCCGCCATGTGCTGGCCGGCCAACTGGACGGCGTGCCTCATCTGCACTGGTCGGTCGCCAGCGAGCCGTTCAGCGACGAGGCCTACCAGCCGATCCGCTACCGCGAGTCGGGCCACGTCGGCGAGCTGACCTTCGAGTTCTACAACGGCGCCATGAGCACCGAACACTGCCAGCGCCTGGTCAGCGCGCTGCAATGGGCCAAGGCCCGGGACACCCAGGTGCTGCTGATCAAGGGCGGGCGTGGCGCGTTCTGCAACGGCGTGCACCTCAACGTAATCCAGGCCGCGCCGGTGCCGGGCCTGGAAGCCTGGAACAACATCCAGGCCATCGACGACGTCTGCAAGGAACTGCTCAGCGCCCGCCAGTTGGTGGTCAGCGGCCTCACCGGCAATGCCGGGGCCGGCGGCCTGATGCTGGCGCTGGCGGCCGACGTGGTGCTGGCCCGGGCCAATACCGTCTACAACCCGCACTACAAGAGCATGGGCCTGTACGGTTCGGAATACTGGACCTACAGCCTGCCCCGCGCGGTCGGCCACGCCATGGCGCACAAACTCACCGACCAATGCCTGCCGATCAACGCTTTCCAGGCCCTGCAGATGGGCATGGTCCAGGAAGTCGGCCCGCGCTGCCCCGACGAGTTCGGCCTGTGGCTGCTGCAGCGGGCCAACGCCGTGCTGACCGAACCGAAATACCAGGCGCTGCGCGAGCGCAAGGCCAACGCCGACCCGCAACTGATGCAGCACTGCCGCAACGCGGAGCTGGAACAGATGCACCTGGACATGGTGCAGAACCGCCACGGCTTCGCCGAGAAATGCGCCGGCTTCGTCTACAAGCGCAAGACCTGCTGCACCCCGCAGCGGTTGATCGAGGACTGGGCCGTGCCACAGCCGGATACCTTGAGCGCCTGATCCCCCCGCCCCTGTAGCCGCTGGCGCAGCCTGCGATCGACCCGCAGGGGCGCGGCGTTTTCAAGACCGCTGAAGGCCCTGCGGGCCTTGTCGCAGCCTCGCAGGCTAGGCAGCGGCTACAGGCTGCAACAACAACGCCACCAGCGCCGTCCAGCCGGTCTGGTGGCTGGCCCCCAGGCCGCGGCCGGTGTCGCCGTGGAAGTACTCGTGGAACAGCAGCAGATCCCGGTCCCGGGGATCGGCCTGCAACTGCGCGTAGGCGCACATCGATGGGCGGCGCCCGTCCTCGTCGCGCAGGAACAGGCGGGTCAGGCGCTGGCTCAGGCTGTCGGCGACTTCCTCCAGGGACGCCAGGTAGCCGGAACCGTTGGGGTATTCCACCGAGAAGTTGTCGGCGTAGTAGCGATGAAACTCGCGCAGCGACTCGATCAGCATGTAGTTGATCGGCATCCACAACGGCCCGCGCCAGTTGGAGTTGCCGCCATACAGCCGTGAGTCGGAATCGGCCGGCGCGTAACGGGCGCGCAACTGATGACCGTCGACCTGCAGGGCGAAGGGGTGTTCGGCGAAGACCCTGGACAGCGAGCGGATACCGAACTCGGAAAGAAACTCCGCCTCGTCGAGCATGCGCTTGAGCAAGTCCTTGGTGCGCTCGCCGCGCAGCAGTGCGAGCAACAGGCGATTGCCCTGCCCCGGCTCGTTCCAGCGCGACACCAGGCTGGCCAGGTCCGGCCGATGGTGCATGAACTCCAGCAAACGCTCACGCAGCCCCGGCAGGCATTCGTGTTCATGCTGTTCCAGCACCTGCACGGCGAATAGTGGCATCAGGCCGACGATGGAGCGCAGGCGCAGCGGTTCGTTGCCACCATCGGGGCGATGCAGCACGTCGTAGAAGAACCGGTCCTGCTCATCCCACAGCCCTGTGTCGCCGTTGTCCAGCCGGTTGATGGCGCCGGCGATGTACAGAAAGTGCTCGAAGAACTTCACCGCGATGTCCACGTACACCGGGTTGCGCCTGGCCAGTTCCAGGGCAATGCGCATCAGGTCCAGGGCATAGGCCGCGACCCAGGCGGTGCCGTCGGCCTGGTCCAGGGTGTAGCCCGGCGGCAAGGGCGCCGAGCGGTCGAACAGCCCGATATTGTCGAGGCCGAGGAAACCACCCTGGAACAGGTTGCGCCCTTCGGCGTCCTTGCGGTTGACCCACCAGGAGAAGTTCAGCAGCAGCTTGTGGAAGATCCGTTCGAGAAAGTCCATGTCGCCCTGGCCGGTCAGGGCTTTTTCCCGCTGGTACACCCGCCAGCTGGCCCAGGCATGCACCGGCGGGTTGGCGTCGTCGAAGCGCCACTCGTAGGCCGGCAACTGCCCGTTGGGATGCATGAAGCGGTCTTTGACCAGCAGCAACAGCTGGTGCTTGGCGAAGCCCGGGTCGATCAAGGCCAGGGCCACCGCCTGGAAACCCAGGTCCCAGGAGGCGTACCAGGGGTATTCCCAGGTGTCGGGCATGGCCACGATGTCGAAGTTCGCCAGGTGCCGCCAATGGCTGTTGCGCAGATGCGCGTGTGGCGCCGGTGGCGCGGGCTGGCCGGGGTCGCCATCGAGCCAGCGGTTGACGTCGAAATCGTAGAGTTGCTTGGACCACAGCAGCCCGGCCAGGGCCTGGCGCTGCACATTGCGCGCGTCGGCATCGGCGATGCCCTGTTGCAGCGCGGCGTAGAACGCGTCGGCCTCGGCCCGCCGTTGTTCGAACAGGCGCCTGGCGCTGACCTGTGGCGAGCCAGCCGGAGCAAAACGCAGATATACGCTTTTGCTCTCCAGCCCGGCCAGCTCCAGGGTGAAGTGGGCGGCGGCGCGGGTTCCGCCGTCGCGGGCAATGGCGCTGGCGGAACCTCCCAGCAGGTAGTCGTTGATCCCATCCTTGAACGGACCGGGCGCGGCCAGGCCATCGAGTCTCGGGAAGTTGGTTTCGTTGTTGCAGAACAACCACTCGCAACGCTCCGGCCCCCAGGCGCTGACCTGCATCGGCGAGCACCGTGGATGCCGGGCCAGCAATTGCTCGCCCTCCAGGCGCAAGCTCGGCTTGCGCGAGTCGCCGCCCCAGCTCCAGGTATTGCGCGCCCATACCTGGGGCAAGACCCGCAAACGCGCCGGCTGATGAAAACGGTTGTGCACCGTGACCCGCATGAAGATGTCGTCGACCGCGTGCTTGGCGTATTCCACGGTCACGTCGAAGTAGCGATCGTCCTCGAATACCCCTGTGTCGAGGATCTCGTACTCGGTATCGTCCAGGCCGCGCCGGGCGTTTTCCCGCAGCAGATCCTCATAGGGAAAGGCCGCCTGCGGGTATTTGTAGAGCATGCGCATATAGGCATGGCTGGGCACGCCATCGAGGTAGAAATACAGCTCCTTGACGTCTTCGCCGTGATTGCCTTCGGCGTTGTTCAGGCCGAACAGGCGCTCCTTGAGAATGCTGTCGCGCTCGTTCCACAGGGCCAGCCCCAGGCACCAGTGCTGGGCCTTGTCGGAGAACCCCGCCAGCCCGTCCTCGCCCCAGCGGTAGGCACGGCTGCGCGCATGGTCGTGGGCCAAGTAGGCCCAGGCATCGCCATCGGCGCTGTAGTCCTCGCGCACCGTGCCCCACTGCCGCTCGCTCAGGTACGGCCCCCACTCGCGCCAGGGTTCGCAGGCCTCGCCATTGAGGCGCTGGCCTTCGACCGTTTCGAGGATGCTTGCCGCCGCTGCTGCCGTCATGGGGGTGTCCGTGAGCCATGGAGGTGAAAGCCAGTGTAGGGGCTGGTGGTGCCGGCGGCCCATGACAAATGTTTCATGGTGCGAGGCGCCAACAGCGACCCGTTGTCGCACAAAGCCCGTGATAGAGCCTTCGGCTTAAATTTCCGGCGAGACGCTCGTTATACTCGGCAACCCTTTTGTGCAAACGCGGTCCCCACGATGTTCAGCGACAACACCCTCCTGGCGAGCCTTGTGCTCTGTGTATTGGCCCTGCCGGCACAGGCCGAAGGCCTGGACCTGAGCTACCCGATGCCCGCCCTGGCAGAGGCAACGGCTAGCTCTGCAGCAGAGCAGGAGCCGACGAAATTCCACCTGGAGTTCAAGGCGCCGATCACCCTGGAGCACGCCTGCAGCGGCCCCCAGTGCAATTACGAAACCGACCCGAGCCAGCGCCATGAGCCGGAAACGGTGAACCGATGGTCGGTCGGGTTCAACTGATCCGCTTTTTTCGGCGCCTGTCATAAGGCGCCCATCACCCAGGTCCCCCGCAGGCTGAAGCTTGGCTAGGCTATAAGCATGCCCCGTGAATGCCTGGGAGGTCCGATGAACCGCGCGATCCTGAGCCCTTTGAGCCTGGCCCTGGCCCTGTTGGCCGGCTGCGCCAGCCCGCCCGAAGTCATCGACAAGGAAGCGGCGGCCATCGCCGAAGGCGTGCTGGCTTTTCGCGATATCTGCCTGAAGTCCGCGCCCTCCTTCGCCGGGGCCGACAGCGCGGCCAAGGCCTATGGCATCGCCAGGCTGGACAATGCCGGGTACGCGCGGATGGGGCTCAGGCCGGACCACAGCCTTGGGGTCCAGGTGCAGAAAGGCAAGCAATGCGCGGTGACCACGCCGTCGCAACGGGACAAGACCCTGACCGCGCAATTTCTCAAGCTGGCCGAGCAGTTCTCCAGCACCCCGGTGGCGCAGCACCTGCCGGCGAAAATCACCCTCGACCAGCAGACCTTCCTGCTGATGCACGACCGGCGCGGCGGCGAGGCCTATGTGATGTTGAAGCACCCCTGAAACCCAGCGCCTTCATTCAGGCGGCGACAGGTGCGCATAGCACACCGGCGAACTGCCCTCGCCCTGCCGGTCCAGTTCGTCTTCCAGCCACTCAGCCAGCACCCGGGCATTGTTGTGCACTTCATCGTGGGCCGAGTACACCAGGGTCAAGCGGCCCTTTTGCGCGCGTTCCAGCAACGCCCACCAATACTCGGGGCGGGCCGCCAGTTCCTGGCGGTAACGGTTGCGGAAGGTGGCGAAATCCAGCTCGCCGGACTTGAAGGCGCGACGCAATCCGCTGGACGGCGCCAGCTCTTTCAACCACTCGTCCAGCGGCAACCGGTCCTTGCGACAGTTGCGCGGCCACAGGCGGTCCACCAGCACCCGATAGCCGTCGTCGGGGCTCGCCGGCTCGTAGGCGCGTTTGCACAGAATCATGATTTCCTCCCGTCTATGGCAGCGCATGGCCTGCCATCAGCTTAGTGGCTGGACACAGGATGGAGGACCTTCGACAAGTGCCCCGCCGCCACTCACCCTGGTTCTGATTACGACCCTCCCACATTGAAAACGACAGCTCGCCTCCCGGACGATTGACGCAGCGGGCCCAGCCCTATTAAGTACTATTTATCCGCATTAATACGATAAATCGAAAACATGCTCAAACGACCTGTTCGCCGCAAACGCCAGAAGCTTTCCGACGTGATTGTCGAGTCGGTCAAGCGTTCCATTGTGATCAACGCCCTGCGTCCCGGCGATCGCTTGCCGACCGAGCGCGAGCTGATGGAAAGCTTCCAGTGTTCCAAGGGTTCGGCCCGCGAAGCGCTCAAGGCGCTGGAGGTCGAAGGGCTGGTCAACACCCGCACCGGCCCCAGCGGTGGCGCCTACCTGAACCAGGCCGGCACCGAGCCGGCGAGCCGCGCCCTGCGCAATTATCTGCACTTCCAGCAGATGGACGGCGAGCAGGTGTACCAGCTGCGCAAGGTCATCGAGGTAGAACTGGCGGTGTCGGTGATCGGCCGCCTGAGCGCCGACGACTTTGCGGCGCTGCAGGCCAATATCGACTTCTGCAGCGCCCCGGAAGACAGCGAGGCCGGCCAGCGCGAACAGCGCATCGCCGAGCTGGAGTTCCACAACCTGCTGGGCCGCGCCTGCCCCAACCCGCTGCTGAGTTTCATGGCGCAGTTCCTCAACGACCTGCTGCGCGACCTGGTGGTGCTGAAGAAGGCCTACAAGCCCAAGCGCAAGCAGTTCGACGCCGCCAACCTCGATTACCACAAGCGCCTGTTGCTGGCCTTCAAAGCCGAGGACGAAACCGCGGTACGCCAGCTGATGCACGAACACATGTGCGACGCCGAACACCATATGAGCGCCCTCGAGGGCGAGGTCACCCAACACTTCCTGCTGGAGTTCGACCACCACCATTGATAACCGCCGCACCCGCCACACACCGCTTCGCCAATAACAAAGCCTGAACACAGGCTGCTGCGCCGTTTTGCCATTGCCGCTCCTGCCAATAACTAAACCAGGGAGTTACCCCATGCAGCGTCGTACGTTGTTGAAAGCCAGTCTGACCGTTGCCGCAGGCCTCAGCCTTCCGCTGGGGGTGCGCAACGCCTTTGCCGCCGACCCCTTTACCTTCTACGGGCTCAAGTCGATGTCCGGGGCCTTCGCCAGCTACGGCAAGTTCGCCGACATGGGCTCGCGCCTGGCGGTGGAACAGTACCCGACCCTGCTCGGCCGCCCGCTGAACTACAAGGTGATCGACACCGAAGGCAACGCCGGCAAGGCGGTGCGCAAGGTGCAGGAGGCGATTGCCCAGGACGGCGCGCGATTCTTCCAGGGCTGCACCCTGTCGTCTTCGGCGCTGGCGGTGGCCAAGGAGGTGGGCAAGGTCAACGGCGTGTTCATGACCCCGGTGGGCGCCGACGAAGTCACCGGCAAGGACTGCAATGCCTCGACCTTTCGCTGGTCGGTGCCGACCTACGGCGCCATTCGCGAAACCATGGTGCCGCTGATCAAGCGCCTGCCCGAGGCCAAGCGCTGGTACACCATCACCCCGCAATACGTATTCGGCGAAGCACTGCTGGAAGGCGCCAGACAGGTCTGCGCCGAGCATGGCATCGAGCACGTCGGCAACAGCTATCACTCGTTGCAGGAGCAGGAATTCTCCGGCTACCTGACCAACGCCATCGCCGCCCAGCCCGACGTGCTGGTGCTGCTCAACTTCGGCAGCCAGTCCTCCAACGCCCTGCGCCAGGCGGTCAACTTCGGCATCAAGGAACGCATGAAAGTGCTGCTGGTGTGGTCCGCCGGGCTCGACCAGTTCCAGGAACTGGGCAGCGACGTGCTCGAAGGCATCTACCTCGGCGCGCAGTACTGGCACCAGGTCGACACCCCGCTCAACCGCGAACTTGTCAAGCTGACCCAGGCCAAGTACGGCATCAACCCCACCTACCCGCTGGCCGCCGACTACATCGGCACCAAAATCATGCTCGACACCATAGTCGCCACCGGCAGCTTCGACGGCGCGACCGTGGCCAAGGCCATGCAAGGCCTGACGTACCAGGGACCGACCGGCGAGGAAAGCATCCGCGCCGGCGACCATCAGGTGATCAAGGATTACTACCTGCTGCAGGGCAAGGCCACGGCCAACATGCGCGACAAGGACGACCTGGCCGAAGTGCTCAGCTCCGGGCGCTCGTTCCCGGATGTCGGCGCCACCGGCTGCAACCTGGCCTGACCCCGACCGACCTTTTCATCGCTGGCTAGAGGCAGCGGGCCGCCCGACGACAGTCGCCGGCCCCCTGTCGAGGGTACCCGCATGCTCAATCTTTACCTGTTCCAGATCCTCAACGGCCTCGGCCTGGGGATGATCTACTTCCTGATCGCGGTGGGCCTGACGATCATTTTCGGCCTGCTGAACTTCGTCAACTTCGCCCACGGCGCGTTCTTCCTGCTCGGGGCCTACATCTGCTACACCGCCGTCAGCCTCACCGGCAGCTTCTGGCTGGCGCTGCTGGTCGCGCCGCTGGTGGTCGCGGCCCTGGCCTGGGCCATCGAGCGATTATTGATCCAGCGCATCTACCACCTGCCCCACACTTTCCAGATCCTGGTGACCCTGGGTATCGCGCTGATCATCCAGGAAGCCAGCGTGCTGATCTGGGGCCCCGTCGGCAAAAGCGTCGCGGTGCCGGAACTGCTGCGCGGCGTGCTGATCGTCGGCGACTTCGTCTACCCCTACTACCGCCTGTTCCTCATCGTCTTCTCGGCGCTGGTCGGGCTGGCACTGTGGCTGCTGCTGGAGCGCACGCGCTTCGGCGCCCTGGTGCGCGCCGGCAGCGAAAGCACCGAGACCGTGTCGCTGCTGGGCACCAACATCTTTCGCCTGTTCTCCATGACCTTCGCCCTCGGCGTGGCCCTGGCCGGGATCGCCGGGGTGCTGTTCGCCCCATTGCGTGGCGCCCAGCCCTTTGTCGGCCCGGAAATCCTCGGGGTGGCCTTCGTGGTGGTGGTGATCGGCGGCATGGGTTCGTTCAGCGGCGCACTGGTGGGTGGCCTGCTGGTGGGCGTGGTGCAGAGCCTGATGACCACCCTCTGGCCGCAAGGCGCCAGCCTGATGATCTACGGCGCCATGGCGGCGGTGATTCTGGTCCGTCCCTACGGCCTGTTCGGGAGAGCATGAACATGAGCGAGAAAAATCCCCTGCCGTTCGCCAAGACCCAGTCGCGCGCCCTGCCGTGGCTGGTGGTCGCGGTACTGATCGGCCTGCCGCTGGTGCTGCCGTCGGCGACCCTGGCCACCGAGATCCTGATCTTCGCCCTCGCGGCGCTGGCCTGTAACCTGCTGCTGGGCTACACCGGCCTGCTGTCGTTCGGCCAGGGCATCTTCTTCGGCGCCGGGGCCTACTGCGCCGCGCTGCTGATGATCCACCTGCAGCTGGGCCTGTTCAGCGCCCTGTTCGGCGCGGCCCTGGTGGGCGCGCTGCTGGCGTTGCTGGTGGGCGCCCTGGCGATCCGGCGCACCGGCATCTACTTCGTGATGCTGACCCTGGCCTTCAGCCAGATGGCCTACTTCATCGCCTACACCCTGAGCGACTGGACCGGCGGCGACAACGGCCTGCTCAGCGTGCCGCGCCCGGAGATCCGCCTCGGCGACACCGTGCTGCTGTCGCTGGGCGATGCGCGCTACTTCTACGCCTTTGTCGCGGTGCTGTTCCTGCTGATCTTCATCGGCGCGCGCCGGGTGATTGCCTCGCCGTTCGGCAGCACGCTGATGGCGATCCGCGAGAACGAAACCCGCGCCGCCGCCATCGGCTACGACACCCGGCACTTCAAGATCCTGGTGTTCATGCTGTCCGGCGCAGTCACCGGGATCGCCGGGGCGCTGTACGCCATGCTCCTGCATTTCGTGCCGCTGTCGAACATCGACCTGGCGATGTCGGAAAACATCCTGATCATGACCATAGTCGGCGGCACCGGCTCGCTGTTCGGCTCCCTGCTGGGCGCCGGTTCCATCGTGCTGCTCGGCGAGTTCCTCTCCGACCTCTGGCCACGCTGGCTGATGCTGCTGGGGATCATCCTGATCCTGGTGGTGGTGTTCATGCGCGGCGGTTTGTGGGGCGGCTTGTCGAGCCTGTTCGAACGCATCCGGGGGCCACGCAAGGCGGCCCTGCCGACCGAGGAGAAACTGTCATGACGCAGTACCTGCTGCAAACCCAGGACCTGGAGCTGGCCTATGGCGCCTTCCACGCGGTCAACGGCGTCAACCTGAAGGTCGAGGCCGGCACCATCCACACCATCATCGGCCCCAACGGCGCCGGCAAGACCAGCCTGTTCCACTGCCTGACCGGCGAACGCCAGGCCACCGCCGGGGCGATCCTGTTCAACGGCAAGAACATCATCAAGAAACCGGCCCACGGCCGGGTCGGCCTGGGCATGGCCCGTTCGTTCCAGCTCACCAGCCTGTTCCAGAACCTCAGCGTGCGGGAAAACCTGCGCCTGGCCGCCCAGGGCCGCGATGGCCTGGCGGCGCTGAACTTCTGGCGCCACGTCGACAGCCGCCGCGAACACCTGGAGATGGCCGACCAGGTGCTCGAACGCCTGCAGTTGACGGCACGCGCCGACACCCTCGCCGGCGAGCTGTCCCACGGCCAGCAGCGGGTGTTGGAAGTCGGCATGTCGATCTGCTCCAGGCCGAAACTGCTGATGCTCGACGAGCCGACCTCCGGCATGGGCATCGACGACATCCCGATCATGACCCAGTTGATCAGCGACCTGGGCCGCGACCACACGGTGCTGCTGATCGAACACAACATGAGCATCGTCATGTCCATCAGCCAACGCATCACCGTCATGAGCCACGGCCAGATCCTGGTCGAGGGCACACCGCAATTCGTCCGCGCCGACGAGCGCGTGCGCATCGCCTACCTGGGAGAAGCCGCCTGATGCTGACCGTCGAGAATATCCATTCCTACTATGACAAGAGCCACGTCCTCGAAGGCGTCTCGCTGCAGGTCGACGCCGGCGAGCTGGTGACCCTGCTGGGGCGCAACGGCGCGGGCAAGACCACGACCCTGCGCAGCATCCTTGGGATCATCTGCCCGCGCCAGGGGCAGATCCGCTTCAATGGCCAGGAGCTGGTGGGCAAGAAGATCTTCGAGATCGCCCGCCAGGGCCTGGCGCTGGTGCCGGAACACCGCGGCATCTTCCGCCTGCTCAGCGTCGAGGAAAACCTGCGCATCGCCCAGCGCAAGAGCAGCCGCTGGCAGCTGGAGGATGTCTACGGCATGTTCCCGCGCCTCAAGGAGCGGCGCAAAAACGCCGGCCACGCGCTGTCCGGCGGCGAGCAGCAGATGCTCGCCATCGCCCGTGCCCTGCTCAACGATCCCAGGCTGCTGATTCTCGACGAACCCACCGAAGGCCTGGCCCCGGTAATCGTCGACGAGCTGGTGAAGATCCTGCGCAAGATCAAGGACGACGGCCTGCCGGTGCTGCTGGTGGAACAGAACCTGATGGTCTGCGACAAGCTCGCCGACCGCCATTACGTCCTTGAACAGGGGCGCGTGGTCTACCAGGGCAGCGCCGCCGACTTCCGCGCCGACCCGAGCATCAAGAACCGCTACCTGGCCCTGAGCGCCTGAGGGGAGAGATGAAATGAACCGTCCGATTGTGTCCGTACCCCCGTTGCAAGACAGCACCCCGCTGGTCAACCGCGAACGCCTCTGGCAATCGCTGATGGACCTCGCGCGGCTGGGCGCCACCGCCAAGGGCGGCGTGTGCCGCCTGGCCCTGACCGACCTCGACCGCCAGGCCCGCGACCTGTTCGTGCGCTGGTGCGAAGAGGCCGGGTGCAGCGTCAGCATCGACGGCATCGGCAATATCTTCGCCCGCCGCGCCGGGCGTAACCCGCAGCTGCCGCCAGTGATGACCGGCAGCCATATCGACACCCAGCCCACCGGCGGCAAGTTCGACGGTTGCTACGGGGTGATGGCCGGCCTGGAGGTGATCCGCACCCTCAACGACCTCGGCCTGCAGACCGAGGCGCCGATCGAGGTGGTGGTCTGGACCAACGAAGAAGGGTCGCGCTTCCCGCCGTGCATGATGGGCTCGGGGGTGTTCGCCGGTAAGTTCGACCTCGACGACACCCTGCGCAAGCAGGACGAACAGGGGCTGTCGGTGGGCAGCGAGTTGCGGCGCATCGGTTATGCCGGCTCGCGGGCGGTGCTCGGCCATCCGGTGGGCGCGTATTTCGAGGCGCACATCGAACAGGGCCCGGTGCTGGAAGACCGCCAGACCACCATAGGCGTGGTCATGGGCTGCCTCGGCCAGAAGTGGTTCGACCTGACCCTGACCGGGGTCGAGGCCCATGCCGGGCCGACGCCGATGCACCTGCGCAAGGATGCCCTGGTGGGCGCCGCCCAGGTGGTCAGCGCGGTCAACCGCATCGCCCACGAGCAACAGCCCCACGCCTGTGGCACGGTCGGCTGCCTGAGCCTGCACCCGGGCTCGCGCAACGTGATTCCCGGCCAGGTGCAGA
This sequence comes from Pseudomonas sp. GW821-FHT02B10, assembly GCF_059421865.1. NCBI lineage: Bacteria > Pseudomonadati > Pseudomonadota > Gammaproteobacteria > Pseudomonadales > Pseudomonadaceae > Pseudomonas > Pseudomonas sp. GW821-FHT02B10. Next base: position 258,734 of record NZ_JBWKVU010000004.1, on the reverse strand, counting down.
TGACCCTCGACCTGCGCCACCTGCATGCCGACAAACTGCAAGCCATGGTCGACGAGGTGCACCAGGTGATCGAGGACACCTGCCAGCAGCACGGCCTGGGCTTCGAACTGACCCCCACCGCCGATTTCCCGCCACTGGACTTCGACCCCGCCTGCGTCGCCGCGGTACGCCAGGGCGCCGAACAGCTGGGCCTGAGCCATATGGACATCGTCAGCGGCGCCGGGCACGACGCGATCTTCATCGCCGAGCTGGGCCCGGCCGGAATGATCTTCGTACCCTGCGAAGGCGGTATCAGCCACAACGAAATCGAAAACGCCGCGCCCCAGGACCTGGCCGACGGTTGCGCCGTGTTGCTGCGGGCCATGGTCAACGCGGCGCAAGCGGGAGCGACGGCATGACCCGACACCGCGAAATCGCCGAGATGAGCGGCGTCGAACTGCTCGCCCATTACCGTGACAAGCGCCTGTCGCCGGTGGAAGCGACCGAGGACGCCCTGGCGCGCATCGAGCGCTTCAACCCGCAGGTCAACGCCTATTGCCATGTCGACCCGCAAGGCGCGCTGGACGCGGCAAAAGCCTCCGAGCAGCGCTGGTTCAAGGGCCAGCCCTGCGGTGCGCTGGACGGCGTGCCGGCCTCGATCAAGGACCTGACCCTGACCCGTGGCATGCCCACCCGCAAGGGCTCGAAAACCACCTCCGCCAGCGGCCCCTGGGACGTCGATGCGCCCTTCCCGGCCTTTATGCGCAACGCCGGCGCGGTGCTGCTGGGCAAGACCACCACCCCGGAGTTCGGCTGGAAAGGCGTGACCGACAACCCGCTGTACGGCATCACCCGCAACCCCTGGGACACCCGCACCACCGCCGGTGGCTCCTCCGGTGGCGCGGCCGCCGCGGCCTCGCTGAACCTCGGCGTGCTGCACCAGGGCAGCGATGCCGGTGGTTCGATCCGCATTCCCTGCGCCTTCACCGGCACCTTCGGGATCAAGCCGACCTTCGGCTACGTGCCGCAGTGGCCGGCCAGCGCCATGACTATCCTCTCGCACCTGGGGCCGATGACCCGCACCGTCGACGATGCGCTGCTGATGCTGCAAACCGTGGCCCGCCCGGATGCCCGCGACGGCCTTGCCGGGGCCCCACGCAGCACGCCCTGGCTGCCGCAGAGCACTGACCTCAAAGGCCTGCGTATCGCCTACAGCGCCGATTTCGGCTACGTGAAGGTGCAGCCACAGGTGGCGCGGGTGGTGGCCCGGGCGGTGGAACGCCTGGCGCAACTGGGTGCCGACGTCGAGCAGGTCGACCCGGGGTTCAGCGACCCGCTGGAACTGTTCAATACCCTGTGGTTCGCCGGCGCCGCGCGGCTGGCCGGGCAACTGAGCCAGGAGCAACGCCAGCAGCTCGACCCGGGCCTGCTGCGCATTGCCCGGCAGGGTGAAGGCATCAGCCTTCACGACTACACCCTGGCCCTGGAAGCCCGCGCGGCGCTGGTGGCGCACATGGCCGGGTTCCACAGGCGCTACGACCTGCTGGTCTCGCCCATGCTGCCGCTCACCGCCTTCGCCGCCGGGCACAACGTGCCACCGGGCTCCGGCCTGGGCGAATGGATGGAGTGGACGCCCTTCAGCTACCCCTTCAACCTTACCCAGCAACCGGCCGCCTCGGTGCCGTGCGGCTTCGCCGAGGACGGTTTGCCGGTGGGCCTGCAGGTGGTGGGGGCGCGGTTTGCCGATGATCAGGTGCTGCGCCTGTGCCGGGCCTATGAGCAGGCGTTCCCGAGCCCGCATCCGCAGGCGCCGCGGATCAAGGACTGACAGCGCTCATGAGGGGCATCGCTAGCGATGCCCTTTTTGACTGCCCCTCGATGCCCTGGAGCCGCTGTCGAGCCTCGCCGGCTGGACAGCGGCCAGGGGATCGAGGGCTTATTTTGCTGCCCGCACCTGGGCGATCAACTGGTCCGCCACCGCGAGCAGGCCTTTGGCGCCATCGTTGGTCATGCCGAAGCGGTACTTGCCGTCTACCACCAGCGAGGGCACGCCGGTGGCCTGGTAGGCCGCGGTGCGTTTTTTCGCGTCCATCACCTTGGCCTGCACGGCGAAGGAGTTGTAGGTGGCGAGGAACTTCGCCGGCTCGATGCCCTGGTCTTTGAGCAGCTCGGCCATGGCCTCGGGGGTTTTCAGGCGGTTGCCGCGGTGGATCGCCTCGAATACCGCGTGGTGCGCTTCGGGCTTGGCGTCCATGGTCGCCAGGGTCAGGTACAGCTGGCCGTAGACATCCCAGATCCCGCCGAACATGGCCGGCAGCTTGACGAAGTTCACGTCTTCGGGAAGCTGGGCGGCCCAGGGGTTGATCGAGGCTTCGAGGTTGTAGCAGTGACCGCAGCCGTAGGAAAACAGTTCCACCACTTCGATCTTGCCGGGCACGACCTGCGGCACGGCATCCTTGAGTTCCACGTACTGGCTGGCATCCACCGCCGCCATGGCGGTCTGCCCGGCCAGGCCAAAGAGGCAGCTGGCTGCCAGGGCAATGTTCAGAATCGAGTGACGCATGCAATCTCCAATGGGTTGACGCCTCTGAGTCAGCACGGCTGCTCGTCAAGCGGGCCCCAAAGGATACAGGCGGTGTCCGCGGTGCCAATCGGACCAGTCCCAATCTTTTGTTGGTTTTTTGTCATCAACACCCGGAAAGCTCCGGCTGCTGCGCGAACCGGGCGGCCAGGGCGATGATCTCCTCGCGCAGCCAGCGATGCCCCGGCACCCGCTCCTGCTGGCGATGCCAGATCAGGCTGACCTGCACCGGCGGCGCCACCAAGGGCAGCTCGGCGATGCGGATCGGCATCAGCGCGCAGAAGTGCTCCGCCAGGCGCCGCGGCACCGTGCCCAGCAAATCCGACTGGGCGACGATCAAGGGAATGCTCAGGTAATGCGGGACGAACAGCTGCACATGGCGCTGGACCTTGGCCGAACCGAGGACGATCTCCAGCGGCGAGCCGCGCCCGCCCCGGTCCGGAATCGCCACGTGCCGGCTCTGCTCATAGGCCTTGAGGCCGAGCTGCGGCTCGAAGGCCGGGTGGTCGATACGGCCGATCACCACCAGCTGTTCTTCCAGCAGCGGCTGGTAGCAGAGGTCGGGGTCGTCGAAGTACAGGTAGTCCACCGCCAGGTCGAGCATCCCGGTGGTCAGCCAGGCCGGCAGGGAGTCGGCGGCATCGCTGCGCACCGCCAGGCGCACCTTGGGCGCGGCGCTTTGCAGGCGCCGCGACAGCGCCGGCAACAGGCGCGCCTGGGCGTAGTCGTTCATCGACAGGGTAAAGGTCTGGTCGGCCGCCGCCGGGTCGAACTCGCTGCCCGGGTCCAGGCCTTCCTGCAGCAGGCGCAGGGCCTGGCGCACCGAGCCGTGCAGCACATGGGCCCGCGGCGTGGGCTGCATGCCCCGGGCGGTGCGGATGAACAGCGGCTCGTCGAGCTGGCTGCGCAAACGCGCCAGGGCGTTGCTCACGGCCGGCTGGCTGAGGTTCAGGCGCACCGCCGCGCGGGACAGGTTCTGCTCCTGCATCAGCGCATCGAACACCAAGAGCAGGTTGAGATCCAGGTGCCGCAAATTCAGCTTCATGAATAATGCCCATTCCGAATATCCATTAGCTGGATAATTCGAGCAGGACTAATCTTCTGTCAACAAGAACAATAAAACCCACAGGAGAACGGCCTTGAGGCAAACCACCCTGGCATTTCGCGAGCGTTACCGCGCCGCGGTTCACCCGCGCTACAACCCGTGGCTGCACGGCGGTTTCGTGCTGGCCTATGGCATGGCGGGCATCGCCCTGCTGTGGAGCACCCTGCACCAGGTACAGCCCCTGGAGTGGCTGGCGGTGCCGGTGGCGCTGCTGTTCTTCAACCTGTGCATCTACGTCGTGCACCGTTGGCTGGGCCACCACAAGCAGGCCTTCGCGCGGATGTTCTACGCCCGCCACAGCGGCGATCACCACAGTTTCTTCGTGCCCGGACACATGACCTACGACGGCCCCCGGGACTGGCGGGTGATCCTGTTTCCGGCCTGGCTGATCGTGGTCCACAGCCTGCTGTTCGCCCTGCCGCTGTGGTGGCTGCTGAAGTTCTGGAATGCCAATGTCGCAGCGCTGTTCGCCAGCTGCACGCTGATCGGCTACCTGGCCTACGAGGTGTTCCATGCCTGCGAACACCTGCCGGCCGAGCACCCGCTGGCACGGCTGCCGTGGATCCGCCAGATGCGCCGCCTGCATGAGCTGCATCACCGCCGCGAGCTGATGCAGGAGCGCAATTTCAACATCGTCCTGCCGCTGATGGATTACCTGTTCGGCACCCTGTACTGGGAGCCGGAACCCGCCACCTCCTCTCTATCGACAAGGTCCTCGTCCATGACCCGCATGCAGCATCAGATCGATATTCCGCGCAACCCGGTGGCCCTGCTCGACTACGCCTGCGCCTCCAGCCGCTGGCCGGAGTGGCACCCCTCGTCGCTGAAGGTCCAGGGTCCGGCCGGGGCCCTGCCCGCCGGCGCGCGCTTCGAGGAAGACATCCACGCCGGCGGGCGCAGCGGGCACCTGAGCTGGCGGGTCGACGAGTACCTGCCCGGGCATCGCTGGAGCGCCGCGGCCAAGGGCGATCATGGCCTGGAGTTGGTGGTCACCTACGAATGCCAGGCGCTGGACGCCCACCGCACGCGCTTTATCCGCACCCTGGAATACCGCTTCGACGGCCTGCTGATGCGCCTGGGCAATCGCCTGCTATTCAGAAGGCGGATAGAACGGGAGTCCGCCGACTCCCTGCTAGCCTTGTGCGAGATGGCGCAACGGGCAATTCCCCGGGGCGCCGACGTCGCGCCGCAGAGCGCGACCTGAACCCATCACCAGGAGCCGCCCTCGATGAAGCCCGTCGCACCCCGTCGGATCAAGTTTCGCCATCTGCTGTTGGTCGTGGTCATCGCCATCGGCGCCTTTCTGCTGCTGATGCCGACCAAGGTCCAGCCATTGGCCTGGACCCCGCCGGTGGCGCCTTCGCTGAAGAGCGGCCTGTACGCCGAAAACCAGAAACTCAAGGGCGTGCAGACGGTGGGCGCGCTGAATATCGACGGGCCGGAAGCCCTGCTGCTAGAGGATGGCTCGCTGATCAGCGGCCTGCATGACGGGCGGGTGATCCGCACCGCCCTGGACGGCAGCACCCTGCAGGTACTGGCCCATACCGGCGGACGCCCCCTGGGCCTGGCCCGGCATCCGGATGGCCGGCTGATCATCGCCGACGCGGTCAAGGGCCTGCTGGCGCTGGACGCCAAGGGCCAACTGAGCACCCTCACCACCTCCGCCAACGGCCTGCCCTTCGGTTTTACCGACGATGTGGCAGTGGACGCCGCCGGGCGTTATGCCTACTTCAGCGATGCCACCAGCCGCTGGGGCTACGGCCAGGATGGCGAGGCGGTGATCGAGCACCGCGGCGACGGTCGCCTGCTGCGCTATGACTTCCAGACCGGCCAGACCGAACAGTTGCTGGACGGCCTGGAGTTCGCCAACGGCGTGGCCCTCGGGCCCCAGGAAGCCTATGTGCTGGTCAACGAAACCGGCGCCTACCGGATCAGCCGCTACTGGCTCAGCGGGGCCAAGGCCGGCACCCACGACCTGTTCATCGACAACCTGCCGGGGTTGCCGGACAACCTCAGCTTCAACGGCCAGGGGCGTTTCTGGGTGGCGCTCTACGCCCCGCGCAATGTCCTGCTGGACGGCACCGCGCCCTACCCGCTGATGCGCAAGATGATCGTGCGGGCCATGACCCTGTTGCCCAAGCCGGTGGAAAAACGCGGCTTCGTCCTCGGCCTGGATACCCAGGGCCAGGTCATCGCCAACCTGCAGGACGCCAGCGCCGGCAACTACGCCCCCATCACCACGGTGCGCGAATACGGCGACGCGCTGTACTTCGGCTCGCTCAAGGCCACGCACATGGCGCGCCTGCCGCTGAGCGTCGCGCTGTCAAAGGCGCCTTGATGCGATAACGGCATGGGCACCGGCATGCTCGCCAGATTCTGATCTAAGCTGTCCCGCGCGGCGCCGTCACAGGCGCCCACCAAGGAAAGACAAACAATCGAATCCGATTGATTCCCATCACATTGAGAGTGGATCCCCCCATGAAAATCAAAATCCTCCTGGCTTCCCTGCTGCTCACTTCATCCCTGTCGGCGCTGGCCGCGTGCCCGGTGTTCGGACCGTCCGAAGATCCCTGTGCAGGCCCGGTATTCGGCCCGAGCACCTGCGAGTGCCCTTGAGGCAGGCAGACGCTGAAACAGGCGCGCCCGACTCGGGCGCGTCTCGCCAAGGGTGCGGGTCGATACAGGGGAGTAAACGGGCAAATAGCGGAAAGAGCAGCCAATGCTCTGGATTGCGTAGAACCTGGCGAGACGCCCGAAGCCTCGGGACATCTCGCTCAGGACAGGGTCGGGGTCAGAAGCGGGCGGTCAGCTTCTCGGAGATTTCGTCCTTGATCAGCAGCCGCTTTTCCTTGAGTCGTTTCAGCTCCTCGTCAGCGGCCGCCGCGGCCTCCGCTTTGAGCACCTGATCATCAATGCTGGAGTATTTGTCGAACAAGGCATTCAAATGCGGGTCACTGGCCCGGCGCTGTTGAATGTCTTCTTTGCTGTAGCTCAGGTCCTGATACAGGTCGTGGGGCACCGGCATGAAACACCTCCGTTTGTTGATCGGTAGCAAGCGCACTTACAGGCGCTCGCCAGTTACCAGAATGACCTCCACCACCGCTGTCTGTCGACCGTCAATCAGACCACAGCGCTAACCGTTCGTCGCCTTCAGCGACATTTCCCGCGCCCCACCGCCCGCCTCACAACCCGCCACGAGCGAAGCCCCGCGGAGGGTGCCGCGATTCACCCCAGCGCCTGGGCCAGAAACGGCGCGGTGCGGCTCTTGCGGTGCCTGGCCACCTGCTGCGGCGTCCCGCTGACCACCACTTTGCCGCCCTGGTCGCCAGCGCCCGGGCCGATATCGATCACCCAGTCGGCCTGGGCCACCACGCGCATTTCATGCTCGACCACCACCACGCTGTGGCCGGCCCGCACCAGGTTGTCCAGTTGTTCCAGCAGGCGATCGACATCCCGCGGATGCAGGCCGGTGGTCGGCTCGTCCAACACATACAGGGTGGCGCCGCGGGGGTTGCGCTGCAGCTCGGTGGCCAGCTTGATCCGCTGCGCTTCGCCGCCGGACAGTTCGGTGGCCGGCTGGCCGAGGCGTAGGTAACCCAGGCCGATATCGCGCAAGACTTCCAGGGAACGGTGGATGCTCGCCTGTCCGGCGAACACCTCGACCGCCTCCTGCACCGTCAGTTGCAGGACCTGGGCGATGTCCAGGCCCTGCCACTGGATAGCCAGGGTCTGCGGGTTGTAACGCGCGCCGTGACAGGTCGGGCACGGCGCATAGACGCTGGGCATGAACAGCAGCTCGACGCTGACAAAACCTTCGCCTTCGCAGGCCGGGCAACGACCCTTGGCGACGTTGAAGGAGAACTGCCCGGCGTCGTAGCCCAGCGCGCGCGCCTCGGGGGTGGCGGCGAACAGCTTGCGCACATGGTCGAACAGCCCGGTGTAGGTCGCCAGGTTCGAGCGCGGGGTACGGCCAATGGGTTTCTGGTCCACCTGCACCAGGCGCTTGATCCGCTCCAGCCCGGCGGTGACTTCGCCGCTGCTGGCCTGCGGGGCGTCGTCTTCCAGGTTCAGCTCCTCCGGTTCTTCGTTGCTCTGCGGCCGCCCGAGGTGCGCGCCCACCAGTTCCAGCAAGGCCTGGCTGACCAGGCTCGACTTGCCGGAGCCCGACACCCCGGTCACCGCGGTAAAACAGCCGAGGGGGAATTGCGCGCTCAGGTCCTTCAGGTTGTTGCGGCTGATGCCCTCCAGGCGCAGCCAGCCCTGGGCCTGGCGCGCAGTACGGCGGGCCGGCGCCTGTTCGGCGAACAGGTAGGCGCGGGTCTGCGACTGCGCGACCTGGGCCAACCCCGCCGGCGGACCGCTGTACAGCACCTGGCCGCCCTGCTCGCCCGCCGCCGGGCCGACGTCGATCAGCCAGTCGGCGCGGCGCATGGTCTGCAGGTCGTGCTCGACCACGAACAGCGAATTGCCCGAAGCCTTGAGCTGCTGCAGGGCCTCGAACAACGCCTCGGCGTCCGCCGGGTGCAGGCCGGCCGAAGGCTCGTCGAGCACATAGATCACCCCGAACAGCTGCGAACCCAATTGAGTCGCCAGGCGCAGACGCTGCAACTCGCCGGACGACAGGGTCGGCGTGCTGCGTTCCAGGGCCAGGTAACCCAGGCCCAGGCCAGTCAGGGTGCTGACCCGCTCCAGCAGATCCTGGGCGATGCGTTGCGCGGCCAGGCGTTTTTCCAGGGACAGGTTCGGCGTGTGCCGCACATCCGGCCCTCCGACATGCCCCGGCGCACCCTGGGCGATCCGTTGTTGGCGCGCGGCCTGGGTCTGTTCGTGGCTCCAGACCTCGCCGGCCTTCTCGGCCTGTTCCAGGTAAGCCTGGGCGGCCACCGGCTTGAGCACCTCGGCCAGTTGCAGCAGGGGCATCTGCGACAGCTCGCCGATGTCGAGGCCGGCGAAGGTCACCGACAGCGCCTCGCGCTTCAGGCGCTTGCCCTCGCACAGCGGGCACGGGCTGCCGAGCATGAACTGCGACACGCGCTTTTTCATCAGCGCGCTTTGCGAATGGGTGAAGGTGTGCAGCACATAGCGCCGGGCCCCGCTGAAGGTGCCCATGTAGCTCGGCTCCTGCTTGCGCTTGAGGGCCTCGCGGGTCTGCTCCGGGGTCAGCCCGGCGTACACCGGCACGGTCGGGGTTTCTTCGGTAAACAGGATCCAGTCGCGCTGTTCTTGCGGCAGGTCGCGCCAGGGAATATCGACGTCGTAGCCCAGGGTCACGAGGATGTCGCGCTGGTTCTGCCCCTGCCAGGCCAGCGGCCAGGACGCCACCGCGCGCTGGCGGATGGTCAGCGAAGGGTCCGGGACCATGGACGCCTCGCTGACCTCGTAGACCCGGCCCAGGCCGTGACAGTTGGGGCAGGCCCCTTGCGGGGTGTTGGGCGAGAAGTCTTCGGCGTAGAGCATCGGCTGTCCCGGCGGGTAGCTGCCGGCCCGGGAATAGAGCATGCGGATCAGGCTGGACAAGGTGGTGACGCTGCCCACCGAAGAGCGGGTGCTCGGCGTGCCGCGCTGCTGTTGCAGGGCCACCGCCGGCGGCAGGCCTTCGATGGCGTCGACATCCGGCACCCCGACCTGATCGATCAGGCGCCGGGCGTAAGGCGCCACCGATTCGAAGTAGCGGCGCTGGGCCTCGGCATACAGGGTCGAGAACGCCAGGGACGATTTGCCGGAGCCGGAGACCCCGGTGAACACCACCAGCGCATCGCGGGGAATATCCACGTCGACGTTGCGCAGGTTGTGTTCGCGGGCGCCGCGCACCCTGACAAAACCCGAGCTGTTCGCGGGCAAGGAAGACAAAACCTGTGGCGAAGGCGTATTGCGCGCTGAAGTCATGGGACAGCCTTGTATCGGAGGTGTCGGAACAGAGGTCAAGTCAGAAAGCCCCACGGCGCCAGCACCGGCGACCGGCAGCCACCCGACCGAGGTGCAGGGTGCATGGGCCCGGGGTTTTGAGCAACCGCGGATGTCGAACGTTCGGCGGACTTTTTCCCGCTTATGGCCTCATGCCTCCAACACCGACCTGACCATGGCGGTCAGGGCATCCGGGCTGTAGGGCTTGCTCAGCAGGTGGGTGTCCGGGCTGAGCTGGTGATTGCAGGAAATGATGTCGCGGGTATGCCCCGAGGTGAACAGCACCGCCACCGACGGCGACTGGGTCTTGGCCCAGAGCGCCAGGTCGGTGCTTTTGATCAGGCCGGGCATCACCACATCGGTGAAGATCAGCTCGACCCGGGCGCCGCTCAGCAGCAGTTGCATGGCCGCATCGCCATTGGCCGCCACCAGCACCTTGTAGCCGGCGCTCTCCAGCAGCTCGACCGCCGCCGCGCGGACGTCCTCGTTGTCCTCCACCACCAGGATGGTTTCCTGGCCGTGGCCAGGCCGCCGCCCGCGCCGGGGCGCCTCTCCCGGTTCCGGTTCGGTGCTGCGCACGAAATACATGCGCACCGTGGTGCCCTGCCCCGGCGTGCTGAGCATCTCGATATGGCCGCCGCTCTGCTTGACGAAACCGAACACCATGCTCAGTCCCAACCCGGTGCCCTGGCCGTCGCGCTTGGTGGTGAAGAACGGCTCGAATGCCTGCTTGAGCACCTCGGGGGGCATGCCATCGCCGGTATCGGCCACCGACAGGCACAAGTAGTCACCGGGACTGATGCCCTTGCCGGCGCAGAAACCGCGGTCGAGCACCATATTTTCGCCGCGGATGCCGATGGTGCCCTCGCCCTTCATGGCGTCGCGGGCGTTGATCGCCAGGTTGAGCAAGGCATTTTCCAGCTGGCTGCGATCGACCTTGATGCACCAGGGCTTCGCCGGCAGTTGCACATCGATGTCGATGGTTTCGCCGAGGGCCCGTTGCAGCAGCTCACTCAGGCTGTCGGGGATCCGGCGGGGGTTGTAGACCTCGGGCGACAGCGGCTGGCGCCGGGCGAACGCGAGCAATTGCGCGGACAGCTTGGCGCCGCGCTCGACCGCGGTAATGGCCGCGCCGACCCGGCGCTGCACATTGGCATTGTCCGGCTCATGGCGCGCCAGCAGGTGCAGGTTGCCGGCGATCACTTGCAGCAGGTTGTTGAAGTCGTGGGCCACGCCACCGGTCATGCCGCCAATGGCTTCGAGCTTCTGCACCTGGCGCAACTGCTCCTCGGCCGAGACCCGCGCGTTGACCTCCTCGGCCACCCGCTGCTCGAGGTTGCGCGTCAGTTGCAGCAGCGACTCTTCGGCCATCTTGCGTTCGTGGATATCGATCAGCACGCCGGGAAAGCGCAAGGCCTGCCCTGCGTCGTCGAACTCGCAACGGCCACAGCCCATGACCCACAGGTAACTGCCGTCCTCCCGGCGGATGCGGTATTCGGTGTTGTAGGGCACGCCCTTTTTCACGCTGTAGGCGGCCTGTTCCTTGATCCGCGGCAGATCCTCAGGGTGCACCCGACTGTCGGCGACCGCCATCGACAGGTCGTCCAGCGGCTGCTCCAGCGGGTAGGAAAAGGTCCGGGCAAAACGCTCGTCGCCCGATAGCCGATCGGCCTTGATGTCCCACACAAAGGAGCCCAGCAGCGCCCCGGCATTGAGCGCCAGCTGCACCCGTTCATTTTCCGCGCGGTAGGCGTTCTCGACTTCCTGGCGGCGCTGCTCGGACAGCACGTGGGCGGTGGTCTCGACCACGATCGCCATGACCCCGGCCGGGGCCTGGTCGTCACCGGCCACCGGGCTGTAGTAGAGGTCCATCCAGACATGTTCCGGCTGGCCGTTGCGCAGCAGGACCAGCTCTTTGTTGCGGTACGACAGGGTCCCGCCCGCCAGGCAGGTGTCCAACACATGGCGGTTGAAATCCGCCACTTCCGGCCAGCCCAGTTCCACCTGGCGGCCGAGCAGGTACGGATGCCGGCCGCCGGCGAATTCGGCGTAGGCATCGTTGTAGATCATGTAGCCCGAGCGCCCCCAGAGCATGACCAGCGGCACCGGCGAGGCCAGCAACAGTTGCACGGCGCTGCACAGGCTCGACGACCACTGCTCCAGCGCGCCCAGCTCGGTGACGGACCAGTCGAACGCCTGGATACGCCCGGCCATCTCGCCTCTCCAGCCCTGGCAACCATGAGGATCGGATAAGAACGGCATGAGCGAACTCTACGAAAAGCATGGCAAGCATGAATTTTCAGGAGGTCGCGACGCAGCAGCCTCCAGAGCCTTTGAGCACCCTGCACACGGATGGTTTCAAGATTTTCAGCCATGAGGCCGAATCACCGCTGCCGCTGGTCGGACGCCCTGCCCGCGAGCGCCCCCAGCGTGCGCCGGGCACTATTGAACAAACAGCCTAGGCGCAAGGTCCAGGCGGACGCTCGCAGGCGCCGCCTGGCACAGGGCGGATTGCCCGCCCTGAAGACCTCAGTCGGTGCCGTATTTCGGCGAGCGCGGACCGTACAACAGGCCCGCGTGTTGCCCGGCCGACAGCAAGCGCTGGCTGGTGATGCCGGCGATCGGGTGACCGGCGTCGGTGGAGGTGTTGATGATCTGCTTCACCGCGGCGGTGATCAGCATGCCCACCAGGCCACCGCCGCTGTTATTGTTGCCCTCTTCGCTGGAGGCCCGGGCAGTGCCGGTCCACAGCGTGGTGCCGGTCTTCAGGTCGACCAGGGTGGCACTGGCGGTGACCACGGTGGCGCTGCTGATCAGCATGTAGCTGGTTCCGTATTCCTTGACGGTGATATACAGCCCGGCATCGGCGCCAAAGATCTCGTTGAGCTTGGCCGGCGACAAGCCATGGATGTCCGCCGGGTTGGTCAGGCCGTTGTGGCGGAAGGTTTCATCCACCACCGCGATCGGCATCACGTAATAACCGGCTTCGGCCAGGGGAAAGGTCACCTGGGACAGCATGCTGTAGGTGGCCTTGACGTCCGGCGACTCGTTGAGCGGCGGCAGCACCAGGATCGACTTCGGCCGGGCCTGCTTGTAGGCCGAGTAGTCCACGGTCTTGGGCGTGGCGCAGCCCACCAGCAGGCTGACGGCCAACAGGCCCAACAGGTTGCGCAAGGTGTAGAGGTTCATTGGCCGGCTCCCTTCTTGGCGTTCTTCAGCAGAAAGTCCATGTACGGCGTGGATTCGGGGAACAGCGCCTTCTCGGTGTTGAACTGCTGCACCATCTGGTCGTCCTTGCCCAGGCCCGCATAGAGCATGCCCAGGTGCGCGTGGTAACCCGGCGGCACCGCCTTGCCGGTGGACTTGATCTTCTGCAGGTCGCGCTCCAGCGCTTCGACCTGGGCCTCCTTGGCCTCCTCGCCCTTGAAGTACTCGTAGGTCTGGGTCTGGTAGGTTTCCCACTGGTAAAGCGTCTTCGGCCCACTGCAACCGGCCAGCAATACGCTGCCCAGCAACGTGGCGGCCATCAGCGGCCGGGCCATCTGGGTGTTGAACATGCTCTTCTCCCTGTCAGCAGTGTTGATCAGCGGCTGGGTTTCCAGGCGCCGGCGTCAATCGCCTCGACCATGCGGTTGACGGCCTCGCGCATGGCCAGGTCGAGGACCTTGCCGTTGAGGGTCGAGTCGTAGGAGGCGGTGCCGCCGAAGCCGATCACCTCGCGGTTGGACAGGGCGTACTCACCGGCACCCTGGGTCGAATACACCACTTCGGAAGTGCTGATGTTGACGATGTTCAATGCCACCTTGGCATAGGCCACCTGGGTCTTGCCGCGGCCGAGAATGCCGAACAGCTGGTGGTCGCCGGTTTCCTTGCGGCCGAACTCGGTGACATCGCCGGTCACCACGAAGTCCGCGCCCTTGAGCTTCTGCGCCTGGCCCTTGATCGCCGCTTCCTGCTGGATCTCGCCCATGTTGTCGCGATCCAGCACATTGAAGCGGTGGGTCTGCTGCAGGTGGGTAATCAGGATGGTCTTGGCCTGGCCACCGAGGCGGTCGACGCCGTCTGAGAAAATCCCGCGCATGTAGCTGGAGCGGTTATCGAACTTGCCCACCGCCATCGGTACCCGAGCCCCGGTCCACACCTGATTGGCGCTCTGGACCTTCTCCACCGGCAACGCCCGGGAGCTTTCAGTGGCACAACCGCTCATGCCCGCCAGTACAGCCAACGCTACGCCCGACATCACCAACTTCGAGATCAGTCTCACTCTGCGTTCCTTTTGAGTATTCATAAAAAAGTGCCTGCGCCCTGCCACAGCCTTGCGAAACACGGCTTCTGCGGGTTCGGAAATAGCAGTCAGGGCACGCTGAAACGTGACGCAGGAGGCGTCGGCGGCGGCGATTATGCCAAAGTGCCATCATTGCGAAAAGAAATAAAAAACTCTGGCGTCAGTCGATTGACTGCCGGGCGCTCCGCCCTGCGCCTGCACCTTTGGGCAAGCGCTCGCTCCGTCAGCGAAAGTCCCGGCTGCGCACGCTGATACCGCTCAGCAGGTCGCTGAGGTCGCTCAGGCGCCCGGCGATCAGGTGGCGGACCTCGCCTTCGGTTTCCAGGGTGCCGTCGACCTTGAGCAACTGCGCGCCCACCAGGACCTTGCGCTGGCGCTCGGCCAGGTCACGCCAGACCACCACGTTGACGTTGCCGAACTCGTCTTCCAGGGTGACGAAGGTCACGCCGCTGGCGGTGCCCGGCCGCTGGCGCCCGGTGACCAGCCCGGCGATGCTCACCGGGCGCCCGTGCTCGACCTCCAGCAGCTCGCGGGAACTGCGGCAGCGCCGGGCCTTGAGCTCGCCCCGCAGCAAGGCCAGCGGATGCGGCCCCAGGGTGGTGCCGACGCTCAGGTAATCGGCCTGCAGGTCTTCGCCGACCGTCGGCCGCGGCAAGACCACCGGCACTTCCTCCTGGCGCGGCAGGCCGGCGAACAGCCCGAGCTGTTGCTGCACCCCCGCCACTTCCCAGCGCGCCCGATGCCGGTGCCCGACCAGCCCGCGCAGGGCGCCGGCATCGGCCAGCAGCTCCTGGGCGCGGCTGTCCAGGCGCGCCCGTTGCCCGAGGTCGGCAATGTCGACAAACGGGCCATGCCCACGCGCCGCCTCGATCCGCCGCGCGTCGTCTTCGCGAAAGCCCTTGATCATCCGCAGCCCCAGGCGCAACGCCGGCTGCGCGCCGGCCAGCGGCTCCAGGCTGCAATCCCAGGTGCTGGCGCGCACGTCCACCGGACGAATAGCCAACTGATGCCGGCGCGCGTCCTGGAGAATCTGGTCGGGGCTGTAGAAACCCATGGGCCAGCTGTTGATCAGGGCGCAGGCGAAGGCCGCCGGCTCGTGGCATTTGAGCCAGCAGCTGGCATAGGTCAGCAAGGCGAAACTGGCGGCGTGGGACTCGGGGAAACCGTAGCTGCCAAAGCCCTTGATCTGCTCGAAGATCTGCGCGGCGAACTCGTCGCTGTAGCCATTGGCGCGCATGCCGTCGCGCAGGCGCAGGCGATGGGGTTCCAGGCCGCCGTGGCGTTTCCAGGCGGCCATGGAACGGCGCAACTGGTCGGCCTCGCCGGGGGTGTAGTCGGCGGCGACAATGGCGATCTGCATCACCTGCTCCTGGAACAGCGGCACGCCCAGGGTTCGCTCCAACACCTCTTTGAGCTCCGCCGAGGGATAGGTCACCTTCTCCTTTTTGTCACGCCGGCGCAGGTACGGATGGACCATGCCGCCCTGGATCGGCCCCGGCCGGACGATGGCCACCTCGATCACCAGGTCGTAGAAATCCTTCGGCTTGAGCCGGGGCAGCATCGACATCTGCGCCCGCGACTCGATCTGGAACACACCGATGGTGTCGGCGCGGCCGATCATTTCGTAGGTGGCCGGGTCCTCGGCGGGGATGCTGGCCAGGCTTAGCCGCTGGTCCCGATAGCCATGGATCAGATCGAAACAGCGGCGAATCGCGCTGAGCATGCCCAGCGCCAGCACGTCCACCTTGAGCAGCCCGACCGCGTCCAGGTCGTCCTTGTCCCACTGGATGATGGTGCGCTCGGCCATGGCCGCGTTCTCCACCGGCACCAGGGTGTCCAGTGGCTGCTCGGAAATCACGAAGCCGCCGGGGTGCTGGGACAGGTGCCGGGGAAAGCCAATCAGTTGCCCGGTCAGGCTCAGGACCCGGCGCAGCACCGGGCTATCCGGGTCGAAGCCGGCCTCCCGCAGGCGCTCGACGGCCGGCGGCGTGTCGCTCCAGTGGCCGCAGCAATCGGCCAGGGCGTTGACCTGGTCCGGCGGCAGGCCCAGGGCCTTGGCCACATCGCGCACCGCGCCGGCGCCGTGGTAGGTGCTGACCACCGCGGTCAGCGCGGCGCGGTGGCGGCCGTAACGCTGGAACACGTACTGCAGGACTTCCTCGCGGCGATCGTGCTCGAAGTCCACGTCGATATCCGGCGGCTCGTTGCGCTCGCGGGAAAGAAAACGCTCGAACAGCAGGGTCGAGCGGTCCGGGTCGATCTCGGTGATGCCCAGGGCGAAACACACCACCGAGTTGGCCGCCGAGCCCCGCCCCTGGCAGAGGATCGACTGGCCGCGGGCAAAGTTGACGATGTCGTGCACCGTGAGGAAATAGCTCTCGTACCCCAGCTCGGTGATCAGCTCCAGCTCATCGTCGATCTGCTTGAGCACCTTGGGCTTGGCGCCCCCGGGCCAGCGCTTGACGATGCCGCGTTCGGTCAGCTCGCGCAGCCAGCTGGCGGGCGTCTGCCCTTGGGGCACCAGCTCCCGGGGGTACTGGTAGTGCAACTGCCCGAGGTCGAAATCGCAGCGCTCGGCGATCTTCAGCGACTCTTCCAGCAAGGCCGGCGGATACAGCCCCTGCAACGCCTCGATACTGCGCAAATGCCGTTCGCCATTGGGGTGCAGGCGCTGGCCGGCCTCGGCCACCCGCACGTGATGGCGGATCGCGGTCATGGTGTCCTGCAAGGCCCGCCGCCCACGCACATGCATATGCACATCGCCGCAGGCCACGGCGGCAATGCCCAGCCCTCGGGCCAGCGCCAGCGACTCGTCCAGGCGCCGCTGATCGTCCTGACCACAGTGCAGCTCCACGGCCAGCCATAGCCGGTCGGCGAACACCTGCTGCAACCAGCGCCCCGCTTCTTGCTGCTCACCCTCTGGTTGACCGTCCGCCAGCCACAGGGCCAGCAGCCCCGGCAAGGGTTGTTCGAAGTCTTCGCGCAGCAGCTGGTACTGGCCCTTCTGCGCCCGGCGCCGGCCACGGGTGATCAGCCGGCACAGGCCCTGGTAACCCTCCAGGTTCTCCACCAGCAACACCAGCCTCGGGCCGTCGTCGAGGCGCATTTCGCTGCCGACGATCAGCGCCAGGTTGCTGTCCCTGGAGGCCTGCCAGGCCCGGACGATGCCGGCCAGGCTGCATTCGTCGGTAATCGCCAGGGCCTGGTAGCCCTGGGCCGCCGCCCGCTCGAACAGCTCGCGGGCACTGGAGGCACCGCGCTGGAAACTGAAGTTCGACAGGCAGTGCAGTTCGGCGTAGCCCTTCATGCGAACCAGCCCTGCAACAGCAAGGGCCCCGCCTCGCCCACTGGGCGATACGCCCAGCCCTGCTGGCCGCCGCGGGTTTCGATCAGGTAATAGTCGCGGCGCACGTCGCCGCCGTCCCACCAGCCGGACTCGATGCGTTCCGGCCCCATGAGGATGCGCGCCGCCCCCTCCGCCAGCACCAGCGGCTCGCGCAGCAGCCAGCCCGGGCGCCGGGGCCCGGGCAACAGCGGGCAAGCCTGGCTGTCGCCGATCGGTTGCCAGCTGCATTCGGGGCGGTGGTCCGAGTGGAAGCGCAAGCCATGCACCGCCTCGTCTCCCAGGCGGGCGCGCAGGCGCTCGCGCAGTTGCTCCCAGGGCAGGGATTGCTGCGGACGTTCGTCGAACAGTTCGCGGTGCTGCGGCACGAAGCGCGGCAAATCCTCGGCCACCAGCCGCACGCCACGCACCGGCGCGGGCACCTGGACCTGCTCCAGGCGCCCGCGCGCCAGTTCGAACAGCATCCCCGGCTCGCGCTCGGCGCTGAGCAGGCCGACCTTGACCAGGGTGTCGGGCCGCTCGACATGTTCCAGGTGCAGCTCGAAGCGCTGCACCCCGCTGTCACGGCCACAGAGAAACGCCGCCAGATCGCTGGTCAAGCGGCGCAGGGGAAACAGCAGGGCCTGATGGGACAGCACGTCGAAATTCAATTCGATGCGCAGGTCGAAACGGTCCGGCGGCTGATAGAACGCCAGCGCCAGGGAGCGCTCGCCCAAAAGAGTGTCCAGGTGCTTGAGCAGGCCCGCGTCGAAACGCCGGGCCAGGGTGTCCCGCGGCAGCCCACGCACCTGGGCGAAGGTGCGCAGGCCCATGCGCGACAGGGCGGTGGCCGCGCCCGGCGGCAGGCCGAGACGCTCCACGGGCATGCGCCCCAGGGCCTGGCGCAATTGCTCCAGGTCGGTCACCGCCAGCCCGTCGCAGGCATTGGCCAGCACCCGGGCCGCCGCCGGATTCGGCGCGCTGACGATGCGGTGGCGAAAACCCAGCTCGCCCAGCTCCTGGCGCAGACGCGCCTCCAACTGCGGCCAGGGGCCGAACAGGCCCAGGCTCGACTCGATCTCGAACACCAGGGTGCGCGGGTAATGCACGCTGACCTGGGAACTGAAGCGGTAAGCCCAGGCCGCGAGAAACTGCTGCCAACGGGCGATTTCCTCGGCGTCGTATTCGGCGCTGGCGAAGTCCTTGCTCAGGGCCTGGGCGGCGGTCAAAGACTGCCCGGGGCGCAACCCCAGCTCGCGGCCCGCGGCATTCACCGCCTGGATCACCCGGCGCTGCGGCGTCCCGCTGATCAGCGCCAGCGCGGCCTCCGGTTCGGGGTGCTGGCGCAGCGCCGCGTCCAGCGCCAATTGCGGGAACAGAATACAGACCCAGCGCATGGCAACCTCAGGACCCCGGGGCGAAGGCGATCGGCGCCGAGTGGGCCAGGCCGCCGCGGCACTTGAGCACCCGCAACTGTGCCGGTCGCGCCTCCACGGCAAGGCGCAGGGCCGCCGGCGAAGGGTTGATGGCTTCCTTGAGGGAGCGGTAGACAAAGGCCAGGGTCTGGCCGGTTTCGGCCGCCACCTGCAAACGCCGCAAGGCGCGGTCGTCGGCCAGTTGCGGCCAGCACAGCACGGCCCCGCAACTGCCCGAACGCAAACACTGCTCGGCGGCCCACAGGGCATCCCGTTCGCCGGCCTGGATCACCGCCAGCTGGCGCAGGTCGACCCCGGCGCTCTGCCAGGCCTGGGGGTACGGCACATGGGGCGGCGCCACCAGCACGATGCGCTCGCCAGCGGCCGAGAGCCGGGCCAGGGTCGGCCACAGCAATTGCAGCTCGCCGACACCCTGGGCGGCGATGAGGATTTCCGTCAGCGCCGATTCCGGCCAGCCGCCGCCAGGCAAGGCCGCATCCAGCATGGCGTGGCCGGTGGGTTGCGGGCTGGCCGCGGGCGCCGTCGGGCGGCCCTTCCACACCCGGCCGGCATTGAACAGCGTCTCCAGTGCCACGACGGCGCCCATCAGCCTTGCCTCACCAGGCCACAGAACACCCCTTCGATGGCCAGGTCGCGGTCCTCGCCGATCAGGATCGGCGCATAGGCCGGGTTGCGCGGCAGCAGGCGCACGCCCTCGGCCAGGCGTTCGAAACGCTTGATGGTGACCTCGCCGTCCAGCCGCGCCACCACGATCTGACCGTTGCGCACCTCACTGTCGCGGCGCACCGCCACCAGGTCGCCGTCGAGGATGCCGTCCTCGATCATCGAGTCGCCCTGGACCCGCAGCAGGTAATCGGGGGTACGGGAAAACAGCGCCGGGTCGAGCAGCAAGCGGCTGTGCACCTCGGCATCGGCGCCGATCGGCAGGCCGGCGGCGACCCGGCCGAGCACCGGGATGTCGAGCAGCTCGGGGCGCGGCGGCTGGTTGAGCAGGCGGATGCCCCGGGCCTGGTTGGGGTTGACCTCGATGAAGCCGGCTTCGGTCAGGGCCACGACATGCTTGCGCGCCACGCTGCGCGAGGCGAAGCCGAAGGCCTCGCTGATTTCAGCGAGGCTCGGGGGCTGGCCATGTTCGGCGATGCGCTCGCGGATAAAGGTCAGGATGGCACTGCGGCGGGGAGATAAAGTGGTCATGGAGTACATTTGTACTCCTCCCGGGGTTTCCTGACAAGAACCGCCAGTCAGCCCAGGCCACGGCTCGCCAGGAACGCGCTGATGTAATCGATGAACGCCAGCACCTTGGCCGTGGCCCGCCGGTGGCTGGGGTAGACCGCGAGGATGTGCGGCCCGAAGCAGTCCGGGTCGATGGAATAGTCGGCCATCACCCGCACCAGGCGGCCGTCGGCCAGGTAAGGCGCGGCGCTCCACAACGGGGTGTGCAGCAGCCCGCGCCCGGCCAGGGCATTGGCCAGCAGCAGGTCGTAATTGTCGCTGCGCAGCCGCGGCGCCCGAGGTTGCAGCAAGCTCAGGCGCTGCCCGTCCCGCTCGACCCACCAGAACTCGCGGCTGAGCAAGGGATGGCGATAGAGCAGCCATTCGTGGTCGTCGAGGGTTTGCGGCGTCACCGCCACGCCCTTGCGCGCCAGGTAGGCCGGGCTGGCGCACAAGGCCAGGCAATTGCTGCCGACCACCCGGGCGATCAACCCCGGCAGGTCGTCATGGCCTTCGCGCAGGGCCAGGTCGTAGCCGCTTTCCAGCAGGTTGACGAACTCGTCGCACAAATCCACTTGCAGGTCAATCTGCGGGTACTGCTCGAGGAAACCGCCACACACCTGGTCGAGAAAGGCCTGCCCATAGGCCAGCGGCGCGGTGATTTTCAGGTTGCCGCGCAGGCCATGCTGCAACTGCTCGATTTCCTCACCGGCCTCCTCCAGTCGCTGCAGGACCTGGCGCGCAGTGTCCAGGTAGAGCCGCCCCACTTCCGTCAGCAGGATCCGCCGGGTGCTGCGCTCGAACAAGCGCGCGCCCAGCTCGACTTCCAGGTGATTGACCGCCTTGGTCAGGGCCGAGGGGGTCTTGCCCAACTGCTCGGCGGCGCGGCTGAAACTGCCCAGCTGCGCGGTGACCACGAACATTTTCAGTGCACTCAACTTGTCCATGCTTTTTCCATTCCGGCAAAAACGTTTTTCGTCAGTGAGGCGTTCTGTCGGCTCTGGCAAGCCAATAAGCTGGCCATCAGACGCAATAACAAGGAAATACTCAATGAAAAGATTCATCCCGAATCTGCTGGCGATTGCAGTGAGTTTTGCCTCAATGGAAGCCATGGCCGCCACCGACCTGGTGCTGTTCAACGGCCAGGTGTTCACCGCCGACCGCGCCCAACCCAAGGCCCAGGCCCTGGCGGTGGCCGACGGCAAGGTGCTGCAGGTGGGCAGCGACGCGCAGATCAAGGCCCTGATCGAAACCGGCACCCGGGTCATCGACCTGGGCGGCAAGACCCTGATGCCCGGCCTGATCGACAGCCATTCCCACGCGATCTTCGGCGGCCTGGAAATGACCTCGGCCAACCTGCAGGACGAGGTGGTCGGCCTCGACGAGCTGGAGAAAAAGCTGCGTGCCTGGCGCGACGACGGCAAGGCCAGGCATGGCGATGTGCTCAGCATCGCCGGCATGAGCTCGGCCTACTGGGCCCAGGCCGAAGCCCTGGGCCAGCGCTTCAACGCCGGCGAATGGGCCAGGGTGCCGGTGGTGTTCACCGGCAGCGATCACCATACCGCCTGGGCCAACAATGCGATGCTCGAGCGCGCCGGCATCGACGCCGCCCTGCTCAAGAACCTGCCGCAGGCCGAGCGCGACACCATCGGCAAGCTCGCCGACGGCCGCCCCAACGGCTTCCTGGTGGACGCCGGCTGGGACCGGGTCGCGGCGAAAATGCCGGTGCCCAGCGCCGCCGCCCTACTCAACGCGGCGCAATCGGCGGTGCGCTACAACAACAGCCTGGGCATCACCGCCTGGATGGACCCGGCGGCCAATGCGGCTCCCGGCGAGGCAGTGTTCGCCCTCAAGCCCACCGCCCAGACCGTCGGTGTGCTGCCGGCCTACAAGGCGCTGGCCGAGAGCGGTGGCATGAGCGCGCATGTCGCCGCGCTGCTGGTGGCCAACCCGAAAAGCCTTCCTGCCGACCTCGACGTCCTGGAACAGGTGCGCCAGCAATTCCAGGGCATCCCCAACCTGACCCTGCCCGGCGTCAAGATCTTCGCCGACGGGGTGATCGAGTACCCGGCCCAGAGCGCGGCGATGATCGATCCCTACAGCAACTCGCACAAACAGGGCGAACTACTGATCGATCCCGAGCATTTCGGCGAACTGGTCAGCGCCATCGACCAGCGCGGCTGGCGGGTGCACATCCACGCGATCGGCGACCGCGCGGTACGCGAATCCCTCAACGGCATCGCCCAGGCGCGCAAGGACCGCCAGAGCGGCATCGCCCACTCCATCACCCACCTGCAGATGGTCAACCCGAAAGAGTTCGCCCGCTTCAAGCCGCTCGGGGTCATCGCCTCGATGCAACTGCTGTGGGCCTCGGCGGACGACTACACCCTGGACATGATCAAGCCCTACGTCAGCGCCCTGGCTTTCCGTTACCAGTACCCGGCGCATTCCCTGCTCAAGCAGGGCGCGACCCTCGCCGGGGCCAGCGACTGGCCGGTGTCCTCGCCCAACCCGTGGAACGCCATCGCCCAGGCCATCACCCGCAAGGGGCCGCTGGGGGTGCTCAACGCCGACGAGCGCCTGGACCGCGAAACCATGTTCTACGCCTACACCCTCAACGCCGCCCGCGCCATTGGCCTGGAGCGGCAGATCGGCTCGCTGAGCGCCGGCAAACAGGCCGATTTCATCGTGCTGGACCGCGACGTGTTCAAGGTCGACGAAAAGGCCCTGCACGAAACCCAGGTGCTGCAGACCTGGTTCGCCGGCCGCGAAGTCTACGCCCGGCCTCTTTAACCCGATCTCGCTAAACCGACCCATCTAAAAAAACTAATCCACTGCCCCGCCCCACGTCCTTGCGCGTGTGGGCCGGCGCAGCCTTGCCCGAAACCTGCCCATAACAATCACAACAATACGGGACGCCCACATGAAGACCCTCAGCCTGTTCGCCATCGGTGCCTTGAGCCTGTTGCCCCCGGGCAGCCAGGCCCTGCCCTTGAACGATGACGTTGCCGTGGAGCTGGAGCTGACCCTGGCCAGCGACTACCGCACCCGCGGCATTTCCCAGACCCAGAACGATCCCGCCGCGCAGGCCGCGGCGACCCTGCTGCACAGCAGCGGCCTGTACCTCGGTGCCTGGACCTCCAACGTCGATTTCGGCGGCGGCCTGAAGACCCGCCAGGAAGTCGACTACTACGCCGGCTGGCTGTGGCAGGCCAGCGACGCGGTCAGCCTCGACCTGGGCTACCTCAAGTACAGCTACCCCCGGGAAGGGCAATTCAACCAGAGCGAGGTCTACGGGATTTTCAGCGCCTACGGGTTCAGCCTGGCGGCCTATTACTCCAACGATGCGCCGGGCATCGACAGCCAGCAGAGCACCCTGTACCGCTACCTCGGCTACGAAACCGAGCTGCCCCTGGGCCTGGGCTTGAAGCTGCGATACGGCGAGATGGACTTCAAGGACCCGCGACTGATCTCGGCCTCGGGCCAGGGCGAGGATGCCTACCACGAATGGGAGGCCAGATTGACCCGCGAAGTGGCGGGCGTGGTACTGGGCCTGAGCTATATCGATACCGACCTGTCGAAAAGCCAGTGCACCGGCAATTACGGATTCAGCGACCTGTGTGGCGCGACCTGGGTCGCCAGTGCCAGGAAGACCTTCTGAATCCCGCGGGCGCTGGTTGGCGTGAACCGATACGAAAAGCAGCGCCCTTTCGACATTTTTTTTACCAATCCCTATCTATAGTCGGCAGTGCAACTGCTGGCGCCTTCATCACAGGTAGAGGAACGAACTGAAATGGTCTTGGGCAAAGGACTGCGATTCGCGTCAATCACATCGACCCGCCTGGTGCTGCTGTTTTCCCTGGCGCTGGTGCTGCTCTACAACTTCGCCACCTGGCACGCGCTGGGCAACCTGATCAGCCTGCAAGGCCTGCACAAGCTGGCGTTCTTTGCCTCCTTCGGGCTGTTCCTGTGGGCCGCCATCACCCTGCTGCTGACCCTGGTGTCCTTCCGCTGGACCCTCAAACCGGCGCTGACCCTGGTGGCCCTGACCTCGGCCGCCGCCGCGTACTTCATGAACCAATACGGCATCACCATCGACACGGTGATGGTGCAGAACGTGTTCGAGACCAACCCGGACGAAGCCGCCGCGCTGTTCAATTTCAAGCTGCTGGGCTACCTGCTGGTGCTGGGCCTGCTGCCGGTGATGCTGATCTGGCGCACCCCGGTGCGCTACCGACCGTTCTTTCGCGGCCTGCTGAACAAGCTGCTGGTGATCGCCGGCTGTGTGCTGGTGATCGCGGTCTCGGTCGGCGCCTTCTATTCCACCTACGCGCCGATCTTTCGCGAAGAAGACAAG
This sequence comes from Pseudomonas sp. GW821-FHT02B10, assembly GCF_059421865.1. Taxonomy (NCBI): domain Bacteria; kingdom Pseudomonadati; phylum Pseudomonadota; class Gammaproteobacteria; order Pseudomonadales; family Pseudomonadaceae; genus Pseudomonas; species Pseudomonas sp. GW821-FHT02B10. The sequence continues at coordinate 234,553 of NZ_JBWKVU010000004.1, read as the reverse complement.
CTGACCCACTTCATCAACCCGACCAACTACATTTACGCCCTCGGCAAATACGCCAAGCAGAGCCTGGGGATCAAGCAACACCTGATGGTCCAGCCGATCGGCCAGGACGCGGCGATGAGTGCCCAGGCCAGCGCCCGGGAGAAGAAGTCGCTGATGATCCTGGTGGTCGGAGAAACCGCCCGCGCCGATCACTTCTCCCTCAACGGCTATGCCCGCGACACCAACCCGGAGCTGGCCAGGCTGGACATCCTCAATTTCACCCAGGTGCACTCCTGCGGCACCTCGACCGCGGTCTCGGTGCCGTGCATGTTCTCGATGTTTCCCCGCGGGGACTACAGCGACAAGAAGGGCAAGACCTACGAAGGCCTGCTGGATGTGCTGCAACGGGCCGGCGTGCAGGTGCTGTGGCTGGACAACAACAGCGACTGCAAGGGCACCTGCCTGCGGGTGCCGAACCGCGACATTCCCAAGACCCAGCCGAGCCCCTTCTGCGACGGCAAGAACTGCCTGGACGAAGCCCTGCTGGTGGACCTGCAGCAGTACATCGACCACCTCGGCGACAACGCGATCATCGTCCTGCACGCCGACGGCAGCCACGGCCCGGAGTACTACGAGCGCTACCCGAAGAACCTGGAGCGCTTCACCCCGATCTGCCACACCAACCAGCTGGGCAGTTGCAGCAGCGAGGAACTGGTGAACGTCTACGACAACACCATCCTCTACACCGACCACTTCCTGGCCCGGGTCATCAAGCTGCTCAAGCACAACCAGCAACGCTTCGACACCTCGATGCTGTACGTCTCCGATCATGGCGAGTCCCTCGGCGAAAACGGCCTGTACCTGCACGCCGCGCCCTACGCCCTGGCGCCGCAGGCGCAGACCCATGTGCCGATGCTGATGTGGTTCGGCCAGCAGGCCCTGAGTGACCTGGGCATCCAGCGCGACTGCCTGCAAGGCAAGAGCGGCGAGCCGGACCTGAGCCACGACAACCTGTTCCACTCGGTGCTCGGGCTGTTCGAGATCAAGACCAGCCTGTACCAGCCGCAACTGGACATCTTCCATTCATGCCGGCCGAACATGACCGCGGCACACTAGCGCCGCTGGATAGCGTTTGGCTTCTGTAGGAGCGGGCGGGCGGCGATCCGACTTGCCCGCGAAGGCCTGCGCGGTTTGCCTGGCACACCGCATCATCGTTTATCGCGGGCAAGTCCGGCAGAAGTCATCCGTCTACTGATAACTCATGGTAAAGGTCGCCGCCGCATTGGCTGACCCCGGGCGGACGCTAGTGGCCGTCTGGATATAACGCGCCTTGAACGGGATGGTCACGATGACGTTGCCAAACTCACCCACTTGCCATTGGTTCGGATTGCCGGTTTCCGCCGAGTCCGGGCCATAGCTGACCGGTGTGCCGTCACCGCGCAATATCTGCACACTCACCCCTGAGGCCGTGGCGGGACCCGGCAGCAGCGATAAATTACTGGACCTGTTACCCGGACTGACAGCATCGGTCAGGGTCAAGAACATTCTTGTGGTACTGCCTTCATTACCCCCTGAACATTTCAGGCGAATCTCCAGCGGAGATGATGAAGTAGTAACACCTGGCCCCGTCATCGAACTGATCGAGACTTTTCCAAGGCTCACCGAGATATTAGGAGTCAAAAGAGAACAAGAGGGAACTTTCGGTTTGATCTGCAGGGAGCCACTAATTGAAATCCTGCGAAAATCCGAGCCATGAGCAATAGCCGTAGTTGTGCCAATAAGCCCCGTCAATTGTCCTGACGCCGTGACCGGCCCCGTTTTCACCAACTCCACTGTGAAGTCTGATCCCGTCCCTAGGCCATAGTCAATATTAGGGCTTGTCATTTGTTGAGGCCACCATTGACTTGTGTTGATACCTCCTCGAATGCGGATGCCGATACCAGCAACCGGAGTTGAATAAGTATTGAACTTCCCTACAGGCCCGATACCCCTGTATTGGACATCACCCACTACGCTGGTACATTTGGCCCTACCTCCCAGCCCTGTTCCCGCTCCTGAAGAGCTGTATATAACCGTACCGTCAGGAACATTCGGATCAAAAGGCTGAGATGCCGCCAGTGGAAGTGTCACGATAAGCGAATTAACAACAGCGCCATCCGACCTCGTGATGGTGCAACTTGCATTAACCTTAAAACAAGCAAACAAGAAGACAGACGATATACAAAACAACAACCTTCCAGAACAAACAGACATACAGTAAAGACCGACAAGAAAATTTGCCGACCTTTATATCACCCCCCGCATTTTCGCCAAAGAAAAACACAAAAAATTAAGAAACGTCTTAATAACTCCGCTCACCTTGCATAACGCCAAGCATCAGCCCTGTCTATAAGATATGACAATGGCCTTCAGGCAATAAAAGCAGATATTTTCAACATTACCGGTGTCTTATATTTACCTTAATAACGCCATAAGTGAGTCTGTCGGCGTCGCGTGCCAAGAGCAGGCGTCCTCCTCGCTCCTACAGAGGAAAGCACACTTCTGTAAGAGCAAGGTTTGTCAGCGATGAGCGCGGATCAGACCGCTTGCAGGGCGCGCAGGTCGAGGCGGCCATCCTGCAGCGGCGGGCACCAGTAGTAGCCGCCGGTGATCGGCCGGCTCATGCGGTACAGGCCGTCGACGATGCCGTCTTCCAGGCCGCTCATGCGTCGCAGCTGGACTTCGAAGGCCTGGAGGCTGTGGCCGAAGGCGAGGAACATCAGGCCGCCCTTGTCGCCTTCGATCCACGGCATCGAACGGCGCACCATAAAGGCCTCGGGGGTGAAACTCTCCTGGGCGGTGCGCTTGACGTGGGCCGAGTCCGGCGCGTCGTCCAGCTCTTCGTTGTCGCTCAGGCGGCGGCCGATGATGTTGTCGCGCTCTTCCTGATGCATCGCGGCAAAGCCCTTGAAGTCGTGCTGCCACTGCTGGATCGCGGCGAAGCTGCCACCGCGCAGGCCGTCGCTGCCGTCGGCCAGGGCCGCGGAAACCGCTTCTTCATCGTGGGGGTTTTCGGTGCCGTCCTCGTAACCGGTCAGGTCGTGGCCGGTCTTGTGGCGGAAGGCTTCGTTCATCTGCACCAGGCGCAGCGCCGGGGCCAGGGCAGCCGCCAGGGCGTTGCCGCGGTGCAGCAGCTCGCCGCGGTCTTCGCCATGCAGCCAGACCCACAGCGCATGCTGGGTCGAAGGGTTGTCGACGCCGACGCCGGTCAGCGCCGGGAAGGCCTTGAGTCCCTGCACGCGGGCGCCCAGCGCCTTGACCAGCGACGCGCCAAACCCTGCTACCGCCGTTTTCCCGTCCACCAGCGTCAGCAGACGATCGATCGCCGCCGGCAGCGCCTCGATGGATTCGAGGGCGAAAAACAGGTGACGAGCCTGGCTCGGAACGGGGGTGGCAAGAATGCCCGGCTGGTAGTAACTCATAGCGACTCCTTGAAGAAAGCCCGGAGTTTACCCGGAGCACCACAATTTGTGGGGGTTTAGACACCCATGAAGTGACGCGGTGAAGGGCCACGCCCCTGTCCTACGCCTGGCCGCCCTCCTCCCGATAGGCACTGGGGCTCAGGCCGGTCCAGCGCTTGAACGCCCGGCGAAAACTGCGCACGTCGCTGTAGCCGACCGCCTCGGTGATGCGCTCGATGGACAGCTGCGGGTTGGCCAGCAGGCTCAGGGTGCGCGCCCGGCGCACCTGCTCCAGCAACGCGTCGAAGGTCAGGTCGTGCTCGCTCAGGCGCCGGCGCAGGGTGCGCCCGCTCATGTTCAGGTCACTGGCGACCTGCTCGATATGGCTGCCCTGGGTCAGGTCGCGAGAGATGGCCCGCTCCACCGCCTGGATCAGGTCCAGCTTGCGATGCACCTGGGCGCTTTCCAGTTCCAGCAACTTGAGCGCCTGGCGCAGGGCCACGGCGTGGTGGTTGGGCAGGCGCGTATCAAGCCATTCGCCGGCGATGACCATGCGGTTGTGCAGGCAGCCGAAGTGCACGTCGGGCCCCAGCAGGCGCAGGTACTCATCCTGGTAAGCCGGGGCGGCGTGCATGAACTCGACCCGCAGCGCCTGGAAATCGGCGCCGACCAAGGCACGGCCATAGACCGGCAGGCTGGCGAAGAACTCTTCGACGGCAAAGATCTGCACGTCGCTGTAGGGCAGCCGGCATTCGGCCTCGACGAAAAATTCATCGCCCTGCTGCCGCACCGTGCAGCTGACGATGCCGCCCGAGGTGTGCTGGTGGCGGATGCCGATGTCGAAGGCATCGCGCAGGGTCTTGCACAGAGACAGCACATGCCCCAGCAGGCCCAGGGTGCCGAGCACGTTCTGGTGCCCGACCCACAGGCCCAGGCCCTGCCGGGGCAAGGCCTTGAGCGCGCGCTGGATCATCGCCACGGCCTGGCGGTAGGAGATGCGTTGCGCGGGGTCCTGCAGGTCGTCGAGGGTAAAGCCCAGGCCGCGGCACAGGGCGTGCGGGTCGACGCCGTGGCTGCCCGCGACTTCGGCCAGGGTCTGCAACAGGAAGGGGGACACCAGGGCCAGTTGGTACTGTGGGTCGACGGCTTTCATCTGCATGGGCATCGGGTCCCGAGCCGGTTCGGCTGCAATGCTTATTCTGGTTATGCGCCCCGCTCCCGGACACCGCCAGGGCGAGGCGAGCGCCCGCTCAGCATAGCGTTTTCCGCTCGCGCTCACGCAAGGATGTAACAAGTCATTGCAGGCTGGCCGCGAAAGTCCCCCTCAGTGGCCGCCAATACCCTGCCTGCCCGGGTGCCGAAGGCTTATTCCTATGGGGCGGCCGGAAACCGGCCCACTGCGCGCCCACTGACAATAATAAGAGCCCGAACATGAATTCGACCCGCCCCCCTCTCCCCCGGCGCCTCGCCGCCAGCCTGGCCTGCCTCGCCGCCCTGCCCGCCCTGGCCCCGGCCAGCGAATCCGGGGTCGACAATATCGGCCCCGGCACCGACGGTTTTTTCATCCTGCCGCTGGATGTCAACGGCCTGCCGGACCACATGTTCGCCTTCAACCTGTATTACAACCACTACGAAGCGCGGAAGCTGAATATCAGCTCCCTGGGCGGCAAGGTGCCGGACGTGCGGATCGTCTCCGACGCGATCATTCCCCGCCTCGACTACCTGAGCCCGCTGCGGGTATTCGGCGGGCGCCTCGGCGGCTATGTGGCGCAGCCCTATCTGCGCCAGCAGGTGGGGGTCTTCGGCCTCAAGGACCAGCGCGAAAGCATGGGCGACACCACCATCGCGCCGATCATCCTGTGGGACCTGGGCAAGAACCTGACCCTGGGCGCCGCCGTGGAAATCACCATTCCCACCGGCAAGTACGACGCGACGCGCCTGGCCAATACCAGCAACAATTTCTACACCTACAAGCCGCTGGTTTCGGTGACCTGGCTGCCGACTCCGCGCACCGAGCTGTCGCTGAAGACCACCTACAGCTTCAACGAGGAAAACCACGCCACCGACTACAAGTCCGGGCAGATTTTCCACTTCGACTATTCCGCCAGCTACAAGGTGACCGACAACCTGAGCCTGGGGCTCAACGGCTACTACCTGAAGCAGACCAGCGACGACAAACAGTACGGCCGCACCGTGCAGTTTCTCGGCGAGGACGTGGACGACGGCGTACGCGGCCAGGTGTTCGCCATCGGCCCGGCGCTGTACCTGACCTTCCTCAAGTACGCCAGCGCGGAGATCCGCTGGGCCAAGGAGTTCGACGTGGAGAACCGGCCCGAGGGCGAGATGCTGTGGGCCAAGCTGACGATTCCGTTCTCTTTGTAATAGTGGAGCGCAGCTTGCGCGCGATGAACGATAACGCGGTGGTTCAGACATTCCGCGTCACGGTCATCGCGGGCAAGTCGGATCGCCGCCCGCTCGCTCCTACAGAAGAAGGACGCGCCTGCTCGATTGCCCGCGATGAGGTCCTCGGCAGCAGCGCAAAAACCTAGCTATAGACCGGCCAGCGCTCGACGATCCGCCCACCGCGCACCGCCAGCAGGTCGCCGAATTGCAGCAGCAGCGCTTCGCTCTGCATCGGCCGCAGGAACACCTGGTCGTCCGGCCCCAGGCCCACGGCGGGCGAGCCGTTGACCATCTCCTGGTTGGAACTGCGGCCAAACAGACCGTTGCTTTGCAGCCCCGCCGGCGACTCGAACTCGGCCTGCCAGTTGCCGCCGTAGATGAAGAAGGTCTCGCGCTGGTTCGGGTCCCACCAGGCCAGCAGCTTCGACTTGTCGTCCAGCGCCGGGATGCGCACCGGGCCTGTGTTTTTCAGCACCGGGGTGGCGATGTAGGCCGCGGGCCGATGTTCGCTGAGGGATGGCAGGTCGTAATGGGTCGGCTTGAGCATCGCCGTGCCCACCGACACCTCGCTGCTCAACTGTTCCCGCTCATGCATGCGGTAGCTGGGGCTGCCGGCGGTATTGAGGGTCAGCCCCGGCTGCCAGAGCGCTGGATGGCGTTGCCGGGTGAAGTCCACGGCGCTCTGGTAGCGCTGCATGACCTTGGCGAACAGCGCTTCGGGCGAGCCGAGAATGCCCGGCACGCCCATGCCGACAAAGGGGTCGTAGCCCATGAAGCCGGCGAACTCCAGGTGTTGGGGGTTGGCCGCGATCAGGGTCAGCAACGGCCCCAGGCCGCTGCTGTCCTTCACCCCACCGCGGTGCAGGCCGACGTCCAGCTCGATATTGATCCGCAGCCGGGTGCCCAGGCCGCGGGCCAGGGCCAGGTATTGCTGCAAACGTTCCGGGGTATCGATCAGCCATTGCAGCTGCCGGGCCGGGTCGAACCGGCCTTTGTGGCCCTGGTAGAACAGCTGCGCCGAACGCACCGGCAGCGGCTTGCCCAGCAGGATATCGGCCTCGGGAAAACGCATGGCATCGTGATTGAGGAATGGCTGGTGGAACGACATCAGGCGCTGGGTGCCGGCACGCTGGCCGATGTACGCCAGCAGTCCCGGCGACGGCAGGGATTTCTCCACCAGCCGCAGCTGCTTGCCGCCGCGCTTGACCGACTGCAGCACCACATCGATGTTGTGGTCCAGGCGGTCGAGGTCGATCAGCAGCACCGGGCGCATCGGGCCGTGGGCCTTGAGTTCCTGGTTCAGCGCGCGGAAATAGTCGCTGTAGGGCCCGCCCCGGTCGGCGGGCCGCAGCCAGGCCCCCACGCCCGCCAACAAGGCGCCGACACCCGCGGTACCGAGCAGGAAGTTGCGTCGATTCATGCTTTTTATCTCCCTTCAGACCACGCCCAGGATGGACGACAGGTGTGCATTGAGGAACTTGCCGCCGGGGTCCAGCGCTTCGCGCACCCGGGTGAACTCGCGCCAGCGCGGGTACAGCGCCTGCAACTGCCGGGCGTTGAGGCTGTGCAACTTGCCCCAGTGCGGGCGGCCGGCGTACTTCCAGAAGATCGGTTCAATGGCGGCGAAGACGTTGTGGTGGTCCATGGCGTAGTGCTGGTGCACCGAGATCGAACAGCTGTCGCGGCCCTCGAACATGCTCAGGGCAATGTCGTCGGCCTGGACATAGCGGTACTCGATGGGAAACCAGGTGCGCAGGTTCTTGTCGCGGATCAGCTTGAGGATTTCCCGCAGGCAGGCCGGGCCGTGCTCGGCCGGCACCGAGTACTCCATTTCGTTGAAGCGCACGTTGCGCACGTTGGCGTAGACCTCGTAGGAGTCGCCGACCCGGTCGTCGAAACGGGCGAAATGCCGCAAGCTGTTGAGCAGGGTGCGGCGGGTTTCGGGAAAGTCGCTGAGGTATTTATCGAGGTTCTCGATCAGGCTGACGAACTCGTTGCCACCCTCTTCGGCCGGGTCCACAGGCGGGGTCGCCGGGTCATCGGTTTCATTCAGGGCAATCGACAGTGCGTAGTCGGAATGGGTGACCACCAGCATTTCCCAGTGCTGGTTCTCGCGGGTGTTTTTCGCCAGGTCTTCGAGCAGTTCCTCGGTCTTGGCGATCCACTGTTTTTCCCGCAGGCGATAGGCCGGGCGATTCTGCAGACGCACCCGGGTGGCCACGCCCAACGCACCGAGGGAGACCCGCGCGGTGTTGAAGATTTCGGCGTTACGGCTGCTGTCACAGTCCAGCACCTCGCCGCTGGCGGTCACCAGTTGCAGGCCGCACACCTGGGCCGAATAGGACTTGAAGCCGACGCCGGTGCCGTGGGTCGAGGTGGCGATGGCCCCGGCCAGGGTCTGGTAGTCGATGTCGGCCATGTTCGGCAGGGCCTGGCCGATCGCCTTGAGCGGCGCGCCCATGCGCGACATCGGCGTGCCGGCGGCGAACTCGGCCTGCAAGGTGGCGGTATCGTGGCTGAGCAGGCCGCTGAAAAAACTCAGCGACAGCAGCGTGCCGTCGGTGGGCACCAGGGCGCTGAAGGAATGCCCCGAGCCCACCGGACGGATCTTGCCCGGGGTCTGGCGAATCACCTGCACCAACTCGTCCAGGTCCTTGGGCGCCAGCCGCGCCAGGGGCAGGCAGCTTTGCGCGCCGGACCAGTTGCGCCAGGGAATCAGCCGGGGCGCCCGCGCCAGCTCGGCCAGCAGCGGGTTGCTGGCCAGCGCGCTGAAGGTCCCGGCCACCGCGGCGCGTTGCAACAGCTGACGTCGTGTGAGGGGCATGCTCATGCCAGTGTCCTTGTGCCGGATTATTGGAGGTCTTGCGCGGACATGAAGCGGATCAGGCCGAGGAACTGCTCCTCGGAACACTGCATGCACAGGCCCATCGGCGGCATGCCGTTATAGCCGTTGATGCTGTGGTCCAGCAGGGTGTCAGCGCCCTGGGCAATGCGCGGGCGCCAGGCCTGGACGTCGCCGGTCAGCGGCGCGCCGGACGCCGGGTTGGCGTGGCAGAGCTTGCAACTGCTGTCGTAGATCCGCGCCAGCGCCGGGTCGTCGGGTACCTGTTGCACCGCGGCCGTAGAGGGCGGCGCGGGCTTGTCGCCGCAGGCCACCAGCAGCCCGCCCAACGCCAGCCACAACACGACGCGCCCCAGGCGATACCGCGTGACGACGGATGAAAACCGCAGCGAGGCAGTCGGTGCCGGCATGGTGTTCCTCTCGGGTGACGGTCGGGATCGACCCAGAGCCAACACTAAGGCAGGCGCGGCCGCGGCCTGAGGGCATTGCGGGCCAGCGAGGGGGGCATCTGCGGCCAGCCCTGCAGCAGCACAAGAGCGTTTGAGCGTGATGTGCTGGATTACTGGACTGACCGCTGAATGGAGAGCGTCCGTTCGGCTACTGGTAGCTCATGGTGAAGGTCGCGGCAGCATCGGCCGTTCCAGGGCCAACCTTGCCACCGGTGGGGATATAACGTGCCCTTAACGGAATGGTCACCAGGCCGTTACCGAACTCGCCTACTTGCCACTGATTCGGATTGCCAGCTACCGCCGAGTCGGGACCAAAGCCGACCGGCGTGTCGTCGCTGCGCAGTATCTGGATGCCTACTCCCGTGGCGGAAGAGCCAGACAGCAACGACAACGTAGTGGAGCGATTGCCCGGGTTGGCGGCGTCGCTCAAGGTCATGAACATTCTTGTATGGGCACCTGCATCCCCGCCCGAGCATTGCAAACGAATCTCCAGAGGACGTGCCGGGTTGGTAGCGCCCTTATCGGCCACAGCACCGACATGTACTTTGCCCATGCCTACGGCGATTGTGGGGGTCGATACGGCGCACGTAGGTACTCTCGGCTTGATCTCCAGATTGCCGTTGATTACAAAACGCTGAAAATCCATGCCGTGATCGATAGATGTAAAGGTACCGATAAGCCCGGTCATCCGCCCCGCCGCCGTAATAGGGCCGGTTTTTACCAACTCGATTTTTACGGAAGGGGAGTAATCGTACAGAGCGTACATCGTCGAGCTGGACGAAAGTGACTGTGGCCACCATCCCGCTGCATAGTAGTTTATTCGAATACCCACACCGGAAACCGAAGTCGAGTAGGTATTGAACCTGCCCACGGCCCCTACCCCCCTAAACTCGAGACGGCCAATAGGTCCGGAGCACTCGGCTGTCCCTACCTGCGCTGATCCTTGTGAGGTTGAACTGTACAGGACCGTGCCGTCAGGAACACTGGGATCAAAGGATTCGGACGGTGTCATTGGCAATCTGATAGTGCGCGTACCGACGTTAGTGCCGCCATAATCAATAGTGCAACTTGCTTGTACTTTCGAGCAGACAAGTGAAAGGACAAACACAAGAATCCCGAAAAAATGCTTCCGAAAATATAAAGACATGAGATATCGAGCATCTTGAAAAATGGGATCAGCTTTATATCATCAACATTGTCAAAACTTAAAAATCTGAATTATTTTCAGAAACGTCTTACATGGAAATTTAAGAATCGCCTTATATAAAAAACATCTTATATCGCCTCTAAAAATCACTTAACAAAACAACTGGCCATTCAATCTGGATATGAATGGAAACAGTGAGACAGTTTTTGTTCGATACACGTCGGAGCGAGCGGGCGGCGATCCGGCTTACCCGCGATGGAGACGACGCGGTCTACCGGTGCACCGCGTTATCGTGCTTCGCGCGCAAGCTGCGCTCCTACAGAGGCTGAGGCCAGGTGTGGTGCCAGGGCTATTGGATGCGGTAGTGGAAGGTGTTGCGCACCGCGGGCACCGCCACCGCCTGGCCGTCGACGATGCGCGGCTGGTAGCGGAAGGTGTTGGCCGCCGCCAGCGAGGGGCGGATAAACAGCGGGTGGCAGCCATCGAGCACCTTGGGATTCTCCACCTTGCCTTGCGGGTTGACGCTGTATTCCACGGTGCAGTCGCCCTCGATGTGCTTGTCCAGGGCGCGCTGCGGGTAGTCCGGAGCCTCCTTGCTCAGGGGCAGGTACTGGCGGCTGTCGGCCGCAGCCTGGGCGGCAGCTTGTTGCCGGGCGCGCTCGGCGGCCAAGCGGGCCTGTTCGGCACGCTGCTGCTGTTGCGCTTGCTCCTGGGCCAGGCGCTGCTGCTCGGCTTCGCGGCTGCGCTGTTGGTTTTCCTGGCGCTCGCGCTGCTGCTCGGCCAACTGCTCGCGTTTCTTGTCCTCGATCCGTTTGCGCGCCAGGGCCGCCTGTTCGAGTTTGCGCGCCTGGAGCTGCGGATCGACAGCAGGCTTGACTGGCTCGACCGGGGCCGCGAGCACCGGCTCCGGTGGTGCGGGTGTCGGTGCGGGCTCGACTAAAGCCGGCACAGGCTCGGGCGCTTGTGGCGCTGGCGGCAGCATCACCAGTTGGGTACGCAACACCGCCGGCTGTTCGGCGGCCGGCGGCTCTACCGACCAGCCCGCCACCAGCAGCGCCAGCACCCCGGCGTGCAGCGCCACCGCCAGGACCGCGGCCAGCGCATGGGACCGCCAGTGCCTGGGCGAGGGTTGCAGGGAGAATTCGTCGAAAGCCTGCCGTGGACTGTGCATGATCATCGCCGTCATTGCGGGGCCTCGGTCACCAGCCCCAGGTTGCTCACCCCGCCCTGCTGCAACGCCGCCATGGCCGCCACCACCAGGCCGTAGCCAGCGTCCTGGTCGGCGCGGATGTAGACCTGGGTATCGCTGCGCGCGGCGACGATTTGCGCGACCTTGGCGCGCATCTCGTCGAGGTCCACCGCGCTGTCGGTCTGCTGGCGCGTATCCAGCTCGCCGCCGAGGTTCCAGTAGTAGCCACCCTCGGCCTTCACCGACAGGGTCAGGATCTGCTGCCGGGTATCGGTGGCCAGGGCCTCGCTGGCGACCTTGGGCAGCTCGATCTTCACCCCCTGGGTGAGCATCGGCGCGGTGACCATGAAGATCACCAGCAGCACCAGCATCACGTCGATATAAGGCACCACGTTCATTTCGGCCTTGGGCCCGTGCTTGCGTTGCGGCCTGACTAGCATCTGCACTCTCCTCTCAGGCCGCGACGGCCAGGTTCGACGATGCGCCGTGCAGCTGGCGATGCAGGCGCGCCTGCAGTTCGTTGCCGAAGGCGTAGTAGCGGGTCAGCAGGGTCTGGCCACGGGCGGCGAAGCGGTTGTAGGCGATCACCGCGGGGATTGCCGCGAACAGGCCGATGGCGGTGGCGATCAGCGCTTCGGCGATGCCCGGGGCCACGGTGGACAGGGTCGCCTGATGCACCTGGGACAGGCCGAGGAAGGAATTCATGATCCCCCACACGGTGCCGAACAGGCCGATATAGGGGCTGACCGAACCGACCGTGGCGAGGAACTGCAAGCCTTTCTCCAGGCGGACTTCCTGCTCGCTGATGGCCACGTACAGCGAACGCTCGACCCCTTCGAGCACCACCCCGGCCGGGTTGCCGCCCTGCTGGCGCAGCTGGCTGTAGGCCTGGAAACCGGCCTGGAAGATCGGCTCGACACCGCCCTCGCCGTCCGCCTGTTGCAGGCTTTCGCGGTACAGCGGGGTCAGGTCGGCGCTGCTACGAAAACGCTGGATGAAGGCGTCGAACTGGCGTTCGCTGCGCTTGAGCACGCTGGTGCGCTGGATGATCAGGTACCAGCTGAGCAACGACGCCAGCAACAGGGTGAGCATGACCGCCTTGACCAACAGGCTGGCATCGCTGATCAGCCCCCAGATGGTCATGTGTTCCAGTGTCGCCTGCATGGTGAAACTCCTTTGCCTGTGCGCCCGGGTCGTCAATGCGCGACGGCGCCGGGGCTATTCGATGACATGTTAATGAACGGTTAATGACAGCTCAGGGCAGTTGCAGCGCCCTGGCCACCTCGGCCCAGGGCACGAACTTGAAGTTCTGGGTCTGCTCGGGCATGCGCTTGCGGCCGTCCTGGACCACCAGCAAGCCCTGGCTCCAGGGCCCGCCGAGGTTGGCCGAGGTGACCTCCAGGCCATCGGTTTCCGACGCCCCGTCGATGCCCGCGGCGGCATTCAGGCCGACCCGGAAAGCCCCGCGGGAAGCGAACGGCGGCTCGGCGTCGAGCAGCACATAGCTGTCGTTGCCCTGGCTGGAAATCACCAGGTAGTCATGCGTCTTGCTCTGGTACAGCGCCAGGCCCTCGACATCGGCATGCAGCTGCGGGCCGACCTTGATCACGCTGGCGAGGTTTGCCGGCTGGTCGGCGCGGGCATCCACCGCCCACACGCCGACGTCTTCCTCGCCGAGGAACAGGCGCTGGCGCTGGTCGTCGGCGACACAGCCTTCCGGCTGGCTGTCGACCTTGAACTGGCGCACCAGCTCGCCCTGGACCCGGCCATCGGCGGCACTCAGGCGGTATTGCAGGAAGCGGCCGTCCTTGCCGTTGGCAAAGGCATACAGCTCGCCGCTGGCCGGCTGGAACAGGCAGACACCGTAGATTTCCTTGAGCGGCGTGGGGATCTCCCCGGCTTCGCGCAGCTCGCCGCTGGCGCGATCGATGCTGAACAGGCTGAGGCTGTTGTGATCGCGGTTGCTCGCCACCGCCAGATCGACCACCTGGGTGCCCAGCTTGAAATTCGCCCGCAGGTCGACGTTGTTCAGCCGCCCCACCGGCAACTCCTGGAGCAACTTGCCTTGCAGGTCGTAGGCCAGCAGCCCCTGTTTCTTGTTGGTGCCCAGCACCCGGCTCAGCTCCGGCTGGCGCGGATGAATCCAGATCGCCGGGTCGTCCGCCGCGTCGCCCTGGCGCCCCACCGGCTCGCTCTGGCTCAGGGCCGGCACATTTGGCAGCACCGGCGCCAGCGGCACCGGGGTGGCCTGCCAGTCCAGCCTGCCCTGGTAGATCTGCCCGTCGTCATCGTCGCGCACCAGCACTTGCAGGCCCTTGGCGCTGGCCTGCACGGCGAGATTTTCCGGCTCCTTCAGACCCGGCAAGTTCAGGTTGGCCCTGGGCGACCAGCCTTCGCCCTGCTGTTGGTCGCCCTGCTGATAAAGGTGCAGCCGCGCCGCCTTGGGGTCGAGCGCCAGCACGCCACCCGGCACCAGGGCCATGGCGCCAGCGGCCTGGGCGATGTCGCCGAAGGGCGCGCGCATGGCCACCGGCCGCCGCTCGACCTGCGCCTCGGGGTGCGCCGGGTAGGCCCACCAGCCGACGTTCTCTTCGTTGACCAGCAACTGATTGGCGCCATCGTCCACCTGGCAGAACTGCGCCGCCGGCGGCAGCGGTACGCCGCGTACCCGTTGCGCCGTGGCGCTCAGCCGGGCGCCGGCGCCCACCAGCCATTGCTCGCCCTTGCCCTCCTCGCCCACCAGGAACAGGAACAGGTTGCTGGCCTCGTCGCGGTACAGGCACAGGCCGTTGACCGGGAAGTCCCGCGCCGGCAGGTACAGCGGCTGGCCCCACTGGCGGCTGCGCGGATCGAGGCTGACCAGCAGTGCCTGCTGGCGCTGGCTGTCGAGCGTGGCGACCAGCACCTGCTGGCCGGCGGCGCGGCTGTCCAGGCCATTGAAGGCGCCTTGCAAGCGCGCCAGTTCCTCGCCCTGGGCGTCGAGCAGCAACAGGCCGTCACGTTCGCTGGCGGCCAGGCGCTCGCTGCCGCCGGGCATGAAGCCGATGGCCTCGATGGCCAGGTCCTGCTTGGGCAGCCAGGGTTTCAGGGCCAGGGTGGGCGCCGATGAGGAGCCGGCAACGGCCGCGCCGCTACCCAGGCAGATCAGCGCGACCAGCAGGCAGCGCGCGGGTGACAACGAAATACTCATGAATGGATCAGGTCCTTATTGTTCATTCGGCACGGCGGCAGCACTAAGGCGCCGCCGCCTCGGGATCAGAAGTGGGTGAAGGTCAGGCCGAGCTTGTAGGTCGGACCGTACTCCTCGTACTGGCCGTTGTAGGAGCGGTGGCCGGTGTAGACGAAGTACGGCTCGTCGGTGAGGTTCTGCGCCTCGAAGCTCAGTTGCAGGCTCTTGGTCAGCGAGTAGCGGGCGCTGAAATCGACGAAGGTCTGGGCATCGACGTGCAGGTCGTGGGCCTTGTCATCGATCGAGGCCAGCTCATAGAGGTAGTCCGACTTGTAGTTGGCCGACAGACGCAGGCTGAGCGTGTCGTTTTCCCAGCCGAGCATCAGGTTGCCGACGGTGTCCGACTGGTTCGGCAGGTCGATGCTGCGCTTGCGGTTGACCCCGCTGGCGGCGTCGAAACCCTTGATCTCTGCGTCGGAGCGGCTGAAGGTGGCGTTGGCCCCCAGCAGCAGGCCGTTCCACGGCGCCGGCAGCCAGTCGAATTTCTGCGAGTAGGCCAGTTCCAGGCCGTACAGCTTGGCGCTGTCGCCGTTGGCGAAGGTGTGCGCCTCGGCGAAGTCGGTCCAGGCGCCGGTACCGGCCAGGTCGGTGTTGTAGACGAAGTTCTTGATGTCCTTGTAGAACACGAAGGCCGAGACGGTGCCGGCGCGACCCATGAAGTGCTCGATGCCAAGGTCCAGGTTGCTCGACTCCAGCGGCTTGAGGTCCGGGTTACCGAAGCTGGCCTCGTCATCGTCGATGACAAAACCCGGCGCCAGTTGGCCGAAGGTCGGGCGCACCACCGCCTTGGTCCAGGCCGCGCGCACCTGGGTGTTCTTGTCCAGCTGGTAACGCGCGTGCAGGCCCGGCAGCCAGTGATGGTAACGGCGCTTGGTCGCGGTGGACTGGAACTCGCCGTCGGTGGCGCCGGTGCCCTTGGCTTCGAACTCGGTGCCTTCGTAGCGCAGGCCGGCGATAAAGCGCCAGTCGTCGATATCGACGGTGTTCATCAGGTAGCCGGCGTTGATGTCTTCGCGGATCTTGAAGTCGTTGACCCGGGATTCGGTTTCGTCGAAGAACGCATCGCGGTCCAGGCCGCCGATCAACTGCTTGATCGAGCCGCCGCTGATGCCCGGGCCGAAGCGGCCGAGGCGATAGTCGACGCTGCCTTTGCGGAAGCGGCCGAGGTTGAGCTGCTCGTCACTGAAACCCAGTTCGTCGAAGTCCTTGTAGACCCAGGCGTCGAGGTCATTGTCCTTGTTGCGCCGACTGACCTTGCCGCCGAACTTGACCTGGGACGCATAACCGCTGAGGTCGTAGTCGCGGGCCAGGTCCAGGCGCAGGTTTTTCTCGGTGTCGGTGGTGCGCTGCTTTTCCCACTCGACCTTGTCCAGGCTGAAGTTGGCCGGGTCGTAGAACCCCTGGCCGACGATCGGCCGCGGCTTGTCCTTGTCGTAGAAACCGCTGTCGGCGAAGTCGTCGTTGCCTTCGAACACCGCGTTGGCGATGTGCCCCGGGCTGTCCTCGCTGGAGCGGCTGTAGCCGGCCTGGCCGCTGAGGGTCCAGAGGCCGAACATGCGCTCGCCGCCGAACACGTAGGACTGGATCTCCTGGGTTTCCTCGCGCTGCTTGAGCTTGCGTTTACCTTCGGCGTCGCCCAGCTCGCCGGCCGCCTGGGGCTCGGCGAATTCCAGGCTGGCGGCGTTACGCGTCTCGCTGTCCTTGTAGCGGCTGTACAGGGTGCGCAGGTAGTAGCTGCTGAGGTCGTCCGGCTTGTAGTCGAAGTTCAGGCCGCCGCCGGCGCGCTCGCGGCTGATGTCGTAGTCGCGCTGTTCGAACTCCTGCAGTTTGGCGCCCTGTTCGAAGTCCCAGGCGCCGCCGGTCTCGACGTTGTCCGAACCGAAGTCGCGCTTCTGCCAGCTCAGGGCCGCGGCCACGCCGAAGTTGTCGATGCCGTCGCCGAGGCTGAAGCGGTCGCTGACCGCGCCGGAGAATTTCGGGCTGGTCTGGTGAGTGTTCCGGTCGTAGCTGGCTTCCGTGCTGCCGGTGTAGAACAGGCCCTTGTGATCGAAGGCCGAAAGGCTCTGCACATCGACGGTGCCGCCCAGGGAGTTGGCGTCCATGTCCGGGGTCAGGGTCTTGATCACCGACAGCGACTGCACCAGCTCCGAGGGCAGCACGTCCAGGGCCACGGCGCGGCGTTCGCTTTCCGGGGCCGGCACCAGGGTGCCGTTGATGGTCACGCTGTTGAGGTCCGGGCCCAGGCCACGCACGCTGACAAAACGCCCTTCGCCCTGGTCGCGCTCGACGCTGATGCCCGGCAGGCGCTGCGCCGCTTCGGCGACGTTCTCGTCCGGCAACTGGGCCACGCCGTCGGCGTGCACCACGCTCTTGATGCTGTCGGCGCTGCGCTGCTCCTTGAGCGCCTGGTCGATGCTCGCGGCCTGGCCGACCACTTCCAGGTGTTCGGTGGTTTTACTCGAGTCGGCTTCGGCGGCGCTCAGGCGTTCGCTGGCGATCGCCATGGCCAGGGCGGTGAGCGTGAAGCCGAGCAGGCCGGCGGTGCTGCTGCGCTTGTACATGATGGTCCTCCCCCAAGAGTCCGGTGACGCCAGGCAAGGGGCCCGGCAACTGGGAGGGCAAGCTAGGGTCGGCGAATGACGGTTCCGTGACAGGGGTTGGCGGGGAGGCCCTTGAAGCGGGGTTTGGGCCGGGTTCGAGGGGCAAAGTGAGCTGAAATGACCTTTTCCCGGGGGTTGGCGGTGACTGGCCTGACGCTTTCGCGGGCAAGCCTCGCTCCTACACCGCGTAACGTCAGCGGCCACACCGCCCCCAGATCGCAAAAAAAACACACCGCCACGATGAGCTGATTCGACCTCCCCCACCCGCTTCGCCGCCGTCACCCGGCTGTCACACACATCTGCTGTGCTGGCGCGCATTGCTTCTTCGCCAAAGGATCGCGGCCATGTTCTCAGTGCTCAAACCCCACCGATGGAAACTCGCCACCTTGCTGCTGGCGGCCAATCTCGGCCTGCTCCTGCACCTGGCTTGTGGCGAGTTGAAGGCGGTCAGCGAATGGGTGTGGCTGGACATCGTCGGCGAAGGCGGTACCGCGCTGCTGGCCCTGATCTGGCTCGGCCTGGTGCTGAAAAGCCGCCCGGCGGGACGGGTCACCAACTACCTGGCCCTGGGCCTGAGCTGCATCTTCTTCTCCTGGTGGATCGACAGCCTCGACGAGTTCATCCGCCTGCCCGACAGCATCGCCTGGGACCACTGGCTGGAATCCGCGCCGATGCCGGTGGGCATGGTCCTGCTGACCATCGGCATCTACCACTGGCACCGCGAACAGCTGGCGATCAGCGCGCAGATGGAGAAACGCGAACGGCTGTTCCGCGAGCACCGGCTGTTCGACAAGCTCACCCCGCTGGGCGGCGCCGACTACCTCAAGCGCCAGCTGGCCGACAGCCTGCAGGACAGCCAGCGCCAGCAGCAGCCGCTGTCGCTGCTGGCCCTGGACCTGGACAACTTCGCCGCGATCAACCAGGACTTCGGCCACGCCGAGGGCGACGCGGTGCTGCAGGCGCTGAGCCATTTGCTGCTGCTCAACCTGCGTCGCCAGGACCTGCTCTGCCGGTTGGCCGGCGACCGCTTCGTGGTGCTGCTGCCGAACACCGGCGAGAGCCAGGCGCGGCTGCTGGCCCAGGAGCTGCAACAGGCGGTACGGAGCCTGGCGCACAAGAGCCGCCAGCACGGCGAACGCTTGCAGCTGTCAGCCTGCACCGCGGTGGTGATGGCCCTCGACGAGACGCCGGAGGTGCTGCTCAAGCGCCTCAACCTGGCCCTGGCCCGGGCCAAGCAACCGCTGGCGAAAAGCGCCTGAGGCCCGGCCATGACCCTGAAGACCCGTTGGTACGAAAACGACAGCCGGTTCATTCCCGGGCATTACCAGCCGGCCAGCCTGATCGACCTGGCGCTGTCGCGGGACATCGACAGCCATCGCCTGCTGCGCGGCACCGGGCTGTTCCACGAGGACATCCTCGCCGGCCAGACCCGCCTCAGCCCACAGCAGTTTCTCGGCCTGATCGGCAACAGCCGGCGTCTGCTGGACGCCGACGACAGCAGCTTCCTGTTCGGCCAGCGCCTGCTGCCCGGCCACTACGGCGCCGCCAGCCACGCCCTGCGCCACGCGCAGAACCTGCACCAGGCCCTCGACACCCTGGTGCAGCAACAGGCGCTGCTCAGCCCGCTGGCCAGCCCGCGCTTGCTGCTGGACGACCAGCACGCCTATTTCTACTGGCTGGACAGCTGTGGCGCCGGCGAACAATGGCGCTTTTTGCTGGAGGCCAGCATGACCTCGCTGGTGGCCATGAGTCAGTGGCTGAGCGGCCAGCGCCTGCCCTGGGAATGCAGCTTCAGCCATGCCGAGCCGCGTTATGTCGAGCAGTACTGGGTGCACCTGGGCGAGCACACCCAGTTCAAGCGCCCCATGGACCTGATGCGCATCCCCCGGGAATTCCTCACTCAGCCCTGGCCCAACGCCTCGGCCACCGCCGGCCAGGTGGCGCGCCAGGAAGCCCAGGGCCAGCTCGAGCAACTGGGCTTTGCCTCAAGCTTTCTCGACTGCGTCTACCGCTACCTGCAAGCCCAGGTGCGCCAGGCCCCAAGCCTGGAACAGACGGCCCAGGCCTTCGGCATGAGCCCGGCCACCCTCAAGCGCAAGCTGCACAAGCACGACAGCGGTTTCCAGCAGCAGGCGGACCTGGTGCGCAAGCACGTGGCGCTGTACCTGTACCGGATCAAGGGCCTGAGCAACGAGGCAGTCGCCGAGTACCTGAGCTTCAACGACGCGGCGAATTTCCGCCGCTCGTTCAAGCGCTGGACCGGCAGCACACCCAGGCTGATCCGCCAATTGTTCAGCGCCGGTTGAAACAAAGGCTGTTTTTCCATGGGAAAAAGCGGCTACTCTTGGCCCAAAGAACCACACCATCACACCTCTGCTGCACGACTTTCCGCCATTTTGGCCCAGCTTTTTGCTAAAGACCCGAGACATCAAGGCGTATACCCGTAGAAACAAACCTTGAAGACCCGTCTCGCCCGTCAGCGCCGGCGCGCTCCAGCCCGCCGGTGCATTGCCCATTGCCATTACGGAATAGAGTCATGACCACAGCCCCTCTGTTGAACACGCTGTTTCCCGTCGCCGCCGACATCCCCGAGCAGTACCGCCTGGACGGCCAGGTCGAGCAACGCGAGTATCTGGTCGACGGTCAGTTGCAGACCTGGAACGGCCCCCTGGCCCTGGTGCGCAGCCCGGTGTACCTGGCCACCGCCCATGGCGACGAACAAGTGATTCTCGGCAGCACCCCGCTGCTCGACGCCGATACCGCGCTGACCGCCCTCGACGCCGCCGTGCGCGCCTATGACCGTGGCCAGGGCGCGTGGCCGACCATGCGCGTGGCCGAACGCATCCAGCACGTCGAAGCCTTCCTCGGGCGCATGCGCGAACAGCGCTCGGCGGTGGTCAAGCTGCTGATGTGGGAAATCGGCAAGAACCTCAAGGACTCGGAAAAAGAGTTCGACCGCACCTGCGACTACATCGTCGATACCATCAACGCCCTCAAGGAACTCGACCGCCGCTCCAGCCGCTTCGAGCTGGAGCAGGACACCCTCGGCCAGATCCGCCGCGTGCCCCTGGGCGTGGCCCTGTGCATGGGCCCGTACAACTACCCGCTGAACGAAACCTTCACCACCCTGATCCCGGCGCTGATCATGGGCAACACCGTGGTGTTCAAGCCGGCCAAGTTCGGCGTGCTGCTGATCCGCCCACTGCTGGAAGCCTTCTGCGACAGCTTCCCGGCCGGGGTGATCAACGTGATCTACGGCAGCGGCCGGGAAACCGTCAGCGCGCTGATGGCCAGCGGCAAGATCGATATCTTCGCCTTTATCGGCACCAACAAGGCCGCCAGCGACCTGAAGAAACTGCACCCCAAGCCGCACCGCCTGCGCGCCGCCCTGGGCCTGGACGCGAAAAACCCCGGCATCGTGCTGCCGGAGGTGGACCTGGATAACGCGGTCAACGAGGCGGTCACCGGCTCGCTGTCGTTCAACGGCCAGCGCTGCACCGCGCTGAAGATCCTCTTTGTCCATGAAAGCGTGGTCGATGCCTTTATCGAGAAATTCAACGCCAAGCTGCTCAGCCTCAAGCCCGGCATGCCGTGGGAACCGGGGGTGGCGCTGACGCCGCTGCCGGAGTCGGGCAAGGTCGATTACCTGCACGCCCTGGTGGCCGACGCCATCGACAAGGGCGCCAAGGTGGTCAACCCCGGCGGAGGCGAGGCGCGGGCGTCGTTCTTCTACCCGGCGGTGCTGTACCCGGTGAACAGCCAGATGCGCGTGTACCAGGAAGAGCAGTTCGGGCCGGTGGTGCCGATCGTGCCGTATCGCGACCTGGAAACGGTGATCGACTATGTCCTGGAATCGGACTTCGGCCAGCAGCTGAGTATCTTCGGCACCGAGCCGGCACAAGTCGGGCATCTGGTGGACACCTTCGCCAACCAGGTCGGGCGGATCAACCTCAACGCCCAGTGCCAGCGCGGCCCGGACACCTACCCCTTCAACGGGCGCAAGAACTCCGCCGAAGGCACGCTGTCGGTGCATGACGCGTTGCGCACCTTCTCGATCCGCACCCTGGTGGCCACCAAGTTCCAGGAGAGCAACAAGGAGCTGATCAGCGACATCATCCGTAACCGCGAGTCGAGCTTCCTGACCACCGATTACATTTTCTAGAAACGGAGAACTCCCCTGGGCCAGACCTTCCGCCTGCCACCGCTGTTGCGCCGCTTCCTGCTCCCGGTACTGGACCCGTATCGGCGCTACCGCTACGCCAAGCTGATCCATGCGGTGCGCGTGGCCCTGGGGTTGCTGGCCACCATCGTGCTGACCACCGGCCTCAATCTGCCCCACGGCGAATGGGCGTCGGTGACCATGCTGGTGGTGATCGGCGGCTTGCAGCACCACGGCAACATTGGCAAGAAGGCCGCGGAACGGGCCATCGGCACCTTGATCGGCGCGGGCGTCGGCCTGGTGCTGGTGGTACAGCAGGCTTACCTGGGCCTGTCCTGGCTGACCTACCTGGGGATGTCGGTGGTGTGCGGGTATTTCTCCTATCACGCCATCGGCAAGGGCGGCTACACCGCGCTGCTGGCGGCGATCACCGTGTTCATCGTCGCCGGCCACGGCGACAACCACGTCAGCGATGGCCTGTGGCGCACCGTGGATATCCTCATCGGTATCGCCCTGGCCCTGGCGTTTTCCTTCGCCATTCCGTTGTACGCGGTGTATTCCTGGCGCTACAACCTGGCCAGCGCCTTGCGCGACTGCGCCACCCTTTACGGACGCATCATCGGCGGTCAGTCGGTGACCGACGACGAACACCTGAAGTTGCTCGGGCGCCTCAACAGCACCTTGCTGCAACTGCGCTCGCTGATGCCCTCGGTGTCCAAGGAAGTGCGGATCTCCATGACCGAACTGGATGCCATCCAGCGCAACCTGCGCATGTGCTTCAGCACCCTGGAAATCCTCGGCAATACCCGGCCGGACCTCAGCGACCCACAGGCCCGCGAACAGTTGCAACAGCTCATGAAACATGAGCACCGGCAGGTGCGCATACAGCTGGTGGGCATGGCCCGCGCCCTGCAATCCGGCGCCACCAGACGCCTGGGGCGGCCCCTGGATGGCCCGGCCTCCTCGCCCCTCGACACCTCGGTCTACAGCGCGCTGGACGGCTACCGCCTGCTGACCCGGCAACTGGTGGCCACCCTCGACGAGATGCGCCAGCGCCTGGCGAAAAGCTCGGAGCAGTGGAAGATCTGAGTGCGCCACGCCTGCCGCCAGACCGCGCCGGCTAGAACAACTCGCTGAACGGAATGAAGCGCGCCGGCTCGCCGGCCCGCAAGGTGCTGCCCTCGAGGATTTCCACCAGCCCATCGGCCCACGAAGCGCCCAGCAACACACCGGAACTCTGGTTCGGATAGAGCACCGCACGGCCCTCCTCCAGCCTGGCCCGCAGGTATTCGCGGCGGCCTCCCGCTTTCGGCCAGTCGAAACCGACGCTGACCGGGAAGCTCAAGGGCATGACCTCTTCGACGCCCTGGATGCGCAACAGATACGGCCGGGCCAGCAGGCCAAAGGTCACCAGGGCCGAGGTCGGGTTGCCGGGCAGGCCGATCACCGGCACGCTGCCGAAGCGCCCCACGGTCAGCGGCTTGCCGGGTTTTATCGCAAGCTTCCAGAACACCGGGGTGGCGCACTCGCGCAGTACCTGGCCGAGGCAATCGGCGTCGCCGGCGGACACGCCGCCGGTGGTCAGGATCAGGTCCGCGGCGCACTGCAATTGTTCCAGGCGCAGCCGAGTCTGCTGCGGCTGGTCGGGGAGAATTCCGGCATCGACCACCTCGCAGCCCAGGGCATTCAACCAGTGGCTGAGCAGGGTGCGATTGCTGTTGTAGATGCAGCCGGGGCGCAAGGCGGTGCCCGGCTCGGCCAGTTCATCGCCCGTCGACAGCAACGCCACCCGTGGCCGCCGCACCAGCGGCAGATGGGTGCAGCCCTGGGCCGCGGCGATAGCCAGTTCGAAAGGCCCCAGGCGTTTGCCGGTGCGCAGCAGCACTTGTCCGGCGCGGTTCTCCTGGCCTTGCGGGCGAATATTCTGGCCGGCCTTGAGCGGCTGCTTGAAGCGCACGCGACCGTCGTCAAGCAGCTCGACGTTCTCTTGCATCTCGATGCTGTTGGCGCCCTCGGGCAGCGGCGCGCCGGTGAAGATTCGCGCGCAGGTGCCCGGCCGCAACGGCTCGGGGGCCTGGCCGGCGAAAATGCGTTGCGACACCGCCAGCGGCTGGCCGTCCCAGGCATCGAGGTTCAAGGCATAACCGTCCATGGCGCTATTCGGCCAGGGCGGCAGGTCGAGGGTCGCCACCAGGTCGCTGGCCAGCACCCGTTGCCGCGCCTCGCCCAGCGCCACCGGCTCGCTGTCCTGCAAACGTTGCGCCTCGGCCATGGCCAGCAAGCGGGCGATGGCCTCCTCCACCGGCATCAGCGCTGAGGCGCTCATCCGCGGGTCCCGCAGGCTTGCACCTGCTTGAGGTGCGGCACGAAATTGCACGGCCGGTGGCGGGCGTCGAGCTGCTCGGCGAGGATGCCTTCCCAGGCCGTGCGGCAGGCGCCCGTGGAGCCCGGCAGGCAGCACACCAGGGTGCCGTTGGACAGCCCGGCCAGGGCCCGGCTCTGCACGGTGGAGGTGCCGATATCGAGGATGGAGATCGCCCGGAACAGCTCGCCGAAACCGTCGATCCGCTTGTCCAGCAAACAGTTCACCGCCTCGGGCGTGCTGTCGCGCCCGGTGAACCCGGTGCCGCCGGTAATCAGCACCACCTGGATAGCCTCATCGGCGATCCACAGGGCGACCTGGGCGCGGATCTTGTACAGGTCATCCTTGAGCAGGTTGCGTTCGCTCAGGGTGTGGCCAGCTTCCAGCAGGCGGCTGACGAGCAATTGACCGGAGGTGTCGGTGGCGTATTCGCGGGTATCGCTGACGGTCAGCACGGCAATATTCAGGGGGACAAACAATGCATCCGATTTCACACTCATGTCTTTCTCCGGCGGGCAGTCATAAAAACCATGGCCAGAGGCTAAAGCGCTGAAACCGTCGGTGTCTAATCACTCTGGCCGACCACTTTATCGAGCATATCTATCAAGGACTCTTTCCCCCTGACGTGCCGGCCCACGCCGGTGAAATCCGCGGCCGATAGAGCCTTTTGATCGCTCATTCGATACTTCCGATTGGACTCGAAGGGGCGACAATGAGATCGTCTGAGCCCCCAACCAGCGTGCCTCGAACAATGACCCCGACCTGCCCCGCCGCCCCTTCGCCCATCCCCTGCTCGGTGCTGCTGCTGGCCGGCGGCCGTGGCGCGCGCATGGGTGGCCGGGACAAGGGCCTGCTGCCCTGGCAGGGCAAGCCGCTGATCGCCCATGTGCAGGCGGCGGTCCGACCTTTCACCGACGACCTGATCATCTCCTGCAACCGCAACGCCGAGCAGTATCGGGCCTATGCCGACCAACTGGTCGAAGACTCGCAGAGGGATTTCCCGGGGCCCCTGGCGGGTGTGCTCGCCGGCCTGGCAGTGGCGCGTCATCCGTGGCTGCTGGTGTTCGCCTGCGACGCGCCGAAAATCGACGGCGCGCTGATCGGCGCCATGCTGGCGGCGCGCCCTGCCCCGGACTCGGTGCTGATGGTGCAACAGGCCGGCCACTGGCAGCCCATGTTCAGCCTGATCCCCAAGGCCTTGCTGGCGAGCCTGCAACACGACTGGGACGCCGGCGAACGCAGCCTGCAGCGCGCCTTGTCGAAGCACCGGCCGCAGGCCCTGGTCTGCGCCGAGGACGACCCGCGCCTGAGCAACTTCAATACCCCTGAGCTACTTTTTTAACGGCGTTTTTTTAACGGCGTTTTTTAACAGCTCCGCGTGCCACCGAACGGACGCACAGTCTTTTCCTCCAAAGGTCGGATCGGGATTTCCAAACGCTTCGTGCATCCTGGACTCACCCCTGACATCAACCCCCTTCTTCAACAGGTGCCATCGTGGACATCAAACAACTCAAGTTCCTTATCGCCCTGGACCAGACCCGACACTTCGGCCAGGCCGCGGCGCGCTGCCACATCACCCAGCCGACCCTGTCCATGCGCTTGCGCAACCTGGAGGACGAGCTGGACCTGGTGCTGGTCAAGCGTGGCCAGCGCTTCGAAGGTTTCACCGAGGCCGGCGAACGGGTGCTGGCCTGGGCGCGGACCCTGCTCGCCGCCCATGACGGGCTGTTCGCCGAGGCCGCCGCGTGCCGTGGCCAACTGGTCGGTAGCCTGCGCCTGGGCCTGGTGCCGCTGAGCAGCTTCAACCCGATCGGCTACGTCCAGGGTCTTTCCAAGAGTTTCCCGGAGCTCAAGTTCGCCCTGTCGTCCATGAGCTCGGACCAGATCATCGAAGGCCTGGGCAACAACCAGCTGGACCTGGGCGTGTGTTACCTGGACCACGTGAACCCGAACTATTTCGAGTTTTTCGAGATCGGCGAAACCCGCGTCGGCCTGCTGTACGACACCCGCCACTTCCATTTCGAAGGCAGCGAAATGAGCTGGGAAGAGGCCGCCGAGCTGCCCCTGGGGATGATCAGCAATGGCATGCACTACCGCAAATCCATCGACCTGAGTTTCCGCAGCCGCGGCCTCGACCCGCAGCCGATCCTCGAAAGCGATTCGACCTATCAGCTGTTCCAGGCGATTCACGAAGGCTTCTGCTGCTCGATCATGCCGCTGTCCAGCGGCCTGGAAAACCCGATCGAGAACCTGGCCTTCATCAACCTGCCGGATGCCAGCGTGCTGGCGCCCCTGGGCCTGGTGATGCGCAAGACCGAACCGCGCTCGGCCATTGCCGAAAAGTGCTTTGCCGAAGCCAGGAAACTGTTTGCCGGGCAAGCGCCCACGGCCGACTGAAGGTGCTGCGCCGCAGGGCGCATTCCTGCCCTACCAGCGACTGGCGGCCAGTTGGTCGCTCTCCCTGCCCTGCACCCAACGCTCGCCGGACGAGGTCTGTTCGCGCTTCCAGAACGGCGCGCGGGTTTTCAGGTAGTCCATCAGGAAGGCGCAGGCCTCGAAGGCCGCCTGCCGATGGGCGCTGGCGACGCCGACAAACACGATCGGCTCGGCCACCTGCAACGCCCCCACCCGATGCACGACCCTTACCCGTTGCAATGGCCAGCGCTCATGGGCCTCATCGACGATGCGCTGCAACGAACGCTCGGTCATGCCCGGGTAATGTTCGAGGAACAGGCTGCCGACCTGCTCCCCCAGGTTCAGGTCACGCACATAGCCGACGAAAGTCACCAGCGCACCAACGCCGGGGTCCTCGCCGTGCACCTCGCGGTGCAGTCGATCAAGGTCGAAGGCCTCGGCCTGGACGTGCACGGTCATGGCTCAGCCCCCGGTGACTTGCGGAAAAAACGCGATCTCGTCGAAGTCCTCGATGGGCGCGTCGAGGTTGCACAGGTCCTGGTTCAGCGCGCACATCAGGCTGGTTTCGCCGAGCACCGCCTGCCAGATCTCGCCCCTGGCCATCAGCAACGTCCTCACGTCGCCGACGCTGCGCAACGAATCATCCAGCGCGATCTTCTCGCCGCCGATACCGAGCTGCTCGCGATAACGGGCAAAGTAGTTGACCAGGATCATGCTGTGACTCCCGCGTCAAAGCTGCCCGATCGCCCGCCCTGTTTCTTCAACAGCTGGATGCTGTCGATGACCATGCCGCGATCGACCGCCTTGCACATGTCGTAGATGGTCAGCGCGGCGACGCTGGCCGCGGTGAGCGCTTCGAGCTCGACACCGGTGCGGCCGTTGAGCCGGCAGGTGGCGACAATCCTGACGCTGTCAGGCTCGACGGCCTTCAGCTCGAGGTGAATCGAGCTGAGCAGCAACGGGTGGCACAGCGGGATGAGTTCATGGGTTTTCTTCGCCGCCATGATGCCCGCGATGCGCGCCACCGCGAACACGTCGCCCTTGGGGTGGCCGTTGCGCTGGATCAGTTGCAAGGTGGCGGGCCGCATGCGTACCCAGGCCTGGGCCTGGGCTTCACGGTCAGTGGGCGGCTTGTCGCTGACATCGACCATATTGGCCCGACCTTCGGCGTCCAGGTGAGTCAGGATCGTGGAATCGTGGTTCATGGTTATCCTCGCAGCCTGTTGGCTGGGTTGAGTGATGTGGCTCGGGGAACCGGGGCGAATGCATGGGCGTCGGTCAGCTCAGCACGAAGTCCACCGGTTGCAGCATCGGCGGCAGCTGGGTCGCCCCCAGGGCATAGAGCACCTCCCGCTCGATGGTACGCACCAGGGCATTGGTCGGCAGGTCGTTCTCGTCCCGGCCGAAGGGGTCTTCCAGCTCGTCACCAATGGCGTCCAGGCCAAAGAACGTATAACTGACGATGGCCGTGAAGATCGGCGTCAGCCAGCCCAGGGGCTCGGCCATGGCAAAGGGCAGCAGGATGCAGAACATGTAGCTGGTGCGGTGCAGCAACAGCGTGTAGGGAAAAGGCAATGGCGTGCTCTTGATCCGCTCGCAGACGGTCTGGGCGTTGGTCAGGCTGCTCAGGTGATTGGCCATCAGCGTGTAGCGCCATTCGCTGATCGCCCCCGACTCGGCCAGGGTCGAACACTGTTGGCCGACGTGGCGCAGGATGCTATCCGGCACGTTGGGCGCCTGGGCCGACGGCAACTGGCTCAGCCAGGTACCCGCCGCGCTCGACTCGTCTTCCTGGCGCAGCCTGGCGTTGAGGGCATGGGCGAAGCCACAGAGGTCGCGCAAGATCTTGCCGCGCTGCCGCGAATCCTTGATCGCCTGGGTTTCGCGGATCATCGAACGCACCTCCGTCACCAGCGTGCCCAGGGCCTTGCGCGCTTCATACCAACGGTCGTAGCAGGCGTTGTTGCGAAAGCTCATGAAGATCGACAGCGACAGGCCCAACAAAGTGAACGGCGTGGCATTGACCCTGGAGAAATAGGTCGGGTACAGGGTCTCGATAAACACAATCGCCGAGGCCAGCAGGGTCACCAGCAGGCTGCGCAGGGCGATGCGCTTGGCAATCGAGCCCTTGAGGGAGATCAGCACATTGATCAGGTTGGGTTTGGATCTGACGATCATCGCTAGACAGCCTTTTTGCAGAGGGGAAAACCGCGCGGGCTAGCCGCCGGTCATGTTCATGAACCGCACCACTTGCACCTCGTCATTGAGTGCGAAGTTGTGGCGGTACGGCTTGATTTTCATCGCCTCGATGATTGCCCGCTCCAGGCGCTGCGGCTCGCCCGGATGGCTGCGCAGCACCTGCTTCAAATCGACCGAATGCTCGTTGCCCAGGCACAGCAGGAGGCGGCCCTCGACGGTCAGCCGCACCCGGTTGCAGGTAGCGCAGAAGTTGTGGCTGTGGGGCGAGATGAACCCCAGGCGAATCTCCGGCGCCTCGGCCAGGCGCCAGTAACGCGACGGCCCCTGGGTCGACTCGGTGGAGTCGATCAGGGTGTAGCGCTCGGCGATGCGCTCGCGCACCTGGGCGCTGGAAAAGAACGCATCGGCGCGGCTGTGTTCGCTGATCACCCCCAGGGGCATCTCTTCGATAAAGGAGATGTCCAGCCCGCGGTCAATGGCAAAGCCCACCAGGTCGTTGATCTCGTGATCGTTGCGCCCTTTCATCACCACGCAGTTGAGCTTGGTGTGCTGGAAACCGGCGGCGTTCGCCGCATCGATGCCGGCAATCACCTGGGCCAGGTCGCCGGTGCGGGTCAGCTCGCGAAAACGCGTGGCATCGAGGCTGTCGATGCTGATGTTCAGGCGCTTGAGCCCGGCCTCGAACAAGGGCGTCGCCAGCTTGCCCAGCTGCGAGCCATTGGTGGTCATGCACAGCTCGCGCAGCCCCGGCAGCGCGGCGATGCGCCGGCACAGCTCGACGACGCCCGGGCGGATCAAGGGTTCGCCCCCGGTCAGGCGGATTTTCCGGGTGCCCAGGGCGACGAAACTTTGCGCCAGCTGATAGAGCTCCTCCAGGGTCAGGATGCGTTGCCGCGGCAGGAACTGCATATCTTCGGCCATGCAATACACACAACGAAAGTCGCAGCGATCAGTCACCGACATTCGCAGATAGTCGACTCGCCTGGAAAAACCATCCTGCAGGATTCGATCTGACATTACCGCCTCCGTCAGCACTTCAGGTGTATCGACCCGAATGCTGTTATTGGAAGGCCACCGTTATAGAAGGCCTTGTTTGAGGCAAGACTAAGGACATTTCAAACCACCGTCTAATTGCTATTAACAACCGGTTGATCGATAGGATTTATCAGAAGAAAAATCATCCCATTCCGCCACAAATTAAGTATTTATTTTATTGATTAGTATAGATTTTTTCCTTGATAGAGCATTTCGATCATCCGGTCATTATTTGCGATTAGACAGGCACTTTATAAGCGGCTTAGGCTTGACCCCGCAGTCCTGAAGCAATCCGCGAAGTGCATAAACCCGTGCGGCCTGTAATTAACAGCCACTTAAAGTTGGTTATTTATGCACACAAGAAAACAGTCATTAACAATGACTCGGCATTAGGCGCAGCCTACGTGCAATGTCCTGGAGAAGTATCATGAGCGAAGTTGAACGCTATAAACCGTACAAGGGGGCGGCGGCCGGTTGGGGCGCATTGATTGCCGTGACCAGGAACTGGCTGGGCAGCGAAAACGCTTTCAAGAATATTCGCACCATGCTCAAGACCAACCAGAACGGTGGCTTCGACTGCCCGGGCTGCGCCTGGGGCGAGTCGCCGGAAAACGGCATGGTCAAGTTCTGCGAGAACGGCGCCAAGGCGGTCAACTGGGAAGCCACCGGGCGCCTGGTCAACCCGGCCTTCTTCAACAAATACACGGTGTCGGCACTGGCGGCGCAAAGCGATTACTGGCTCGAATACCAGGGCCGCCTGACCCACCCGATGCGTTACGACGCCAGCCTGGATCGCTACGTCGAAACCAGCTGGGACGATGCCTTCGCCCTGATCGCCAGGCACCTGAACGGGCTGGAGTCGCCCGACCAGGCCGAGTTCTATACCTCGGGCCGGGCCAGTAACGAGGCCGCCTACCTCTACCAGCTGTTCGTGCGCGCCTACGGCACCAACAACTTCCCCGACTGCTCGAACATGTGCCACGAGGCCAGCGGCCTGGGCATGGACGACAGTGTCGGCGTGGGCAAGGGCACGGTGACCTTCGAGGACCTGGGGGAAGCCGACGCGATTTTTGTCATCGGCCAGAACCCTGGCACCAACCACCCACGGATGCTCGAACCGCTGCGTGAAGCGGTGAAACGCGGTGCCCAGGTGATCTGTTTCAACCCGCTGAAAGAGCGTGGCCTGGAACGCTTCCAGCACCCGCAGCATCCGCTGGAGATGCTCACCAACGGCTCCGAGCCCACCTCCTCCGCCTACTTCCGCCCGGCCCTGGGCGGCGACATGGCAGCCATGCGCGGCATCGCCAAGTTCCTCTGGCAGTGGGAACGCGAAGCCCTGGCCAACAACGGCGAAGCGGTGTTCGACCGCGCCTTCATCGCCGAGCACACCTCGGGCCTCGACGCCTACCTGGCCGAAGTCGACGCCACCAGTTGGGAGCACATCCTCGAACAGTCCGGGCTGTCCCTGGAGGACATCGAGCTGGCCGCGCGCATGTATCGCAAGGCCAAGCGGGTGATCATGTGCTGGGCCATGGGCGTGACCCAGCACACCCACTCGGTGCTGACCGTGCAGGAAGTGGTCAACGTGCAACTGCTGCGCGGCAATATCGGCCGTCCGGGCGCCGGGCTGTCGCCGGTGCGCGGCCACAGTAACGTGCAGGGCGACCGCACCATGGGTATCAACGAACTGGCCCCCACCGAGTTGCTCGATGCCCTGGAAGCGCGTTTTGCCTTCAAGGCGCCGCGCAAGCACGGGCACAACACGGTGATGGCGATCGCCGCCATGGAAGAAGGTCGGGCCAAGGTGTTCATCGGCCTGGGGGGCAACTTCGCCCAGGCCACCCCCGACAGCCCGCGCACCCACGCCGCGCTGCGCAACTGCGAGCTGACCGTGCACATCGCCACCAAGCTCAACCGCAGCCACCTGGTCACCGGCCGCGAGGCGCTGATCCTGCCGTGCCTGGGGCGCACCGATATCGACCTGCAAGCCCAGGGCCCGCAAGGCGTCACCGTGGAAGACACCTTCAGCATGGTGCACATTTCCCACGGCCAGTTGAAACCCAAGTCGCCGCTGATGCGTTCGGAACCGGCGATCATCGCCGGGATCGCCAACGCCACCCTCGGCAGCCACCCCATCGACTGGCTCTGGGTGATCGAGGACTACAGCCGCATCCGCAACCTGATCGCCGACACCATTCCCGGCTTCAAGGACTTCAACCAGAAGCTGCTGCACCCCGGGGGTTTCCACCTGGGTAACGACGCCGCCCAGCGCATCTGGAAAACCGCCACCGGCAAGGCCCAGTTCACCCCCGGCGTATTGCCGGAACACCTGGTGAGCCAGGGCGTGCGCGACCTGGGCGTGAAGCCGGAGCTGATCCTGCAGACCATGCGTTCCCACGATCAGTACAACACCACCCTGTATGGCCTGGACGATCGTTATCGCGGGGTCTACGGCATGCGCGACGTGGTGTTCGTCAACGAGCAGGACATTCGCAAGCTGGGTTACGAGCCGGGGCAGAAGGTCGACATGATCTCGCTGTGGGGCGACGGTCGCGAGCGCCGGGTGAGCGGCTTCACCCTGATCGCCTACGACATTCCCGCCGGCCAGGCCGCCGCCTACTACCCGGAAACCAACCCTCTGGTGCCGCTGGAAAGCTACGGCGACCGCACCTTCACCCCGACCTCGAAGTTCATCGCGATTCGCCTTGAACCGGCGCCGGTCAGCAACCTGATCCAGTCCTCCGTCGATTGAACCTGCCCGGGGCGGCGAGCGTCGCCCCGGCCCTTTCGAAACCTGCACTGCCGTTGACCGCGAGCCGCGAGGCTCACACGGTCGGCCGGGCCGTGCACGCGTATCGAGCCACTCTGAGGGTATCGTCATGTCAAACCTGGAAGCGCTTGACCTGGCGCGAATTCAATTCGCGTTCACGGTCTCGTTCCACATCATATTTCCCGCCATCACCATCGGGCTGGCCAGCTTCCTGGCAGTGCTCGAAGGCCTCTGGCTGAAAAGCAATAACTCGGTCTACAAGGACCTGTATCACTTCTGGTCGAAAATCTTTGCCGTCAACTTCGGCATGGGGGTGGTCTCCGGGCTGGTCATGGCCTATGAGTTCGGCACCAACTGGAGTCGCTTCTCGGACTTCGCCGGGAGCATTACCGGGCCCCTGCTGACCTATGAAGTGCTGACCGCGTTTTTCCTCGAGGCCGGTTTCCTCGGGGTGATGCTGTTCGGCTGGAACCGGGTCGGCCGCGGGCTGCACTTCTTCTCCACGGTCATGGTCGCCATCGGCACGCTGATCTCGACCTTCTGGATCCTCGCCTCCAACAGCTGGATGCAGACGCCACAGGGCTTCTCCATCGTCGATGGGCGGATCGTGCCGATGGACTGGCTGGCCATCGTGTTCAACCCGTCGTTCCCGTTCCGCCTGGCGCACATGGCGATCGCCGCGTTCGTCGCCACGGCGTTTTTTGTCGGCTCGTCCGCGGCCTGGCACCTGCTGCGCAAGAACGACACGCCACAAGTGCGCAAGATGCTGTCGATGGCGATGTGGATGGCCCTGATCGTGGCGCCGATCCAGGCAGTGGTCGGCGATGCCCATGGCCTGAACACCCTGGAACATCAGCCGGCGAAAATCGCCGCCATCGAAGGCCACTGGGAAAACATCGGTAACGAACCGACGCCGCTGGTGCTGTTCGGCATCCCCGACATGGACGCCGAGAAGACCGGTTATGCGATCGAAGTGCCTTACCTGGGCAGCCTGATCCTGACCCACAGCCTGGACAAGCAGATCCCGGCGCTCAAGAGCTTCCCGAAAGAGGACCGGCCGAACGCGACCATCATCTTCTTCAGCTTCCGGATCATGGCCGGGCTGGGCATGTTGATGATCCTCACCGGCCTGCTCGGCCTGGCCTTGCGCCGCAACGGCGCGCTGTACCGCAACCGGTTGTTCCTGTGCCTGGTGCTATTCATGGGCCCGACCGGCCTGATCGCCATGCTGGCCGGCTGGATTACCACCGAGGTCGGCCGCCAGCCGTGGGTGGTGTACGGCTTGCAGCGCACCGCCGACGCGGCGTCGAACCACTCGGTCAGCCAGTTGAGCATCTCGCTCGCGTTGTTCGTGCTGATCTACTTCTCAGTGTTCACCGTCGGCATCGCCTACATGATGAAGCTGGTCCGCAAAGGCCCGCAGCCGCATCACGATCATCCGCCACAAGGCGGCCCCGGCCAGGACCGCACGCCGCGCCGGCCGCTGTCCGCGGTCACCGAGACCTTCGCGTCCGGCAACCCCGCCAACTGAACAAGGAGCTTGCCCATGGGCATTCAAGGTATAGATCTGTCGTTGATCTGGGGCGTGATCATCGCTTTCGGGGTGATGATGTACGTCATCATGGATGGCTTCGACCTGGGACTGGGGATCCTCTTCCCGCTCATCCCGGACGCGCAGGAGCGCGATGTGATGATGAACACCGTGGCGCCGGTCTGGGACGGTAACGAAACCTGGCTGATTCTCGGTGGCGCGGCGCTGTACGGGGCCTTCCCGCTGGCCTATTCGGTGATTCTGGAGGCCTTGTACCTGCCGCTGATTTTCATGCTGGCCGGCTTGATCTTCCGCGGCGTGGCCTTTGAGTTCCGCTTCAAGGCCAGCCCGGAAAAACGCCATATCTGGGACATGGCGTTCATCGGTGGCTCGCTGCTGGCGACCTTCTGCCAGGGCATCGTGATTGGCAGCTATATCGCGGGGATCCCGGTGGTCGATCGCCAGTTCGCCGGCGGCAACCTGGACTGGCTGGCGCCGTTCCCGCTGTTCTGCGGCCTGGGCCTGATCGTCGCCTATGCACTGCTGGGCAGCACCTGGCTGCTGGTCAAGACCGAAGGCATGCTCGAATCGCGCATGCGCCACTACACCCGGCCGCTGGCGTTCGTGCTGATGGCGGTGGTCGCGGTGCTCTGTGTGTGGACGCCCATGCTGCACCCGGAGATCGCCAGCCGCTGGTTCACCCACGCGCATATCGTGGTCTTCGGCGCTCTGGTGGTTCTCGCGCTGCTGGCGCTGTTCGGGCTGCTGCGCACCTTGCGCCAGCATCACTCGCACTGGCCGTTCGTGTTCACCCTGGCGCTGGTGTTCCTGGGCTACATCGGCCTGGCCTTCAGCATCTGGCCGAACATCGTGCCGCCTTCCATCAGCCTGTGGCAGGCCGCATCGCCCCCGTCCAGCCAGCTGTTCATCCTGATCGGCACCCTGTTCATCCTGCCGATCATCCTGATGTACACCTGCTGGAGCTACTACGTGTTCCGCGGCAAAGTGAGGATCGGCGATGGTTACCATTGATAGCGAAACCCTTCGAACCACTACCAGGCAGAGGCCTTTCTACCAGCAGGTGGCACAGCTGAGCCTGCTGTTCCTCGGCGGGCTGGTGATGCTGGCCGCCGCCACCGCACTGATGATGGAGTTGGCTTATGGAACGCTCTGAGGTATCGACCACCGTCCACCCGAACGCCCCCTGGTATCGGCGGCTGGCATGGCTGGTGGGCATCTGGCTGGGCAGTGTGCTGGCCCTGGGTGCGGTGGCCGGCCTGTTGCGGCTGATGATGCACATGGCCGGCATGAGCACTCACTGATTGCTGATCGCATCGGTAAAGGCCCGGCGCCTTTCCCGGTGCGCGGTCCCGCCAACCATTGAATAGCATCCGCCAGATGCAACGAGCCCGCGAGGCCCTCACCTCGCGGGCTCTTTGCATCCGGATCAGGGCTGGCGTTCGGCCAACGCTTCCAGCAGATCGGCGGAAGGCACGAAGAACAGGCCGCCGGTCACCGCCGTGCTGAAATCCAGCAAGCGGTCATAGTTGCCCGCCGGCCGGCCGACAAACATGTTTTCCAGCATCTGCTCGATAGGCTCCGGCGAGCGCGCGTAACCGATGAAATAGGTGCCGAACTCCCCCGCCCCCGGCCGGCCGAACGGCATGTTGTCGCGCAGGATCTTCACCTCCTCGCCGTCCTTGGTGATGGTGGTCAAGGCACTGTGGGAAGAGGTCGGCTTGACGGCATCGTCGAGTTCGATATCGGACAGCTTCTTGCGCCCGATGACACGTTCCTGCGCCTCGACCGACAGCTCGTTCCAGGCGTTCATGTTGTGCAGGTACTTCTGCACCAGCACATAACTGCCGCCGCTGAACGCCGGGTCTTCATCGCCGACCAGGGTGAACTCGACTGCCTTGCGCCCGACCGGGTTTTCCGTGCCATCGACAAAACCGATGATGCTGCGCATGTCGAAATAGCGGAAACCCTGCACCTCATCGACCACCGAGATCGCATCGCCCAATGCCCCGATCAGTTGCGTCGCCAGTTCGAAGCACAGGTCCATCTGGTCCGCGCGAATGTGCAGCAGGATGTCGCCGGGGGTCGCCACAGCCCGGCGCTCTTGCGGGCCGAACTCGCGAAAGGCGTGCAGCGAGGCTGGGCGCGGCCCGCCGAAGAGCCGGTCCCAGGCCGCCGAAGCAAAACCGCAGACGCACGACAGGTTACCCGCGGGCACCCGCTTGCCGACCGAACGGGTGAGGCCCGCCACATCCTCGCACCAGCCCCGCACCTTGGCGGCGGCGTCACTGCCGGGGGCCAGGGTGGCGACGATAAAGATCGCGCTGCTGGTAATCGGGTTGCAGACGGATTGCGGTTCAGGAATATCGTTGGACATGGGCATGAGCACTCGGCGGAACGGGAAAGACCGCAGAGTAGCAAATAATCGCGGCGCTGCAGTCCGGCAGCGAGCATCGCGCTCATGAAAGCCCACCGATGAAAAAAGGGGCGCCCCATGCGCCCCCTTCCCTGGATCGCCAGGGTCAGTTCAGCGTCGAGCGCACAATCCGTACCGGAACCGATTTGTAGGACGGCGTCCCGCTATCCACGTCGATGTAATCCAGCGGCACCAGCTGGTTGGCTTCGGGGTAATAGGCCGCGACCGAGCCCGGGGAAATCTTGTATTCGATCGCGGTGATTTTCTCGTAGCGCAGCTTGCGCCCCTGGGTGACCGTCTCGATATCCACCAGGTCGCCATGTGCCAGGCCACGGGCATCCAGGTCCGCTTGATTGATGAACAGCACGTCGCGCCGGCCGAAGACCCCGCGATAACGATCGTCCATGGCATAGATGGTGGTGTTGTACTGGTCATGGCTGCGAATGGTGATCAGGCGCAGGACGTCCGCGCCATCGACCACCTTGTCTTCATGCAGCCCGGGAAAGACAAAGAATTCGGCCTTGCCCGAGGGCGTGAGCCATATGCGCTCGGTGGGCGGCAGCGGCATGCGGAACCCGCCCGGCACGCGGATGCGCTGGTTGAACGCCTCGAAGCCGGGCACCGTTTTCTCGATCAGGTCGCGGATCTTGTCGTAGTCGGCGACCAGTTCCTGCCAGGGCACCTTGCTGCCTGGCAGCGTGGCCCGGGCAATGCCGGCCACTATCGCCGGTTCCGAGCGCAGGAACTCGGATGCCGGGGTCAGCTTGCCGGCCGATGCGTGGACCATCGACATCGAATCCTCGACGGTGATCGACTGGCGCATCCCGTCCTGTACGTCCAATTCGGTGCGACCCAGGCAGGGAAACAGATAGGACTCCTTGGCGACCAGCAGATGGGAGCGATTGAGCTTGGTGCCGATATGCACGCTCAGGTCGAGCTTGCCCATGGCCGGAAAACACTGGCCCGGATCGGGCAAGGCGACGGCGAAATTGCCTCCCAGGCAAATCAGCGCCTTGGCCGTGCCCGCGATCATGGCCTGCATGGCTTTTACCGAATCGTGGCCGTGGGCCGCTGGCGGCTTGAAGCCGAATACTTTCTCCAGCCTGTCGAGAAATGCCTTCGACGGTTTCTCGGTAATGCCCACGGTCCGATTGCCCTGGACATTGGAATGGCCGCGCAACGGGCAAATACCCGCGCCAGGCTTGCCAAAGTTACCGCGCAACATCAGCAGGTCACAGATCAGCCGGACATTGGCCGTGCCTTCGTTGTGCTGGGTGATGCCCATGCCGTAGGTGACGATGGTGGCGTTGGATTTTGCGTAAGCGGCGGCGACCTTTTCCAGCTCGGCCTGCTGCAGGCCGCTGGCCTGTTCTATATCGGGCCAGGCCGTGGCGTGCAGATCGGCGACCAGCTCGTCGAAACCCTGGGTGTGCTGGGCGATGAAGTCATGGTCGAGGACTTCGCCCACCGTCCGCTCCAGCTCCAGCAGCGCCTTCATGATCCCCTTGATCGCCGCCGCGTCGCCTCCGGCTTTTACCTGGAAGTAGGACGAGGCGATCCGGGTGGAGCCGTAAGTCGCCATTTCAACCATGTTCTGCGGATCGGCAAAGCGCTCGAGCGCGCGTTCGCGCAGGGGGTTGAAGACCATGATCGGCACCTTGCGCCGCGAGGCCTCGTGCAGCGTGCCCATCATGCGTGGGTGGTTGGTGCCGGGGTTGTGGCCGATGGAGATGATCAGTTCGCAGGTATCGAAGTCGTCCAGCGACACCGTGCCTTTGCCGATACCGATGGATCGCGGCAGCCCGACGCTGGTCGGTTCGTGGCACATGTTGGAACAATCGGGAAAGTTGTTGCTGCCGTATTCCCGGATGAACAGCTGGTACAGATAGGCCGCTTCATTGGAGGCCCTGCCAGAGGTATAGAACTCGACCTGCTCCGGTTGCAGCCCCCGGAGTATCTCGCCTATTCGCGCGAACGCCGCCTCCCATTCGACCGGCTGGTAGGTGTCGCTGGCACGGTCATATACCAGGGGATGGGTGATACGTCCCAGGTCCTCCAGCTCGTAATCGCTGCGGTGCAATAACGAGGCGACCGGATGATTGGCGAAGAAGTCCGGGGTGACCCGCTTGTTGGTCGCCTCCCAGGTCACCGCCTTGGCGCCGTTTTCACAGAACTGGAAGGTGGATTTGTGCTCCTTGTCAGGCCAGGCGCAGCCTGGGCAGTCGAAGCCATCAGGCTGGTTGGTGCGCATCAGGGTGATGGGCGCCTTCAGCGTATCCATCTGCTCTCGAACCGCTGTCGCGGTGGCCTTGAGCGCCCCCCAGCCGCCAGCGGGGCCGTCGTAGTTACGAACACCGGGTACCTTGCGTCGAGTCGTCATGATCGCTCCCCATACGCCCCCTGCCCTGTAGACAAGAAGCATTGGTTGCCTGGGATCCGCCGCCATGGCGGCATTCGGTAACGACCTACCGACCCGAATCGGGGGGCGGTAGATGTCACACCTGAACAGCAAAAAAGACACGCAACCCAGAACCGGGTTTGAGGACTTGAAACCTTTGAATCAACGACGAAGGGTTGCGCTTGAATCTTTCAACCTGAGTTAAAACCTTAGTGGTGCGTCCCCGCCTGTCAAGGCAATAAATAGCTGGTAAATCGGGTAGTTACTTATCATTCGTATTAATTCGGCGACCAGTCACTCACCGGAACCCAACGCTCACTGTGCCGCCACCCGACGGCGCAAGCCCAGGCTCCAGCCCTGCTGCATGCCAGCGGCCGCCAGCAGGATGGCGATCACGCCGATCCATTGCAGCAGTTCCAGGCGATGGCCGAAGGCGAACCAGTCGACGAAGATCGCCGCGATCGGATAGATGAACGACAGCGCGCCGGTCAGCGCGGTCGGCAGTTTCTGGATCGCGCCGTACAGCAGCACGTACATCACCCCGGTATGGACGATGCCCAGGGTCAGCAGGCTGGCCCAGGCCTCCGGTGCCGTGGGCAGCGCCGAGAAGTTGGCCCAGGGCGCCAGCAACAACACCCCGGTGCAGACCTGGATCAACGCGATCAGGTGCGGCGGCGTGCCGGTCAGGCGCTTGATCAAGAGCGCGGCGAAGGCATACAGCAGGGCCGCCCCCAGCGCCAGGGCGATTCCCAGCAGATAGTCATTGCCCGCCGCGCCCTGCTCGCCATGGGCGCTGACGATCGCCAGCATCCCGGCGAAGGAAATGCTCAGCCAGAACAGTTTCTGCGCGGTGATTTTCTCGCCGAGGAACAGCGCCGCCAGCCCCACCAGCATGAACGGCTGGACGTTGTAGACCGCGGTGCCGATGGCGATCGAGGCCCGGGAATAGGAGGCGAACAGCAGCACCCAGTTGCCGACGATGGCGACACCGCTGAGCACGGCGAGGAGAAAGGTGGTGCGCGTCAGGATGCCGGGGCGCAGAAAGCCGAAGCCGGCACAGATCAGCAGCAGGGTCGCCGCGCCGAACATGCAGCGCCAGAACACCACGTCCAGCACCGGCTGCCCGGACACCAGCACGAACCAGCCGATGGTGCCGGAAATCAACATGGCGGCGGTCATTTCCAGTGAGCCGCGGCGTAACAATTTGTCCATGATCACTCTCCTCAACAAGAGCCAAAAGTATGACAATCGGCTCCTGCCCCGCTCAAGACTCAACGGTAGGCTAAAATCGGCTTACACCTTTTTTATCAAGGTATTTCTTAGGTTTTACCTAATGAGGCTGACATGATCGACGAGATTGACCAGGCGCTGATCAGCGCCCTGATGGAAGATTCACGCCGTTCGCTCAAGGCCCTGGCGCAGATCAGCGGACTGTCCTCGCCCAGCGTCGCCGAACGCCTGCGACGCCTGGAAGAGCGTGGTGTGCTCAAGGCCTATACCGTCGAAGTCGACCCGAAGTTCTTCGGTTATCAATTGCAGGCCATCGTGCGCATTCGGCCGCTGCCGGGGAAACTCCAGGAAGTCGAACGACAGATCCTGGCCATCCCCGAGTTCACCGAATGCGACAAGGTCACGGGCGAGGACTGCTTTATCGCCCGCCTGCATGTACGCAACATGGAGCAACTGGACAGCCTGCTCGACCACCTCAACAGCTGCGCGGAAACCAACACCGCGATCGTCAAGAAAAGCCCGGTGAAACGGCGGTTGCCGCCGATGGCGTAATGCCTGGGCTCACACACGGCGTTTGCCCCCTGGCACCCAAAAACTGGCTAGACTCAGGGCCTCATCGACGAAGGATTCGCACCGTGAAAACCTCTTTTCTGTTGCTGGCGGCATTGATGCTCTCAGGTTGTGGAACCATCGATACCGTCTTCAGGGAGGATGCGGTGGCCAGCGAGAAACTCAAGGAGCGAAAATCGTACTGCGGTGGCGTCCCTCGTATCTACAGTGGCGTGACTTACGATTTCTGCAGCCTGCACGCCCCTGAGCCAGAGAACGGCGCAACTCATACCGGCCCGGCCTCGAACCAAGCCATGCTGCTCGACATGGCCGTCTCAGGCGTACTCGACACCTTGCTGTTGCCCTACACCATCTATCAGCAACAAACCGATGGCAGTCTGATCATTGCCGAATAGCGTCCCGGACGTTCAGATCGCAGACAACAAAAAGCCCGCCGAAGCGGGCTTTTTGTTTCAGGCTTGACGATCAGTCGTCGCGACCCATGATGCCGAACAGCTGCAACAGGCTGACGAACAGGTTGTAGATCGATACATACAGGCTGATGGTCGCCATGATGTAGTTACGCTCGCCGCCATGGATGATGGCGCTGGTCTGGTACAGGATGCACACCGAGGAGAACAGCACGAAGCCCGCGCTGATCGCCAGTTGCAGACCGCTGATCTGGAAGAACAGGCTGGCCAGCGTCGCGCCCAGCAGGACGAAGAAACCGGCGGTGATGAAACCACCGAGGAAGCTCATGTCCTTGCGGGAGATCAGCACGTAGGCCGACAGACCACCAAATACCAGGGCGGTCATCGCAAAGGCCGAGCTGACCACTTCAGCGCCGCCCTGCATGCCCAGGTAACGGTTGAGGATCGGGCCGAGCAGAAAGCCCATGAAACCGGTCAGGGCAAACGCCGACACCAGGCCCCAGGCCGAATCACGGAGTTTGTTGGTGAGGAAGAACAGACCGTAGAAACCGATCAGCACCACGAAAATGTTCGGGTAACCGACCCGCATCTGCTGGGCCACGTAAGCCATCACGCCGCTGAAGGCGAGAGTGAGAGCGAGTAGGCCGTAGGTGTTGCGCAGGACGCGGCTAACTTCTAGCTGCTCGGCCTGCACGCTGTTATTAACTGCGTAATCCTGTTCGCGCATGGCGACACTCCTGTTGGTTTGAAACGTTCAGTGGCAAAGATCATAACAGACGCTCTGCAACAAGCTATGTACAGAGTTTGACAGTGTGTTTCATTCAGGTATTATGGCGCCCGCAACAAAAACGGAGGTGTGGCCGAGTGGTTTAAGGCAACGGTCTT
The DNA here is from genome assembly GCF_059421865.1 of Pseudomonas sp. GW821-FHT02B10. NCBI lineage: Bacteria > Pseudomonadati > Pseudomonadota > Gammaproteobacteria > Pseudomonadales > Pseudomonadaceae > Pseudomonas > Pseudomonas sp. GW821-FHT02B10. The sequence goes on along the minus strand of NZ_JBWKVU010000004.1, from coordinate 192,877 downwards.
GAAAACCGTCGACTGTAACAGGTCCATGAGTTCGAATCCCATCGCCTCCGCCATATTCGTCACGCTAAAGCCCCGATCATTCGGGGCTTTTTCGTTTCTGGGGCTTGAGGATCGATGCTGCTTTTGGGAGTCCCACCGCAAAGGTAACCAGCGTCTACAGCGCAACATGGATGGTGAAGGCCTTGCCGCCGTTGTTGTGCGGAGTTAATTCAAAAACCTCACAAAAATCAGCTCTGGATCACCAGGGTCAAGATTCTCCACAGACCCGCTGTATTGATATCCAAGCTGTACCAACAATTGCCGCATGGGTGCATTGGACGTGTTGGTCGAAGTGAAGATCTTTCTGGCAGAGGAACAATGCTCTAAGTGAGCAACGATTTGCCGACCTACACCAGAACGTCTATGGGCGTTTGAGACGACTACAAGCGGGATGAACCACTCCCCGAAAAAACTTTTGTCCAAACAGCCGTAACCGATCGGGACACTGGGATCGCTCGTCTCACAAGCAACCCAGCATTCACCCGTGCCTACTACCCTTTCTATTTGTGCTCGGCGGCCGTGGTCTTTTGCCGCGATAGGATCCACACGCACCAACCATTCGATATCGCTCAAGACGGCCTGTCTGATTTGCCAATTCATGATCGCGTCCCTCCGGTCAAATTCGCCGGAGTTTACTTCAGCTTCAATGCCCCAGATGCCATTACGCTCAGCGATAGTTCTGATGGAAAGCACAAATGCAACCATGAACTGGCTAATTGACGCTGGTTACATTGGGTACGCCGAAGACCCAGAGCATCTACAGCACGCTATATGGCACTCGCAGCACAATGCATGACAGACCCAAACCTCACTTGCTGCCAGTGCGCGACCACTGATCATCCATAGCGCCCGCTGTATTGGCGACTATCAGCGCCACGACACAGGCAAACAACGTGAACACGGCAAAGGCCCCCATCACATGCAAGTAAGGCAGTGCGTACTACAGAGCACCGTCATCGTTACGGGTATAACAGTCTGCAAACCTTGGTCATGTGCAAGGAGGAGGATGCAAAAAGCCCAGCACTCTGGCTGGGCTTCGATTATTTTCTACATGCCATCATCTTGTCGGCGAGAGTTTTGGCTCTTTCGATCAACAGGTTCTGCCTGTCTTCATGAGTGGCCTCTCCTACGACCGGTGCCGTCAGATTACTTTCGGCAATCAACGCAGCGCAGAAGTATTGATCCCAGACTCTTTGCTCAGACGCCTGTTTGCTTACTTGGTCGGCGATCATATGGGGGCTCCTTTTGACGAGGTAGCACCGTCATTTTACGCCTCAATCGCCAACAGCCCCCGCGCTAGCGGATAGCCGGCAAACGGTGTGGAGCCAATTGGACTACACAGGTTTCCGGCGCCGCCTGGCAGCTATTTCACGCCAATATTCTGCGCAAAACGAAGCAGATAGCCATCGGGATCCAGGACCAGGAAATTCCTCTGCCCGAACTGTCGATCATGGCTGCGGTACCAATGTTCTTCGACAGGTCTCCTGATCGGGCAACCGGCGGCCTCAAGCGCGGAAACCAGGGCCGACACATCCGGACACTCGATGGAAAGGTTCATGCCTCGGCCATAGGGAAGCTCCAGGGGCCCCACACGCCAGGGCGAATCGTCATGCCAGTCCTGCTCCAGCATGATCTGGCTGTTGCCAAAGGAGAGAAAGGCAAACTGGTCCTCGGGCCGGTCGTACTCAACCCTGAAACCCAACACATCACAGTAGAAATACAGACTCTGCTGCAAGTCCGAAACGATCAGTTCCGGCACCAGGGCGTTCAACTTGAACATGTTCTTGTATCCATTCAGTTCCTTGGCCGGCCAATCTACCCTGGATCTCTGTCATTGCCGGCTTATTTAGCACTCGGCATTACTGGTCATTGAACCTTCTGCCCGCTGCCAATCTTCTTGGCCCGGTCGATCCCCCACTCAAATGCATCTTCCATGTCCAGGCCATCCGGGGCCAGGTCATTGTCTTCGACGATAACGCTACCATCCGGCTTGTAGATGCCGATGAACATCTTGAGCGAGCCATCTCTGAGGATCTCTGATCGCACCTTGATCTTGCATCCATTCGAAAGCGTTTCACTGTGATTCAAATGACGCTCAGTCATGGCCGCATCCCTCAGTAAATGAAGTTCGAGTAAGGCACAGCCCATTGATTCACGCCAGTCTATGGCCCCCCATCAAGGGTTAGAGACGACAGGTCCGATTTTGCGAAGGCAATAAAAAGCCCCGCACAGTGGCGAGGCCAATCCTCTATCTGTCAGCGCTTCAGCCGGCAGGTTTCAGTGGTGCCGGGGCGGCCATGACATAACGAGACATCAGGTAAGCCACCAGCCCGCCCAACCCCGCGCCCGCCGCATCCGCCAGAAACAGCGCCAGTTGCGAAGCCGAATGCTGGTAGACCCTGCACATCGCCACCCAGGCGTTCTCCATGAAGCCGGAAGCCCAGTCCCAACCGCAGGGGTAGACCATCAAGAAGGCCAGCCCGGCGAGGGTGATCCATCCGGACAACCTGGACGGAGTCTGCGAGAAGACGAACCGGGCCAGCTGGCAGATACCGACAAAGAGCCAGGCCGCCAGCATGCTTCTCATGAATTGGTCGAATAACTCGAAAAAGGCCATGGCGCCCTACGCTGAAAAATCACCGAGCGATGATAGCCATTCGTGTCGCCATAAAAAACCCGGCGCAGCGGCCGGGTTTTCATCAATCGTTTAACGGTGCCCGTAGGCGGCCCCAGCGCCGGCCTTCCTTAACGTCCAGCGGCCTGGCAAGCTCCTGCACCCTCTTCCCCGGCTCCAACTGCGACCTGGACCAGGGCTTCCAGCAAGGCCTCGGTGTGATTGATCGATTCCCGGATCTCATCGAAGGCATCCTCCAGATCGCGCACCTTCGCTGTCGCCGAAGCGCCGCACAGGGCTTGCTGGATCTGGAACTCATCCTGTTTGAATTGCAGGACATTGGCCCGCAGGCCTTCGATACGAAGGGACAACTGCGAGATGTGATGACGGCGACGCTGAACCATTTCCGATTCTCCTTCATGGTCCTCTTACTTATTCAGATCGTCACGCGCCGACAGATGTTCAGCGGTTCCTGACCAAAGGCACACAGTGGCCAAGCCCTCAAAGCTTGCTGTCCAGCGCCACCAGCAAGGCCGCGTCCCGTCCGTAGATGTCCGGGGCATAGGACAGCTGGCCATGACTGTCGGCTTGCGCCGTCCAGTACGTGAGCAGGATCGGTACCGGCGTCGATAGCCTGAACTCATGAGTGAGCCCGGTGCTCAGCAATTCGTCGGTGCGCACCCGTTCCGCCGGGCTCACCAGCAGATCGCGCAGCTGCAACGCATGCTCGACCCGCACGCAGCCCGAACTGAAGGCCCTTGGCCCCTTGTTGAACAGCGCCTGGCTGGGCGTGTCGTGCAGGTACACCGAGAACGGGTTGGGGAAGCGGATCGCCATCTGCCCCAGCGGGTTTCTCGGTCCGGCTTCCTGGCGCAGGAGAATATTGCCGGGGTTGTCCCAGTCGATATCCTCCACCGCCAGGGGATGCCCTTCGCTGTCGAGCACCTGCAGGTTCTGCCGATTGAGGAAGGACTGGTCGCGGCGAATTTCCGGCAGCTTGTCTTCGCGGAAAATGGTCGGCGGCACCGTCCAGGTCGGGTTCAGGGTCAGGCGCGTGACCTGGGATTTCAACAGTGGCGTCTGGCGCTCGGCACGCCCCACCTGGGTCCGGGTCTGCCAGACCGGCACGCCGCCCTGATAGACGATCAACTGCGCCGCGGCCAGGTTGACCAGCAGGCTGTCGGGCTCCATGTCCTGCGCCAGCCAGCGAAAGCGCTCGAGGTTGATGCGCAGCTGTTCGCGGCGCATCTGCGGGCTGATGTTCAGTTCATTCAAGGTCCCCGCGCCGATCACCCCATCGGCTTGCAGCGAATGGCTGAGCTGGAAGCTTTTCACCGCACTCACCAGGTCGCTGCTGTAAAGGGTGTCGCCTTCGTTGGCGAGGGTGCCCAGGTACCCCTCCTTGAACAGCCGTTGCGCCAGTTCCGGCACTCGCGCGTCCTGCATCTGCGGACGCAACAGCGGCCCGCTGGGAAGGGGCTGCCAATGGGGCAACGCCAGCTGGCGCTGCTGGGCATACAGCTGGCGCAGATTCTGATATTGCTCGAGGCTCGGCCGCGCCAGCGCGAAGGCCGCCGGGATGTCCTGCAGGCCGGGCCCGGCGATGGCAAGCACCTGCGCCTGGCGATCCAGCTGTGAGGGATGGGCGTGCCACATCGGCTCGAAACGGGCCTGCGACAGACGGCCGTAATGCAGGTCATGCAGGGCCTGCAGGTAATGCTGGCTGAAGCTCAAATCGGCGCACAGCGCGTCGCCCGCGAGCGCACTGGCCGGTGACCGGTAGTCGGCCGGGTCCAGGCCATCGTCGGCCAGTTGCTGCAACTGTGCCTGCAACGCCTCCAAACGTGCGCTGGACGACCAGACCGGCTGGTCACCCTGCTGTTGGTAAAAAGCCTGTAACAGGCTCTGGGCGGGAATGTCCAGGTGTACCGCCAACCCCGGACAGGCGGCGGACAATCGAGTGAATACCTGTTGCACAGGGTTCTCATGATCGACCGGTACATCCTGAGCAGTCGCGACCAACGGCGCAGCGAGCAGGAAAAGGCTCAAGTAACATGCGTGTTTTTTGAACAACTGCTTTACTCCAATCATGGCCATCATTGTGATGGTCAACCTCGGCAGTGGCTGCGAAAAATCATCCAACCACCTGTAACCAGAACTGCCAGGAGAGCGACAGGACGTCAGGAGCCAAAGTGACTGTGGGGACACTCTAGAATGCTGACCTTCTTGCGCCGGCTCTGTCTGGCAATGACCACCCTAGGCGCGATCTGCAGCCCCGCGCTCGCCGCCAACAACACGACTCCGCTGCTTTACAACAGCCTCGCCCACGCCGCTCCAGAACTCAATCCCCAAGTGTTGAAAAGTGCCTTGAGCGCCATGCAATGCGCAGTCAACAGCGGTGCCAGGCAGGCCCGGCACCTGGCGGTCATCGACTATTCGCAACCTTCCACCGCCCGCCGCCTGTGGATCTTCGACTTGAATAAAAGAACCCTGGTGCTGCGCGACCTGGTCGCCCACGGGCAGAAATCCGGGGAGAACTTCGCTACCCAGTTTTCCAATCGCATGGGCAGTTTCCAGTCCAGCCTCGGCCTGTTCCGCACCCAGGAAAGTTATGAAGGCAGCCACGGTTATTCGCTGCGCATGGACGGCCTGGAGCCAGGCTTCAATGACCTCGCCCGCGATCGGGATATCGTGATTCACGCGGCCGACTATGTGAGCCCCCTGTGGAGCCGACGCCAAGGGCGCATCGGCCGCAGCCTGGGTTGCCCGGCCGTGCGTCCGCAGGTGGCGCGCCAGGTGATCGACCGCCTCAAGGACGGTCAGTTCATGTTTTCCTGGTACCCCGACCAGCGTTGGCTGAAATCCTCACCCTATCTCAACTGCCAGCCACGCCAGGTGGCCAGCATTGTCGCCGCCAGCGGCGGTTAACCCGTTTGCTCCTTAACCGGCGGCCGAGACCGCCGTTTCCGACTCTTCGGGTATTTTGACGAAGATGCTGTACTTCGCCCCTTCCATCGCTTCGAAGGCGATGAGCTTGTCCACCAGCGGGCCGCTCAGCACCTTGCCGGCATTGAGCAACAGCATGCCATTGTCGGCATTCAGGTTGCGCGCCAGGGTCATGCCCGGGGCCAGGTCGCGCGTCGTCAGGACCCTGACCGTCGGATCGGCCAGGGTGACATCGCTCTGATAAGCCGCGCAAACGCCGACGAAATCCTCCACCAGGTCGGGGTCGTAGAGTTTGCCGGCGTATTTGCGAATGAACAGCAGCGCCTCATCGCTGTTCATCTGCCGTTCGAGTATCAGCCCGCGTTGCAGCTCGATGAAGTCCACGGCCAGCTTGAGCCAGCGCGAGCCCAGCGGAATGGCCTCGCCCTTGAGATGATCGGGAAAACCACTGCCATCCCAGCGTTCCTGGTGATGCAGGATGATGCGCGCCGCGTCCTTCATCGGCTCCAGGGTCATCAGCAGCGACTCGCTCTGCTTCGGGTAGGCCCGGTACAGGTCGCGCTCGTTGTGGTGCAGCAAGTCCGCGGGCGCGGTCATCATGCTGTCGGTCCAGCTCAGCTTGCCGATGTTGTACAGCGCGGCGGCCATGGTCATGTTGCGGCTGTCGGCTTCGTCCAGGCCATGGGTGATGCAATAGACACGAATCAGCTCAATGATCTGCCGGTTGGTCTGCTTGGCCTTGGGCAAGCGCAGGTTGGCCAGCAGCGAAAACACCTCGGTACCGGTCACGTAGCTGCGCTTGAGCTCTTCATACGCCAGATCGAGCATGTCGGCGGTCTGTTGCAGTTCGGCGGTGCGCGCCGCCACATGCTTTTCCAGGGTCGAGTTGAGGGTTTTCAATTGCTCGTTCTGTTGCCGGGTCAGGGCTTCCAGACGCTGGCGCTCGCTTTCGGAATTGTGATGGGCCAGGGCCTGGCGCAGCGTCACCAGCATGTCCTCGTCGTTCCAGGGCTTGCTGATATACCGATGGATCTGCCCTTCGTTGATGGCCTTGGCGATCAAGGCCATGTCGGCATAACCAGTGAGCAGGATGCGCAGCGTCGATGGATAACGCTGATGGATATGGGCCAGCAAGGTCGCACCGTCCATGCTCGGCATGCGGGCGTCACTCATGACCACGTCGACCGGCCGTTGTTCGAGGATCTCCAGGGCCTTGGCACCGCTGTCGGCCAACAGGATGTCGTAAGGCTGGCTGCGTAACAGCCGACGAAGGCTATTGAGAATCGATTCCTCATCGTCGACCAGCAGTACCGTCGGTCTGTCCTGGGCTGTGCCCGCTGTATGTTCTTCCATGGTTCCCCCTCCCCTTTGACTGCGATCAGACCCGCCTTCTGGGACAGGCTAGATGACTTGTAGTGTTTCGGCATGAATTCGACGCCGGCCGATTAGCGCATACGGGGGAGCCTGACTATGCTCAAGGCCAAAATGGACTGCATGTTCAGGAAGCAGGAAGGGAAGCCCGATGAGCTTATATACAAGGTGTCCGCACCGAGTTGGGGCACGCCGATGATGGCGTCGGCAGACCGGACCAACCGGCGAATTCTGATCGTCGACGACACGACGTCGATCCACGAGGATTTTCGCAAGATCCTCGCCTGCACGGATGCCCCCGGGGACAGCCTCAGCGACGCTGAAGCCGCCCTGTTCGGTACGCCCGTCAGTGCCTCGCTGGAGCATTTTTTCCTCGACTCGGCGTTTCAGGGCCGGGAGGCGCTGGACAAGGTGCAGGCAGCGCTGGATCACGATGCGCCTTATGCCATGGCGTTCATCGACATGCGCATGCCGCCCGGCTGGGACGGCCTGGAAACCATCGAGCGGCTGTGGCAGGTCGACCCCAAGCTGCAAATCGCCCTGTGCACCGCCTACTCCGACTATTCTTGGGAAGACATCGCCGAGCGCCTGCAACTGGGCGACCGCCTACTGATCCTGAAAAAGCCCTTCGACGCCATCGAGATCCGCCAGATGGCCAGCGCCCTGACCGTAAAATGGCAGATGACCGAAGACGCCGAACTGAAAATGGACCAGCTGGAGCAAGCGGTCGAGGAACGCACCCGCGAGTTGGCCGACGCCAACATCATCGTGCAGAACAGCCCCACCATCCTCTATCGCCTGCGGGGCGAGCCATCGTTCACCCTGATGTACATCTCCCACAACATCACCAAGTTCGGCCATGTGGCGGCGCAACTGGTGGCCTCGGCCGACTGGGCCCAGACCCTGATCCACCCCGACGACCAGGCCAAGGTCAAGAACGCCATGCTGCGGATCCTCGATCGGGATGTGGCGGGAGCCTCCATCGAGTTCCGCATGCGCACCGGCGATGGTGCCTTTCGCTGGGTGGAAAACCGCTATATTCCGGTACGCAACGACCAGGGCCAATTGGTCGAGGTGGAAGGGATCATCCTCGACATTACCGAACGCAGGCTGGCCGAAGAAAAAATGGCCCTGATGGCCCGCACCGACAGCCTGACCGGGCTGGCCAACCGCGCCACCCTGATCGAGCGCCTGCATCAGGCATTCGCCGCGGCCCGACGGGGAGCCGCGCCCTTCGCGATGTTTTACCTGGACCTGGACCACTTCAAGCGCATCAACGACACCCTCGGCCACCCCATTGGTGACTTGCTGCTGCAGGAAGTGGCCCGGCGCATCAAGGCCTGCACCCGGGAAAACGATGTGGTGGCGCGCCTGGGCGGCGACGAGTTCGCGATCCTGCAACTGGACGTCGACGAGGCCACGCATTGTGCCGCGCTGGCGACGAAAATCCGCGACACCCTGCTGCTCCCCTACTCCTTGGAAGGCAACGAGGTGCGCATCTCGGTGAGCATCGGCATCAGCCTCTACAGCCCGCAGACCCTGAGTGCCGACAGCCTGATGGCGCAGTCGGACATGGCGCTGTATCGCTCCAAGGACAAGGGCCGCAACCAGTTCCATTTCCACAGCGAGGAAATCAACCAGGAGGTCACGGAGCGGGTGACCCTGGCCAACGACCTGAAGCTGGCCCTGGAACGCGACGAACTGCACCTGCATTACCTGCCGGAAGTCGATCTCGGTACCGGCAGGATCCTCGGCATGGCGACCCAGGTTCGTTGGCTCCACCCCCTGCGCGGCTGGCTCGAGGCCGAGGATTTCATGCCCGCGGCCGAGAAGACTGGCATCGTCATCGCCCTCGGTCATTGGTTGCTGGACCAGGCCTGCCGGCAGATGCGCGCCTGGCGCGACCAGAACGTGGCACCGCCATTGATTGCGATCCATTTGTCCCTGGTCCAGCTCAAGACCGGGCCAGAACTGATCTACGACGTATTGCGCACCACCGCGCGCTGGGACCTGTGCCCGTGGGACCTGAGATTCGACGTGACCGAGGGCACCCTGGCCCAGACCAAGTGGACCCACAACGACATCCTGCCCAGGCTGTGCGAGCTGGGCGTGAAGATCGCCATCGACGATTTCGGCACCGAATATTCCTCGTTCGACTACCTCAAGACCTACAGGGTTAACCACCTCAAGCTTGCCCAGCGCTTTCTCGACAGCGCCAGCAGCGACCCGGACAACGCCATGACGCTGCGGGCCATCCTCAACTTCGCCCGCGAGGTGGGCATCGGGGTCACCGCTGAAGGGGTGGAAACCCAGGAGCAGCGTACGACCTTGATATCCAGCGGCACGTCACTGGGGCACTCGCTCGGTGCGGCGGTCGACAGCGACCAGGCTGGCGAACTGCTCAAGGCCAGGTCTGCTGCTGTGGATGGCAGCACCAGGTCGGCGGATCCGACGTCGGAGAATTTCAGGTGAGCCCGTTATCCGTGGTGCCCAATCGGCGAATTCTGATCATCGACGACACACCGGCGATCCATCAGGACTTTCGCAAGATTCTCAGCCCCGAAGACGAAGGGCCTCTGGGCAACACCGAAGCCTTGCTGCTGGGCGCCAGCCGCAGACCCCATCAGCACTTCGAGCTTGATTCGGCCTACCAGGGCGAGGAAGCCGTGGAACTGGTCAAGCGCGCCCAGGCCGAAGGCCGGCCGTATGCCCTGGCCTTTATCGACATGCGCATGCCACCCGGCTGGGATGGCCTGCAGACCATCGAGCATCTGTGGAAAACCGATCCGCAGTTGCAGATCGCCCTATGTACCGCGTTCTCCGATTACTCATGGGAAGCCATGGCCGAACGTATTGAGTTCGGCGACCAGTTGCTGATCCTGAAAAAGCCGTTCGACAGCCTCGAAATTCGCCAGATGGCCAGCGCCCTGACCTGGAAATGGCAGCTGGCGCAGGACGCGGCGAGCAAGATGCGCAACCTGGAACAGACCATCGAGGAACGGGTCCAGGAACTGCTGAGCGTGTCGCACCTGCTGCACTACGATGTGCTCACCGGGTTGCCCAACAGTACCTTGCTCGGTGATCGCCTGACCCAGCATCTGTCCCAGTCCCGCCGCCATGACCGCCAGTTGGCGGTGATGTTCATCGGCCTGGACCGTTTCAAGCGCATCAACAACGCACTCGGGCACCCGGCGGGAGACGAGATGCTCAAGCTCGTCGCCCGCAGCCTGGCGACCACGGTGCGCGAAACCGACTCGGTATTTCGCTACGGTTCGGACGAGTTCGTGGTGATTATCGGCGACATCCTGCACCCACAGCAGACCCGAGGGGTGGCCGAAAAACTCCTGGCCGCCATCAATACCCCTCATTCCGTGGCGGGCCACGACCTGACGGTCACCGCCAGTCTAGGCATCAGCATCTATCCCTACGATGGCGCCGATGCCGTAACGCTGATCAAGAACGCCGAGACGGCCATGCGCAACGTCAAGGACTGCGGCCCCAACAACTTCAGCTTTTTCATCGAAGACATGAACCTGCGCGCGCGCCAGCAACAGACCCTGGAAACCGGCCTGCGCCTGGCGTTACAGCGTGAGGAGTTCGTCCTGCACTACCAGCCCAAGCTGGACCTGGCGCGGGGCACGGTGGTCGGTGCCGAGGCGCTGGTGCGCTGGAACCGGCCCGGCCATGGCTGGGTGTTCCCCTCGGACTTCATCCCGGTGGCCGAAGACAGCGGGCTGATCGTCCCCCTCAGCCAATGGGTATTGCGTCGTGCCTGCCTGCAATCGCAGGCCTGGCAAGCGCAGGGCCTGCCGTCCATCTGCATGTCGGTGAATGTGTCGGCCATCGACTTCCGTCAGCACGACTATGTCGAACGCCTCACCCGCACGCTGGCCGAGACCGGGCTCGACCCGACGTTGCTGGAACTGGAAATCACCGAAAGCGTGCTGATGCAGAACGTCGACGCCACCATCGCCACGCTCTGCGCCATCAAGCAGCTGGGCGTGCGCCTGGCCATCGACGACTTTGGCACCGGCTACTCGAGCTTGAGCTACCTGCAGAAATTCCCGGTCGATGTGTTGAAGATCGACCAGTCGTTCGTGCGTGACCTGGGCACCGACAGCAACGACGCGAAACTGGTCAGCAGCATCATCGACCTGGGTAAAAGCCTCAACCTGAGCATCATCGCCGAAGGCGTGGAGACCGCCGAACAACTGGACTTTCTCAAGCGTCACCACTGCGAGGAAGGCCAGGGTTTCTACTTCAGCAAGGCCGTGGAGCCCGAGGCATTCGCCCGCTTTCTGACCGACTCCCAGCGACCTCACCTGCCCCATCCATGAAGTTGTGCCTGGTAAGGATACCGACCATGTCGTCACTTGCATTACTCCTTTCGGCCAACCTGCTGCTCGCTCCAGGCGCCGAGGCCGCGCCATTGGAAGGACCGCTCAAACCCCTCCCCGCAGCACCGGCGCTGGACAGCAAGCGGGTCGAACTGGGACGACGCTTGTTCAACGACCCGCGCCTGTCGGTGAACAACAGCCTGTCGTGCGCCAGTTGTCATCGCCTTGATCGGGGCGGTGCCGATACCGTTCCGCACTCCCTGGGTTTCGATGGCAAGCCCGTGGCGGTCAATACCCCGAGCGTGTTCAACGCCAGCCTGAACTTCCACCAGTTCTGGGACGGTCGGGCCGAAACCCTGGAAGACCAGGTGCACATCGTGGTGCAGAGCCCCAGCGAAATGGGCAGCGACTGGAAAGTCGTGACGCAGCGCATCGCCGACGACCCTGCCTATCGCACCGCCTTCGCCGATGCCTACCCCGGTGGTGTGACCCAGGCCAATATCCAGGGCGCCCTGGCCGATTACGAACGCACCCTGCTCAGCGCCAAATCGCGCTTCGACCGATACCTGGCGGGCAACACCGAGATCCTCGACATCGAGGAAAAGTACGGCTACCAGCGCTTCCAGGAATACGGCTGCATCGCCTGTCACCAGGGGGTGAATATCGGCGGCAACATGTTCCAGAAGTTCGGCGTGCTCGGCGACTACTTCGCAGCCCGGGGCAACCCTACCGAGGCCGATCTGGGGCGCTTCAACGTCACGGGCGAAGAAGACGACCGCAATGTGTTCAAGGTGCCGAGCCTGCGTAACGTCGCGGTCACGGCGCCGTACTTCCACGACGGTTCGCAAGCCACCCTCGAAGGCGCCGTGGCAGTGATGTTCAAGTACCAGCTGGGACGTACGCCGTCCGAGGAAGACAAACGCCTGATCGTCAAATTCCTCAAGACCCTGACCGGCGAATGGGAAGGCAAACCTTTATGAAAGTATCCCGTCGCGTAAGCATCCTGTTGCTCGCCGCCCTGGCGGTATTGATGGCTTCGATCCTGCTGTTTCTCTACCTCAAGTCCAGGTCCGACCAGACCGTGACCTACACCGAATCGCGCGACCTGATCCGTCAGATCAAGCAGCAGGACTCGCTGTGGGAAAACGAAATACTCAAGGCCAGGGTGGCCATCACCCACAACTACGATCCGCTGGTTTCGCCGCTGGGGGAAATGACACGCCTGTGGCAGAAATTCGACTCGATGGAGGCGCAGAACCAGCGCAACGATTCGCCGCTGTGGCGCAATGCCCATGACGGCTACCTGAACGCGATAAAGGAAAAGACCCGGTTGGTGGAACAGTTCAAGTCGCACAACTCCGTGCTGCGCAACTCCCTGGCCTTCCTGCCGACCGCCGAGGACGATATCCAGCAGGAGCTGGCCCAACTGCACGACGCGGACAAACTGCAGCTGCAGAACATCGCCACCGATACCTACGACCTGTTGCTCAGCAGCCTGGAATTCGCCCAGGTCACCTCCGACGACAGGGCCGCGGACATCCTGGTGGGCCTGAACAAGCTGGCGGTCAACAAGGAGCGCTTGCCCACGGAGTTCCATGAGCTGATCGATACCCTCAGCAACCACGTCGGGCTGATCCTGCGCGAGCAACCCAAGGTCAACCGCCTGCTCGAGGAAATCGAAGTGGTGCCGGTCGACGAGCGCCTGGACGACATCACCGTCCTGCTCAACCGCGACCAGCAACAGGCCGAGGCCGTCGACCAGCGATACCATTTCTACCTGCTGCTGTTTTCCGCGCTGCTGGTGCTGCTGTTGATCTGGCTGGGCATTCGCCTGATCCGCAGTTTTGCCGAGATCAACCAGATGAACCGCGCCCTGGTGGCCGCCAACGACGAACTCGAACAACGGGTCGAAGAGCGCACGCGCCAGCTCAAGGACACCCAGAGCGAACTGCTCGACACCGCCCGCCAGGCGGGCATGGCGGAAATCGCCACCAATGTCCTGCACAACGTCGGCAACGTGCTCAACAGCGTGAACATCTCCGCCGACCTGGTCAGCCGCAAGCTGCGCAACAGCAAGGCCCAGGGGCTGGGCAAGGCGATGCAGTTGATCAACCAACACAAGCAGGACCTGGGCAGCTATCTCACCGAGGACGAAAAGGGCAAATTGCTGCCCGGCTACCTGAACCAGCTGGTCGAGGCCATCGACCTGGAACAGCAAGGCATGACCGAGGAGCTGAGCCAACTGAGCAAAAGCGTCGATCACATCAAGGACATCGTCGCGACCCAGCAATCCTATGCGGGCGCCAGCAGCCTGCTGGAACCGCTGTCGGTCAGCGAACTGCTCGAAGATGCGCTGCGCATGAACTCCGGCGCCCTCACCCGCCATCATGTGACCGTGCGCAAGGAGTACGCCGACGTACCACTGATCATGGGCGACAAGCATCGCCTGCTGCTGATCCTGATCAACCTGATCAGCAACGCCAAGTACGCCATGTCCGACCTGTCCAACCAGACGCGCAACATGACCCTGGCGGCAGCGGTGGTCGACGGCGAGACCTTGCAGATCAGCGTGCGCGACGAAGGCGAAGGCATCGCTCCGGAAAACATGACCCGCATCTTTGCCCACGGCTTCACCACCCGCAAGGAAGGCCATGGGTTCGGCCTGCACAGTTGCGCCCTGGCGGCCATCGAGATGAATGGCCACCTGACCGCCCACAGCGACGGCCCGGGCAAAGGCGCGCTGTTCGTCCTGCAGATCCCCCTGATCACCGCCGAGGTTGAGGCATGAACAACCCGATAAACCGGCGCATCCTGCTGATTGACGACACCCCGGCGATCCACGACGACTTCCGCAAGATCCTCACGCCCAAGACCGGCGACAGCGCCGACCTCGATGCGATGGAAAGCGCGCTGTTCGGCAGCGTGCCAAAAACCGCCGCCACGGTGTTCGAACTGGATTCGGCCTATGGTGGCCAGGAAGGCCTGGGCAAACTGCTGGAAGCGGCGGGCAAGGGCCAACCCTATGCCCTGGCCTTCGTCGACATGCGCATGCCCGATGGCTGGGACGGCGCGCAAACCATCGAAGAGTTGTGGAAGCACGACCCACTGCTGCAAGTGGTGGTGTGCACCGCCTACTCCGACTATTCCTGGGACGAGTTGCTCGATCGCCTGAACGGCCACGACCGGCTGCTGATCCTGAAAAAGCCCTTCGACAATATCGAAGTCCAGCAGATGGCCAATACCCTCACCACCAAATGGGAAATGACCATGCGCGCGCAGCTGCAGATGAGCGAGCTGGAAGAACGGGTGGAGCAACGTACCCTGGCGTTCAAGCAGGCCAGCGCCGCGCTGCGACGGGAAATCGACGAGCGCAAGTTGCTGGAAAGCCAACTGGTGCAATCGGAAAAGCTCGCCTCCCTGGGCCAGTTGGCCGCCGGGGTAGCCCATGAAATCAACAACCCGGTCGGCTTCATTTCCTCCAACCTCGGCGCCCTGGACAGCTACTTCAAGCGCCTGCAGGAGATGCTCGAGGCTTACGGCAATGCCGAAACCGGGATCGGCGCCAGCGAGCTGCGCGATCGGCTGAAACAATTGCGCACGGATATCGAGCTGGACTTCCTCCTCGAGGACATTCCGCTGCTGATCAAGGAGTCCAAGGACGGCATCGGTCGGGTCAGCCAGATCGTCAAGGACCTCAAGGACTTTTCCCGGGTCGATTCGACCCAGGAATGGCAATGGGCGAACCTGCAACAGGGCATCGACTCGACCCTGAACATCGTCGCCGCCGAGATCAAGTACAAGGCCGACGTGATCAAGGAGTACGCCGAGCTGCCGGAGGTCGAGTGCCTGCCTTCGCAGATCAACCAGGTGGTGATGAACCTGATCGTCAACGCCGCCCAGGCCATGGGCAACGAACGGGGCACCATCACCCTGCGCAACGGCGTCGAGGGCGAGAACGTGTGGATCGAAGTGGCCGACAATGGCTCGGGCATCCCGCCGGACAGCCTGCAGAAAATCTTCGACCCGTTTTTCACCACCAAACCCGTGGGCCAGGGCACGGGGCTGGGGCTGTCGCTGTCCTACGGCATCGTCAAGAAACACCGCGGCGACATCTCGGTGCGCAGCGAGGTCGGTGTCGGCACCACCTTCCGCGTCGAGCTTCCCGTGCATCAGAGCAGAAAGGCCGGCTGAACGCCCCCGCACTCCGGCCACAGGCTCGACACCACTGCTGCTTCTGTAGGAGCCAGGCTTGCCGGCGATCCAAGCGACGCGGCACGCCGGGGCATGCCGCAGGCCCGATCTCTTGTATGATGGCGCGCCTCAAGAATGGGTCGCCGATTTCGTCTTGCCAATGACCACCGGAGTACATCCGGCCTGACGCCTTCAGGGCACACACGCTTCCCCCGTCTTAAACAGCACGACGCTTTCCCGAGCGCGCCTGGCCCTTTGTGCCTGGTATTCGCCGGGGCCGGGATCGCCATCGTCGAGGAGTTTTCATGGATATGCTTTACCGGGCCTCCCGCCAGGGGCTGCCCGCCCCGCGGTTCGCGCGCAATCTGCTGAGCCTGCTGCTGGCCGGTGCCGCGCCCGTGGCCCAGGCCGCCGAGACCGAACTGCCGGCACTGACCGTGACCGGCGAAGACCGCTCCGGTTATCAAGCCAGCAGCGCCGCGGTTGGCGGTTTCGAGGCGGCTCCCCTGCTCGATGCCCCCGCCTCGATCGCGGTGATCAATGAAGACTTGATCAAGGACCAGCAGGCTCGCCTGCTCAGCGAGGTGCTGAAGAACGACGCCTCGGTCGGCGAAAGTTATGCGCCGGTCGGCTACTACGAGAATTTCACGGTGCGCGGCTTCTCCCTGAATGCCGCCAACAGCTATCGGATCAACGGCCGCAGCATCACCGGCGAGCAGAACGTCGGCCTGGAAAACAAGCAGCAGGTGGAATTGCTCAAGGGGCTGAACGGCCTGCAGAGCGGCGTCAGCGAGCCCGGCGGGCTGATCAACTACGTGACCAAGCGCCCCACCGACGTGCGCTCGGTCACAGTCTCTACCGACGATCGCGGCAGCGGCTATGTGGCCACCGATGTCGGTGGCTGGTTCGGCAGCGAGCAGCAGTTCGGGCTGCGCGCCAACCTGGCCCACGAGGACATCCACTCCTATGTCGAACACACCAATGGCCAGCGCGACTTCGCCTCCCTGGCCTTCGACTGGAACATCAGCCCCGACGCCCTGCTGCAACTGGACATCGAGTACCAGACCAAGGAACAGCGCTCGGCCCCGGGTTATCAATTGCTCGGCGGCTCCAGCCTGCCGCACCACGCCTCGCCGAAAAAGCTCCTGGCGCACCAGAGCGGTTCGAAGCCGGTCGGCACCGACGCGCTGAACCTCAACGGCAACTTCGAGTACCGCTTCAACGACCAGTGGAAAGGCAACCTCAGCGCCTCACGCAGCCGGGTGGTGATCGATGACTACAGCTCGTTCGCCTGGGGCTGCTACGGTGCCGCCAGCTGCGCCGGCGCCGCGGTGCCCAACCACTTCAGCCCCGAGGGCGACTACGACATTTACGATTTCCGCAGCCCGGACGATACCCGGCGCAACGACGAGGTTCAGGCCGTCCTCAGCGGCAACTTCGACACCGGCCGCCTGGGCCACGAACTCAGCGTCGGCACCAGCGCGTTCCGTCGCGTGGTGGACAAACGCGACCCGATCAACCAGATGATCGGTAGCGCCAACATCGACGGCGAGCCAGCGGATTTCGCCCGTTACGACGGACCGCTCAACGACTCCTACCGCCGCCTGGACAGCCGCCAGTACGGTCTGTTCTTCAACGACCGCATCAGTTTCAACGAACACTGGCAGACCGTGCTCGGCGGGCGCGAGGTACGCCTGGACGAGGAAACCTTCGACAGCCAGGGCGACACCACCCGCCACACCCAGCGTTATGTGTTCCTGCCCCAGGCCGCGCTGATCTACAAGCCGGTGCAGAACCTGGCGCTGTACACCCGCTACAGCAAGGGCCTGTCCCTGGGTGGGGAAGCGCCGTGGTTCGCCAGCAATGCCTTCGAGATCCTCGCGCCCACCGTGTCGCGGCAGATCGAGGCCGGCATCAAATACGACTGGCAGCGCATCAGCCTGGCCGCGGCGCTGTTCCAGATCCGCCAGGCCTACCAGTATTCCCGGCCGAATGGCGACGGCACCTTCACCTTCACCCAGCAGGGCGAACAGAAGAACACCGGGCTGGAACTCTCGGCCAATGGCTGGGCCACGCAACGCCTGCAGGTCTCGGCCAGCGTCGCGGCGATCCACGCGCGGGTCACCGGCAGCGACACCCCGGCGTACGAAGGTCACCAGGCGCTCAACGTGCCGACCCTGCGCGCCAGCCTCTACGGCGACTACGCCCTGCCCTGGTTCGACGGCCTGGCGCTGCTCGGCGGCGTGCAGTACAGCGGTCGCAAGTACGCCAACCGCGAGGGTGAGGTGCAGACCGGCAGCTACGCCGTGTTCAACATCGGCAGCCGCTACAGCACCCGCATCGACGGTTACGACACCGTGTTCCGGCTGACCGTGGACAACCTGTTCGACAAACGCTACTGGCGTGACGCCGGTGAATACATGGGCGATGGCTACCTGTTCCAGGGCGCGCCCCTGACCGCGCGGTTGAGCGCCTCGATCAACTTCTGATCGGGGCCAGCCCTACTGGAAGGCATCGACCAGGACGTCGAAGATCATCCGGTTCGAGGTCCTGACCAGCAGCAGATCGGAGCCCGCGCGCCACCATTGGTAGCCGTCGTAACGCGGCAGCTGCTGGACCAGCCTGGGGTTCAAGCGTCGCGATTGCTGCCTGGGCAACGTCCTGCCCCGGCGAAGGTTCTGCCTGGCATCGGCCGGCAGCGCTGCGGCCGGGTTCCAGTCCCGCTTCGAAGCCTGCAACAGTGCTCTCACCTGATAGTCATTGACCACGGGAAGGCGTTCCCAATTCGCATGATCGTTGGAGTACCGGGCATTTGCCTGCGTGCCGGACTCCGCGCCGGCATCCAGCGGGATCGACAGCAGAATCGAGACGATCGAGATTAACGAGCCAGCTCTGAACATCGCCTTCTCCAGGCATCATTGCGTCGAGCTTATGGAAAGGGATTTCCCGGCAATAGTTCCCGGGCAGGCGTGACCTGGATGTTTCGGTTAGAAATGCGCCATGGGCGCAAGGCAGGGTTGCAGGACGCGAGGGCAAAGGCTCTTGAATGCGCCGCACAAACAAAAAACGCCGCTCCTGGGAGCGGCGTTTTTTTAGCCTGGAGCGGATGTCCGCCCCAGGTTCCGGTTCACCCGACAGGTCGGGCGCGGCCGGTATTACAGGGCCATGTCAGCCGACGGGTTGCTCACTGGCGCCTTTGGCTTTTCAGCCGCAGGTTGCGCAGGTGCAGCCATCTGGCCGATGGCCGGTGGCGGAGTCAATTGCAGCACTTCGCTGGTGTAGGCCCACTCTTGAGCGACACGCTCAGGACTGCCGTTGAGCTGGGTACCGTAGCTCGGCACGATCTGGTGCAGCTTCGCCTGCCAGGCCGGAGTCGCGACCTTGTCCTTGAAGACCTTCTCCAGCACGCTGAGCATGATCGGCGCGGCGGTCGAAGCACCTGGCGAAGCCCCCAGCAGGCCGGCAATGCTGCCGTCCTTGGCGCTGACGATCTCGGTGCCCAGTTTCAGCACGCCACCCAGCTGCTCGTCGCGCTTGATGATCTGCACGCGCTGGCCGGCCTGCCACAGACGCCAGTCTTCAGCCTTGGCGTTAGGGAAGTACTCTTTCAGGGCATTCAAGCGATCTTCATCCGACAGCATCAGTTGGCCGGCGAGGTACTCGACCAGCGGGTACTCCTTGATGCCGACCTTGGTCATGGGCCAGATGTTGTGAGTGGTGGTAGTGGTCAGCAGGTCGAGGTACGAACCTTCCTTGAGGAACTTGGTGGAGAAGGTCGCGAACGGGCCAAACAGGATCACGCGCTTGCCGTCCAGCACGCGGGTGTCCAGGTGCGGAACCGACATCGGTGGAGCGCCGACCGACGCCTTGCCGTAGGCCTTCGCCAGGTGCTGCTCGGCGATCGCCGGGTTCTCGGTCACCAGGAACGAGCCGCCCACAGGGAAACCGGCATATTCCTGGGCTTCAGGAATGCCCGACTTCTGCAGCAGGTGCAGGGCACCGCCGCCGGCGCCGATGAACACGAACTTGGCGTCGGTCTGGGTTTCGGTACCGTCTTTCAGGTTCTTGTACACCACGCGCCAGGAGCCATCTTCGTTACGCTTGATGTCTTCCACTTCGCTCGACAGCTTGAGCGAGAAGTTCGGCTGGGCTTTCAGGTGGCCGACGAACTGGCGGGTGATCTCGCCGAAGTTCACGTCGGTGCCGAGCGGCGACCAGGTGGCGGCGATCTTCTGCTTCGGATCGCGCCCTTGCATCATCAGCGGGACCCACTGCTTGATCTGCTCCGGGTCTTCGGAATACTGCATGCCGGCGAACAGCGGGCTCGCCTGAAGCGCTTCGTAGCGTTTCTTCAGGAACTTGATGTTGTCATCGCCCCACACAAAGCTCATGTGCGGAGTGGAGTTGATGAACGAACGCGGGTCCTTCAGGACATTGTTCTTGACTTGCCACGACCAGAACTGGCGGGAAATCTGGAACGCTTCGTTGATCTCGATGGCCTTGGCGATCTCGACCTTGCCGTCCTTGTTTTCCGGGGTGTAGTTCAGCTCCGCCAGGGCAGAGTGACCGGTACCGGCGTTGTTCCAGCCGTTCGAGCTTTCTTCGGCAACGCCGTCGAGACGCTCGACCATTTCCATCGACCAGCCCGGCTCCAGCTCATTGAGCCAGACACCCAGGGTCGAACTCATGATGCCGCCACCGATGAGCAGCACATCCACTTTCTTGGTCTCGGCGGCGTACGCGGAGCTGAGCCCCATCGTCATCGCCAAGCCCAGCAGGGCCGTGTTCACTTTTTTCAACATACAGTAGTTCCTACGATAGAACGCCATCCGCCCCCCCATTCTCGATCATCAGTCGCCCCGGCACCGCCATGGGTTCCCGCACTCAGAAGAACTGAAGGGTGGGCACACAAGGCCGACATGACACTATCGACCTCAGTTTATATGTCGCTCCTGCGCTGACTTCTTATTCGCTATTGGCTTCAGCTACTTGAGTGACACTATTTTGTTGGGACGCCTTCGGACAGCGTCGATCGACGGTCCGAAACGCCCGCTAAAACCACATTCCCATAGAGAGACTAGTCGGGTGTAACCAAAGGAGTGAGTCAACAACACCCGGTACTACGATCGGCCTGCTGCCAACGCCCTCGATCACCGCCTGACAGCGGCAAGGCCACGGGTATCGCATACAGGGATCGCCCCCAACCCTGGCAGCCCTCCTGCTGAAAACGGACATAATGGCCATCATGGGTGGTGGCTAACGCGCCATTGTCTACTGGACGGATAAAGCCGTCAAAAAAACTGTCAGATTTGTCCTGTTTTTATGCAGAAAAGGACCTTGATGATTCAAGAGTTCGCCTGAAGACGAACAAGGTGAGGCCCGGACAAGACCCGGCACAAAAAAAGCCCTGATTAGTCAGGGCTTTTTTGTGGGCAGGAACGCGCGATTCAACAGCAATGGGCTGCCACTTTGACAAGCCCTTCACAGAAGGCATGAAGCGGCCTACAGGCAATCATGCACGGCCTTTTTCAGCACCGCGGACTTGGCCCAGGGTGTTCCCTGGTAGAGCGAGACCAGGCTGCCGTTCTTCGATTTCACCACTTCCACGATCTCATCCGATGCCAGGCTGCCAGGAGCGGTGATCCGATAGCCGTTGGAGATATCGGACTGGGTGCTCCTGGGCGTCTCGCGCTGCCAGGCCGGCAGAACACACTGCGCGTAATCTTTCGGCGTTTTGCCAGTCAGCTCACTGACATTCGGCTTGCCCGGTGCCAAAGCCGTGGGTAACGAACACCCGGCCAACAGTCCCATCAGCGACGCGCCTAGCCAAACTCGCATATGTCTTCCTCATCCCTAAAAAATCGAGAAATGTATCACTTGCCCGGGCTTATCGTTAGAAACACTTGCTTCTTTCGTCGAACGGTATTCCCGCCCCGCGATCATCACCTGATACCGGTCAAAAAAACGTTAACCCCATCACGTTCCGGACAGGCAAATAGCAGTTTGTCCACAAAGGCCTCGATTGACGGAAAACGCCCGCTGCCTGGCGCAACATGACACCCATTGAGGGTGGTTTCAGCCAGGGGCGTTTGGGGTACAGGAGAATGCCGCGAGGCATTTGAGGATGCGAACGGCGACTGTCCATGCAGTTCGGATGAGTGGTGCAAGTCAATGCGTCCTTTTGGGAATAATCTTGAATCGCCACCACCTAACACAGCCCAAAGGACGCGGCGATGAACAGCATCAAGACTTTCGAAATTCGCTACTGTTTCGCAGGTTCGCAAAGAACCTTCACTTACCAGGGCGCGCGATTGAGCGACAGCGACACCTGGTATCTGGCCTTTCTGCATTCCGGGTGCCTGATTACCCACGACACCCCCTGCGGCGGGACCTACCGCACCATGCAGATATTCGCCGAGCGCAGCGGCGTCACGCTGGCGAACTGGAGAGAGTTGTCTGAAAACTAGCCCTCCCCGCACAACTCAGACGTCCGACACTGGCGCAAGGAAGCGCTCAACCTGCCCGATGATCCACTTGCACCACGACTAGAAACCGCCGGCAAATGCCCGACGCCCCGCCCTGATTTCAGTCCGCAACTCACCGACGAAATTGGCCGCCGCGCGAACACTGGTGAGATGCTCGGTCGATACCCCGGTAATGAACAGATCGATCCGTCCGCTTTGCGGCTCGAAAACCTTGATTGCCAGGGAGCCGTCGGGATTGACGGTGCAAGTGCAGGAAAGCGGCAGGAAACCGGACTCCAGGATCTGGCGAAGCTCGTCCATCGAGAGCATGAGAAATTCCTCCTTGGCGGCGCCATTTGGAGAGAGTGCCCGTTGAGAATAGGTCACAAGAACGGGGCTCATACCCAGGCATTCACTGGAAGTGTTACCCAGCACGCATTTTTACCTGGCCAATCCGCTCAGTGGCATGGTGCGAGCACGGCCCTGACCTTCCGTCGCGGCAATTCCACCCGGGAGCATTTTGACGCTGGACCGGCCAGGCGTTATGGTCGCTGGGCTTTCGCACCTCCCAAATCCGAAACGCCTTCCTTCAACCCCATCCAGGATCGCCGATGGCCGCCCCCGAACACCCGCATGAAGTGGCCCTGCAAAAGTTTCTCGCAGCGCGCCCGGAGCTTCGTGAAGCACTCGATCACCTCAATCCCTTGGCTGCCCAGGCCAGGGGCGAAACCCAGGAGCAATACCGCGCGGAGCAACTGCACGAAGCCTTCGAGGCCGAGGCGGAACGCCAGGGTCTGTTTGCCTGGGAACTGAGCCTGCAGTTGACCGTGCAGAGCGCGGAGGAATTTGCCGCGCGGCGGCTCGAAGTGCACCGGGAAGTGGCGGAAATGGCCAGCATGCCCTGGAGCGAGTATTGCGAGCTACACGGCCTGCCACGCGATTGAGCGCCGCTCGGGCCTTCGATAAAGGATCATTGTCACCATGAGTCAACGCTGATGCTGCCCTCTTCCACCAGCCTTCGCAGTAACCCGGAGCTGCTGCGGCGCCAGAAATGGCGCGGCCGCATAGGCCTGTGCCTGGTCGCCAGCCTGTCGGTGCTGGCCGGCATGACCGACGCCATCGGCTTCATGGCCACCGGGGACTTCGTCTCCTTCATGAGCGGCAACACCACGCGCCTGGCCGTCGCCATCAGCGATGCCGACCTGGCCCTGACCCTGCATCTGGTGCTGCTGGTCGTCACCTTCATCGCCGGCAACGCCCTGGGCATCGTCGTCAGCCGCTTGGGTGGCCGCCGGGCCTTGCCGCTGCTGTTGTGCATTGCCACGCTGCTGTGCGCGGCAGCCGCCTGGCCGTTTGAACAACGGCTACCGGCGGTGCTGGCGGCGATCATCGCCATGGGCATGCTCAATGCTGCCGTCGAGGAAGTGAACGGGCTGCCCATGGGCCTGACCTATGTCACCGGCGCCCTGTCGCGCTTTGGCCGCGGCCTGGGCCGCTGGATGCTCGGCGAGCGGCGCAATGGCTGGCGCATCCAGCTGGTGCCCTGGAGCGGCATGTTCGCCGGCGCCGTGCTGGGCGCCGTTCTGGAGCAGCATCTGGGCCTCGCGGCCCTGTTCGTCAGCGGCCTGCTGTCGGCGCTGCTGGGGCTGTTGTCGCTGAAGATCCCCCATCGCTGGCAGCTGGGCTATATGCCGCGCTAAAGCCACTTCGCTGGGCCCGGCATAAAGCTTTATCATGGCCCCAGGTTTGCAGACAGAGTTCTACATGAAGTTCGCCATTGCCCTTTTTTCCGCCGCTCACGCGCCCTCCTCGCGCCGCGCCCTGGCATTCGCCCAGGCAGCGCTGGCTGGCGGCCACGAGATCGTGCGGCTGTTTTTCTATCAGGATGGCGTGCACAGCGCATCGGACAACATCGTCACCCCGCAGGACGAACCGGACCTGCCCGCGCAATGGCGAACCTTCGTCAACGAGCACCAGCTCGATGGCGTGGTGTGCATTGCCGCCGCCCTGCGCCGCGGGGTGTTGAACCAGGAGGAAGCCGCGCGCTACCAGCGCCCGGCCGTCAATCTAAGCGCGCCCTGGGAGCTTTCCGGGCTCGGCCAGTTGCACGACGCCGTACAGGCGGCCGACCGCCTGATCTGTTTCGGAGGGCCATGAAACATGGCGCAATCCCTGTTGATCATCAGCCGCCAGGCACCCTGGTCCGGCCCCGGCGCCCGCGAAGCCCTGGATATCGTGCTGGCGGGCGGCGCCTTCGACTTGCCGATCGGCCTGCTGTTTCTTGACGATGGTGTGTTTCAGCTGGCCCTCGGGCAAAAAGCCGCTGCCGTGCAGCAAAAGGACCTCAGCGCCAATCTGCAGGCCCTGCCGCTGTTTGGTGTGGAGCAGCTGTTCGCCTGCGGCGCCAGCGTGGCGGAACGCGGCCTGGACCCGGCCGCGCTGAACCTGGACGAGGTGCAGGTCCTGGCCCCGGCCGAACTCGGCGCACTTATTGACCGTTTTGACCAGGTGATCACCCTCTGATGTCGACCTTGCACGTGCTGTCCCACTCGCCCTTCACCGACTCCCGGCTGACCAGTTGCCTGCGCCTGCTCGGCCCGCAGGATGCCATCCTCCTGTGCGGCGATGCGGTGTACGCCCTGCAGCCCGGCAGCGCGCCGCTGGCGGCCCTGCAGGCACGCGGCGAGACGCTGGCGCTCTACGTTTTGGCGGAAGACCACCAGGCCCGAGGCCTGGTGGTTCCGGCCTGGGCCACGAGTGTCGATTACCCGGCGTTCGTCGCGCTGTCGATCCAGTACGACAAGGTCAACAGCTGGTTATGAACGCACTGACTGTCGGCGAACGCGCCATCGCCCTGGACAAGGACGGCTACCTGGTGGAACTGGGCGACTGGTCCAGCGAAGTGGCCGCGGCCCTGGCCGCGGCGGAACAGATCGAACTGACCCCCGAGCACTGGGAGATCCTCGAGCTGCTGCGCGGCTTCTACCAGGAGTTCCAGCTGTCGCCCGCGACCCGCCCACTGATCAAATACACCGCCTTGAAGCTGGGCCCGGACAAGGGCAACAGCCTGCACCTGAACCGACTGTTCAAAGGCACTCCCGCCAAACTTGCCGCCAAGCTGGCGGGCCTGCCCAAGCCGACCAATTGCTTATGACCGATTACACCCCGCTGACCACCGAAACGCCCGCCGAGCATCCTTTCGCGCAGTTCGTGCGCATTCTCGGCAAAGGCAAACGCGGCGCCCGCAGCCTCACCCGCGAAGAAGCCCGGGAAGCCATGGGTATGCTGCTCGACGACAAGGTCGAGGACACCCAGCTCGGCGCCTTCCTGATGCTGTTGCGGCACAAGGAAGAAAGCCCCGAGGAGCTGGCGGGCTTTACCGAAGCCCTGCGCCAGCGCCTGCAGGCGCCGCCGATCAAGGTCGATCTGGACTGGCCCAGCTACGCCGGCAAAAAGCGCCACCTGCCCTGGTTCTTGCTGGCCGCCAAGTGCCTGGCACAAAACGGCGTGCGTATCCTGCTGCACGGCGGCGGCGCCCATACCGCCGGCCGGCTGTACACCGAGCAATTGCTGGAGCAGTTGCACATCCCGCTGTGCCGCGACTGGCAGGCGGTCGATGCCGCGCTGGCCCAGGGCAACCTGGCCTTCATCCCCCTGGGCGACTGGGCGCCACAGCTGCAACGCATGATCGACCTGCGCAATACCCTGGGCCTGCGCTCGCCGATCCACTCCCTGGCGCGCATCCTCAACCCGTTGGGCGCGCGCTGCGGCCTGCAAAGCATCTTCCACCCCGGCTATCAGGGCGTGCATCGCGATGCCAGCGGCCTGCTGGGGGACAACGTCATTGTGATCAAGGGCGACGGCGGCGAAATCGAGATCAACCCGGACAGCGCCAGCCACTTGTACGGCACCACCGGCGGTATCAGTTGGGATGAGGAATGGCCGGCCCAGTCCGAGCAGCGCCATGTCAAACCGGCGGCCCTCGACCCCGAGCACCTGAAAGCCGTCTGGCGCGGCGATGTGCAGGACAGCTACCCGCAACTGGCGCTGATCGCCACCATGGCCCTGGCCCTGCGCGGGCTCGGCATACCCCGGGAACAGGCTTTCAAGCAGGCTCAGCACTACTGGGACGTGCGAGAAAGATCGATTTAACCGATCATAACTGCCGGACTTTTGCGTAATTCGTTCGAACCCCTCGGATTAGACTGCACTCCAATGCACACTGACCGAGGAGTTTTTTATGGGCCTGCTGATTGAAGGGCGCTGGCACGACCAGTGGTACGAAAGCAGCAAAGACGGCGCCTTCCAGCGCGAACAGGCGCAACGCCGCAACTGGGTGACCGTTGACGGCAAACCAGGCCCTAGCGGCGAAGGCGGTTTTCGCGCGGATGCCGGCCGTTATCATCTGTACGTATCCCTGGCCTGCCCCTGGGCTCACCGCACGCTGATCCTGCGCAAGCTCAAGGGTTTGGAAAGCCTGGTCGATGTGTCGGTGGTCAGCTGGCTGATGCTGGAACAGGGCTGGACTTTCGACCGGGCCCTGGGCTCCAGCGGCGACCAGCTGGATCATCTGGATTTCCTGCACCAACGCTACACCGCCGATACCCACGACTACACCGGCCGCGTCACCGTGCCCGTGCTCTGGGACAAGCAGCAGAAACGCATCGTCAGCAACGAATCGGCGGAAATCATCCGCATGTTCAACAGCGCCTTCGATGACCTGAGCGGCAACGGCCTGGACTTCTATCCGGAGCCGCTACGCCGCGAAATCGACGAACTGAACGCGCGCATCTATCCGGCGGTGAACAATGGTGTGTATCGCGCCGGCTTCGCCACTTCGCAACAAGCCTACGAAGCAGCCTTCGACGATCTGTTCGCCGAACTCGACTGGCTGGAACGGCGCCTGGGCGGCCAACGCTACCTGGCCGGCGAATACCTGACGGAAGCGGACATCCGCCTGTTCACCACGCTGATTCGCTTCGACGCGGTGTATTACGGTCACTTCAAGTGCAACCTGCGGCGGATTGCCGACTATCCGAACCTGTCGAACTGGCTGCGCGAGCTGTACCAATGGCCGGGGATCGGCGAAACCGTGGACTTTGCCCATATCAAGGGGCACTACTACGCCAGCCATCGCACCATCAACCCGACCGGCATCGTGCCGAAAGGGCCGGCGCAGGACTTCGATGCGGCGCATGATCGCGAGCGTTTGAGCGGGCGTGGGGTTTGGCAAGGCAACAAGAAATAACTCAGGAGAGCGATCGTTCTTGAGATCGCTATCGCGGGCAAGCCTCGCTCCTACAGAAGAGATTTTCTGTGTTGGAGTGAGATTGCCCGCGATGCTTTTTCAGACCTGCGACTGCGCGCCTTCGAACCAGGCGAGCTTCTCGCGAAGCTGCA
This sequence comes from Pseudomonas sp. GW821-FHT02B10, assembly GCF_059421865.1. Classification (NCBI taxonomy): domain Bacteria; kingdom Pseudomonadati; phylum Pseudomonadota; class Gammaproteobacteria; order Pseudomonadales; family Pseudomonadaceae; genus Pseudomonas; species Pseudomonas sp. GW821-FHT02B10. The sequence continues at coordinate 165,515 of NZ_JBWKVU010000004.1, read as the reverse complement.
CCACTTCGCCGACGATCACCAGGGTCGGCGCATGCACTTCATGCTCCGCCACCAGCTTCGGCAGATCCGCCAGGGTGCCGGTGAACACTCGCTGGTTGGCGGTCGTGCCCTGCTGGATCAAGGCGGCCGGCGTATCCGCCGAACGGCCATGCCGGATCAACTGCTCGCAGATCACCGGCAAACCCACCAGGCCCATGTAGAACACCAGGGTCTGCGCAGGCGCGACCAGGTCGGCCCAGGGCAGATCGGTGGTGCCATCCTTCAGGTGTCCGGTGACGAAACGCACGGACTGCGCATAGTCACGGTGGGTCAAAGGAATGCCGGCATAGGCCGCGCAACCGCTGGCCGCGGTAATCCCCGGCACCACCTGGAACGGAATGCCATGGGCCGCCAGCTCTTCGATCTCTTCGCCGCCACGGCCGAAGATGAACGGATCGCCACCCTTCAGACGCAGCACGCGCTTGCCCTGTTTGGCCAGGTCCACCAATTGCTGGTTGATCTGTTCCTGGGGCAAGGCGTGATCAGCGCGGCGCTTGCCGACATACACCCGCTCGGCATCGCGCCGGCACAGCTCGAGAATCGCCGGAGCTACGAGGCGGTCGTAGAGCACCACATCGGCTTGCTGCATCAGGCGCAAGGCGCGGAAGGTCAGCAGATCCGGATCGCCCGGCCCTGCCCCCACCAGATACACCTCGCCCGGCGCATGGGGCGCCTCACCGGCGATCTTGGCCTGCAGCAAGCGCTCGGCCTCCTCGCCCTGCCCGGCCAGCTGCCGGTCGGCGATCGGTCCCTGGAACACGTCTTCCCAAAAGGCACGACGCTGCTGCACGTCCGGAAACAGGCCTTTGACCTGATTACGAAAACGCGCGGCCAGGCCGGCCAGCTGACCGTAGGTCGAGGGAATCCAGGTTTCCAGCTTGGCCCGGATCAGACGCGCCAGCACCGGCGCATCGCCGCCGCTGGAGACGGCGATCACCAGCGGCGAACGGTCGACGATCGCCGGGAAGATCACGCTGCACAGGGCCGGCGCATCCACCACATTGACCGGCACGCAGCGCCGATGAGCATCGGCGGAGACCTGGGCATTGAGCGGTTCGTCGTCGGTGGCGGCGATGATCAGCACGCAGCCGTCCAGGTCCGCCTCGACATAACCGCGCGACAGGCATTCGCCGCCGCTGGCCGTGACCAGCTCGCGCAACTGGGGTTCCACTTCAGGTGCAACTACCCGCAGCAGCGCACCGGCGTCGGCCAGCAGGCGGGATTTGCGCAAGGCAATCTCCCCGCCGCCGACCACCAACACACGACTGCCGCGCAGGTTATGAAACAGCGGCAGAAATTCCATTTAGCCGATGACCTCGAGGCCGCCCATGTAAGGCTTGAGCACCTCAGGCACACGGATCGAACCGTCGGCCTGCTGGTAGTTCTCCAGCACCGCCACCAGGGTACGACCGACCGCCAGGCCGGAACCGTTCAGGGTATGCACTAGTTCCGGCTTGCCGGTTTCCGGATTGCGGAAGCGCGCCTGCATGCGACGGGCCTGGAAGTCGCCGCAGTTGGAGCACGACGAAATCTCGCGGTACTTGTCCTGGCTCGGGATCCACACTTCCAGATCGTAAGTCTTGACCGCGCTGAAGCCCATGTCGCCGGTGCACAGCGCCAGGGTGCGGTAAGGCAGTTCCAGCAGTTGCAGGACTTTCTCGGCGTTGGCGGTCAGGCCTTCCAGGGCTTCCATGGAAGTCGATGGCTCGACGATCTGGACCATCTCGACCTTGTCGAACTGGTGCTGGCGGATCATGCCGCGGGTGTCGCGACCCGACGAACCGGCTTCGCTGCGGAAGCACGGGGTGTGGGCGACGAACTTGATCGGCAGTTGCTTCGAATCGAGGATCTCGCCGGCCACGATATTGGTCAGCGACACTTCGGCGGTCGGGATCAGGTACAGATCGGCTTCGTTTTCACGGCTGATCTTGAACAGGTCTTCTTCGAACTTCGGCAACTGGCCGGTGCCCACCAATGCCGGTGCCTGCACCAGGTAAGGGGTGTAGGCCTCTTCGTAACCGTGTTCGCTGGTGTGCAGGTTGATCATGAACTGCGCCAGGGCGCGGTGCAGACGGGCGATCGGCCCGCGCAGCAGGGCAAAACGCGCGCCCGACAGCTTGGCCGCGGTCTCGAAGTCCAGCCAGCCGTGTTTTTCGCCCAGGGCGACGTGGTCCAGGATCGGGAAGTCGAACGCCGTCGGCGTGCCCCAGCGGCGCACTTCGACGTTGCCCTCTTCGTCGTCGCCAACCGGCACCGATTCGTGGGGCAGGTTCGGGATGCCCTGCAGGATCGAGTCCAGCTCGGTTTGAATGGCGTCCAGCTCAACCTTGCCGACCGCCAACTCGCCCGCCATGCGCTCGACGTCGGCCATCAGCGGCGCGATGTCTTCGCCGCGCTGCTTGGCCTGACCGATGGACTTGGAGCGCGCGTTACGTTCGGCCTGCAGTTGTTCGGTGCGGGTCTGGACGGTCTTGCGCTGTTCTTCCAGCGCTTCGATGCGTGCTACATCCAGGGCAAAGCCACGGGATGCCAGGCGGTCCGCTACGTCCTGAAGGTTGCTACGTAACAGTTTGGAATCGAGCATGTCGGTCTCTCGTTTATCAAAGTTTGGTCAGGGACAGGCCGGCCCAGGTCGCGAGCAGCCCGCCGAATACGCTGATGGCCGCATAGCCCAGGGCCAGCGGTATCTGTCCGCTTTCCAGCAGACGTACCGTATCCAGTGAAAAGGATGAAAAAGTCGTCAGGCCGCCAAGGAAGCCCACCATCAACCCGGCGCGCACCTCGATGGGCACCTCCGGGCGTATCAGAAACAGGCCGTACAGCACGCCGATCAGCAGGCAGCCCACGATATTAACGGCCAGCGTCGCGGTATAGAAGTGCCGCGGCCAATTGGCGCTGATCCAGTTACCGGTGGCAAAGCGCAACAGGGTTCCGGCAATACCACCCACCGAGACAGCAAGGATCAACGGGATCACGGTTTTCTCCGCTGCTTGGGGCTGGCCCGGTCAAGCTCCGCCAGGTGCTTGAGCTTCTCGCCGATCTTCAGCTCCAGGCCACGGGGCACGGGTTGATAGAAGGGTTGCGGCTCCAGCACCTCGGGAAAGTAGTCTTCGCCGGCCGCGTAGGCATCCGGCTCATCATGGGCATAACGATATTCGTCGCCGTAGCCCAGTTGCTTCATCAGCTTGGTTGGCGCATTGCGCAGGTGCAGAGGCACTTCCAGCGACCCATGTTCGGCGGCGCTGCGCATGGCGGCCTTGAAGCCCATGTACACGGCGTTGCTTTTCGGCGCGCAGGCCAGGTAGGTGATGGCCTGGGCCACCGCCAGCTCGCCTTCGGGGCTGCCCAGGCGCTCCTGCACGTCCCAGGCCGCCAGGCACAGGCTCAATGCCCGTGGATCGGCGTTGCCGATGTCTTCGCTGGCCATGCGCACCACGCGCCGCGCCAGGTACAGCGGGTCGCAACCACCGTCGAGCATCCGCGCGAACCAGTACAGGGCGCCGTCCGGGTTGGAACCACGGACCGACTTGTGCAGCGCCGATATCTGGTCGTAGAAGGCTTCGCCACCCTTGTCGAAACGCCGGCGGGTATCGCCCAGCAGACTTTGCAGCAGCTCGACGCCGATTTGCGTGCCGTCTTCGGCGAGATCGGAGGCGTTCTCCAGCAGGTTGAGCAGGCGCCGGCCATCGCCGTCCGCCGCCGCCAGGAGCATCTGGAAGCCTTCGTCGCTGAGGCTCAGCTGGCGCTTGCCCAGCCCGCGTTCCTCAGTCAAGGCCCGCTGTACCAGCTTGTGCAGAGCCGCCTCGTCGAGGCTCTTGAGCACATACACCCGGGCCCGGGACAACAGTGCGTTGTTCAGCTCGAAGGACGGGTTCTCGGTGGTCGCACCGATGAAAATCAGGGTGCCATCTTCGACATAGGGCAGGAAGGCATCCTGCTGGGATTTGTTGAAACGGTGCACTTCGTCGACGAACAGGATGGTCCGGCGCCCGTACTGGGCCGCCTGCTGCTTGGCGATCTCCACCGCCTGGCGGATCTCCTTGACCCCGGCCAGCACCGCCGAGACCGTTTCGAAGTGCGCATCCGAGACTTTCGCCAGGAGCCGCGCCAGGGTGGTCTTACCCACGCCCGGCGGCCCCCAGAAGATCATCGAGTGCAAGGCCCCCTGTTCCAGCGCTTCGCGCAGAGGCTTGCCGCGGGCGAGCACATGCTCCTGACCGACGTACTCGTCCAGGTTGGCCGGGCGCAGGCGCGCGGCCAGGGGTTGGGCGATCGGGTCACTGCGAAACAGATCCATGGCGGACGATTGAAACCTCTTGGCGGCGACTTATTCTTGGATCACGTCGGCACCCTTGGGGATGTCGAACTTGAACTTGGAAGCGGCGATCGGCTCGTTGGCCTTGACCCCGGTGAACAGGATATTGGTGCGCTGGCCAACACTGTCGATCAGTTGCATGTCATTCACCAGGCCGTTGCGGAACGACAGGCGCAGGCTGTCGAACAGGGTGTCCTTGGTTTTCGGCTTGAGGATGAAGTCCACCACGCCACCGGCTTCCTTGGCGCTGATGTCGAAGCTTTCGCTGATTTTCGACACATCGCCCGACAACAACAAGGCTGGGGTCTGGGTCAGGCGCTGGTCCAGGGTCTTGATGGTGACCTGCTCCAGGTCCGGGTCCCACAGGGAAACCTTCTTGCCGTCGGAGACCATCAGTTGCTCCTGCGGCGCATCGGTGTGCCAGTAGAACAGGCCCGGGCGCTTCAGCGCCATGTCGCCAGCGGTTTCCTGCAGCTGGGTGCCGCTGCCGTCGAGGGTCAGTTGCGAGAAACGCGCAGTCAGGGTCTGGGACTTTTCGAGCAACTGGGTCAGGCGCGCCACGTCTTTCTGATCGGCATGGGCCGACAGCGTCGTTAAAGCCAGTACCGGTACCAGCAACATGCGGATAAGACGCATGGGAGTCCTCATTAGATTCGTGGAAAAAACCGGCGGCGCTGGGGCGCGCCGCCTGTGTCGGGTCATTAGTCGCGCATCGGACCCGGCGCTATCACTTCGCGCGAGCCGTTGGTGTTCATGGCGGTCACCACACCGGCCATTTCCATGGCTTCGATCATGCGGGCCGCGCGGTTGTAGCCGATCTTGAGCTTGCGCTGAACCGCGGAGATCGATGCCCGGCGGCTCTCGAGGACGAACTGCACCGCTTCGTCGTACAGCGCGTCGGTCTCGGCGTCGTCACCGTCACCACCGCCGCTGCCGCCGTCGAAGCCGCTACCGGCTTCTTCGACACCGTTGAGGATGTCGTCGTTGTACTCCGGCGCGCCACGCAGTTTCCAGGCCTCCACCACACGGTGCACCTCATCGTCGGAGACGAAGGCGCCATGGACGCGGATCGGCAGGCTGGTGCCCGGCGGCATATAGAGCATGTCACCGTGACCCAGCAGCTGTTCGGCGCCGCCCTGGTCGATGATGGTCCGCGAGTCGATCTTGCTCGATACCTGGAACGCCATGCGGGTCGGGATGTTGGCCTTGATCAGGCCGGTGATCACGTCCACCGACGGACGCTGGGTCGCCAGGATCAGGTGGATCCCCGCGGCACGGGCTTTCTGGGCGATCCGCGCGATCAGTTCTTCGACCTTCTTGCCGACGATCATCATCATGTCGGCGAACTCATCGACCACCACGACGATGGTCGGCAGCTTGGTCAGCAGCGGCGCTTCGTCGTGAATGCTTTCGCGGTTGTACAGTGGGTCGGTCAGCGGCGTACCGGCTTCGATCGCTTCTTTAACCTTGGCGTTGAAGCCTGACAGGTTACGCACGCCCATCTTCGCCATCAGTTTGTAGCGCCGCTCCATCTCGGCCACGCTCCAGCGCAGGGCGTTGGCGGCGTCCTTCATGTCGGTCACCACCGGGCACAGCAGGTGCGGGATGCCTTCGTAGATCGACAGCTCGAGCATTTTCGGGTCGATCATGATCAGCTTGGCGTCTTCCGGGCCGGACTTGAACAGGATCGACAGGATCATCGCGTTCACACCCACCGACTTACCGGAACCGGTGGTACCGGCCACCAGCAGGTGAGGCATCTTGGCCAGGTCGGTGATGATCGGCTTGCCGCCGATATCATGGCCCAGGGCCAGGGTGACCGGGGATTTGAAGTTGTCGTATTCCGGGGTCGACAGCACTTCGGAGAAGCGCACAATCTGCCGGTCTTCGTTGGGAATCTCGATACCCACGGTGGTCTTGCCGGGAATCACTTCCACTACCCGCACGCTGGTCACCGCCAGCGAACGCGCCAGGTCCTTGGCCAGGTTGGCGATACGGCTGACTTTCACACCGGCGGCCGGCTGGATTTCGTATCGGGTAATCACCGGGCCCGGATGGATGGAGTCCACCGACACTTCGACCCCGAACTCCTTGAGCTTGATTTCCAGCAGATGGCCGACAGCGGCCAGCGACTCGGGGGAGTAGTTGAGTTGTTTCTTTTCCGCCGGATCGAGAATAGAGATAGGCGGCAAGGTGCCTTCGACCGCGCTATCGATGAACAGCGGGACTTGTTTCTCTTTCTGCACGCGTTTGCTGGGCTCGGGCGCTTTGACCGGAGCCGGGGCAATCACCGGCGGGACCTGTTTCTCACGGTCGGACATGTGCTTGCTCAGGGCCTGCTCGCGCTCGATCAGGCGCTCCTTGACCTTGGCCTGCTCACGCTTGTCGGTCACGGTCGGAGCAACCACTTCGTCGACCCGGGCATCCACTTCCCGCAATTGGGCGACCAGTTGCTTGCGCTCGGTACGGGCCGCCCACCAGCGGTTGGCGGCGCCCTGGAACAGTTCGAACAGGTCGAGGGTGATCTTGCCGGTCACATCCATGACCTTGAACCAGGAAAGATCGGTAAAAACGGTCAGGCCGAACAGGAACAGCGCGATAAACATCAGGGTACTGCCCTGGATATTCAGCGCGTTCTTGGCCAGGTCGCCCAGGCTTTCACCCAGCGCCCCGCCTGCGCCAGCCGGCAGGCCAGTCGCCGCGTGGAAATGGATATGCGCCAACGCGGCACCGGACAGCACCAGGAACACCAGGCCGATCAGGCGCCAGGAAAACAGCCAGCCGCTCCACTGCCACGGCTCATGGCGCTGACGGAAGATCTGATAAGTCTTGATCGCCAATAACAACGGGAAGATATAGGCGAAGTAACCCAACACCATAAACAGGATATCGGCGCTGTAAGAGCCAGCAGGACCACCGAAGTTCTGTACATCTTCGATCTTGCTGTTATGACTCCAGCCCGGATCGTCCTTGCCATATGTCAGCAATGCCATCATCAGGAACAGGCACAAGGCCCCAATGGCGATCAACGCACCTTCCTTGAGCCGGTAGTGCAATTGCTGGCGCCAGAGTGGGACTACTGTTTTAGGTGCTGCGGTGGATTTCTTCAAAACGCGTCTTTTCCTGCGCCATGGGCGCGTCCAACTGTTGATCGACTAAAAAATACTGCCCAATCCAGGCAGGTAAAAAAGTTGACGAGCGTAACTGGGGCTACTTTTAACATTCTGCCCACGCATTGCGAAACTGTAAGAGCTGCCGCGTGCAATGCCGATGTATTCCATATAGGGATACAAACCCGCATTGTACGGGTTTGTAAGCGCCGTGCCACGCTGCTCAATACTGGGTGTAGCATAATCAGGAACACTTTACGCAGTATTCAATTTGAGCATGCATTCTCTTTTGTGACAAAGGCTTATGAGGTGTTTTTATGACCGAAGCGAAGCATTCACGCCTGATCATTCTGGGCTCCGGCCCTGCCGGTTACAGCGCTGCCGTTTATGCCGCCCGCGCCAACCTCAAACCGACCGTCATCACCGGCCTGCAAGCAGGCGGTCAACTGACCACCACCGTCGAGGTCGACAATTGGCCTGGCGATGTCGAAGGCCTGACCGGCCCGGTGCTGATGGAGCGCATGCAAAAACACGCTGAACGCTTCGACACTGAGATCGTCTACGACCACATCCATACCGCGGAGTTGCAGCAGCAACCCTTTATCCTCAAGGGCGACAGCGGCACCTACAGCTGCGACGCACTGATCATCGCCACGGGTGCATCGGCTCAGTACCTGGGCCTGCCCTCCGAAGAAGCCTTCGCCGGCAAGGGTGTATCCGCCTGCGCTACCTGTGACGGCTTTTTCTATCGCAATCAAGTAGTTGCCGTAATCGGTGGCGGCAACACCGCCGTGGAGGAAGCCCTGTACCTCTCCAACATCACCAAAGAGGTTCACCTGGTGCACCGGCGCGACAAGCTGCGCGCGGAGAAAATCCTCCAGGACAAGCTGTTCGACAAAGCCGCCAAGGGCAATATCCGTCTGCACTGGAACCAGAATCTCGATGAGGTGCTGGGCGATGCCAGCGGCGTCACCGGCGCCCGACTGCGCGACAGCCTGACCGGAGAGACCCAGGAACTGACGCTAGCCGGCGTATTCATCGCCATCGGTCACAAGCCCAATACGGATCTGTTCAAGGGCCAGCTGGAAATGCGCGATGGCTATCTGCTGGTCAAGGGTGGCAGCGAAGGCGACGCCACGGCTACCGGCATCCCGGGCGTGTTCGCCGCGGGCGATGTGGCCGACCATGTGTACCGCCAGGCCGTCACTTCCGCGGGCGCGGGCTGCATGGCGGCTCTGGATGCAGAGAAATTCCTCGACGACAACTGACCTCCCGACCTACGCTTGCGGCGGGCCTTGCAGGCCCGCCACCGCCCTCCCCTTCCGCAAGTCTGAATGCCATGCTGACCTGGTTACAACGCAACACCTTCGACTTTCCCCCGCTGGAAAAGGCCCTGCGCGACCCCAACGGCCTGTTGGCCGCCGGCGGCGACCTGTCGGCCGACCGGCTGATCCAGGCCTATTGCCACGGCTGCTTTCCCTGGTTTTCCGAAGGCCAGCCCATCCTCTGGTGGTCACCCGACCCACGCACCGTGTTATTTCCAGACGAACTGCATGTATCCCGCAGCCTGGGCAAGCTGCTGCGTCAGCAGCGCTACCAGGTCACCTTCGATCAGGATTTTGCCGCGGTCATCAGCGCCTGCGCGGCGCCACGCCCTTATGCCGACGGCACCTGGATCACTGAATCGATGCAGGATGCCTACCTTGAACTGCACAAGCGCGGTTATGCCCATTCGGTCGAAGTCTGGGATCAGGGTTTGCTGGTGGGCGGGCTGTATGGGCTAGCAATGGGCCAGCTGTTTTTTGGCGAATCGATGTTCAGTCGGGCCGACAATGCGTCGAAATTCGGCTTCGTCACGCTGGTCCAACATTTACGGGCATGGGGCTTCGCCCTGATCGACTGCCAGATGCCCACCGACCACTTGCACAGCCTGGGCGCCCGCGCCATCCCCCGCCAGGAGTTCGCCGGTTATCTGCAGCGCCATCTGGACCAGCCCAGCCGCGCCATATGGGTTTCCTAGGCGGGTTTTGCCGGCGTGGCTTACACTTAATTCAAAGCTAATCCCGAGGGTTGATTCATGACCGAGTTGGCGCGTTTGAAGTTTTATGCCACTCAGCCCCACTCTTGCAGCTACCTGCCCGAAGAACAGGCGACCACGCTGTTCCTCGATCCTAGCCAGCCCATGGATGTGCATGTCTACGCAGATCTGTCGGAAATGGGCTTTCGCCGCAGTGGCGACCACCTGTACCGGCCGCATTGCCAAAACTGCAATGCCTGTGTTCCGGCACGCATTCCTGCCGCGCAGTTTGTACCCAATCGTCAGCAAAAACGTATTCTCAAACGCAATGCCGACCTGAAAGTCCAGCCTGTCAAACCGGGGTTCAGCGAAGAGTATTTCGACCTTTATCAGCGTTATATCGAGCAACGCCACGCCGATGGCGACATGTACCCACCCAGCCGCGATCAGTTCTCGACCTTTCTGGTTCGCGATCTGCCCTTCTCCAGGTTCTACGAGTTCCGCCTCGATGGGCGCCTGCTCGCCGTGGCCGTCACCGATCTGCTACCCAATGGCCTTTCCGCGGTCTACACCTTCTACGAACCCGATGAAGAGCGCCGCAGCCTCGGCCGCTACGCCATTCTATGGCAGATCGGCGAAGCCTTGCGCCTGGGCCTGGACGCGGTCTACCTCGGATACTGGATCAAGAACTGCAAAAAGATGAACTACAAGACCCAATATCGGCCCATTGAGCTGCTGATTAACCAGAGATGGGTCATCCTGAACTAGAAGCCCTTGGCTTGAACCCCACTTTTCGGGCACAATGCACGCCGCTTTTGCCTGGCGCAGTTGCACCGGGCCATTCATTGGACACCGAGGGCTTTACTGCATGTCGAAAGAAGACAGCTTCGAAATGGAAGGCACTGTCGTCGACACCCTGCCCAACACCATGTTTCGTGTGGAGTTGGAAAATGGGCACGTCGTAACCGCGCATATCTCCGGCAAGATGCGCAAGAACTACATTCGTATTCTTACCGGTGACAAAGTGCGCGTCGAACTGACGCCCTATGACTTGAGCAAAGGGCGCATCACTTACCGCGCTCGCTAAGCAAGTCAATACAAGACGCCCGGCCCATGCCGGGCGTTTTTGTTTGCCTGCGATTTACTCTGCCTGCCTACAGAACAGATATAAAAAAGGCGCCTTGCGGCGCCTTTTTTATTGCGGCCGGTCAGGCCATTTCTGCGGTGGTCTCGAACTCGAAGGTCAGCTCGCCATCCTTGATGTCGATGTGCACCACACCGCCATGTTCGGCCAGCTCGCCAAAGAGTATCTCCTCCGCCAGCGGACGCTTGATCTTGTCCTGGATCAGGCGCGCCATAGGACGAGCGCCCATCGTCACATCGTAACCACCAGCCGCCAGCCAGCTGCGGGCCGCATCGGTGACTTCCAGCTGAACGCGCTTGTCCTCCAGCTGCGCCTGCAGTTCGGTAAGGAACTTGTCCACCACGCTCTTGATGACCTCATGACTGAGGCGACCAAACTGGATAATGGTGTCCAGACGGTTACGGAATTCCGGCGTGAAACTCTTCTTGATCACTTCCATGGCATCGGAAGAGTGATCCTGATGAGTGAACCCGATGGAAGCCCGCGCCGCGGTCTCGGCACCTGCGTTGGTGGTCATGATCACGATCACGTTGCGGAAATCCGCCTTGCGCCCGTTGTTATCGGTCAAGGTACCGTGGTCCATCACCTGCAGCAGCAGGTTGAAGACTTCCGGGTGGGCCTTTTCGATTTCATCGAGCAGCAATACGCAGTGAGGCTGCTTGGTAATCGCTTCAGTCAGCAAACCGCCCTGGTCGAAACCGACATAACCCGGAGGCGCACCGATCAGACGCGATACGGTGTGACGCTCCATGTACTCGGACATGTCGAAACGCACCAGTTCGATACCCAGCGCCTTGGCCAACTGCCGTGCAGCCTCGGTCTTACCGACACCGGTAGGCCCGGCGAACAGGAACGAACCGACGGGCTTGTCCGGTGACTTCAGGCCGGCACGGGACAGCTTGATCGCGGTCGACAGCGAGTCGATCGCCGCATCCTGGCCGAACACCGTCAGCTTCAGGTCGCGCTCGAGGTTACGCAGTAGCTCCTTGTCGGAACTGGTGACGTGTTTCGGCGGAATCCGCGCGATTTTCGCCACGATATCCTCGACCTGAGCGACCTCTATGCGTTTTACGCGCTTGTCGACAGGCTGCAGACGCTGATAGGCGCCCGCCTCGTCGATCACGTCGATCGCCTTGTCGGGCATATGCCGGTCATTGATATAACGCGACGCCAGTTCGGCGGCGGCGCGCAATGCCTCATCGCTGTACTCGATGCTGTGGTGCAGCTCGAAACGCCCCTTGAGGCCGCGCAGAATGCCGATGGTGTCCTCTACCGAAGGCTCGGACACATCGACCTTCTGGAAACGGCGAGCCAAGGCCCGGTCCTTCTCGAAAATTCCACGGAATTCCTGAAAGGTGGTCGAACCGATGCAACGGATATCACCCGAAGAAAGCAGTGGCTTGAGCAGGTTCGAGGCATCCATCACCCCACCGGATGCCGCCCCGGCACCAATGATGGTGTGAATCTCGTCGATGAACAGGATCGCCTGCGGACGTTTCTTCAACTCGCCCAGCAACGCTTTGAAGCGCTTCTCGAAATCGCCGCGGTATTTGGTACCTGCCAGCAACGCGCCGAGATCCAGGGAGTACACCACGCTACTGGCCAACAGATCAGGCACCTGACTGTCGACGATGCGCTTGGCCAGACCTTCGGCGATGGCCGTTTTACCGACCCCGGCCTCGCCCACCAGCAGCGGGTTGTTCTTGCGCCGACGCGCAAGAATCTGCGCCACACGCTCGACTTCCTGCTCACGACCGACCAACGGGTCGATACGCCCCTGGCGCGCCAGCTCATTGAGATTGCTGGCATAAGCATCCAGCGGATTACCTGAAGAGGAAGACTCACCGCCTTCATCGTCCTGCATATCCTGCTCACCTTCGGAATGATCGCCATGCCCCGGCACTTTGGAGATGCCATGGGCGATGTAGTTGACGACATCGATGCGGGCAACGCTCTGCTGTTTCAGCAGGAACACCGCCTGACTCTCTTGCTCACTGAAGATCGCAACCAGCACATTGGCGCCGGTCACTTCGCGCTTGCCCGAGCTCTGCACATGAAAGACAGCACGTTGCAGCACACGCTGGAAGCCCAGGGTTGGCTGGGTTTCGCGATCCTCGTCGTGCACAGGAATCAGCGGCGTGGTGGAGTCGATGAACTCCTGCAGGTCGTGCTTGAGTTTGTCGAGGTTTGCTCCGCAGGCACGCAAAACGGTGGCGGCGGCCTCATTATCCAAAAGAGCCAACAAGAGGTGCTCGACGGTCATGAACTCATGACGCTTCGAACGAGCCTCTTTGAAGGCGAGATTGAGGGTGACTTCGAGCTCGCGGTTTAACATAGCTTCACCTCATACCCAAGTGGTCGGCGTTAACCGTCCTTCTCGATTTCACAGAGTAGCGGATGCTGGCTTTCCCTGGCGTACTGGTTGACCTGCATGGCCTTGGTCTCGGCGATGTCGCGGGTAAACAATCCACATACTGCCCGTCCTTCTGTGTGAACGGCCAGCATTACCTTGGTCGCCAGCTCGCGATTCAGGTTAAAAAACACCTCGAGCACTTCGACGACGAAATCCATCGGTGTGTAGTCATCATTGAACAAAACCACCTTGTACATCGGCGGAGCCTGCAACGTCGGCTTAGCTTCCTGTACAGCCAAGCCAGCGGAATCGTCGTCTTGGAAATCCGGGCGATCCTGATTGAATGTTAGTCGAATCTGGCTGATTGCATGCATGGAAAGAAAGGTTCGTTAGTTGAGCAAATACAGTGGTGGGGGCGCTCCAGGGGGATTTCAACTCCGACCGCCGGGTCACCTTGACTATCGGCAAAACGGTGTTACAACCAATAGAGCCCACATTGGGTAATAAAGGTCCGTACCGTCAATCCTATATTTTCGGATTCCGGTACGGATGAACTGGATGATACTCCAGTGATGGAGTCTGTTGCAGAGGGATATGAGCATGGCAAGCGGCAAGGTCAAGTGGTTCAACAACGCCAAGGGTTATGGCTTCATTAATGAGGAGGGTAAAAGCGATGACCTTTTCGCCCACTACTCGGCCATCGAGATGGAAGGCTACAAAACCTTGAAAGCCGGCCAGGCCGTGAGCTTTGAGATCACTCAAGGACCCAAGGGCCTGCACGCCGTGAAAATCCAATCCATCAAGACCCAGAACACCTCCGCCGCAGCCCCCTCCTACCAGGAAACGGCCCTGAGCTGAAAATCTTCAGCATCCAGTCATAAAAAACAGTCATAAAAAAACGGCCGGTTCAATTGATTGAACCGGCCGTTTCATTTGGAGCGTGTCAATTTACATGTGAGAGATCAGCGCATCGCCGAACGCCGAAGACGACAACAGCGTGGCGCCTTCCATCAGGCGCTCGAAGTCGTAGGTCACGGTCTTGGCACCAATGGCGCCGTTGGTGCCCTTGATGATCAGGTCGGCCGCTTCGGTCCAGCCCATGTGACGCAGCATCATTTCCGCGGACAGGATCAGCGAACCCGGGTTCACCTGGTCCTTGCCCGCGTACTTCGGCGCCGTACCGTGGGTCGCCTCGAACATGGCCACGGTGTCGGACAGGTTGGCGCCCGGAGCGATGCCGATCCCGCCCACTTCAGCCGCCAGCGCGTCGGACAGGTAGTCACCGTTCAGGTTAAGGGTCGCAATCACGTCATATTCGGCCGGACGCAGCAGGATCTGCTGGAGCATCGCATCGGCGATGGCGTCCTTGACGATCACGTTCTTGCCGGTTTTCGGGTTCTTGAACTGCATCCACGGGCCGCCATCGAGCAGCGTCGCGCCGAACTCCTCCGCCGCCACTTCATAGGCCCACTCTTTGAAGGCACCTTCGGTGAACTTCATGATGTTGCCTTTATGCACGATAGTCAGCGAATCGCGATCGTTGTCGACCACATATTGCAGCGCTTTGCGCGCCAGGCGCTTGGTGCCCTGCAGGGAAACCGGCTTGACGCCGATACCGCAGTTTTCGTCGAAACGGATCTTGGTGACGCCCATTTCTTCTTTGAGGAACTTGATGACCTTGGTGGCTTCGGCGGAGCCGGCCTTCCATTCGATACCGGCGTAAATGTCTTCCGAGTTCTCACGGAAAATGGTCATGTCGACATCGCCAGGCTTCTTCACCGGGCTCGGCACGCCTTCGAACCAGCGCACCGGACGCAGGCACACATACAGGTCAAGCTGCTGACGCAGGGCCACGTTCAGGGAACGGATACCGCCACCTACCGGAGTGGTCAGCGGACCCTTGATGGAAACCACGTAATCCTTGACTGCGTCCAGGGTTTCCTGAGGGAGCCAGGTGTCCTGGTCGTACACTTGAGTTGCTTTCTCGCCGGCATAGACTTCCATCCAGGAGATTTTGCGCTCGCCGCCGTAGGCCTTCTTAACAGCAGCATCGACAACCTTGATCATGACCGGGCTGATATCAACGCCAATACCATCGCCTTCGATGAAAGGGATAATCGGGTTGTTAGGAACATTGAGAGAATGGTCTGCGTTGACGGTGATTTTGTCGCCGACTGCTGGAACCTGAATCTTCTTGTATCCCATGCTGAACTCCGTTGTGTGGATTGAACATCTGGCTGCGTTCGAGCGTACCCCAGTTGAATCTGGACGGGAACCTCATGTTCCGCTCATCTACCGTGAAGGCTGCGCAGTTCGTGGCCTACAAGCCTGAAAGCAAAGGGAAAAGCGCCAAACTTGAGCACTGTGGAGGACTCTACGCCGCCACCCCGCCTGCGACCTTTAGACCAATGGACGAGATCGGTTGCATATGAACCGTCGGCGTTTTGCCAGCTACCTATGTATAATGCCGCCGCTGACCACAGAGTCACGACGGCTGAGCGCTCTGCTACTGGAAAAAAGGAGCCGAGACTTTCCGCCCAAAGCCGGGTTGTTACCGCAGCCCACCCGCTTGACGCTCGACTGATGCACCCAACATCACCGCGAAGAAACCTCGACATTCGGTTCACGGATGACTTTGAACGAACGCGCTTACCCGGCGCCCCCTCGAGTTTCTGCGCACGCTTTAGCAAAGAAGAGAGTTAATCCGAATATGCCCACCCGCTCGAAGATCATCTATACCTTCACCGACGAAGCCCCCGCCCTCGCCACCTACTCGCTGCTCCCTATCGTCGAAGCCTTCACCGCTTCCGCTGATATTGCCGTGGAAACCCGCGACATCTCTCTCGCAGGGCGTATTCTTGCCAGCTTCCCGGAGCTGCTGGGCGACAAAGCCGTACCAGACCACCTGGCCGAGCTGGGCGACCTGGCCGTAACGCCTGAAGCCAACATCATCAAGCTGCCGAACATCAGTGCTTCGGCACCGCAGCTTCAGGCCGCGATCAAAGAACTGCAAGCCAAGGGCTACGCCCTGCCGGACTACCCGGAAACCGTGACCAGCGACGCCGACAAAGACACCAAGGCGCGCTACGACAAGGTCAAGGGCAGCGCCGTGAACCCGGTCCTGCGTGAAGGCAACTCCGACCGCCGCGCTCCGCTGTCGGTCAAGAACTACGCGCGCAAGCACCCGCACAAAATGGGCGCCTGGGCCAAAGACTCCAAGTCCCACGTTGCTCACATGAGCCAGGGCGATTTCTACGGCAGCGAAAAAGCCGCCCTGATCGACGCCCAGGACACTGTGAAGATCGAGCTGATCGCTCAAGACGGTAGCACTACCGTCCTGAAGGAAAAAACCGCCGTACAAGCCGGCGAGATCCTCGATTGCGCAGTCATGAGCAAGAAGGCCCTGCGGGCTTTCGTTGCCGCCGAGATCGAAGACGCCAAGAAGCAAGGCGTACTGCTGTCGGTGCACCTGAAAGCCACCATGATGAAGGTTTCCGACCCGATCATGTTCGGCCAGATCGTTGCCGAGTTCTATCAGGACGCCCTGAGCAAGCACGCTGATGTGCTGAGCCAGATCGGCTTCAACCTGAACAACGGCATCGGCGACCTGTACGCCCGCATCAAGGCCCTACCCGCGGAGCAGCAAGCGCAGATCGAAGCCGACATCCAGGCCGTCTACGCCGTGCGCCCTGCCCTGGCCATGGTCAACTCCGACAAAGGCATCACCAACCTGCACGTGCCGAGCGACGTGATCGTCGACGCCTCGATGCCAGCCATGATCCGTGACTCCGGCAAGATGTGGGGCACCGACGGCCAGCTGCACGATACCAAGGCACTGATCCCGGATCGCTGCTACGCCACCATCTACCAGGCCGTGATCGAAGACTGCAAGGCCAACGGCGCCTTCGACCCGACCACCATGGGCAGCGTGCCGAACGTTGGCCTGATGGCGAAGAAAGCCGAAGAGTACGGCTCCCACGACAAGACCTTCCAGATCAAGGCTGACGGCGTCGTTCGCGTCACCGACAGCAAGGGCAACCTGCTGCTGGAACAGACCGTCGAAGCCGGCGACATCTTCCGCATGTGCCAAACCAAGGACGCGCCGATCCAGGATTGGGTCAAACTGGCCGTCAACCGCGCTCGCGCCAGCAGCACGCCAGCGATTTTCTGGCTGGACCCGATGCGCGCCCACGACGGCGTGATGATCGAGAAGGTCCAGGCTTACCTGAAGGATCACGACACCGCCGGCCTGGACATCCGCGTGATGTCGCCAGTCGATGCCATGAAGTTCACCCTGGCCCGCACCCGCGAAGGCAAGGACACCATCTCCGTCACCGGCAACGTGCTGCGAGACTACCTGACCGACCTGTTCCCGATCATGGAACTGGGCACCAGCGCCAAGATGCTGTCGATCGTGCCGCTGATGAACGGTGGCGGCCTGTTCGAAACCGGTGCCGGCGGTTCGGCTCCGAAGCACGTACAACAGCTGCTGGAAGAAAACTTCCTGCGCTGGGATTCCCTGGGTGAGTTCCTGGCCTTGGCCGCTTCCCTGGAGCACCTGGGCAACACTTACAACAACCCGAAAGCGCTGGTACTGGCCAAGACCCTCGACCAGGCAACCGGTCAGTTCCTGGACAACAACAAGTCGCCATCGCGTAAAGTCGGCAACATCGACAACCGCGGCAGCCACTTCTACCTGGCGCTGTACTGGGCCCAGGCCCTGGCCGCCCAGACTGAAGATACCGCCCTGCAAGCGCAGTTCAGCGCCCTGGCCAAGACCCTGACCGAGAACGAAGCGACCATCGTCGCCGAACTCAACGGTGTTCAAGGCAAGCCAGTGGACATCGGCGGCTACTACAGCGCCAACCCTGAGCTGGTGAGCAAGGCCATGCGCCCAAGCGCCACCCTCAACGCGGCTATCGCTGCGCTGGTTTAAGCAACACCGCTGTCATGCAAACCCCGGCCAGGTGCCGGGGTTTGTGCTTTTTTGGACAACACCTTCCCTGTAGGAGCGAAGCTTGCTCGCGATGAAAGCAGCGCGTTTCGCCTGACTCACCGCAGCGCCCCTATCGCGAGCAAGCTTCGCTCCTACAGGACTGGCGTTCGCCTTATGATGTCCACCCACTCAAGACGGAGCTTTATATATGGAATGGCAACCCCACATCACCGTCGCCACCATCATTGAGGATCAGGGGCGCTTCCTGTTCGTCGAGGAGTTCCAGGGCGAGCAGGCGGTGTTCAACCAACCCGCCGGGCACCTGGACCCGGACGAAAGCCTGCTCCAGGCGGCCATTCGTGAAACCCTGGAAGAAACCGGCTGGGACATCGAGCTGACCGGCGTGGTCGGCATCTACCTGTACACCGCCCCCAGCAATGGCGTGACCTACCAACGCGTCTGCTTTGCCGGCAAACCGCTCAGGCACCACCCTGACTATCAATTGGACGACGGCATCATCGGCCCGCGCTGGCTGAGCCGCGACGAACTGCTGGCCTTGCGCCCGCAATGGCGCAGCGAGCTGATCATCCGCTGCGTCGACGACTATCTGGCCGGGCAACTGCACAGCCTCGAGCTGATCCGTCCGTCGCTTTAACCGCAGTTTTAGCCTTGCAGGCCTCAGCCTGTTAGAATCGCGTCCTTTTTCAAGACACCCGTTGAATTCCTATGCGTGATCCAGCCCCTTCTGACACCCAAAAGAAGCGCGTCATCGTCGGCATGTCCGGCGGCGTGGACTCTTCCGTTTCCGCCCTCCTGCTGATGGAGCAGGGTTACCAGGTGGAAGGCCTGTTCATGAAGAACTGGGAGGAAGACGACGGAACCGAGTACTGCACCGCCATGGACGACCTCGCGGACGCCCAGGCCGTGTGCGACAAGATCGGCATCAAGCTGCACACCGCCAACTTCGCCGCCGAGTACTGGGACAATGTGTTCGAGCACTTCCTGGCCGAATACAAGGCCGGCCGCACGCCAAACCCGGACATCCTGTGCAACCGTGAAATCAAGTTCAAGGCGTTCCTCGACTACGCCATGATGCTCGGCGCCGACCTGATCGCCACCGGCCACTATGTGCGTCGCCGCGACATCGACGGGCGCACCGAACTGCTCAAGGGCCTGGATCCGAACAAGGATCAGAGTTACTTCCTGCACGCCGTCGGCGGCGAACAGATCGCCAAGACCCTGTTCCCGGTCGGCGAGCTGGAAAAGCCTGAAGTCCGTGCGATCGCCGAGAAACACGACCTGGCCACCGCCAAGAAGAAGGACTCCACCGGTATCTGCTTTATCGGTGAACGACGCTTCAGCGACTTCCTCAAGCAATACCTGCCGGCCCAGCCCGGCGAGATCAAGACCACCGAAGGTGAAGTGATCGGCCGCCACCACGGCCTGATGTACCACACCATCGGCCAGCGCCAGGGCCTGGGCATCGGTGGCCTCAAGGACGCCGGCGATGAGCCGTGGTACGTGCTGATCAAGGACCTGGAACACAACGAGTTGATCGTTGGCCAGGGCAACGATCACCCATGGCTGTTCTCCCGCGCCCTGCTCGCCTCCGACATCTATTGGGTCAACCCGATCGACCTGAGCCAGCCGCGCCGCCTCACCGCGAAAGTGCGCTATCGCCAGAGCGACCAGCCTTGCACCCTGAAAAAGACCGCCAGCGGCTACCGCGCCACCTTCGATGACCCGCAACGCGCGGTCACCCCCGGCCAATCCGTAGTCTTCTATGACGGCGAAATCTGTCTGGGCGGCGGCGTGATCGAAGTCGCAGAGCCCTGGAGCAGCAAGGCATGAGCCCGACCCAGGAGCAACTGACGGCATTGGGCGGCGTGTTTCTCGCCGCCGTGCTGGTGGACAAGATCGCCAAGACCGGCCAGGTCACCGAAGCAGCCTTGAGCTGCATGCTTGGCAGCCTGCTGATCCGCGACCCGAAAGACACCCTGGAAGTCTACGGTGGCGACGACATCAACCTGCGTGAAGGTTATCGCGCCCTGATCGGCGCCCTGGAACGTGACCCCAGCACCCTGCAGCGCGAACCATTGCGCTACGCCCTGTCGATGCTCGGCCTGGAGCGCCAGCTGGCCAAGCGCGACGACCTGCTGGAAATCATCGGCAAGCGCCTGCCGCAGATTCAGTCCCAGGTCGAACATTTCGGCCCGGCCCACGAAAACGTGGTTGCCGCTTGCGGTTCGCTGTATCAGGACACCCTGAGCACCTTGCGCCAGCGGATCCAGGTGCATGGCGACATGCGCAACCTGCAGCAACCGAGCAATGCCTCGAAGATCCGCGCCCTGCTGCTGGCCGGCATCCGTTCGGCGCGGCTGTGGCGCCAGCTGGGCGGCCACCGCTGGCAGCTGGTGATCAGCCGCCGCAAACTGCTCAAAGAGCTTTATCCGCTGATGCGCAGCAGCTGAACTGCGCCCGCAAGACCTTTTGTAGTCAGTAACGCGTAAGACGCTGGTCAGTTGGCAACGGACCGGCGGATATTTTCATGTATGATACGCGCCCCATTTCGTTGCCCGACTGTCCGAGAACACCCCATGCAGCTCTCTTCGCTCACTGCGGTTTCCCCTGTTGACGGCCGCTACGCCGGCAAAACCCAGGCCCTGCGCCCCATTTTCAGCGAATACGGCCTGATCCGTGCTCGCGTCCTGGTCGAAGTGCGCTGGCTCCAGCGCCTGGCCGCCCATTCCGCCATCAGCGAAGTGCCGGCGTTCTCCGCCGAAGCCAACGCCGTGCTGAACACCCTGGCGGAAAACTTCTCTCTGGAGCACGCCGAGCGTGTCAAAGAGATCGAACGCACTACCAACCACGACGTCAAGGCCATCGAGTACCTGCTCAAGGAACAGGCCGCCAAGCTGCCTGAACTGGCCAACGTCAGCGAATTCATCCACTTCGCCTGCACCAGCGAGGACATCAACAACCTGTCCCACGCCCTGATGCTGCGCGAAGGCCGCGACGAAGTGATGCTGCCGCTGATGCGCCAGACCGCCGGGGCCATCCGCGAACTGGCCCTGCGCTTCGCCGACGTGCCGATGCTGTCGCGCACCCACGGCCAGCCGGCCTCGCCAACCACCCTGGGCAAAGAGCTGGCGAACGTGGTGTACCGCCTGGAGCGCCAGATCGCTCAGGTCGCCGCCGTGCCTCTGCTGGGCAAGATCAACGGCGCCGTGGGCAACTACAACGCACACCTGTCGGCCTACCCGGAAATCGACTGGGAAGCCAACGCCCGCGCCTTCATCGAAGACGAGCTGGGCCTGAGCTTCAACCCGTACACCACGCAGATCGAGCCGCACGACTACATCGCCGAGCTGTTCGACGCCATCGCGCGCTTCAACACCATCCTGATCGACTTCGATCGCGATATCTGGGGTTACATCTCCCTGGGCTACTTCAAGCAGCGCACCATCGCCGGCGAAATCGGTTCCTCGACCATGCCGCACAAGGTCAACCCGATCGACTTCGAAAACTCCGAAGGCAACCTGGGTATCGCCAACGCGCTGTTCCAGCACCTGGCGAGCAAACTGCCGATCTCCCGCTGGCAGCGCGACCTGACCGACTCCACCGTCCTGCGTAACCTGGGCGTCGGTTTCGCCCACAGCGTGATCGCTTACGAAGCCAGCCTCAAAGGCATCAGCAAGCTGGAGCTCAACGCCCAGAAAATCGCCGAAGACCTGGATGCCTGCTGGGAAGTCCTGGCCGAGCCGATCCAGACCGTGATGCGCCGCTACAACATCGAAAACCCGTACGAAAAACTCAAGGAACTGACGCGCGGCAAGGGCATCAGCCCTGAAGCCCTGCAGACCTTCATCGACGCGTTGGAAATGCCCGAAGCGGCCAAGGCCGAGCTGAAAAAGCTCACCCCGGCCAGCTACATCGGCAATGCCGCGGCGCAAGCCAAACGCATCTGATCGATGGCAAGACCTTTGACGCCCGGCAGCGCCGGGCGTTTTTATTCCCGTATGAAAAGTGCATTTTTTCAATAGGTTACACATGAATCCTGATATTCCTCTTCAACTTCTGGGCGGCATCAGCGCACGGGAATTCCTGCGTGACTACTGGCAGAAAAAGCCCCTGCTGATCCGTCAGGCCCTGCCAGACTTCGAAAGCCCGATCGACGCCGACGAACTGGCCGGCCTGGCGCTGGAAGAAGAGGTCGAATCGCGCCTGGTCATCGAGCATGGCGAACGCCCTTGGGAACTGCGTCGCGGCCCGTTCGCCGAAGACGAGTTCAGCAAGCTGCCGGAGCGTGACTGGACCCTGCTGGTCCAGGCCGTCGACCAGTTTGTGCCGGAAGTCGCCGAACTGCTGGAGCATTTCCGTTTCCTGCCGAGCTGGCGCATCGACGATGTGATGATCAGCTTCGCCGCTCCCGGCGGTAACGTCGGCCCGCACTTCGATAACTACGATGTGTTCCTGCTGCAAGGCCACGGCAAGCGCAACTGGAAGATCGGCCAGATGTGCGACGCCGAAAGCCCGCTGCTGCAGCACGCGGACCTGCGCATCCTCGCTGAGTTCGAAGAAACCGAAAGCTGGGTCCTGGAGCCCGGCGACATGCTTTACCTGCCACCGCGCCTGGCCCACTACGGCGTCGCGGTGAACGACTGCATGACCTACTCGGTGGGCTTCCGCGCCCCGAGCGCCGCCGAAGTGCTGACCCACTTCACCGACTTCCTCAGCCAGTACCTGCCGGATGAAGAGCGCTATACCGACGCCGACGTGCAACCTGTCAGCGATCCGCACCAGATCCAGCACGACGCCCTCGATCGCCTCAAGGGCCTACTGGCCGAGCACATGAGCGACGAGCGCATGCTGCTGACCTGGTTCGGCCAGTTCATGACCGAGCCGCGCTACCCGGAACTGGTGGTCGGCCCCGAGCTGGAAGAAGAAGACCTGCTCGGCAGCCTCGAACAGGGCGCCATCCTGATCCGCAACCCGAGCGCGCGCCTGGCCTGGTCCGAAGTCGACGACGACCTGCTGCTGTTCGCCAGCGGCCAGAGCCGCTACCTGCCGGGCAAGCTGCGCGAACTGCTGAAGATGATTTGCGCCGCCGACGCGCTGCACCTCGACAACCTCGGCCCCTGGCTGGCGGACGAAGATGGACGCAGCCTGCTGTGCGAACTGGTCAAGCAAGGAAGCCTGGGATTTGCCGATGAATAAGATTCGCGTACGTGTCGCAGACTGGCAAAAGGATAACGCCGAGATCCGGCGCATTCGTGAAGCGGTGTTCATCATCGAGCAATCCGTCCCCCCTGAGCTGGAGTGGGACGCTGACGACGACAGCGCGGTGCATTTCCTCGCGCTCGAAGGCGACTTTCCGATCGGTACCGCACGCCTGCTGCCCGATGGGCAGATCGGCCGGGTATCGGTGCTCAAGGACTGGCGCGGCCTGAAGGTCGGCGATGCGCTGATGCAGGCAGTGATCGGCGAAGCCGAGAAACGTGGCCTCAAGCAGTTGATGCTCAGCGCCCAGGTCCAGGCTACCGCCTTCTATGAGCGCCTGGGTTTCAGCATCGTCAGCGAGGAATTCCTGGAAGCGGGCATTCCTCACGTCGACATGGTTCGCGGCAACGCCTGAGCAAGCCCCGCGCAGCAGCGAACCTGCTGACGATGTCCTGCCAGGCATCACAAAACGCCCCGGCCTCCCCGGATCCAGCAAGCTAAGCTGGCTCCTTGGAGGCCGGGGCGTTTTGCCATCGGCGATTCAACTTGCCCCACCGCAGGCCGACAAACTGTCAAACTCAAGGCTTCCACCCCTAGCGGAGATAACGGACATGTCCCTACGCACCCTGCTCACGACGCTGCTGCTGACTGCAAGCTTTTCAGTCTCGGCCGCGACCGAGATCGTGCCCCTGAACAACCGCACCAGCGCCGACCTGCTGCCCGTCGCACAAAACTTCCTCGGCAAGGAAGGCCGGGTCAGCGCCTACGGCAACCAGCTGATCGTCAATGCGGAACCGGAGAAGATCGAGGAACTGCGCGCCTTCATCGCGCAACTGGATACCGCCGCCAAACGCCTGCTGATCACGGTCGACACCAACGAAAACAACACCCAGAACAACCAGGGTTATTCGCTCAACGGCGCACCGCAAACCCGCATCATCAGCCGCAGCACCGTCAGCCGCGATGGCGGCATCCAGCAGATCCAGGCCAGCGAAGGCATACCGGCCCTGATCCAGGTCGGCCAGAGCGTGCCGCTGACCACCACCCAGACCGATCCTTACGGCCGCCTGCAGAACCAGACCCAGTATCGCAACGTCACCCAGGGTTTCTACGTCACGGCCAGCGTCACCGGCGAAACCGTCCACCTGAGTATCAGTACCAACCGTGACCGCATGAGCCAGGAACGTCCCGATGTAGTGAATGTGCAAAGTACCGACACAACTGTCAGCGGTCGTCTTGGCGAGTGGATCACCCTGGCCGGCGTCAATCGCCAGAACCAGGCCGACAAACAGGCTACAGCCCGCAGCTACTCGACTCAGGGCCGGGATGACATGACCTTGCGAGTGAAAGTCGACGCCTTGGACTAAAGCACCGGAAACTGACTGATTAGTCGTATTAGACCAAAGATGTAGTGGTAAAAAAAAAGCACTACAAAACGTTTGACGAGGCAAAAAACCGAAGGCATGATGGCCTCGCTCCCGCTAATCAGGGGCCCTGGCAAGGGCCTTCGGATCGCCGCTCTAACCTACCCACCTGAGCCGATTCGTGTCTGTACCGCCCACAAGGTGTGTTTGACGAGATTGCGACTGGAACGAGGTTGTCCCGAGGGACGGAAGCTAATTAGGTAGATCGGCAACACACTGATGGTTCGTATGAAGGCCCACGACGCCCGAATGCGCCCGACAGCTGGCCCTCACCTGCTCACTTCCCCCTTGAGCCCATCGTTCAACCGTCGCCATCGCGTCATACCCGACTTGACCGCCTAAGCTTCTGGTCAGCGAGCAGCCAACTACGCACCCTTTGACCTGCGTATCTGGCGAGTCGGAATTTTCCGCCCAAGAACGACTTTTCACACAAGACGCGACGAGGTTTATCTCCATGGCACTGACACGCGAACAGCAAATTGCAGCCCTTGAAAAAGACTGGGCTGAAAACCCGCGCTGGAAAGGCGTGACTCGCACTTATTCCGCTGCCGACGTTGTCCGTCTGCGTGGCTCGGTTCAACCTGAGCACACCCTGGCACGCATGGGCGCCGAGAAGCTCTGGAACCTGGTGACCCAGGGTGCCAAACCGTCCTTCCGTCCTGAGAAAGATTTCGTCAACTGCATGGGCGCCCTGACCGGCGGCCAGGCAGTGCAGCAAGTCAAAGCCGGCATCCAGGCGATCTACCTGTCGGGCTGGCAGGTTGCCGCGGACAACAACTCCGCCGAATCGATGTACCCGGACCAGTCGCTGTACCCAGTGGACTCCGTGCCAACCGTGGTCAAGCGCATCAACAACTCGTTCCGTCGCGCCGACCAGATCCAGTGGAAATCCGGCAAGAACCCCGGCGACGAAGGCTACATCGACTACTTCGCACCGATCGTGGCTGACGCCGAAGCCGGTTTCGGCGGCGTGCTGAACGCCTACGAGCTGATGAAGAGCATGATCGAAGCAGGCGCCGCTGGCGTTCACTTCGAAGACCAGCTGGCTTCCGTGAAGAAATGCGGCCACATGGGCGGCAAGGTACTGGTTCCGACCCAGGAAGCCGTGCAGAAGCTGACCGCTGCCCGTCTGGCGGCCGACGTTGCCGGCGTACCGACCATCATCCTGGCCCGCACCGACGCTAACGCCGCCGACCTGCTGACCTCCGACTGCGACCCGTACGACCAGCCGTTCGTGACCGGCACCCGCACCCAGGAAGGCTTCTATAAAGTGCGCGCCGGCCTCGACCAGGCCATCGCTCGCGGCCTGGCCTACGCGCCGTATGCCGACCTGATCTGGTGCGAAACCGCCAAGCCGGACCTGGACGAAGCCCGTCGCTTCGCCGAAGCGATCAAGAAGGAATACCCGGACCAGATCCTGTCGTACAACTGCTCGCCTTCCTTCAACTGGAAGAAGAACCTGGACGACGCGACCATCGCCAAGTTCCAGCGCGAACTGTCCGCCATGGGCTACAAGCACCAGTTCATCACCCTGGCCGGGATTCACAACATGTGGCACAGCATGTTCAACCTGGCGCACGACTACGCCCGCAACGACATGACCGCCTACGTGAAGCTGCAGGAGCAGGAATTCGCCGACGCCGCCAAGGGTTACACCTTCGTGGCTCACCAGCAGGAAGTGGGCACCGGCTACTTCGACGACATGACCACCGTGATCCAGGGCGGCTCGTCTTCGGTAACCGCACTGACCGGCTCCACCGAAGAAGAACAGTTCCACTGATTCGACTTCGCGCTGAAAAACGGCCATTGCAGACCCGGTAAAAGCTAACTGCAGTGCTGCACATCTGACGCCCCGACTGGTTCGGGGCGTTTTTTTGCCTGCAGCTTTTGCAGGCATCACCGGCAACCCCCAAGCTGCGACAGCAACGAGCCTGCTCACGACGGCGTCGGCCCGGACACCCTGCCAATCAGGCAAAACATTGATCCAGAGCGGTATGCGTGGAGAAAAAAGCGGGTAAAAGGGGCTCGCTCGCAACTTGCAGTAACGAGCATATAAAAGACAACTTAGCGGCTCTTCATGAGAACCATTGTTTAAAAGCAGCTCCAAATAATATTGATTATCATTTAGAGGTAGTAATGTTCGTTACAGCGAGGACAAAACATAATTAACAAAACACCCGCTAATGCCCACAGGCCGTGGCTTACGGGGCTTGCAAGGGGAGCTATGTCCTTATTCCGCTAAATAATTTCGCCATGAAAATTTACTTGCCCGGTGTTTAGCCATAAAATCACGGCGATTGATTGCACTGCGACATATCGTCACTGCTTTATTTCTTTATCAAGCTCAGAGACCTTTGCTCTCTGTTAAGGATTACCAGCATGCCCGAAGCGACAGGACTCATGGCCCACAACTGGGGCTTTGCCATTTTCCTTCTGGGTGTAGGCGGCCTCTGCGCCTTCATGCTCGGCGTCTCCAGCCTCCTCGGGTCAAAAGCCTGGGGCCGCAGCAAAAACGAACCGTTCGAGTCCGGCATGCTACCTACCGGTGGCGCCCGCTTGCGGCTCTCAGCCAAATTCTATCTGGTCGCGATGCTCTTCGTGATCTTCGATATCGAAGCCCTCTTTCTCTTTGCCTGGTCTGTGTCCGTCCGCGAAAGCGGCTGGACCGGATTCGTCGAAGCTCTCGTTTTCATAGCAATTCTGTTGGCAGGTCTTGTCTACCTTTGGCGGGTGGGGGCTCTTGATTGGGCTCCGGAAGGTCGCCGTAAGCGGCAGGCGAAGCTAAAACAATGAGGCTTTGGCGATGCAATACAATCTCACCAGGATCGACCCCGATGCTCCTAACGAGCAGTATCCGATCGGCGAACGGGAAACCGTTTCCGATCCGTTAGAAGATCAAGTCCACAAAAACATCTTCATGGGCAAGCTGGAAGACGTGCTGAGCGGCGCGGTCAACTGGGGGCGTAAGAACTCCCTGTGGCCGTACAACTTCGGCCTGTCCTGCTGCTACGTGGAAATGACCACCGCCTTCACGGCGCCCCACGACATCGCGCGCTTCGGCGCCGAAGTTATCCGGGCATCACCGCGCCAGGCGGATTTCATGGTTATTGCCGGAACCTGCTTCATCAAGATGGCGCCGATCATTCAGCGTCTCTACGAGCAAATGCTCGAGCCGAAGTGGGTCATCTCCATGGGTTCGTGCGCCAACTCCGGTGGCATGTACGACATCTATTCCGTCGTTCAAGGGGTGGACAAGTTCCTGCCCGTGGACGTCTACGTGCCTGGCTGCCCGCCCCGCCCTGAAGCTTTTCTGCAAGGCCTGATGCTCTTGCAGGAGTCGATTGGCCAGGAGCGTCGCCCACTTTCCTGGGTCGTCGGTGACCAAGGCGTGTATCGCGCCGAAATGCCGTCGCAAAAGGAACAGCGCCGCGAACAGCGTATTCAGGTAACCAACCTGCGCAGCCCCGACGAAGTCTGATTCCAGAACGCTTCTTACAAAGAACGAAAAACTGGCTTCATTCTTTACGTTGACCGAAAGCGATAAAAAACCATGACTACAGGCAGTGCTCTGTACATCCCGCCTTATAAGGCAGACGACCAGGATGTGGTCGTCGAACTCAATAACCGTTTTGGCCCTGAGGCGTTCACCGCCCAGGCCACCCGCACCGGCATGCCGGTGCTGTGGGTTACCCGCGCCAAACTCGTCGAAGTCCTGACCTTCCTGCGCAACCTGCCCAAGCCGTACGTCATGCTCTATGACCTGCATGGCGTGGACGAGCGTCTGCGCACCAAGCGTCAAGGGCTGCCAGGCGCCGACTTCAGCGTGTTCTACCACCTGCTGTCGATCGAACGTAATAGTGACGTAATGATCAAGGTCGCCTTGTCCGAGAGCGACCTCAGCTTGCCGACCGTGACCGGTATCTGGCCGAACGCCAACTGGTACGAGCGTGAAGTCTGGGACATGTTCGGCATCGACTTCGCCGGCCACCCTCACCTGTCGCGCATCATGATGCCGCCGACCTGGGAAGGTCACCCGCTGCGCAAGGACTTCCCGGCGCGCGCCACCGAATTCGATCCGTTCAGCCTGACCCTGGCCAAGCAACAACTGGAAGAAGAAGCCGCGCGCTTCAAGCCGGAAGACTGGGGCATGAAGCGTTCCGGCGCCAACGAGGACTACATGTTCCTCAACCTGGGCCCGAACCACCCTTCGGCCCACGGTGCCTTCCGCATCATCCTGCAGCTGGACGGCGAAGAGATCGTCGACTGCGTACCGGACATCGGCTACCACCACCGTGGCGCCGAGAAGATGGCCGAGCGTCAGTCCTGGCACAGCTTCATCCCGTACACCGACCGTATCGACTACCTCGGCGGCGTGATGAACAACCTGCCGTACGTGCTCTCGGTCGAGAAACTGGCCGGGATCAAGGTGCCGGAGAAGGTCGACGTCATCCGCATCATGATGGCCGAGTTCTTCCGGATCACCAGCCACCTGCTGTTCCTGGGCACTTACATCCAGGACGTCGGCGCCATGACCCCGGTGTTCTTCACCTTCACCGACCGTCAGCGCGCCTACACCGTGATCGAAGCCATCACCGGTTTCCGCCTGCACCCGGCCTGGTACCGCATCGGCGGCGTCGCCCACGACCTGCCGCGCGGCTGGGAAAAACTGGTGAAAGACTTCGTCGACTGGCTGCCCAAGCGCCTCGACGAATACACCAAGGCCGCCCTGCAGAACAGCATCCTCAAGGGTCGTACCATCGGCGTCGCCGCCTACAATACCAAGGAAGCCCTGGAATGGGGCGTCACCGGTGCCGGCCTGCGTTCCACCGGTTGCGATTTCGACCTGCGTAAAGCGCGCCCCTACTCCGGCTACGAGAACTTCGAATTCGAAGTACCGCTGGCGGCCAACGGCGATGCCTACGACCGCTGCATGGTCCGCGTCGAAGAGATGCGCCAGAGCATCAAGATCATCGACCAGTGCCTGCGCAACATGCCGGAAGGCCCGTACAAGGCGGACCACCCGCTGACCACGCCGCCGCCGAAAGAGCGCACGCTGCAGCACATCGAGACCCTGATCACGCACTTCCTGCAGGTTTCTTGGGGCCCGGTCATGCCGGCCAACGAGTCCTTCCAGATGATCGAAGCGACCAAGGGCATCAACAGTTATTACCTGACGAGCGATGGCGGCACCATGAGCTACCGCACCCGGATCCGCACTCCGAGCTTCGCCCACCTGCAGCAGATCCCTTCGGTGATCCGCGGCAGCATGGTCGCGGACTTGATCGCGTACCTGGGTAGTATCGACTTCGTTATGGCCGACGTGGACCGCTAAGCATGAACAGCACGCTTATCCAGACAGACCGTTTCGCCCTCAGCGAAACCGAGCGCTCGGCCATCGAGCACGAGCTGCATCACTACGAAGACCCGCGCGCGGCGTCTATCGAAGCCCTGAAGATCGTCCAGAAGGAACGTGGCTGGGTGCCTGATGGCGCGCTCTACGCCATCGGCGAGATCCTCGGCATCCCGGCCAGCGACGTAGAAGGCGTGGCGACGTTCTACAGCCAGATCTTCCGTCAGCCGGTCGGCCGTCACATCATCCGTGTCTGCGACAGCATGGTCTGCTACATCGGCGGCCACGAGTCCGTGGTCAGCCAGATCCAGAGCGAGCTGGGCATCGGCCTCGGCCAGACCACCGCCGACGGCCGCTTCACCCTGCTGCCGGTATGCTGCCTGGGCAACTGCGATAAGGCCCCGGCGCTGATGATCGACGACGACACTTTCGGCGACGTGCAGCCTGCTGGCGTGGCCAAACTGTTGGAGGGCTACGTATGACCCTGACATCCTTCGGCCCTGCCAACCGCATCCAGCGCAGCCCGGAAACTCATCCGCTGACCTGGCGCCTGCGCGACGACGGCGAGCCGGTATGGCTCGACGAGTACCAGGCCAAGAACGGCTACGCCGCTGCGCGCAAGGCCTTCGCCGACCTGTCCCAGGACGACATCGTCCAGACCGTCAAGGACGCCGGCCTCAAGGGCCGCGGCGGCGCGGGCTTCCCCACTGGCGTGAAGTGGGGCCTGATGCCCAAAGACGAATCCATGAACATCCGCTACCTGCTGTGCAACGCGGATGAAATGGAACCCAACACCTGGAAAGACCGCATGCTGATGGAGCAACTGCCCCATCTGCTGATCGAAGGCATGCTGATCAGCGCCCACGCGCTGAAAACCTACCGCGGCTACATCTTCCTGCGAGGCGAGTACACCACCGCCGCCAAGCACCTCAACCGTGCCGTGGAAGAAGCCAAGGCCGCAGGCCTGCTGGGCAAGAACATCCTCGGCTCGGGCTTCGACTTCGAGCTGTTCGTCCACACCGGCGCCGGGCGTTACATCTGCGGTGAAGAAACCGCACTGATCAACTCCCTCGAAGGCCGCCGCGCCAACCCGCGCTCCAAGCCGCCCTTCCCTGCCGCCGTCGGCGTGTGGGGCAAGCCGACCTGCGTGAACAACGTCGAGACCCTGTGCAACGTGCCAGCGATCATCGGCGACGGTGTGGAGTGGTACAAATCCCTCGCTCGCGAAGGCAGTGAAGACCACGGCACCAAGCTGATGGGCTTCTCCGGCAAAGTGAAGAACCCTGGGCTGTGGGAGCTGCCGTTCGGCGTGACCGCGCGCGAGCTGTTCGAAGACTATGCCGGCGGCATGCGCGACGGCTTCAAGCTCAAGTGCTGGCAGCCCGGCGGCGCCGGTACCGGTTTCCTGCTGCCCGAGCACCTGGATGCGCAGATGTACGCCGGCGGCATCGCCAAGGTAGGCACCCGTATGGGTACCGGCCTGGCCATGGCGGTCGACGACAGCATCAACATGGTGTCGCTGCTGCGCAACATGGAAGAGTTCTTTGCCCGCGAATCCTGCGGCTTCTGCACCCCTTGCCGCGATGGCCTGCCGTGGAGCGTCAAGCTGCTGCGCGCCCTCGAGAAAGGCGAAGGGCAAGCCGGCGATATCGAGACCCTGCTGGGTCTGGTCGGTTTCCTCGGCCCAGGCAAGACCTTCTGTGCTCACGCACCGGGCGCCGTGGAGCCATTGGGCAGTGCCATCAAGTATTTCCGTCCAGAGTTCGAGGCCGGCATCGCAGCCACCAGTGCTGCCGCCGTCCCGCCCCTGGCCCGGCCGATCGTAGTCGGCGCGTAAACGTATCGAACGAGGGTGGTCCGTGCCGCCCTCGTATCGCCTGAAGACGCCGCGACGCGCCAGGCGAGCACCAAGATTCCATTAGCCACGCCCGCTGACACCGGGCCAACGAAGAACTTTGAACCATGGCCACTATCCACGTAGACGGCAAAGCGCTCGAAGTCGATGGGGCGGACAACCTGTTACAGGCATGTCTGTCACTAGGCCTCGACATCCCTTATTTCTGCTGGCACCCCGCTCTCGGTAGCGTCGGTGCCTGTCGCCAGTGCGCGGTCAAGCAGTACACCGACGAGAACGACACCCGTGGTCGCATCGTCATGTCCTGCATGACGCCCGCCACCGACAACACCTGGATCTCCATCGACGATGAAGAATCCAAGGCCTTCCGCGCCAGTGTCGTCGAATGGCTGATGACCAACCACCCGCACGACTGCCCGGTCTGCGAGGAAGGCGGTCACTGCCACCTGCAAGACATGACCGTGATGACCGGCCACAACGAGCGCCGTTATCGCTTCACCAAGCGTACCCACCAGAACCAGGAACTCGGCCCGTTCATCGCTCACGAGATGAACCGCTGCATCGCCTGCTACCGTTGCGTGCGTTTCTACAAGGACTATGCCGGCGGCACCGACCTTGGTGTGTTCGGCGCCCACGACAACGTGTACTTCGGTCGCGTTGAAGACGGCACCCTGGAAAGCGAGTTCTCCGGCAACCTCACCGAGGTCTGCCCGACCGGTGTGTTCACCGACAAGACTCACTCCGAGCGCTACAACCGCAAATGGGACATGCAGTTCTCGCCGAGCATCTGCCATGGCTGCTCCAGCGGTTGCAACATTTCCCCGGGCGAGCGCTACGGCGAACTGCGGCGCATCGAGAACCGCTACAACGGTTCGGTGAACCAGTACTTCCTGTGCGACCGTGGCCGTTTCGGCTACGGCTACGTCAACCGCGAAGACCGTCCACGCCAGCCGCTGCTGAACGACGGTACCAAGCTGAACCTGGACCAGGCGCTGGACAAGGCCGCCGACCTGCTGCGCGGGCGCAATATTGTCGGTATCGGTTCGCCTCGCGCCAGCCTGGAAAGCAACTACGCCCTGCGTGAACTGGTAGGCGCCGAGCACTTCTACAGCGGTATCGAAGCCGCCGAACTGGAGCGCATCCGCCTGGTCCTGCAAGTGCTGAGAAACAGCCCGCTGCCCGTGCCGACCATGCGCGACATCGAAGACCACGATGCGGTGTTCGTCCTCGGCGAGGACCTGACCCAGACCGCCGCCCGCATGGCCCTGGCCCTGCGCCAGTCGGTCAAGGGCAAGGCCGAAGAGATGGCCGACGCCATGCGCGTCCAGCCATGGCTCGACGCTGCGGTGAAAAACATCGGCCAGCACGCGCTGAACCCGCTGTTCATTGCAAGCATCGCTGAAACCAAGCTCGACGACGTCGCCGAGGAGTGTGTACACGCCGCTCCCGACGACCTGGCGCGCATCGGTTTCGCCGTGGCCCACGCCCTGGATGCCAGCGCCCCGGCCGTCGAAGGCCTGGACAGCGAAGCCTTTGAGCTGGCCAAGCGCATCGCCGACGCCCTCCTCGCCGCCAAGCGCCCACTGATCATCGCCGGCACCTCCCTGGGTTCCAAGGCGCTGATCGAAGCCGCGGCAAACATCGCCAAGGCCCTCAAGCTGCGCGAGAAGAACGGTTCCATCAGCCTGATCGTGCCTGAGGCCAACAGCCTCGGCCTGGCCATGCTCGGTGGCGAATCGGTGGACGCCGCGCTGCAAGCGGTGATCGACGGTAAGGCCGACGCCCTGGTCGTGCTGGAAAACGATCTGTACACCCGCACCGACGCTGCCAAGGTCGATGCCGCGCTGAACGCCGCGAAAGTGGTGATCGTCGCCGACCACCAGAAGACCGCCACCAGCGATCGCGCGCACCTGGTCCTGCCAGCGGCCAGCTTCGCCGAGGGCGACGGCACCCTGGTCAGCCAGGAAGGTCGTGCCCAGCGCTTCTTCCAGGTGTTCGATCCAACCTATATGGATGCCAGCATCCTGGTTCACGAAGGCTGGCGCTGGCTGCATGCCCTGCGCTCTACCCTGCTGAACAAGCCGGTGGACTGGACCCAGCTGGACCACGTGACCGCCGCCTGCGCCCAGAGCAACCCGCAACTGGCGCGCATTGTCGATGCCGCGCCATCGGCGTCGTTCCGCATCAAGGGCCTGAAGCTGGCTCGCGAACCGCTGCGTTACAGCGGCCGTACCGCCATGCGCGCCGATATCAGCGTGCACGAGCCACGTACCCCGCAAGACCAGGACACCGCGTTTTCCTTCTCCATGGAAGGTTACTCGGGCTCCGTGGAGCCGCGCTCCCAGGTGCCGTTCGCCTGGTCGCCGGGCTGGAACTCGCCGCAAGCCTGGAACAAGTTCCAGGACGAAGTCGGTGGTCACCTGCGTGCCGGCGATCCGGGCACCCGCCTGATCGAAAGCCAGGGCGACAGCCTCGGCTGGTTCGCCAGCGTGCCGCGCGCCTTCTCCCCTGCCCAGGGCACTTGGCAGGCGGTGCCGTTCTACCACCTGTTCGGCAGCGAGGAGAACTCTTCGAAAGCCGCTCCAGTCCAGGAACGTATCCCGGCCGCCTATGTCTCCCTGGCCAAGTCCGAAGCCGACCGCCTGGGCGTCAACGATGGCGCGCTGCTCGCCGTGAGCGTGGCGGGCCAGACCCTGCGTCTGCCGCTGCGCATCAACGAAGAGCTGGGCGCTGGCCTGGTGGCCCTGCCGGCAGGCCTGGCGGGCATTCCACCGGCGTTCTTTGGCAAATCCGTTGACGGTCTGCAGGAGGCAGCGCAATGACCTGGTTCACCCCTGAAGTGATCGACGTGATCCTGGCGGTCGTCAAAGCCCTGGTCATCATGCTGGCCGTGGTGGTCGCAGGTGCCTTGCTCAGCTTTGTCGAACGTCGCCTGCTGGGCTGGTGGCAGGACCGTTACGGTCCGAACCGCGTTGGCCCGTTTGGCATGTTCCAGATCGCCGCCGACATGCTGAAGATGTTCTTCAAGGAAGACTGGACCCCGCCGTTTGCCGACAAGGTGATCTTCACCCTGGCACCGGTCGTGGCCATGAGCGCCTTGCTGATCGCTTTCGCGATCATCCCGATCACCCCGACCTGGGGCGTGGCGGACCTGAACATCGGCCTGCTGTTCTTCTTCGCCATGGCCGGCCTGTCGGTGTACGCGGTGCTGTTCGCCGGCTGGTCGAGCAACAACAAGTTCGCCCTGCTCGGCAGCCTGCGTGCCTCGGCCCAGACCGTGTCCTATGAAGTGTTCATGGGCCTGGCGCTGATGGGCATCGTGGCCCAGGTCGGCTCGTTCAATATGCGCGACATCGTCGACTACCAGGCGCAGAACCTGTGGTTCATCATTCCGCAGTTCTTCGGCTTCTGTACCTTCTTCATCGCTGGCGTGGCCGTGACTCACCGTCACCCGTTCGACCAGCCGGAAGCGGAACAGGAACTGGCCGACGGTTACCACATTGAATACGCCGGCATGAAATGGGGCATGTTCTTCGTTGGCGAGTACATCGGCATCATCCTGATCTCGGCACTGCTGGTCACCCTGTTCTTCGGCGGCTGGCACGGTCCGTTCGGCATCCTGCCGCAACTGTCCTTCGTCTGGTTCTCCCTGAAGACCGCGCTCTTCATCATGCTGTTCATCCTGCTGCGCGCTTCCATCCCGCGTCCGCGTTATGACCAGGTGATGGACTTCAGCTGGAAATTCTGCCTGCCGCTGACCCTGATCAATTTGCTGGTGACTGCTGCGCTTGTGTTGTTGAACACGCCAGCAGGCGCGGTTCAGTGAGGATTTGACCCATGTTCAAATATATTGGCGACATCGTTAAGGGTACTGGTACCCAACTGCGCAGCCTGGTGATGGTCTTCGGCCATGGCTTTCGCAAGCGCGACACCCTGCAATACCCGGAAGAGCCGGTCTACCTGCCGCCCCGCTACCGCGGCCGCATCGTGCTGACCCGCGACCCCGATGGCGAAGAGCGTTGCGTAGCCTGCAACCTGTGCGCCGTGGCATGCCCGGTGGGTTGCATCTCGCTGCAGAAAGCTGAAACCGAAGACGGTCGCTGGTACCCGGACTTCTTCCGCATCAACTTCTCGCGTTGCATCTTCTGCGGCCTCTGCGAGGAAGCCTGCCCGACCACCGCGATCCAGCTGACCCCGGATTTCGAGATGGCCGAGTTCAAACGTCAGGACCTGGTTTACGAGAAAGAAGATCTGCTGATCTCCGGCCCCGGAAAGAACCCTGATTACAACTTCTATCGTGTTGCAGGTATGGCCATTGCCGGTAAGCCAAAAGGCTCCGCGCAAAACGAAGCCGAGCCGATCAACGTGAAGAGCTTGCTGCCTTAAGGAAGAAAGATGGAATTCGCTTTCTATTTCGCGTCAGGTGTCGCCGTTGTCTCCACGCTCCGCGTGGTGACCAACACCAACCCTGTGCACGCCCTGCTCTACCTGATCATTTCGCTGATCGCCGTGGCGATGACCTTCTTCAGCCTCGGCGCGCCGTTCGCCGGCGTACTGGAAGTGATCGCCTATGCTGGCGCCATCATGGTGCTGTTCGTGTTCGTGGTGATGATGCTGAACCTGGGGCCTGCCTCGGTTCAGCAGGAACGCATCTGGCTCAAGCCGGGAATCTGGCTGGGGCCGGTGGTGCTTGCCGCCCTGCTGCTGGTGGAACTGCTGTACGTACTGTTCAGCCACCAGAGCGGTACCGGTGTCGGCCACACCACCGTGGACGCCA
This sequence comes from Pseudomonas sp. GW821-FHT02B10, assembly GCF_059421865.1. NCBI lineage: Bacteria > Pseudomonadati > Pseudomonadota > Gammaproteobacteria > Pseudomonadales > Pseudomonadaceae > Pseudomonas > Pseudomonas sp. GW821-FHT02B10. Next base: position 128,975 of record NZ_JBWKVU010000004.1, on the reverse strand, counting down.
AGGCCGTGGGCATCAGCCTGTTCGGTCCTTATCTGCTGGTGGTCGAACTCGCCTCGATGCTGCTGCTCGCCGCAGCCGTCACGGCGTTCCACCTGGGCCGCAACGAGGCGAAGGAGTAAGACCATGCCTACGATCGGAACTATCCCTCTGGAGCATGGCCTGGCCGTTGCCGGCATCCTGTTCTGCCTTGGCCTGGTCGGCCTGATGGTGCGCCGCAACATTCTCTTCGTGCTGATGAGCCTGGAAGTGATGATGAACGCCTCCGCCCTGGCCTTCATCGTCGCAGGTGCCAGATGGGCGCAGCCGGATGGACAGATCATGTTCATCCTGGTGATCAGCCTGGCAGCCGCCGAGGCCAGTATCGGCCTGGCGATCCTGTTGCAGCTGTATCGCCGCTTCCACACTCTCGATATCGACGCTGCCAGCGAGATGCGCGGATGAACCTTCTCTATCTGACTTTCCTGTTCCCCCTGATCGGTTTCCTGCTGCTGTCGTTCTCCCGTGGACGCCTCTCGGAAAACCTCGCCGCCCTGATCGGTGTCGGCTCCGTTGGCCTGTCGGCGATTGTCGCGGCTTATGTGATCTGGCAATTCAACGTCGCCCCGCCGGAAGGTGGCCACTACACCCAGGTGCTGTGGCAGTGGATGACCGTAGGCGACTTCAAGCCGACCTTCGCCCTGTATCTGGATGGCCTGTCCGTGACCATGCTCGGCGTGGTGGTGGGCGTGGGCTTCCTGATCCACCTGTTCGCGTCCTGGTACATGCGCGGTGAAGACGGTTACTCGCGCTTCTTCGCCTACACCAACCTGTTCATCGCCAGCATGCTGTTCCTGGTGCTCGGCGATGACCTGTTGTTCCTGTACTTCGGCTGGGAAGGCGTGGGCCTGTGTTCGTACCTGCTGATCGGTTTCTACTACAGCAACCGCAACAACGGTAACGCGGCACTCAAGGCCTTTATCGTCACCCGCATCGGCGACGTGTTCATGGCCATCGGCCTGTTCATCCTGTTCCAGCAGCTGGGCACCCTGAATATCCAGCAACTGCTGGTCGCGGCGCCTGCGAAGTTCCAGGCCGGCGACTTCTGGATCGTCCTGGCGACCCTGATGCTGCTGGGTGGCGCGGTCGGTAAATCCGCCCAGCTGCCGCTGCAGACCTGGCTGGCGGACGCGATGGCCGGTCCTACTCCGGTTTCGGCACTGATCCACGCCGCAACCATGGTGACCGCCGGTGTCTACCTGATCGCCCGTACCCACGGTCTGTTCGCCCTGGCGCCGGATATCCTGCACCTGGTGGGCGTCGTCGGTGGCGTGACCCTGGTCCTGGCCGGCTTCGCCGCGCTGGTCCAGACCGACATCAAGCGGATTCTCGCCTACTCGACCATGAGCCAGATCGGCTACATGTTCCTGGCCCTGGGCGTTGGCGCCTGGGATGGCGCGATCTTCCACCTGATGACCCACGCCTTCTTCAAGGCCCTGCTGTTCCTTGCCTCCGGTGCGGTGATCGTTGCCTGCCACCACGAGCAGAACATCTTCAAGATGGGCGGCCTGTGGAAGAAACTGCCACTGGCCTACGCCAGCTTCATCGTCGGCGGCGCGGCCCTGGCGGCCCTGCCACTGGTCACCGCCGGTTTCTACTCCAAGGACGAGATCCTCTGGGAAGCCTTTGCCAGCGGTAACCACGGCCTGCTGTATGCCGGTCTGGTGGGGGCCTTCATGACCTCGCTGTACACCTTCCGCCTGATCTTCATCACCTTCCACGGTGAAGCCAAGACCGAAGCCCACGCCGGCCACGGCATCAGCCACTGGCTGCCGCTGTCGGTGCTGATCATTCTGTCGACCGCCGTCGGCGCCATGATCACTCCACCGCTGCACGGCGTACTGCCGCAAAGCGTCGGCCATGCCGGTGGCGAAGCCAAGCACAGCCTGGAACTGGCGTCGGGCGCCATCGCCATCGCCGGTATCCTGCTGGCCGCGCTGCTGTTCCTCGGCAAGCGTCGTTTCGTTACCGCCGTCGCCAACAGCGGCATCGGCCGCATCCTCTCGGCCTGGTGGTTCGCTGCCTGGGGCTTCGACTGGATCTACGACAAACTGTTCGTCAAGCCATATCTGGCGATCAGCCATGTACTGCGCAAAGACCCGCTCGACCAGACCATCGGTCTGATCCCGCGCCTGGCCAAAGGGGGCCACAACTCCCTGAGCCGTACGGAAACCGGTCAACTGCGTTGGTACGCCGCCTCGATGGCTGCTGGTGCCGTGCTGGTTATCGGCGCCGTCGTGCTGGTAGCGGTCTGATATGAACCTTGCGAACTTGCGAAAGGAATTGAGCCCGTCATGATTCTGCCTTGGCTAATCCTGATCCCCTTCATCGGCGGCCTGCTGTGCTGGATGGGTGAGCGCTTCGGCGCCACCCTCCCCCGCTGGATTGCGCTGCTGACCATGTCCCTGGAACTCGCTCTCGGCCTCTGGCTGTGGGCCCATGGCGACTATTCATTCGCTCCGGCACCTGGCGCCGATCCGACCTGGACCCTGGAGTTCAAGCACGTCTGGATCGAGCGCTTCGGCATCAACGTGCACCTGGCCCTCGATGGCCTGTCGCTGTTGATGATCCTGCTGACCGGCCTCCTGGGCGTGCTGTCCGTCCTCTGCTCCTGGAAAGAGATCCAGCGTCACGTGGGCTTCTTCCACCTGAACCTGATGTGGATCCTGGGCGGTGTCGTCGGCGTGTTCCTCGCCCTCGACCTGTTCATGTTCTTCTTCTTCTGGGAAATGATGCTGGTGCCGATGTACTTCCTCATCGCGCTCTGGGGTCACAGTTCTTCGGACGGCAAGAAAACCCGGATCTACGCCGCGACCAAGTTCTTCATCTTCACTCAGGCTTCCGGCCTGATCATGCTGGTGGCGATCCTCGGTCTGGTGCTGGTCAACTTCAACGACACCGGCGTGATTACCTTCAACTACGCCGACCTGTTGAAGACCAAGATGTCGACCACCACCGAGTACGTGCTGATGCTCGGCTTCTTTATCGCCTTCGCGGTGAAGCTGCCGGTGGTGCCGTTCCACTCCTGGCTGCCCGATGCCCACGCCCAGGCACCGACCGCGGGCTCCGTGGACCTCGCCGGTATCTTGCTGAAGACCGCGGCCTACGGCCTGCTGCGTTTTGCCCTGCCGCTGTTCCCGAATGCCTCGGCCGAGTTCGCGCCGATCGCCATGACCCTGGGTCTGATCGGGATCTTCTACGGTGCCTTCCTGGCCTTCGCCCAGACCGACATCAAGCGCCTGGTGGCATTCTCCAGCGTTTCGCACATGGGCTTCGTGCTGATCGGCATCTACTCCGGCAGCCAGCTGGCCCTGCAGGGCGCGGTGATCCAGATGCTGGCTCACGGCCTGTCGGCGGCGGCACTCTTTATCCTGTGCGGCCAGTTGTACGAACGCACCCACACCCGCGACATGCGTGAAATGGGCGGCCTGTGGTCGAAGATCGCCTACCTGCCAGCCATCAGCCTGTTCTTCGCCGCGGCCTCGCTGGGCTTGCCGGCAACCGGTAACTTCGTCGGCGAATTCCTGATCCTGATCGGCACCTTCGCCCGTGCCCCATGGGTCACCGTGCTCGCGACGTCCGGCCTGGTGTTCGGTTCGGTCTATTCGCTGATCATGATTCACCGCGCCTACTTCGGCCCCGCCAAGTCGGACGCGGTCCTGCACGGCATGGACGCTCGCGAACTGATCATGGTGGTCGGACTGGCGGCGCTGCTGATTTACATCGGCATCTACCCGCAACCGTTCCTCGATACCTCTGCCGCCACCATGAGTGGCGTGCAGCAATGGCTCGGCACCGCCTTCACTCAACTCGCTTCGGCCCGGTAAGAGCGCTATGGACTTTACGATTCAACACTTTATCGCGCTTGCGCCGCTGTTGATCACCAGCCTCACCATCATTGTGGTGATGCTGGCTATCGCCTGGCGTCGCAACCATTCGCAAACCTTCCTGCTGTCGGTCGCCGGTCTGAACCTGGCGTTGCTGTCGATCCTCCCGGCCCTGAAAGTCACCCCTCTGGCGGTGACTCCATTGCTGCAGATCGACCAGTTCGCCTGCCTGTACATGGCGCTGATCCTGGTGGCCACCCTGGCCTGCGTCACCCTCGCCCATGCCTACCTGGGCGACGGCGGCACCGGTTACCCGGGCAACCGCGAAGAACTGTACCTGCTGATCCTGATGGCCGCCGCCGGTGGCCTGGTTCTGGTCAGCGCGCAGCACCTGGCCGGCTTGTTCATCGGCCTGGAGCTGCTCTCGGTACCGGTCTACGGCCTGGTGGCTTATGCCTTCTTCAACAAGCGCTCGCTGGAAGCCGGCATCAAGTACATGGTGCTGTCGGCCGCCGGTTCCGCGTTCCTGCTGTTCGGCATGGCCCTGCTCTACGCCGAAGCCGGCAGCCTGAGCTTCAACGGCATCGGTCAGGCCCTGGCCGCGACCGGCCTGCCTAGCCCGTTGGCCCAACTGGGCCTGGGCATGATGCTGATCGGCCTGGCGTTCAAGCTGTCGCTGGTACCCTTCCACCTGTGGACCCCGGACGTCTACGAAGGGGCCCCGGCGCCTGTGGCGGCCTTCCTGGCCACCGCGAGCAAGGTGGCGGTATTCGCGGTGATGGTGCGTCTGTTCCAGATCTCGCCGGTGGCCAGCAGCGGTGTCCTGAACACCGTGCTGACCCTGATCGCGATTGCCTCGATCCTGTTCGGTAACCTGCTGGCGCTGACCCAGAGCAACCTCAAGCGTCTGCTGGGTTACTCGTCCATCGCCCACTTCGGTTACCTGCTGATCGCCCTGGTGGCGAGCAAGGGCCTGGCGATGGAAGCCATCGGCGTCTACCTGGTCACCTACGTGATCACCAGCCTCGGCGCCTTCGGCGTGATCACCCTGATGTCCTCGCCTTACAAGGGTCGCGACGCGGATGCCCTGTACGAGTACCGCGGCCTGTTCTGGCGCCGTCCGTACCTGACCGCCGTACTGACCGTGATGATGCTGTCCCTGGCCGGCATCCCGCTGACCGCGGGCTTCATCGGCAAGTTCTACATCATCGCCACCGGTGTCGAAGCGCACCAATGGTGGCTGGTCGGCTCCCTGGTTCTGGGCAGCGCCATCGGCGTGTTCTACTACCTGCGCGTCATGGTCACCCTGTACCTGATCGAGCCGAACCTGCGCCGCGTCGACGCCCAACTGCACTGGGAACAGAAAGCCGGCGGCGTAATGCTGCTGGCCATCGCGGTCCTGGCGTTCTTCCTCGGCGTCTACCCACAACCGCTGCTGATCCTGGTCCAGCAATCCGGTCTGGCGGGCTGATCGCTCAAGCACGATCCGCGGTAAAACAAGACGGCGCCTTCGGGCGCCGTTTTGCATTTATGGGCACGGCCCTCCCCTGCCCTGCGAATTACCCTTCAAGCAAATCCGTGATGCCTGACATACCCGAACTGTGCCTGGCTTTAAAGTGAACTCCACACGTCACACTCAAATAGAGGCAAGGAAAGACGATGAGACGAGACATCTTTTCCGAGTTGGCCGAAGGCCTTGAAGCGCTGGCAGATGAACGTCACGGCAGGATCACATTACCCACCAGGACGCTGTCGCGAGCAATCGAGCGACAACCCTCTACACCTACAGAACTGAAGACCGTCGGCACCTGCGTCGCGAAGCAGCCAGGGTAGGCTTGCTCGCGAAAGCGACAACGCAATCATCGCGCGCCTCGAAAAAACGGCACCCGAAGGTGCCGTTGCGTATTACCGATCCATAACCTTATTTGCGCGCTGCCTCCCACGACTTGAGCAGTTCGCTGTAGCTCACGGTTTCCCCCTTGGGTTTCTCGTTGGCCAGTTTCGGTTTCGGTGCGCCCGGCTGGTCGAACCAGTATTGCGCGTCGCGCTCGGGGTTCATTTTCGGCGCGCAGGTGGCCTGGGCTTTCGAGCGCTCGAGCCGGGTCATGATCGCGTCCTGGTCCTTGGCCAGGCCATCGAGCGCCTGTTGCGGGGTTTTCTCGCCGCTGGCGGCTTCGGCGATATGGCTCCACCACAACTGCGCCAGGCGTGGATAGTCCGGCACGTTGGTGCCGGTCGGCGTCCACTGCACTCGGGCTGGGCTGCGATAGAACTCCACCAGGCCGCCGAGCTTCGGCGCCAGGTCAGTCATCGCCTGGGAGTTGATGTCCGACTCACGGATCGGTGTCAGGCCGACGATGGTTTTCTTCAGCGACACGGTTTTCGAGGTCACGAACTGGGCATAGAGCCAGGCCGCGAGTTTCTGCTTCTCCGGGGTGGACTTCATGAAGGTCCAGGACCCCACGTCCTGATAGCCCAGCTTCATGCCCTCCTCCCAGTACGGTCCACGCGGCGACGGCGCCATGCGCCATTTCGGCGTGCCGTCGGCGTTCATCACCGCCAGGCCCGGCTTGGTCATGTCGGCGGTGAAGGCGGTGTACCAGAAGATCTGCTGGGCGATATTGCCCTGGGACGGCACCGGCCCGGACTCGGAGAAGGTCATGCCCGCCGCTTCCGGTGGCGCGTACTTTTTCATCCAGTCGACGTATTTGGTGGTGGCGAACACCGCCGCCGGGCCGTTGGTGTCGCCGCCGCGGGTCACGCTGGAGCCCACCGGATGGCAATCCTCGACGCGGATCCCCCACTCGTCCACCGGCAAACCGTTGGGCAAGCCCTTGTCGCCACCGCCGGCCATGGAGAACCAGGCATCGGTGAAGCGCCAGCCCAGGGACGGGTCCTTCTTGCCGTAGTCCATATGCCCATAGACCCGCTTGCCGTCGATCTCCTTGACGTCCTCGCTGAAGAACTTGGCGATGTCCTCATAGGCCGACCAGTTCACCGGCACACCCAGCTCGTAGCCGTACTTCTCCTTGAACTTGGCTTTCAGGTCGGCCCGCTCGAACCAGTCGGCGCGGAACCAGTACAGGTTGGCGAACTGCTGGTCGGGCAACTGATAGATCTTGCCGTCCGGCGCGGTGGTGAAGGAGATGCCGATGAAGTCCTTGATGTCCAGGGTCGGCGAGGTGTAGTCCTTGCCCTCGTTGGCCATCAGGTCGGTGATGGATTCGGTCTTGCCATAACGAAAGTGCGTGCCGATCAGGTCGGAGTCGTTGACCCAGCCGTCATAGATATTCTTGTCCGACTGCATCTGGGTCTGCAGCTTCTCCACCACGTCGCCTTCCTGCAGCAGGTCGTGGGTTAGCTTGATCCCGGTGATTTCACTGAAAGCCTTGGCCAGCACCTTGGACTCGTATTCATGGGTGGCGATGGTTTCCGAGACCACGTTGATCTTCATCCCGCGAAACGGCTCGGACGCCTTGATGAACCACTTCAGCTCTTCCAGCTGTTGTTCCGCGGTCAGGGTGGATGGCTTGAACTCGCTGCCGATCCATTTTTTCGCGGCGTCCTCATAGGCGTCGGCCCAGGCCGTCGCGCTCAAGCCGCTCAATGCCAGCATGGCCGCCAATGAAACGCTATGTCGCAGCTTATTGTTTTTGTCGAACATAGAGACCTCCCGGTTGAATTTCGAAGCAGGACCACCGCGCACGCGCCCGGCTAGCCCCAACGCATCACAGCCAACAGCCACACCAGGGACAGCACGAACGCCACCCAGATGCTCCAGTCGGTGGCGCCGATTACCAGCAGATGCAGGTAGGCGCTGCCGAGAAGACCGATAAACAGACGATCGCCACGGGTGGTGGCAATCGGCAGGAAGCCGCGCCGAGGGATGCTCGGCGAACGCAGCTCCCAAGTGGTCATGCCCAGCAGGATCAAGGCAATGACACCGAAGAATGCCGCCGTCGGGGCGGTCCAGTTCATCCATTCCATCAACGGTTCCTCATACCCGGCCCAGGGCAAAGCCCTTGGCCACATGGTTGCGAACAAACCAGATCACCAGCATGCCCGGCAGAATGGTCAGCACCCCGGCGGCCGCCAGCACGCCCCAGTCGATACCGGAGGCGGACACGGTGCGGGTCATCACCGCGGCGATCGGCTTGGCGTTCACCGAGGTCAAAGTCCGCGCCAGCAACAGCTCGACCCAGGAAAACATGAAGCAGAAGAACGCCGTCACGCCGATCCCCGAACCGATCAGCGGGACGAAGATCTTCACGAAGAACTTGGGAAAGCTGTAGCCATCGATGTAGGCGGTCTCGTCGATTTCCTTCGGCACCCCGGACATGAAGCCTTCGAGAATCCACACCGCCAGCGGCACGTTGAACAGGCAGTGGGCCAGGGCCACGGCAATGTGCGTATCGAACAGGCCGATGGACGAATACAGCTGGAAGAACGGCAGCAGGAATACCGCCGGCGGCGCCATGCGGTTGGTCAGCAGCCAGAAGAACAGGTGCTTGTCGCCGAGGAAGCGGTAGCGCGAAAAGGCGTAGGCCGCCGGCAGCGCCACGCTCAGGGAAATCACCGTGTTCAGGCTGACGTAATACAGCGAGTTGAGGTAGCCGGTGTACCAGCTGGGGTCGGTGAAGATCACCTTGTAGTTGTGCCAGGTGAAGTCCTGGGGCCACAGGGTCAGGCTGCCGAGGATCTCGTTGTTGCTCTTGAACGACATGTTCAGCAACCAGTAGATCGGCACCAGCAGGAACAGGATGTAGATCAGCAGCGGTATCAGCTTGCGCTTGGTCATGGCGGCCGTCCTCAGCGATTGGCGTCGGAGTGGGTCATGGCGGTGTAGAACAGCCAGGACACCAGCAGGATGATCAGGAAGTACACCAGGGAGAACGCCGCAGCCGGGCCCAGGTCGAACTGACCGATCGCCATCTGGGTCAGGGTCTGGCTGAGGAAGGTCGTGGCGTTGCCCGGCCCGCCGCCGGTGAGCACGAACGGCTCGGTGTAGATCATGAAGCTGTCCATGAAGCGCAGCATCACCGCGATCAGCAGCACGCTTTTCATCTTCGGCAACTGGATATGGCGGAACACCGCCCAGTTCGACGCCCGGTCGATGCGCGCCGCCTGGTAATACACGTCCGGGATCGCCCGCAGCCCCGAAAAGCAGAGCAGCGCCACCAGCGAGGTCCAGTGCCACACGTCCATCACCAGCACCGTGACCCAGGCATCCATGGTGTTGGCCGCGTAGTTGTAATCGATGCCCAGGGCATTCAGCGCCGAGCCCATCAGGCCGATGTCGGCGCGGCCGAAGATCTGCCAGATGGTGCCCACCACGTTCCACGGGATCAGCAGCGGAATGGCGAGGATGATCAGCACCACCGACGACCAGCGCCCCTTGCTCGGCATGGTCAGGGCGATGGCGATGCCCAAGGGAATTTCGATCAGCAGCACACAGGCCGAATAGATGAACTGGCGCAGCAGCGAGTCGTGCAGGCGCGGGTCGAGCAGCACCTGGCGGTACCAGTCGGCGCCGACGAAATAGCGGCTGGACTGGTCGAAAATGTCCTGCACCGAGTAGTTGACCACGGTCATCATCGGGATCACCGCACTGAAGGCCACCAGCAGGAACACCGGCAATACCAGCCACCAGGCTTTGTTGTTCTGCACTTTGTTCATGGCTGAACCTCGTTCGTGACGTGGGCCTCCAGCAGGTATTCGTCGGCGTAGACCATCAGCCACTGCGCGGGGAAGCTGATGCAGGCCCTGCCCTGCGGCACCGGTTTGTCTTCGGCCAGCCGCACTTTCAAGACCGCGCCGTCGAGGTTCAGGGTCATGATCTTGTAGGTACCCAGGTCCTCGATGTGGACCACGTCGGCCTGCAGCGCCTCCTCGTAAGGCTCGTCCCAGACATGGATGAACTCCGGGCGGATGCCGACTTTCAGGCTCTGGTAATCGGTCTCGGCGATCCGCTGCTGCAAGGCCTCGGGCAAGGCCAGATGGGTGCCGGCGAACCTGACACCGCCGGCCTCTGCCCGGACCTCGATCAGGTTCATCCCCGGGCTGCCGATGAAGTAGCCGACAAAGGTGTGGCTCGGCCGCTCGAACAGCTCCCGCGGGGTACCGAACTGGACGATCTGCCCGCCGTACATCACCGCGATCTTGTCGGCGAAGGTCGAGGCTTCGAGCTGGTCGTGGGTGACGTAGACCATGGTGATGTTGAACTGCTCGTGGATCTGCTTGAGCTTGCGCCGCAGCTTCCACTTCAGGTGCGGGTCGATCACCGTCAGCGGCTCGTCGAACAGGATCGCCGATACGTCATCGCGCACCAGGCCGCGGCCCATGGAAACCTTCTGCTTTTCGTCGGCGCTGAGGTTGCGCGCCTTCTTGTTCAGCAGCGCCTGCAGGTCGAGGACCTCGGCGATCTCCTGCACCTTGCTGCGCACCCTGGCCTCGGCCAGGCCCTGGTTGCGCAGCGGGAAGGCCAGGTTGTCGAACACCGTCATGGTGTCGTAGACCACCGGGAACTGGAAAACCTGGGCGATGTTGCGCTTCTCGGGAGTCAGCTCGTTGACCACCCGGGTATCGAACAGCACCTGCCCCTGGGAAGGGCTGAGCAGCCCGGAAATGATGTTGAGCAAGGTCGACTTGCCGCAGCCGGACGGCCCGAGCAAGGCATAGGCGCCGCCCTGCTCCCAGACGTGGTTCATCTCGCGGATCGCATAGTCCTCGGGACCGGCCGGGGTACTGGTGTAACTGTGGGCGAGGTTGTGCAAACGGATCTCGGCCATCAGGCAACCCTCGCGACGCGCCGCCCCGGCGCCTGGACCAGACGGCCCTGGGCATCGAAGACGAACAGTTTGTGGGTGGGGATATAGATACGGATCGGCGCGTCGACGTCGTATTCGTGCACGCCGGGCAGGTGCAGCACCAACAGGAATTGTTCGTTGCGCACATGCAGGAAGGTTTCCGAGCCGCTGATTTCCGCCACCTCGACGGTCACCGCCAGCTCCAGGTCGTCGTCGTTGCTCGGCACCAGGGAGATATGGCTGGGCCGCACGCCAAAGCGGAACTCGCCCTCGCCGACCGGGCGCAGATCGACGTTCAGCGGAAAGTGCACGAAATTGGCGAAGCTCACTTCGTTGCCGGCGATGCGCCCCGGCATCAGGTTGATCGGCGGTTCGGAGAACAGCTCGGCGGCCAGCACCGTCTGGGGCTGGTGATAGACCTCGGCGGTCTTGCCGCTCTGCACCAGGCGCCCCTCGTGGAGGATGGTGGTGGTGCCGCCCAGGGCCAGCGCCTCGTTGGGCTCGGTGGTGGCATAGATGGCGATGGTGTGGCGGGCCTGGAACAGCTCGCGCATCTCCTGGCGCAGCTCTTCGCGCAGCTTGTAGTCGAGGTTGACCAGCGGCTCGTCGAACAGGATCAGCTCGGCATCCTTGACCAGCGCCCGGGCCATCGCCGTGCGCTGCTGCTGACCGCCGGACAGCTCCAGCGGATGGCGCTGCAGGAACTTCTCGATCCGCAGCATCTTCGCCGTCTCCAGCACCTTGCTCTCGATCAGTTGCGCCGAAACGCCGGCCTGGCGCAGCGGCGAGGCGATATTCTCGAACACGGTCATGGTCGGGTAGTTGATGAACTGCTGATAGACCATCGACACGTTGCGCAGCCGCACCGGGCGCCCGGTGACGTCCACGCCGTTCATCAGGATGCGCCCACTGGCGGGCTTGTCGAGCCCGGCGATCAGGCGCATCAGGCTGGTCTTGCCGGACAGCGTGCGCCCCAGCAGGACATTGAAGGAACCGGGTTCAAAGCGCAGCGAGATGTCATCGATCCAGGTCTGGCCCTCGACGACACGGCTGACGTGCTCCAGCGTTAATGACATGGCTCGGCCTTTTTTATTATTGGAGTCAAGCGACCGGAGCAGCAGAGCGACTTTCGTGCCAGAACCGTGGCACCGAACCAAGCCACTGATAAGCCTGATATTTATTAAAAGACAGGCTATTGGAAGGTTCACAGCTGAACAGAAATGAACAACCCGCACTGAACAACTGAACAGTCCGGCGGTTGACAATGAACAAGAGTGAACAACACTGGATGGACGCTTTTGCCCGTAAACGCCACAGTCCCGGGCCTAGGCCAATAACAACAATAAAAGCGTTTTCAGAGACCTACCGCCATGAGCGCACCTGCCTCACCGCTGTCTCACGAGACCATCATCAAGGACTCCTGGAGTCGCTGCCGGGCCTTTGGCCTCAGCCACCAGAGCACGCCCGCCTTCGATCAACTGCCCGCCGAGCGCATCGCCCAGTTGCTGGAGAGCCAGCATGCCCTGGTGCAGACCACCCACCAGGAAGTCCTGCCCTACTACGAGAACATCCTCAGCAACTCCAATTGCCTGATCATGCTCGCCGACAACCAGGGCCAGGTGCTGACGTCCTGGGGCACCCAGCGTTTTATCCAGCCGAGCCTGGCCCGTGGTTTCAGCGCCGGCGCCAGCTGGCTGGAACACTGCAGCGGGACCAACGCCATCGGCACCGCCCTGGCTTGCGAACAAGCGGTGCATATCGAGCACGATGAACACTTTCTCAAGGCCAACCGCTTCATGACCGGCTCGGCCGCGCCGATCTTCGATGCCGAGCGCCGGGTGATCGCGGTGCTGGACGTCTCCAGCGACAGCTACCTGCCGCCCTCCCACACCCTGGGCATGGTCAAGATGATGAGCCAGACCGTGGAGAACCGGCTGATCCTCAACCTGTTTGAAGGCCGGCATTTCCAGCTGACCTTCAACACCGGCCTGAACAACCTCGACAGCCAGTGGGCCGGTTTGCTGATCTTCGATGACAGCGGCCAGGTGCTTTCGGCCAACCGCCGCGCCGACAACCTGCTGGGCATCAGCCTGTCGCGGGTCGGCATCGAAAGCCTGTTCAAGGTGTCCCTGCTGGAATTGCTCAACCAGCCCGAAGGCCTGCCCTTCGCCCTGCAGGCCGCCGGTCGCAACCGCTTCCATTGCCTGCTCAAGCGTCCAAGGCAGGTGCCAATCCAGGCCCGGATCTTTGCTGAGGCGCCTGCCCGCCCAGCCCCCGCCAGTGCCGATGCTGTCAGCCTGAACACCCTGCACTTCGGCGACAGCCGGGTGGAGAAAGCCGTGCGCCAGGCCGAACGCCTGCTGGAAAAGGACATTCCGCTGTTGATCCACGGCGAAACCGGCGTCGGCAAGGAAGTTTTCGTCAAGGCCCTGCACCAGGCCAGTTCGCGGAGCAAACAGGCGTTCATTGCCGTGAACTGCGCGGCGATCCCCGCCGAACTGGTGGAGTCCGAGTTGTTCGGCTACGAGAAAGGCGCCTTCACCGGCGCCAGCCAGAAAGGCAGCATCGGCCTGATCCGCAAGGCCGACAAAGGCACGCTGTTCCTCGACGAAATCGGCGACATGCCCTTGCCGACCCAGGCCCGCCTGTTGCGTGTGCTGCAAGAGCGTTGCGTACAACCGGTGGGCAGCAGCGAACTGTTCCCGGTGGACATCCGCATCATCTCGGCGACCAACCGCTCCCTGCGCGAACAGGTACAACTCGGGCGTTTCCGCGAGGACCTGTATTACCGCATCGGCGGCCTGACCCTGGAGTTGCCGCCCCTGCGCGAACGCAGCGACAAACAGGCGCTGTTCAAGCGCATCTGGGAACAGCATCGCGAGCCCGGCCAATGGGCCGGGCTCAGCCGCGACGTCCAGGAACTGTTCGAGCGCCATCCCTGGCCGGGCAACCTGCGTCAGGTCAGCAGTGTGATGCAGGTGGCGCTGGCCATGGCCGAAGAACAACCGATCCGCGCCGAGCACCTGCCCGACGATTTTTTTGTCGACCTGGACATGGAGCCAGCCACCAGCCACGAACCGCCCGGCGACATCGACCTGCAAGACACCCCCGACCTGCACCGCCAGCTCAAGGCCGTGGGCGGCAACATATCCCTATTGGCCCGGCGCCTGGGGGTGAGTCGCAATACCCTGTACAAGCGCTTGCGACAGCTGGATACATAAAACCTGACCTGCCGTCTGCCTCGGCTTGGCCGGGATCGAATATTCTGGCTATATTTGTCCAGAATATTGGAGAAACCTCATGATCACTGTCCCGCTGGCAGAAGCTAAAAACAACCTGTCCAAACTGGTCGACGATGCCGCGGCAGGACAGGTCATTACCATCGCCAAACACGGTCGTGCCCTCGCCCGCCTGGTTCCCGTCGGCAAACCGTCGGGGCAGCGCATTGGTGCAATGAAAGGCAAACTGGTGCTTCCCGACGACTTTGACGCCCCGCTGCCGGACGACATGCTCGACGCCTTCGAAGGTACCCGGGAGTGAGAGTCCTGCTCGACACGCATATTCTGCTCTGGACCCTCAGCGACGATCCGAAGTTGTCGGCCAAGGCCCGAAAGCTGATTGAAAGCGCTGCCGAAATCTATATCAGCGCCGCGTCTTTCTGGGAGATGGCCATCAAGGTTGGCCTGGGCAAGCTTGATGTGGACCTGGAAGAGATTCGCGAATATTGCCTGGCGAGTGGTTTCATCGAACTGGCCATCACCTCGGAACACGCCATTGCGGTCAAAGACCTTGAACATCACCACCGCGATCCCTTTGACCGGCTGATTGTGGCCACCGCGATCAGCGAACCGATGAAACTGCTGACCGCCGACCCGCTAGTCGCCAAGTACAGCTCCCTGGCCATTCTGGTTTGATCCCGCACAGATAAATCGCAGGCAAACAAAAACCCGCACAAGGCGGGTTTCTGTTTGTCGCCAGTACAACGATCAGTCAGCCAAGCGCCAGGTAGTCCCGCCCTTGCCGTCTTCCAGCACCACGCCCATGGCGGTGATCTGGTCGCGGATGCGGTCGGACTCGGCCCAGTCCTTGTTGGCCCGGGCCGCCAGGCGCGCCTGGATCAACGCTTCGACCTGCGCTGCGTCGACCCGGCCTTCGGCACCGGCCTGCAGGAAGTCGTCGGCTTCCAGCTGCAGCACACCCAGCACATCCGCCAGTTCCCGCAGGCGCGCCGCCAGACCGGCCGCCGCATTGAGATCGCTCTCGCGCAGACGGTTGATCTCGCGCACCATCTCGAACAGCACCGCACAGGCTTCCGGCGTGCCGAAGTCGTCGTTCATCACCTCGGTGAAACGCTCGACGAAGGCTTCGCCACCGGCGGCCGGTACAGTCGGCAGGCCTTTGAGGGCGTGGTAGAAACGCTCCAGGGCGCCCTTGGCGTCCTTGAGGTTGTCTTCCGAGTAGTTGATCGCGCTGCGGTAGTGGCTCGACACCAGCAGGTAACGCACCACTTCCGGATGATATTTGTCGAGCACGTCGCGGATGGTGAAGAAGTTGTTCAAGGACTTGGACATCTTCTCGCCATTGATGCGGATCATGCCGCAATGCATCCAGGCATTGGCGTAGGTCTTGCCGGTGGCCGCCTCGCTCTGGGCGATCTCGTTTTCATGGTGCGGGAACTCGAGGTCGCTGCCGCCGCCATGAATGTCGAAGGTTTCGCCCAGGCAGCAGGTCGACATCACCGAGCATTCGATGTGCCAGCCCGGACGCCCGGCGCCCCATGGTGATTCCCAGCTCGGCTCGCCCGGTTTGGCGGCTTTCCACAGCACGAAGTCCAGCGGGTCCTGTTTCGACTCGTCGACTTCGATCCGCGCGCCGATGCGCAGGTCTTCGATCTTCTTGCGCGACAGCTTGCCGTAACCGAGGAACTTGCCGACCCGGTAGTACACGTCGCCGTTGCCCGGCGCGTAGGCGTAGCCCTTGTCGATCAGGGTCTGGATCATCGCGTGCATGCCGGCGATATGGTCGGTGGCACGCGGCTCCATGTCCGGCTTCTTGATGTTCAGGCGCGCTTCGTCTTCGTGCATCGCCGCGATCATGCGCTCGGTCAACGCCTCGAACGATTCGCCGTTCTCATTGGCCCGATTGATGATCTTGTCGTCGATGTCGGTGATGTTGCGCACATAGGTCAGGTCGTAGCCGCTGAAGCGCAGCCAGCGGGTCACCAGGTCGAAGGCGACCATGCTGCGGCCGTGGCCCAGGTGGCAGTAGTCGTACACGGTCATGCCGCACACGTACATGCGCACCTTGTTGCCATCGAGCGGCTTGAAGACTTCTTTGCTCTTGGTGAGCGTGTTGTAGATCGTTAGCACAAGGAGTTCCTTAACTGATCACTGACCCCAGGAGTCGCGCAGGGTCACGGTACGGTTGAATACCGGTGCGCCCGGTTTCGAGTCCTTGATATCCGCGCAGAAGTAACCTTCGCGCTCGAACTGGAAACGGTCTTCCGGCTGTGCGTTGCCCAGCGAGGGTTCGGCACGACAACCAGTGAGGACCTGCAGGGAGTCAGGGTTGATGTTGTCCAGGAAACTTGCGCTGTCTTCGGCCTTCTCCGGGTTCGGCGAACGGAACAGGCGATCGTACAGGCGCACTTCGCACTCGACGCTGGCGGCGGCCGGCACCCAGTGGATCACGCCCTTGACCTTGCGCCCTTCCGGGTTCTTGCCCAGGGTGTCCGGGTCGTACGAGCAACGCAGCTCGACGATGTTGCCGTCGGCATCCTTGATCGCCTCGTCGGCGCGGATCACGTAGCTGCCGCGCAGGCGCACTTCGCCGGCCGGTTCCAGGCGCTTGTAGCCCTTTGGCGGCTCTTCCATGAAGTCGTCGCGATCGATGTAGATTTCACGGGCGAACGGCAGCACCCGCACACCCATGTCTTCTTTCGGGTGGCGCGGCAGTTCGAGGTTCTCGACCTGGCCTTGCGGGTAGTTGGTGATCACCACCTTCAGCGGACGCAGCACGCACATGGCGCGCGGGGCGCTGTGGTCGAGGTCGTCACGGATGCTGAATTCCAGCATGCCGAAGTCCACCACGCCGTCGGAACGGTTGGTGCCGACCATCTCGCAGAAGTTGCGGATGGATTTCGGCGTGTAGCCACGACGGCGGAAGCCCGACAGGGTCGACATGCGCGGGTCGTCCCAACCATTGACGTGCTTCTCGTCCACCAGTTGCTTGAGCTTGCGCTTGCTGGTGATGGTGTAGTTCAGGTTCAGGCGGCTGAACTCGTACTGGCGCGGTTGTGCCGGCACCGGCAGGTTTTCCAGGAACCACTCGTACAGCGGACGGTGGCTTTCGAACTCCAGGGTGCAGATCGAGTGGGTGATGCCTTCGATGGCGTCCGACTGACCGTGGGTGAAGTCGTAGTTCGGGTAGATGCACCACTTGTCGCCGGTCTGGTGGTGATGCGCATGGCGGATGCGATACATGATCGGGTCGCGCAGGTTCATGTTCGGCGAGGCCATGTCGATCTTGGCCCGCAGCACACGTGCACCGTCCGGGAATTCGCCAGCGCGCATGCGGGCAAACAGGTCCAAGTTCTCTTCGACGCTGCGATCGCGGAACGGGCTGTTCTTGCCCGGCTCGGTCAGGCTGCCACGGTATTCCTTGGCCTGCTCGGGGGTCAGGTCGTCGACATAGGCCTTGCCCGCCTTGATCAGCTCCACCGCCCAGTCGTGCAGCTGGTCGAAGTATTGCGAGGCGTAGCGCACTTCACCGGACCACTCGAAGCCCAGCCACTTGACGTCGCTTTCGATGGCGTCGATGTATTCCTGGTCTTCCTTGGCCGGGTTGGTGTCGTCGAAACGCAGGTGGGTGACGCCGCCGAATTCCTGGGCCAGCCCGAAGTTCACGCAGATCGACTTGGCGTGACCGATGTGCAGGTAGCCGTTGGGTTCCGGCGGGAAGCGGGTCACGATCTGTGTGTGCTTACCCGAGTCCAGGTCCGCCTGGATGATCGGGCGCAGGAAGTTGACCGGAACGGCCGGTCCGGTCTTGGAATTCGAGGTAGGGTCGACAGTGGGCTTGCTCATAGGATCCTTGAACGTACAAGTGCGCGGCCGGTGCGGCCTGATAAATCAAAACGGATATCATAGCCGATGCGGTCAAGCCCCTGACAGAGCGGGCTTTAAATCTGCCGCGATTAATCCGTCGCAAATGAAAAAACAGCCTCGAATTTCACGCCCGTCACGCTAAACTGCGCACCTTGGCGGATTTTTGCCAGCGCGGTTCCGGCCCGCGGGCCCCAGGCCTGCCTCCTGGAACCCGGGAATTCCTTGAAAACGCTCCTCCTTATAAAGAGTACCGATCATGACCCAAGTCAAACTGACCACCAACCACGGCGACATCGTGCTGGAACTGAACGCCGAGAAAGCCCCGGTCACCGTGGCCAACTTCGTCGAATACGTTAAAGCCGGTCATTACGAAAACACCGTATTCCACCGCGTCATCGGTAACTTCATGATCCAGGGCGGCGGTTTCGAGCCAGGCATGAAAGAAAAGAAAGACAAGCGTCCAAGCATCCAGAACGAAGCCGACAACGGTCTTTCCAACGACAAGTACACCGTCGCCATGGCCCGCACCATGGAGCCGCATTCGGCTTCCGCGCAGTTCTTCATCAACGTCGCTGACAACAGCTTCCTCAACCACAGCGGCAAGACCGTGCAGGGCTGGGGCTACGCGGTATTCGGCAAAGTGGTCGCCGGCACCGAAGTGGTCGACAAGATCAAAGGCGTGGCCACCACCATGAAGGCCGGCCACCAGGACGTACCGGCAGAAGACGTGATCATCGAGAAAGCCGAGATCGTTGAGTGATACTGCTGATTTCAGATTTGCATCTGGAAGAGGAACGCCCGGACATTACCCGGGCGTTTCTGGATTTACTGGGCGGGCGTGCCCGCTCGGCGCAAGCGCTGTACATCCTGGGAGATTTCTTCGAGGTCTGGATCGGCGACGACGCCATGACCCCCTACCAGCTTTCCATTTGCCAGGCACTGCGCGAGCTCAGCGACAGCGGCACGCAGGTTTTCCTGATGCATGGCAATCGCGACTTCATGCTCGGCAAGGCCTTCTGCAAGGCCGCGGGCGCGACCCTGCTCAAGGACCCGAGCGTGGTCGACTTCTACGGCGAGCCGGTGCTGCTGATGCACGGCGACAGCCTGTGCACCCGCGACGAAGCCTACATGCGCATGCGCCGCTACCTGCGCAACCCGGTTTCGTTGTGGATCCTCAGGCACCTGCCGCTGCGCACCCGGCACAAGCTGGCGCGCAAGCTGCGCAATGAAAGCCGCGCGCAAACCCGCATGAAGGCCAACGACATCGTCGACGTGACCCCGGACGAAGTGCCGCGGATCATGCAGGCGTTCAAGGTGCGGACCCTGGTCCACGGCCACACCCACCGCCCGGCCATCCACAAGTTGCAGATCGGCGACCAGGCCGCCAAGCGCATCGTGCTGGGGGACTGGGACCGTCAGGGCTGGGCCTTGCAGGTGGATGAACAGGGCTTCCAGCTGGCGGCTTTCGACTTCGTGCCGTCACAGCAGGCATTGCCCCGCCTGTAGCGCCGCCGCAGGCTGCAATAAGGCCCGAAGGGCCTCGCGAAGCCTGCCAGGCGAACGCTGCGCGTTCTATCGCAAGCAAGCTCGCTCCTACAAAAAGGTACCTCCCCTGTAGGAGCGAGCTTGCTCACGATAATTCCTCTGCCCTACCGCACCCTCAATGCCCCGCCGACGCCGGCCCGGCCTTGGCGGTGAACGGTGGCTTGGCCAGCCACACCAGCAGGATCAGCGCCATGAAGCTCCAGCCCAGCAGCGTGAAGTAGTCCACGGTGGACATCATGTATGCCTGCCCGGTCAGCACCTGGTCCAGCTGCGCGTAGGCCTGGTTGCTGGCACCGCCCAAGGAGTTCAGGGCATCGCGGGTGGCCGGCTCGAAGCTGCTGATGTGTTCACTCATGTAGGCATGGTGCTCGTTCGCCCGGCGGATCCAGATCCAGGTGGTCAACGACGCGGCGAAGCTGCCGCCCAGGGTTCGCAGGAAAGTGGCCAGGCCGGCGCCATCGGCGATCTGCTGCGGCGGCAGGTCCGACATCAGGATGCTCAGGGTCGGCATGAAGAACAGCGCCACGCCGATGCCCATGAACAGTTGCACCAGGGCGATGTGCTGGAAGTCCACCTCGTTGGTGAAGCCGGCGCGCATGAAGCAGCTCAGGCCGATCGCCAGGAACGCCAGACCGGCCAGCAAGCGCAGGTCGAACTTGTGCGCGTACTTGCCGACGAAAGGCGACATCAGCACCGGCAGGATGCCGATCGGCGCCACCGCCAGGCCGGCCCAGGTCGCGGTATAGCCCATCTGGGTCTGCAACCATTGTGGCAGGATCAGGTTGATGCCGAAGAAGCCGGCATAACCGCCCACCAGCACGATGGTGCCGATGCGGAAGTTGCGGTGGGCGAACAACCGCAGGTTGACCACCGGATGGCGGTCGGTCATTTCCCAGATCACGAACACCGCCAGGGCGATCACCGAGATCAACGTACCGATAACGATGAAGTTGGATTCGAACCAGTCCAGGTCGTTGCCCTTGTCGAGCACGATCTGCAAGGCACCGACGCCGACGATCAGGCTCAGCAGGCCGATGTAGTCCATCGGCTGGCGACTGGTCACCACCGGCCGCGCCTTCAGTTGCTGCCTGACCACCCAGGCGGCGAACAGGCCGATCGGCACGTTGATGAAGAAGATCCACGGCCAGCTGTAACTGTCGGTGATCCAGCCGCCGAGAATCGGCCCGGCAATCGGCGCCACCACCGTGACCATCGCCAGCAGCGCCAGGGCCATGCCCCTTTTCGCCGGCGGGTAGACCGCGATCAGCAGGGTCTGGGTCATCGGGTACAGCGGCCCGGCCACCACCCCTTGCAGCACACGAAAGCCCACCAGCTCGGGCATGGAGGTAGAAATCCCGCAGAGGAAGGAGGCCAGCACGAACAGCAGGGTGGCCCATATAAACAGCTTCACCTCGCCGAAGCGCCGGCTCAGCCAGCCGGTCAGCGGCAAGGCGATGGCGTTGCTCACGGCAAACGAGGTGATCACCCAGGTGCCCTGCTCCGAACTCACCCCAAGGTTGCCGGAAATGGTCGGCAAGGCCACGTTGGCGATGGTGGTGTCGAGCACCTGCATGAAGGTCGCCAGCGACAGGCCGATGGTGCTGAGCAACAGGCTGGGCGGCGTGAAAGAGGCGTTATTGCTCATCGCGAATCCTATGAAGCGAGGCAGGCGCCGCGGCCGCTAACGGCCGCAGCAGAGGGATCGGCGAATCAGCGCTGCGCGGTCTTGCCGATGGCGGCGCTGTTGTCGTGGATCAGGCGGGCGATCAGGGCATCGGCCTCGCCCAGCTGGCGGTCGTAGACGCTGGTACTGAACGACGCCTTTTGTGGCGGCTGCTGGGCCAGCACGGGGCCGCTCTGGTCATGCAGATCGACGTTGACCACCGTCGACAGGCCGACCCGCAGCGGGTGCCTGGCCAATTCTTCGGCATTTACATGGATGCGCACCGGTACTCGCTGCACGATCTTGATCCAGTTGCCGGTGGCGTTCTGCGCCGGCAACAGGGCGAAGGCACTGCCGGTACCGGCGCCCAGGCTGTCGATGGTGCCGCTGTACTTGACGTCGCTGCCGTAGATATCGGCCTCGATGTCCACCGGCTGGCCGATGCGCATGTCACGCAGCTGGGTTTCCTTGAAGTTGGCGTCAATCCACAGCTGGTCCAGAGGAATCACCGCCATCAACGCAGTACCCGGCTGTACCCGCTGGCCCAGTTGCACGGTGCGCTTGGCGACATAACCGGTCACCGGGGCGATCAGGGTGCTGCGGGCGTTGGTCAGGTAGGCCTGGCGCAGTTGTGCGGCGGCCGCCTGCACGTCCGGATGGTTCGATACCACGGTGTCATCCACCAGCGCGTTGGTGGTGTTGAGCTGCTGCTGGGCATTGGCCAGGGCGTTCTGCGCCGAGGTCAGGTCGTCGCGGGCGTGGGACAGTTCTTCCTGGGAAATCGCCCCGCTGCTGGCGAGGGTCCGGCGACGGTTGAAGTTGTCCTGGGCCTTCTGCACTTCGGCCTTCTGCGCCGCCACCTGGGCGCGCATGCCGTCGACATTGCTGTACAGCCCGCGCACCTGGCGCACGGTGCGGGCCAGGTTGGCCTCGGCGCTTTGCAGGCCGACCTCGGCATCGTTGGGGTCGAAGTTGATCAGCACCTGGCCTTCGTGGACCAGATCGCCATCGTCGGCGCCGATGCTGACCACCGTACCGGTGACCAGCGGGGTGATTTCCACCACGTTGCCGTTCACATAGGCGTCGTCGGTGCCTTCGTTCCAGCGTCCGTAGAGTTCATACCAGGCAAAGACCCCCAGCCCGCCCAGGACGATCAACGCCATCAGGCCCAGCAGCATGACCTTGCGCTTGCGCGGGTTGGCGGTGTCCGGGGTGTTTTCGGGAGCGTTGTTGGTTTCGACAGTGGCCATGATGAGTACCTTGAATTATTGAGTGCGCGAGGCTGGGGTCGGGGTGGCCGCGGCCAGATTGTCGGTCTGGAAACCACCGCCCAGGGCCTGCATCAGTTGGATCGACAGGTCGATCTGCTGGGCATTCAGGGTCGCCAGCTGACGCTGGGCCTGCAGCAATTGCTGCTCGATGCTGAGCACGTCCAGGTAATTGCCGATCCCCGAGCCATAGCGCTGGACCACGGTGTCGTAGGAGTCCTGGGCGATGTCGGTGGCGTGTTGCTGGGCGGCGATCTGCCGACCGATGTCACGCAGCTGGGAGAGGGTGTCACTGACATCCCCCAGGGCATTCACCAGGCTCTTGTTGTATTGCGCCACGGCCAGGTCGTAGTCGGCGTCCCGGGCATCCAGGTCGGCGCGCAGGCGGCCACCGTCGAAGATCGGCAACGACACGGTCGGGGCGATGTTGAAGAAGCGGCTGGCCGATCCGAACATCGCGTCCCCCAGCAACGCTTGAGTGCCGGCAGCGGCGCTCAGGTTGAGGTTGGGATAGAAGTTGGTCTTGCCGGCGTCGATGCTCTTGCTCGCCGCCTCGACCCGCCAACGCGCGGCCACCAGATCCGGACGGCGGCCCAGCAGTTCTGCCGGCAGTACCGACGGCAGCGCCACCGCGCTGGCCTGCAGGACTTTCGGCCGGGCGATTTCGTTGCCCCGGTCGGGGCCCTTGCCGAGCAATACCGCGAGGGCGATCTTGGCGCTCTGCAGGTTTTTCTCGGCATCGATCAGGCTGGCTTCGGAGCTGGCCTCCAGGCTTTCGGTCTGCTGGTACTGGTACTGGCTGTCGATGCCCGAGCTCAGGCGTTTCTGGCTCAGGTCGAGCATCTGCCGGGTGCGCTTGAGGTCTTCAGTGGCCAGGTCATGGACGATATGCGCCTGGCCCAGGTCGCTGTAGGCCCGGGCCACGTCGGCGGCCAGGGTCAGTTGCGCGGCCTGGCGATCGATCTCGGCGGCGCGCGCCTGGCCCAGGGCGGCTTCCCAGGTATCGCGCTGGCCGCCCCAGAGGTCGAAGGTGTAATTGAAGTTGCCTGTCAGGCTGCGCATCGTGCTGTAGTTGTCGCCCTGCCCGCTCGGGTCCTGCGAACGGGACAGGCGCGAGCGGCTGACACTGCCGCTGGCGTCCAGGGTCGGCATGCGTGCCGCGTCCGCGGCATAGGCCGCCGCGCTGGCCTGGTGGGCGCGGGCGCTGGCGATCTGCATGTCGGGGCTGTCGTGCAGGGCCTCGCGAATCAGGCCATCGAGCTGTGGATCGCCCAGGCTCTTCCACCAGTCGCTCTTCGGCCAGGCCGCCGGCGACAGGGTCACGCCACTCAGGGATTGTCCGGCCTTGAGGGATTTGGCATCAAGGCTCACCCCTTCGGTTGTCAGGCCGCTGTAGTTGGCACATCCCGCCAGGCTCATGGCCAGCAGCACCAGGCTCAAACGGGCACGCAAGGTTTTACTGCTCATTTACTTATCACCTAGCCGCAACACGGTGATCGGGTCACCGGCCGCCAGCAAAATTTTCTTGAGGATCTGTTCCAGGGTTTTCAACTCTTCGGGGGTGATGGCGCCGGCCAGTTGGTTCATGGCGTTGGCGCCAATGTGCGGCAGGCAGTCGGCGAGCTTCTGGCCCTCCTCGGTGAGCACCAGGCGCACCTGGCGGCGGTCGTGCTCCGAGCGTTGGCGGGCGAGGAAGCCCTTCTGCTCCAGGCGATCGAGCATGCGAGTCATGGAACCGCTGTCCAGGGACAGGTGGCGGCACAGCTCGGCCGGGGTGTCGACGCCGAACTGGGCCATGATGATCAGCACCTTGAACTGCGCGGCGGTGATGCCGTGGGGCTCCATGTGGGTGTCGATGATCCGGTCCTTGAGCAGGGCCGCGCGGCCCAGCAAGAGCCCGAGGTGGCAATTGTGGAAATCGTCTGGGGTGAAGTGCTTCATCTGACCACCTGTTAGCTGCCTAGGCAGCGAAAGTATGTCGAGATGTTACTGCCTAGGCAGCCAATATCCAAACAATAATTAGCATGCTCACTATTAAGCTAATTAATGGGAAAGCCTTGACGTCGAAAATCGGGGGAGAAAGACCGGTTGGAGGGGTGGCGAAAGCCAGTCCCCTCGCCAAAGGGGACTGGCTTGCCCACGACTATCAGAAGTCGCGCTTGTAGAAGATATCCAGCGAGCTGGCGACGCCGCTGGCCGCTTCCAGGTAGACCTTTTTGCTCAGTTTGTAGCGCAGGGCGATGGTGTTGGCCGGCTCGAAGACCCCCACCCCGTAACGCAGGCTGAGCCGCTCGGAGATATTGCCGCTGGCCACCACGCTGGTGGTGTTGCCGCTGCCCTGGGTGTCGAGCTGGAAGTCGTCGATCCCCAGGTCCTTGGCCAGCCCGCCGGTGATGTTCGAGCTGCCCATCAGGCCCAGGCCCAGGGCGGCCTGCGCCAGCATGTTGTTGTCCTCGCCGGTGGTACTCAAGGGACGCCCGAGCACCAGGTAGGACAGTGCCTGTTCCTGGCTCATGGCCGGCTCCGAGAAGATCTGCGTGGTCGGCTGTTCGGCGCTGCCACTGAGGCGGATACCGGCGATCACGTCATCGGTCTGGCGGATCGCCTCGATGTCCAGGTACGGCTGGTCGATCGGCCCGGCGAACAGCAGGCGCGCCCGGCGCACGGTCAGGCGCTGGCCGTAGGCGCGGTAGCGGCCGTCGTTGAGCCACAGTTCGCCACGGGTGTCCATGTTGTCGCCGATGTGCACGTGGCCTTGCAGGTTGGCGGTCAGGCCGAAGCCGGTGAAGCTGAGCTTGTCCTCGCCGACCACCACATCGATGTCCATCGCCATGGCCATCGGTGCTTTGCCCTCCTCGGTCTGGTGGCCGATGATCACCGTGTCGTCCGACACCTTGACCGTCGATGGCGGCAATTCACGGATGGTGATTTCACCCTTGGGCACATGGACCTTGCCGGCGATCGCCAGCTTGTCGTCCTTCATCGAGATCTTCAGGTCCGGCGCCACGTCCAGCACCGCATAGGGTTCGACGGTGACCGGCAGCTGCGAGCCTTTCAGGCTCAGGTCCACCACCAGCGCCTGGCCCCAGGCGATATTGCCGTTCAGGCTACCCTGCCCGGCCTTGCCACTCTTCCAGCCACCGCTCAACTGCACGCTTTCACCGGCGATCAGCGCCTGCAATTGCAGGTCCTGGAGGCTGATGGGCAATTCAGGGCCAGAAACTTCGCCACCACTAAGGGCCAGGTTGCCATTGACCTGCGGCGCCAGCAGACCGCCGGAGATGCGCCCGCTGCCATTGAGGGTGCCGGTGAGCTTTTCGACCATCGGCACGAACGGCCGCGCCACCGCCAGGTCCAGGCCGCTGAGGCGGAACTCGCCGGACAGCGGCTTGTTTTTCGGCAGCGGATTGATCTGCGCCTGCAGCATCAGCTCACCGAGCTTGCCGCCACTGAACGCCAGCTGGGTGTCGATACGCTTGGGGTTGAGGGTGGTGTCGAGTTTCAGCGTCTGGTACGGGAAGTCCAGCCACTGCTGCTTTTCCTTGACCCGCAAGGTGCCGCCGCTGGCGTCCAGCAGGATCCGCCCCTGCGGGCCACCGGCCGGTACGTCCAGCTTGATATCGGCATTGAGCCGGCCCTTCCAGGCGAAGTCCTTGGGCAACCACTGCGCGAGGCTGTCGATCGGGAACTGCTTGAGGTGGTAGCGCAACTTGGGCTCGGGCATCAGCCGCTGATCCTCGCCACACAGGCTGGCATCGCCGCTGGCCCAGCAATGGGCGCCGAAGTTGAGCTTGCCGTCGGCCAGGTATTCGAGCTTGGCCGGGGCTTGCAGCCTCCAGTCCTGGCCACCGGTCTGGATATCGCCGCTGGCCAGGCGTCCGCGCCAGTTGCCCTGGTCCAGCTTGCCGTCCAGGCCCAGTGCCAGCTTGAGCTGCGGACCTTGCAGGTCCAGTTGCAGCTTCTGGCTCTTGATATCGCCCTGGCCGCTGGCCGTCAGCGTGCCCAGCGCGGTTTCACCGACCTGGATGCCGGCCCCCTTGAGGTCGATTTGCGCCCGTTGTGCGCTGTCCAGGTTGGCATCGAGCTTGAGGCTCTGCAGGCGATTGTCGGCGAACACCAGTTGCTGGCCTTGCAGGTCGAGCTTGCCCTGCGGCGCCTTCAGGGTGCCCGCCACATCGAGGCGGCCGTTGAGCTGGCCACGCAGCTCGGGCCACAGCTGGCCGAGACGCGGCAGCTTGATATCGAGTTGCCCGGCCAAACGCTGTTGCAGGCGGCCGGAACCGTTGATGCGGTTGTCGCCCAGGCGGATGTCCAGGGTGTTCAGGCTCCACTGCTCGCCAGCGCCATCGGCCTTGGCCTGCAGCACCGCGGGCTGGCCGCGCAGCTTGCCCTTGAGGTCGAGGTCGGCGTTGAGCTTGAGTTGCTCGTTCTTCATTTCGCCCTGGCTGCGCAGCGGCCCGGCCAAAGTGCCCGGCAGCTCGGCGACCCAGTACGCCGGGTTGATCGCCGACAGGTCCAGGGCGGTATCCCAGGCGATGCCGTCGGCGAATTGCAGGTTCAGGTGGCCTTCGGCCTTGCCCTGGCCGGCGGCCAGCTTGAACTGGGGCAGGAAGATTTTCGTCAGGTCGCCGCTGAACGGGCTGCTGAGGCTGAACGCCCCCGCCGGGCCATCGAGGTCACCCTTGAAGTTGCCCAGGTAGTTGCCATCGCGGTAGGCGACCTCGGCCGTGAAGCGGCGCACCGCCACCGCGGGCTCTTCGATCAGCGGGTACAGGCGATGCCAGGGGAAATCCAGCCAGTCGAGCCTGGCTTCGGCGTTCAGGCCCTGGCTCCAGTCCAGCTGGCCCGTCAGCTTGAGGTTCTGCTTGTCGTTGGCGCTCAGGTCCAGCGCGGCGATCTGCGCGCCCTTGGCGTCGACCTTGCCTTGCAGCACCAGGGCCACCGGCCCCTGCTCGGCCGGCAGGCTGGCCTTGCCCAGCAGTTGGTAACCCGCCTTGAGGTCGCCTTTGCCGGTCAGTTCCAGCTGGTTGAGCATCAGGGTATCGGGCAGCTCGGCGCTGGCCTTGAAGCCATCGGCGGTGATCCGCACCTGGGCCGGCAGGTTCTCCGCCAGCGGTTGCAGCTCACCGCTCAACCGGCCTTGCAGGTAACCGCTGCTGTCGGCCGCAAGCTTGAGGGTCTTCAGCAGGTCGCCATCGACCTTCAGCGCCAACGCCCAGGGTTCACTGCCCGGCGCCGGCAGGGTCAGGGTACCGGTGGCACTCAGTGGCCAGTCGCCGCTGGGCGACAACAAGCCCGAAAGATTCAGGCTGAGGTCGTCGCGTTGCAGGCTCACCGAGTCGATCTGCAGGCCCTTGGCCGTCCACTGCGCCGCCAGCTGCAGGCCCTTGAGCTCCTCGCTGCCATTGAACTGCAGGCTGCCGACCCGTACCTGCCCCAGCTCGATAGCCACAGGCAACTGCAGATCCGGCAGGCTGATCGGGCCGCTGCTTTGTTCTTCCGCGCCCGGCGGGAATTGCAGGCTGACCTGCTCCACGTCCAGTTGCTCGATGCACAGGGTCATGCGCATCAGGCACGCCGGCGACCAGGCGAATTTCGGCGCCTGGAGTTCGACCCGGCTGCTGTCCTGCTGCCACAGCAGATGATCGGCGCTCCACTGCCCCCCTAAGTGGCCGGCGAAGTTCTCCACCGTCAAACCCGGCACCAGGCCCAGGGCCCAGCGACTGCCGGCCTGGGTGCCGAGTATCGAAGCCAGCGCCAGTACCAGCACCGCCACCAGCACAAGCAGCGCCAGCGCCACGATCTTCAAACCACGCTTCACAGCTCAGGCCCCATGGAAAAGTGCAAGCGAATGCCGCCGTCATCGTCCAGCGCATGGGCCAGGTCGAGGCGGATCGGCCCCACCGGGGACACCCAGCGCACACCGACACCGACCCCGGTCTTGAGGTTCGGCAGTTCAAGTTTGTCGAAGGAGTTGCCCTGGTCGACAAAGGTCGCCAGGCGCCATTTTTCCGCGATGGAGTACTGATACTCGACGCTGCCGGCCACCATGTAGCGCCCGCCGATCCGGTCGCCGTCGGAGTTCTCCGGCGACAGGCTCTGGTAGTCGTAGCCGCGCACGCTCTGATCGCCACCGGCGAAAAAGCGCAGCGACGGCGGGACCTTCTTGTAACCGTTGGTGGCGCTGCCACCGAACTGCACCCGGCCGAGAAAACGATGGTTGTCCCACACCGTGGTCAGGCCCTTGAGCAGCACGGTGCCATATAACAGGTTGGTGTCCGAGCCCAGCCCTTCCTTGGCCACCTTGCTGTCGAATTGCAGGCGATAGCCGTTGTGCGGGTCGATGCGGTTATCGCTGCGCAGGTAGGAATAGCTGATCCCGGGCATCAACAGGGTACTCAGGCCCGAGTCGTCGCCAAGGCGGTATTCCTCGCGTTGCCACTTCAACGAGATGACCCGCTGCCAGCCGCTGGGCAACTTGCTGTGCCACTCGGGACCGAGGGTGAACAGTTTACTCAGGGTGTCGGTGTTGGCGATTTCTTCGTTCTGGTAGCCGCCGGCAAAACGCAGCTTGTCGGTCAGCGGCGGGTCCAGCGGTATGTCGTAGAACAGGCCGACGTTCTGCCGTGGCGCGGAGACTTCTGCCTCCCAGCCATAGCTGTGGCCTTGGGCGTTGACCCAGTGCCGGGTCCAGTTGGCCTTGGCCCGTGGCCCGACGTCGGTGGAAAAACCCAGGCCCAGGCCCATGGTGCGCGGCTTGCGGGTTTCCAGCTGGACCGCCACCGGAATCACCTCGGCGGCGGCCGCGGTCGGCGCCGCGTCGACCCGCACGCCCTCGAAGTAACCGCTCGATTGCAGTGCCTGGTTAAGCTCGGCGATCAGCTCGGAATCGTAGGGAGTTCCGGCCTTGAACGGCACCATGCGTTGCAGCAGGTCTTCGTCGAACGGTGTATCGCCGGCAAAACTGACCTTGCCCAGGGCGTAACGCGGACCGCTTTCGTAGACCAGCTCGATATCCGCCACCCCAGCCTGGGGGTCCACCGCCAGCTTCTGCCGGGTGAAGCGCCCGCTGAAAAAGCCGTAGCGCGACGCCTGGTTCTGGATCAGCCGCTTGGCGTCTTCGTAATGACCGTGATTGAGGACCGCGCCACTTTTCAGCTGGTCGCTCCTGGGCACACGAAAGCCCTTGAGGGAAGCCGCCGGGCCGTCGACCCGGATGGTGACGTTGCGCAGGTGCACCGGCTCGCCAGGATCGATATTCAGCACCAAACGCGGCTTTTCGCCGCCTTTGACTTCGCTGCTGATCTGCGGCTGGTAGTAGCCCAGGGCCTGGGCGGCCTTGCGGGCCTGCTCCTCGGCGCCACGGCTGAAACGCAGCAGGGCTTCCTCGTCGCGATCGCCCACCCCGCCGATGTAGCCTTCCACATTGGCCTTGAGTTCATCGTTGGAGGGTTTGACCCTGACGTCCAATTCGCTTTGCGCCAGTGCCGCACAGCTTGTGAACAGCAGCAACAAGCCGCTGGTGAATCTTCCTGAAAACTTCATAGGCGCGAATGCTATCACGAGCTGGGAGCCCGATAGAGCGCACAAATGTGAGGAAAGTTCTGTTCAGCCGGTCGCGCTTTGCAGAACCTGCGGGTTGGCGTGAAAGAAAACGTGCTCGCGGACCGGACCGACGGCGATCTCGCCAATCTCTTCATAACCCTGGCGCTCATAGAACGCCAGGTAACGCGGGTTGCCGGTGTCCAGCACCACACCCTGGGAGTGTTCGTCCACCGCGCACCAGTTGTGCACCGCCTGCAGCAACTGCTCGCCGAAGTGCTTGCCCTGGAATTGCGGATGAATCCCCAGCAAGGGCAGGACGTGCACCGAATCGCTGGGCAGGCAACCGAGCACCGCGGCGTGATAGTCCAGGTAACGCCGGGTACAGCGAAAACCGGTACTGAGCACCATCCGCAGGCGCCAGGCCCAACTCTCGGTAATGCCCAGGCGACGCTGGGGCGGCGCGATCAGGGCGATGCCGATCAGCCGGTCATTGACCAGCAGGCCGATGGCCGGCAGGTCCTGAATGAAGTGCTGCTTGACCAGCTCCCGCACCGTGGCCCGCACCCGTTGTTCGTAACCCGGGCGTTCGGACTCGAACAGATAAGCGAAGGTCGGCTCATGGCGATAAGCCTGATACAGCAGGGAGCGGGCTTCGCGGGCGTAGCCGCTGTCGAGCATGTGAATGTCGGCGATGGCAGTCGAGGTTTCAGGCATGGCGATTGGTCTCCCCTGGGCCCGGCTTGAAGTGGCCACGCTGGGTGGCGGCGTTCTTCTGCGCGGTTGTTATAGCTACGAACCTTTCAGGCTCGTGATCGTTCCACCGCCCATCGACCTTAGCAGCGCATCTGCCTTGCTGCCACGCTGGCCGCCGTGCGACTTGTCGGCTAGCATCGCAGTTTTGCCAGGACTGCCGACCATGAAGATCGTCTCGTTCAACATCAACGGGCTGCGCGCCCGCCCCCATCAGTTGGCGGCGCTGATCGAAAAGCATCAACCGGACGTCATCGGCCTGCAGGAAACCAAGGTGTCGGACGACCAGTTCCCCCTGGCCGAAGTCCAGGCGCTGGGTTATCACGTGCATTACCACGGGCAGAAAGGCCACTACGGCGTCGCCCTGCTCTCGCGCCAGGCGCCGCTGGACCTGTACAAAGGCTTCGATGGCGACGATGAAGATGCCCAGCGGCGTTTTATCTGGGGCACCTTCGCCGATGTCGATGGCACCCCGGTGACCATCATGAACGGCTACTTCCCCCAGGGCGAAAGCCGCGACCACCCCACCAAGTTCCCGGCCAAGCAACGTTTCTACAGTGACCTGCAGCACCTGCTGGAAACCCGCTTCAGCAATGAGCAGCCGCTGCTGGTCATGGGCGACGTGAACATTTCCCCGGAAGACTGCGACATCGGCATCGGCCCGGACAACATGAAACGCTGGCTGAAAACCGGCAAGTGCAGCTTCCTGCCGGAAGAGCGCGAGTGGATGGCCCGCCTGAAGAACTGGGGCCTGGTGGACAGTTTCCGCCACCTCAACCCCGAGGTGGCCGATCGTTTCAGCTGGTTCGACTACCGCAGCCGCGGTTTCGAGGACGAGCCCAAGCGCGGCCTGCGCATCGACCTGATCATGGCCTCTCGCGGCCTGCTGCCACGGATCAAGGATGCCGGGGTCGACTACGACCTGCGCGGCATGGAGAAACCTTCCGACCACGCCCCGATCTGGCTCGAACTGAGCTGATCGCCCGGCACAAAAAAGCCCATCCGGAGATGGGCTTTTTTAATGCTTCAGCGTCTCAGCACAGCTCGATCCGGGTGCTGGTGCCGGCCTGCATGATGGCCTCGATGGCGGACTCACGGGTCGGCTCTGAGTCATACAAGTGGCTGACCAGGATCACCTCCTTGCCGGCCTTGAGATTGAAGTAAGGTTTGCCACCGGGGGCGATCTTCTTTTCGTAACTACCCGGGGACGTGCAGTGCTTGCGGAGCAGCGCAATGGCTGCCTCGACACTCTCACGACAAGGGTAACGGTCGCTTTGAAGCATGGTCTGCGCGTCCTTGGACTTCAGCAAGAACCTGAAACCACCGCTGCCATATTGCTTCAGCTCGAACCAGCCACTCATTTCATACTCCTTTGACACAAGCAAATTGCAGCCAGGGCTGCATCGACGCCTGGTGACGACGAGAGTCGGTGTGCACCAATTCCCCTCCAGACAAAGTTTTCAACTGTACTGAGCCCGCCGTGCCGGGTCTTTAAGAGCATTCTGAAAAGCCTGGGGAACGCTCCGATTACCCCCATCAACTGTCACATCCCCGTCACCTCCCCGACTTAATCTCGCCGCACTCGCTCTCGCCATAGAAGGCCATTGCCGCATGTCACGCGTTTGTACCGTCAGTGAACCGGACCTCTGGCGCCGAACCCTCTGCCTGCTGCTGGTCGGCTTCGTCTGCTACGCCCTGCCCTGGTCGGTGTTCGCCGCCCTGCCCCTGGCCGGCGACAACCAGCCGGTGCTGCGCATCCAGGGTTCCAACACCATCGGTGCCGCGCTGGGCCCGGCCCTGGTCAAGGGCCTGATGCAAGAACAGGGTTTGCTCGACATACGGATCGAGGCGACGGGTAAAGACAACGAACGTCGGGTGAGCGGCCAGAGTGCCCAGGGCCAGCGCGTTGTCGTCGAGATCGCCGCGCATGGCTCCAGTACCGGCTTTGCCGCGTTGAAGAACGCCAGCGCCGACCTCGCCGCCGCGTCGCGGCCGATCAAGGACAGCGAACTGGTGGAGCTGGAAGCCCTCGGCGACCTGAAAGACCCCGACGCCGAACAGGTGATCGCCATCGACGGCCTGGCCATCATCCTCCACCCGCACAACCCGCTGACGCGACTGGACACCGAACAACTGGCGCGGGTGTTCAGCGGCGAGGTGAAAACCTGGGAAGAACTGGGCGGCGTCGGCGGCGCCATTCACCTGTACGCCCGCGATGACCGCTCCGGCACCTACGACACGTTCAAAGAACTGGTACTGGCCCGCCGCGACAAGAACCTGAGCGCCACGGCGAAACGCTTCGAGTCCAGCGAACAACTCTCCGACGCGGTCAGCCGCGATCCCCAGGGCATCGGTTTTATCGGCCTGCCTTATGTGCGCCAGGCCAAGGCCGTGGCGATCGTCGACGGCGGCTCGCAACCGATGCTGCCCCTCGACAGCCTGATCGCCACCGAGGACTACCCATTGTCACGGCGCCTGTACTTCTACCTGCCGCCCAATGAGCAAAACCCCTGGGCCAGGGCCCTGGTGCGTTTCGCCCAGAGCGCCAGGGGCCAGGCCATAGTCGCGACCAACGGTTTTATTGCCCAGACGGTGCTGGCCATGAGTGTCGCCCCCGCCCCGCAGATGCCCGAGGGTTACCAGGCCATCGCCCGGCAGGCGCAGCGCCTGACCGTGAATTTTCGCTTCGAGGAAGGCAGCGCCACCCTCGACAACAAGGCACGCCAGGACCTGCCACGGGTCCTGGACTTTCTCAAGCGGCACGACAAGCTGGCCAAGCGCGTGACCCTGGTCGGCTTCGGCGATGCCAAGAACGATCCGGCCCGCGCGGCGCTGCTGTCCAAGCTCAGAGCCATGACCGTGCGCCGGGAACTGGTGAGAAACGGTGTGGTGTTGCGCGAGATCCGCGGTTTTGGCGCGCAGATGCCGGTCGCGGCCAATACCGCGGACGAGGGGCGGATCAAGAATCGGCGGGTGGAAGTCTGGGTGTATTGAGAGAGAAACCAGCGGTGTAATCGAGGACGCCATCGCGGGCAAGCCTCGCTCCTACGCAAGATTCTGTAGGAACGAGGCTTGCCAGCGATCGCTTTAATGCCCGCTGCGCAGCATTTCCTTGGGCACGTACTTGCCGATTTCGAACTTGCCGATGGCCGCACGGTGTACTTCGTCCGGGCCGTCGGCCAGGCGCAGCGTACGCTGCATGGCGTACATGTAGGCCAGCGGAAAATCGTTGGAGACCCCGGCCCCGCCATGAATCTGGATGGCCCGGTCGATCACCTTCAAGGCCACGTTCGGCGCCACCACCTTGATCTGGGCGATCTCGCTTTTCGCCACCTTGTTGCCGACGGTGTCCATCATGTACGCCGCCTTCAGGGTCAGCAGGCGCGCCATGTCGATCTCCATCCGCGAATCGGCGATCTTGTCGACGTTACCGCCCAGGCGCGCCAGCGGCTTGCCGAAAGCGGTACGGCTCACCGCACGCTTGCACATCAATTCCAGCGCGCGCTCGGCCATACCGATCGAACGCATGCAGTGGTGAATCCGCCCCGGGCCAAGGCGGCCCTGGGCAATCTCGAAACCACGGCCTTCGCCCAGCAGCACGTTCTCGTAGGGTACCCGCACATTGTCGAACAGCACTTCGGCATGGCCGTGGGGCGCGTCGTCGTAACCGAACACCGGCAGCGGCCGGACAATCTTCACCCCGGGGGTGTCGACCGGCACCAGGATCATCGAGTGCTGCTGGTGGCGCGGCGCATCGGGGTTACTCAGCCCCATGAAGATCAGGATCTTGCAACGCGGGTCGCAAGCGCCCGAGGTCCACCACTTCTTGCCGTTGATCACCCATTCGTCGCCATCGCGCACGGCGCGGGCCGCCATGTTGGTGGCGTCGGACGACGCCACGTCCGGCTCGGTCATGGCGAAGGCGGAGCGGATCTCACCGCGCAGCAGCGGCTCCAGCCAGCGTTGCTTCTGCTCTTCATTGGCGTAACGCACCAGCACTTCCATGTTGCCGGTGTCCGGTGCCGAGCAGTTGAAGGGTTCCGGCCCCAGCAGGGAGCGGCCCATGATTTCCGCCAGCGGCGCGTATTCCAGGTTGGTCAGGCCGGCGCCGAGTTCCGACTCGGGCAGGAACAGGTTCCACAACCCCTCGGCCTTGGCCTTGAGTTTGAGCTCTTCCATGATCGCCGTCGGCTGCCAGCGATCGCCTTCGGCGACCTGGCGTTCGAACACCGCTTCAGCCGGATAGACATAAGTGTCCATGAACGCGGTCACGCGCTCACGCAGTTCCTGAACCTTGGGTGAATAGGCGAAATCCATGGGCAGCTACCTTCTTGGCGAGGTGGTTGAGGGCATGGAATCGATGCTAGAACAGCTTACGAAAATTTACCTAGCCTATTCTCGGCGTGTATTAACATTCATCACCGATATATGATTGACTGATCAGGCAGGTCATCAACCCATCCCTCCCGACCCTAACAATAAGAGTGCAGCGCAATGAATCTGAGCAAGGTCGACCTCAACCTTTTCATCGTCTTCGACGCGATCTACACCGAAGCCAACCT
Source organism: Pseudomonas sp. GW821-FHT02B10 (assembly GCF_059421865.1). Lineage (NCBI taxonomy): Bacteria > Pseudomonadati > Pseudomonadota > Gammaproteobacteria > Pseudomonadales > Pseudomonadaceae > Pseudomonas > Pseudomonas sp. GW821-FHT02B10. Next base: position 93,867 of record NZ_JBWKVU010000004.1, on the reverse strand, counting down.
GACCCGCGCCGGGCAGATCGTCGGCATCACTCAGCCCGCTGTCTCCAACGCCCTGGCCCGCCTGCGCGAGACCTTCAACGACCCGCTGTTCGTGCGGACCGCCCAGGGCATGGTGCCCACGCCCATGGCGCAGAACATCATCGGCCCGGTGCGCAACGCCCTTTCGCTGCTGCGGGTGTCGGTGCAGGAAAGCCGCATCTTCAACCCCTTGCAGGCGGTCAAGACCTACCGCATCAGCATGACCGACCTGACCGAGGCGGTGATCCTGCCGCCGCTGTTCCAGCGCCTGCGGCGCCTGGCACCCACGGTGATCATCGAGAGTTTCCTGTCCAAACGCCGGGAAACCACCAAGGAACTGGCCGCCGGCCGCCTGGATTTCGCCGTCGATGCCCCCCTCAACACCGACCCGCAGGTCCGCCACGTCAAGCTGATGGAAGACCGCTATGTGTGCGCCATGCGCAAGAGCCACCCGCTGGCGAACAAGGAAAAACTCAGCCTCGACGACTACTTGTCGCTGACCCACATCCATATTTCCAGCCGTCGCAGCGGCCTGGGTTACGTCGACCTGGCCCTGGGCAAGATGGGCATCCAGCGCAAGATCGCCCTGCGTTCCCAGCATTACCTGATGGCCTCGCAAGTGCTGCAGCAGACCGACATGGTCATGACCGTGCCCGAGCGCTTCGCCCGGCGCCATGACCTGCAGGCGTTCAACCTGCCGGTCAACGACGTGCCGCCGCTGGAAACCCACCTCTACTGGCACGAAAGCACCGACCAGGACCCGGCCAACCGCTGGATGCGCGAGCAGATGATCGAGCTGTGCCAGCAGGTGACGGCCCACGAGAAAAAACTCGAAAAGTGATGTGCAGGCGCAACGCTTGCCCGCGATAAGGGAGAACGTGGTGGTTCAGGGAAACCTCAGCGGACCCATCGCGGGCAAGCCTCGCTCCTACGGATAGGGCGGCATCCTGCTTGACGTATACGTCAACCTCGAATTAGCTTAACGCCAAGACCTTTTTCGAGTGCCCCCATGAGCAGCCAGACCTACAGCATTTCCGACCTTGCCCGCGAGCTCGACATCACCACCCGGGCCATCCGTTTCTATGAAGAACAAGGCCTGCTCGCCCCCGAACGCCGTGGCCAGGAACGCATCTACTCGCCACGGGACAAGGTCAGCCTGAAGCTGATCCTGCGCGGCAAGCGCATCGGCTTCTCCCTGGCCGAATGCCGCGAACTGATCGAACTCTACGACCCCAGCAGCGGCAACCTGAAACAGCTGCACAGCATGCTGGCGAAAATCGCCGAGCGCCGTGAGCAGCTGGAGCAACAGTTGCTGGACATCGAACAGATGAAGCTGGAGCTGGACACCGCGGAAGAGCGCTGCACCCAGGCGCTGGAGCAGACCATCCAGAATCAGAAAAGCGCCGTGCAGTAACCGCCCCAGGCTGCGATCGCTTGCAAAGCGGCCGCGCCAGCAACACAGACAATCTGCCAGACAGACCGTAGCGCCTGGTTTTGCGTCGACTTCGTCGCCGAGCGCAGCCTGCGGCAGCGGCTACATTAGTGCCCACTTAATATAGGTAAAGCTCTCATGTCCCTTCCCACCCATGTCCGCCTGGTCGAAGTCGGTCCTCGCGACGGATTGCAGAACGAAGCCCAGCCCATCAGCGTCGCCGACAAGGTGCAACTGGTGGATGCCCTGAGCGCGGCCGGGCTCGGCTATATAGAAGTCGGCAGTTTCGTCTCGCCCAAATGGGTGCCGCAGATGGCCGGGTCCGCCGAGGTGTTCGCGCAGATCCAGCGCAAGCCGGGGGTGACCTACGGCGCCCTCGCCCCGAACCTGCGCGGTTTCGAAGACGCCCTGGCCGCCGGGGTCAAGGAAGTCGCGGTGTTCGCCGCCGCCTCCGAGGCGTTTTCCCAGCGCAACATCAACTGCTCCATCAGCGAGAGCCTGGAACGCTTCGTGCCGATCATGGAGGCAGCGAAACAGCATGGCGTTACCGTGCGCGGTTACGTGTCCTGCGTGCTGGGCTGCCCTTACGAAGGCGAAGTAGCGCCGGAACAGGTCGCCGTGGTCGCCCGCGAGCTGTACAGCATGGGCTGCTACGAAGTGTCCCTGGGCGACACCATCGGCACTGGCACCGCCGGCGCTACCCGCCGCATGTTCGAGGTGGTGGCCGCCCATGTTCCGCGGGACAAGCTCGCCGGGCACTTCCACGACACTTATGGCCAGGCCCTGGCCAATATCTACGCCAGCCTGCTGGAAGGCATCGCGGTGTTCGACAGCTCGATCGCCGGGCTCGGCGGCTGCCCCTATGCCAAGGGCGCCAGCGGCAACGTCGCCAGCGAGGACGTGCTGTACCTGCTCAACGGGCTGGGCATCGAAACCGGTATCGACATGGAGCGCCTGATCCTCGCCGGCCAGCAGATCTGCTCCGTGCTGGGGCGGCCCACCGGCTCGCGCGTCGCCAAGGCCCGTTACCCAGGTTGAGGGCACGCCTGTTTCAGGGTGTTACCGGCCGCTCTGGCGCACGCTCGAAACGGGTAACACGGAAACAGTTTGTCGATTTTCTAGCGGTACAGATGAAAGACCAATTTTATCAAACCATTGATTTTAAAGGATTTTAAAAAGTTGGCATGGCTTCTGCTATATCTCTGGCATAACAAGAATAAAAAGCAGCAAAGCTAATAAAAATAAGACGAAACGACTCTGACATAACAAAAACAACACGGCAGAGACGCAGCTAACAGATTTTTTTGGAGAGGATGTGTTTTCCTGGGTGTCTTTAACAATAAGAGCCACCCGCAACCGGGCAGAGAACAATAAAACTACCCCAAGGTAGCTCCCGAACTGGTTGGTCGCTCAAGCGAGAAAATAGATCAGCGCTCAAAAAAATACGTTTGCTCTTGATCCCGGATGGGGATCGCCAAAAACAGCGGTAAAGGGTAACGGTTGCCAAAAACAACAACAGACCGCCCCTCAATAATAAAAAAAGAGCACGCAACGACAAAAATTAAAGGGGAGCTTCGGCTCCCCTTTGTGCTTTCCGGCCTTCCTGTTTCCCTCCCCTCTCCTGGCTCGGCTGCGCCCCCCAAAACCGCTCGCGAGCCGCTCCCGCACATATTCGCGGGAGCCTGCTCGAATGGCTCAGGAATGCCCGCGCAACTCCTCGATGCTGATCTCGCGCATCCTGAACTTCTGGATCTTGCCGGTCACGGTCATCGGGAATTCCTCGACGAACTTGAAGTAACGCGGCGTCTTGAAGTGGGCGATACGCGCCTTGCACCAGGCCTGCAGCTCCTCCTCGCTGGCGCTGTGGCCAGGGTGGAACTTGATCCAGGCGACGATCTCTTCGCCATATTTCGAGCACGGGATGCCGATCACCTGCACGTCGGCCACCGCCGGGTGGGTGAAGAAAAACTCCTCCAGCTCGCGCGGATAAATGTTCTCGCCGCCGCGGATGATCATGTCCTTGTTACGCCCGGCGATGCACACGTAACCCTGCTCGTTCATGGTCGCCAGGTCGCCGGTGTGCATCCAGCCGGCCTGGTCGATGGCTTCGGCCGTGCCCTGGGGGTTGTTCCAGTAGCCCAGCATCACGCTGTAACCGCGGGTGCACAGCTCGCCGATGGTGCCGCGCGGCACGATATTGCCCGCCTCGTCGATGATCTTGCTTTCCAGCTGCGGCTGGGTGCGACCGACCGTGGTCACGCGCAGCTCAAGCTCATCCGCCGGGCCGGTCTGCAACGACACCGGGCTGGTTTCGGTCATGCCGTAGGCGATCTGCACTTCGCTCATGTGCATCTCGCTGATCACCCGGCGCATCACCTCGATCGGACAGGTGGCCCCGGCCATGATCCCGGTGCGCAGGCTCGACAGGTCGAACTCAGCACGCCGTGGCTGGTCGAGCATGGCGATGAACATGGTCGGCACGCCGTACAGCCCGGTGGCCTTTTCCTCGGCCACGGCGCCCAGGGTCAGCAGCGGATCGAAGGCATCGTTGGGGTAGATCATGGTCGTGCCGTGGGTCACGCAGCCCAGGTTGCCCATGACCATGCCGAAGCAGTGGTACAACGGCACCGGGATCACCAGGCGGTCCTCGTGGCCCAGGCCCAGGCTCTCGCCGACCATGTAACCGTTGTTGAGGATGTTGTAGTGGCTGAGGGTCGCGCCCTTGGGGAAACCGGTGGTGCCGGAGGTGTACTGGATATTCACCGCCTGGTCGGGGTCCAGGCTGTCCTGGCGTTCGCGCAGCGCTTCAACGCTGACGCCGGCCCCCAGGTCGGCCAACTGCGACCAGGGCAGAAAGCCCGACGGCGGCCGGGCATCGAGGCTGATCACGCCGCGCAAATCCGGCAGGCGCTCGCTTTGCAGCTGGCCGATGGACTGCTGCGCCAGTTCGGGCGCCAGGCCCTGGAGCATGGCGTGGTAGTCGGAGGTCTTGAACGCTCCGGCGCACACCAGCCACTGGCAGCCGGACTGCTTGAGCACGTATTCCAGTTCGGAGCTGCGATAGGCCGGATTGATGTTCACCAGGATCGCGCCGATCTTGGCGCTGGCGAACTGGCTGATGCACCACTGGGCACAGTTGGGGGCCCAGATGCCCAGCCGGTCGCCGGTCTTGAGCCCCAGGGCCAGCAGCGCCCGGGCATGCAGATCGACGGTTTCGGCCAGTTGCTGCCAGCTGTAGCGCAGCTGCTGATGACGCACCACCAGGGCTTCGCCCCGAGGGTATGACGCCACCGTGCGATCGAACGCCTGACCGATGGTCAGCGCCAGCAAGGCCTTGTCCTGCGTGCCGCGAGTGTAGCTGCGCCCCGGCGCGGATGCGGGTTGATCCATGATGACCCCTATTGTCTTTATTAGTGGGTAAGCATGAGCCAGGCATGTAGCGAAGGAGCCTGGCCCCCAGCGAAAACGCCCCTACTCTGGCGCAAGTTGACGTTTACGTAAAGGGCGATTGACAGCCACCCGTCGCAGGTTTACGTTAACGTAAAGGTGAGAGCCGAATCAGCCGCTCTCCACAGCCCGACTCCCTGACATAAAAACAAGTTTGAAGGTGCCCCCATGAGCTATCCGACCCTGAACTTTGCCCTCGGCGAAACCATCGACATGCTCCGCGACCAGGTGCAGGCCTTCGTCAAGGCCGAGCTGGCGCCACGGGCGGCACAGATCGACATCGACAACCTGTTCCCCGCCGACATGTGGCGCAAGTTCGGCGACATGGGCCTGCTGGGCATCACCGTGCCGGAAGAATACGGCGGCGCCGGCCTGGGCTACCTGGCCCACGTGGTGGCCATGGAAGAAATCAGCCGCGGCTCGGCCTCGGTCGCCCTCTCCTACGGCGCCCACTCCAACCTCTGCGTCAACCAGATCAACCGCAACGGCAACCACCAACAGAAAAGCCACTACCTGCCCAAGCTGATCAGCGGCGAACACATCGGCGCCCTGGCCATGAGCGAACCCAACGCCGGCTCCGACGTGGTCTCGATGAAGCTGCGCGCCGACAAGCGCGGCGACCACTACGTGCTCAACGGCAGCAAGACCTGGATCACCAACGGCCCCGACGCCAACACCTATGTGATCTACGCCAAGACCGACCTGGAAAAGGGCCCGCACGGCATCACTGCGTTCATCGTCGAGCGCGACTGGAAAGGCTTCAGCCGCAGCAACAAGTTCGACAAGCTGGGCATGCGCGGCTCCAACACCTGCGAGCTGTTCTTCGACGACGTGGAAGTCCCGGAAGAGAACATCCTCGGCGTGCTCAATGGCGGCGTTAAGGTGCTGATGAGCGGCCTGGACTACGAGCGCGTGGTGCTCTCCGGCGGCCCGACCGGGATCATGCAGGCCTGCATGGACCTGGTAGTGCCCTACATCCATGACCGCAAGCAGTTCGGCCAGAGCATCGGCGAGTTCCAGCTGATCCAGGGTAAGGTCGCCGACATGTACACCCAGCTCAACGCCAGCCGCGCCTACCTGTATGCCGTGGCCCAGGCCTGCGAGCGCGGCGAGACCACGCGCAAGGACGCCGCCGGAGTGATCCTCTACAGCGCCGAACGCGCTACCCAGATGGCCCTGGACGCAATCCAGATCCTTGGCGGCAACGGCTACATCAACGAGTTCCCCGCCGGCCGCCTGCTGCGTGACGCCAAGTTGTATGAAATCGGCGCCGGCACCAGCGAAATCCGCCGCATGCTGATCGGTCGCGAACTGTTCAACGAAACCCGCTAACGGAGCTGTCCATGGCTATCCTGCATACCCAGCTCAACCCCCGTTCGGCGGAGTTCGTCGCCAACAGCGAAGCGATGCTCAAACAGGTCGACGCCTTGCACACCCTGCTCGCCCAGGTCCAGCAAGGCGGTGGCGCCAAGGCCCAGGAACGGCACACCTCGCGTGGCAAACTGCTGCCACGCGAGCGCATCAACCGCCTGCTCGACCCGGGCTCGCCCTTCCTCGAAGTCAGCCAGCTGGCGGCGTATCAGGTGTATGGCGAAGACGTGCCGGCCGCCGGGGTGATTGCCGGCATCGGCCGGGTCGAAGGCGTCGAATGCATGATCGTGGCCAACGACGCCACGGTGAAAGGCGGCTCCTATTACCCGCTGACCGTGAAGAAACACCTACGCGCCCAGACCATCGCCCAGCAGAACCGCCTGCCTTGCATCTATCTGGTGGATTCGGGCGGCGCCAACCTGCCGCGCCAGGACGAGGTGTTCCCCGACCGCGAACACTTCGGGCGGATCTTCTTCAACCAGGCCAACATGAGCGCCCAGGGCATCCCACAGATCGCCGTGGTCATGGGCTCCTGCACCGCCGGTGGCGCCTACGTGCCGGCCATGGCCGACGAAGCGATCATGGTCCGCGAACAGGCCACCATCTTCCTCGCCGGCCCGCCGCTGGTGAAAGCCGCCACCGGTGAAGTGGTCAGCGCCGAAGACCTCGGCGGCGCCGATGTGCACTGCAAGATCTCCGGTGTCGCCGACCACTACGCCGACAGCGACGAACACGCCCTGGCCCTGGCCCGGCGCAGCATCGCCAACCTCAACTGGCGCAAACAGGGCGAGTTGCAGCAACGCGCGCCGATCGCCCCGCTGTATGCCAGCGACGAGCTGTACGGAGTGATCCCGGCCGACGCCAAACAACCTTTCGATGTGCGCGAAGTCATCGCGCGGCTGGTGGACGCTTCGGTCTTCGATGAGTTCAAGGCGCTGTTCGGCACCACTCTGGTGTGCGGCTTCGCCCACCTGCACGGTTACCCGATCGCCATCCTCGCCAACAACGGCATCCTCTTCGCCGAAGCCGCGCAGAAAGGCGCGCACTTCATCGAACTGGCCTGCCAGCGCGGCATCCCGCTGCTGTTCCTGCAGAACATCACCGGCTTCATGGTCGGGCAGAAATACGAAGCCGGCGGCATCGCCAAGCACGGCGCCAAGCTGGTGACCGCGGTGGCCTGCGCCAAGGTGCCGAAGTTCACGGTGATCATCGGCGGCAGCTTCGGAGCCGGTAACTACGGCATGTGCGGCCGCGCCTACGACCCACGTTTCCTGTGGATGTGGCCCAACGCGAGGATCGGAGTGATGGGCGCCGAACAAGCCGCCGGGGTGCTGGTGCAGGTCAAGCGCGAACAGGCCGAACGCGGCGGACAGACGTTCAGCGCCGCCCAGGAAGCCGAGATCAAGCAGCCGATCCTCGACCAGTACGAACACCAGGGCCATCCGTATTACTCCAGCGCCCGGCTGTGGGACGACGGCGTCATCGACCCGGCGCAGACCCGCGACGTCCTGGCGCTGGCCTTGTCCGCGTCCCTCAACGCCCCTATCGAACAGAGCCGCTTCGGCGTGTTCCGCATGTGACCCGGAGCGAAACCGACATGAACGACTTCAACACCCTGGAACTGCTGAAGGACCCGCGTGGTTTCGCCACCCTGTGGCTCAGCCGCGAGGAAAAGAACAACGCCTTCAACGCCGAAATGATCCGCGAGCTGATCCTCGCCCTGGATCAGGTGCAAAGCGATCCGGCCCTGCGTTTTTTGCTGGTGCGCGGCCGCGGCAAGCATTTCAGCGCCGGCGCCGACCTGGCCTGGATGCAGCAGTCGGCTGAACTCGACTACCACACCAACCTCGACGACGCCCGCGAGCTGGCCGAGCTGATGTACAACCTGGCCAAGCTGAAGATCCCGACCCTGGCCGTGGTGCAAGGCGCGGCCTTTGGCGGCGCCCTGGGCCTGATCAGTTGCTGCGACATGGCCATCGGTGCCGACGACGCGCAGTTCTGCCTCTCGGAAGTACGCATCGGCCTGGCCCCGGCGGTGATCAGCCCGTTCGTGGTGCAAGCCATCGGCGAACGCGCGGCGCGCCGCTACGCCCTGACCGCCGAGCGCTTCAGCGGCCAGCGGGCCCGGGAAATCGGCCTGCTGGCGGAAAGCTACCCGGCGACCGAGCTGGAACAACAAGTGGCGTCGTGGATCGACAACCTGCTGCTCAACAGCCCGTGCGCCATGCGCGCCAGCAAGGACCTGCTGCGCGAAGTCGGCAACGGCGCCCTGACCCCGGCCCTGCGCCGCTACTGCGAAAACGCCATTGCCCGCATCCGCGTCAGCCCCGAAGGCCAGGAAGGCCTGCGCGCCTTTCTGCAAAAGCGCTCGCCCAGCTGGCAGCCCGACCAGATCACCAAGGAGTCGCGTTAATGAGCGCCCCTGTCCTGACCACCCTGCTGGTGGCCAACCGCGGCGAGATCGCCTGCCGCGTGATGCGCACCGCCAAGGCCCTGGGCCTGACCACCGTGGCCGTGCACAGCGCCACCGACCGTGACGCCCGCCACAGCCGCGAAGCCGACCTGCGCATCGACCTGGGCGGCAGCAAGGCCGCCGACAGCTACCTGCAGATCGACAAACTGATCGCCGCCGCCAAGGCCAGCGGCGCCCAGGCGATTCACCCCGGCTACGGTTTTCTCTCGGAGAACGCCGGCTTCGCCCGCGCCATCGAAGCCGCCGGCCTGATCTTCCTCGGCCCGCCGGCGTCGGCCATCGACGCCATGGGCAGCAAATCGGCGGCCAAGGCACTGATGGAAACCGCCGGCGTGCCCCTGGTCCCCGGTTACCACGGCGAAGCCCAGGACCTGGAAACCTTCCGCGTCGCCGCCGAACGCATCGGCTACCCAGTGCTGCTCAAGGCCACCGCCGGCGGTGGCGGCAAGGGCATGAAAGTGGTGGAGGACGTCAGCCAACTGGCCGAAGCCCTGGCCTCGGCCCAGCGTGAGGCGCAGTCGTCCTTCGGCGATTCGCGGATGCTGGTGGAAAAGTACGTGCTCAAGCCGCGTCATGTGGAGATCCAGGTGTTCGCCGACCAGCACGGCAACTGCCTGTACCTCAACGAGCGCGACTGCTCGATCCAGCGGCGCCACCAGAAAGTCGTCGAAGAAGCCCCGGCCCCCGGCCTGAGCGTCGAGCAGCGCAAGGCCATGGGCGAAGCCGCGGTGCGCGCGGCGCAGGCCATCGGTTACGTCGGCGCCGGCACCGTGGAATTCCTGCTGGATTCGCGCGGCGAATTCTTCTTCATGGAAATGAACACCCGCCTGCAAGTGGAGCACCCGGTCACCGAAGCCATCACTGGACTGGACCTGGTGGCCTGGCAAATCCGCGTGGCCCAGGGCGAAGCACTGCCGATCACCCAGGACCAGGTGCCGCTGATCGGGCACGCGATCGAAGTGCGGCTGTACACCGAGGACCCGGGCAATGACTTCCTCCCGGCCACCGGGCGCCTGGCGCTGTACCGCGAATCGGCGTCGGGTCCTGGACGTCGGGTCGACAGCGGCGTCGAGCAAGGCGACAGCGTGTCGCCGTTCTACGACCCGATGCTCGGCAAGCTGATCGCCTGGGGCGAAAACCGTGAGCAGGCACGTTTGCGTCTGCTGGGCATGCTCGACGAGTTCGCCATCGGCGGGCTGAAGACCAACCTGGCGTTCCTGCGGCGCATCATCGCCCATCCGGCCTTCGCCGCCGCCGAGCTGGATACCGGCTTTATCCCGCGCTATCAGGACCAGTTGCTGCCACCGGCCAGCGCCTTGAGCGACGAGTTCTGGCAGGCCGCCGCCCAGGCGTTCGCCCAGAGCCAGCCGGACCAGACGCGCGCCGACGACCGTCACTCGCCCTGGGCCAAGGCCAGCGGCCTGCGCATCGGCCTGCCGCGGGAAACCGTGCTGCACCTCGACTGCGAGGGCCAGGACCGGGCGATCACGCTGGACACCCACAACACGGCCATGGCCTTGCACGGCGAGCAGCTGTCGATCGAACACAAGGGGCTGCGCCAGCAGCACCGGGCGATTCGCCAGGACGACAGCCTGTACCTGAAGTGGCAGGGCGAGATGCACCGGGTCACGGCCTATGACCCGATTGCCGCGGTGGAGGCCAGCCACGGCCATCATGGCGGCCTGACCGCGCCCATGAACGGCAGCATCGTGCGGGTTCTGGTGCAAGCCGGGCAGAGCGTCGAAGCTGGCGCGCAACTGGTGGTTCTGGAAGCGATGAAGATGGAACACAGCATCCGCGCACCGCAAGCCGGGGTGGTCAAGGCGCTGTATTGCCAGGAAGGTGAAATGGTCAGTGAGGGAAGCGCCCTGGTGGAGCTGGAATAAGCTCCTGAGGCAGAAGATCGTTCCCGCAGCCTTGCGGGAACGATCGTATTTTTACGTCAGAATTTAGCGGTAGCCTGCACCACGACACCAATAATCCGACAGTCATCGCTGTAAAGCGCCTTCGGGTAAGTCGGATTCAGCGGCACCAGATAACGCTGCCCACCCTCCTCCACCAGCTTGCGGAAAATCGCTTCGGTGCTGCCCGGGCATTGCACGATCACCAGCTTGCCGGGAACCGCCTCCACCGCCGGGTCCACCAGGATCAACATGTCCTGGGCGATGCTCAGGCCGCTCGGGGCAATCATCGCGTCGCCCACCACGACCAGCCAGAAAGCCGAGCCTTCGGCCTGGTAGTCAGAGAGCTCGTAACGCTCGCTGGCGTAGCCCACGCCACCGGCCTCGCGCACCTCGCCAACGCCCCGCCAGTCGCTGACCGGATAGCGGAAGTACGGGTTGTACTTCTGCACCAACGACGGCCCTTCCAGCAGCAGTTGGCCCTCGTCATCCACCTGTGGTTTTTCGCGGATCACCAGCGCGACTTCGAGAAAACCCAGGCCGATTTCTTCCAGCACCCGGTTCATGTCTTCGATCTTCGGCTGGCGGCGTTTGCTCAGCCAATGACCGATGCCGCCCTGGGACATGCCCAGGCGCTCCGCGAGCTTTTCTTGTGTGACCTTGCGGTCCTTCATGTTGGATTTAACCAACTCGATCCATTTGTCCATGGAGCGGAACAATACGTTGTGTATTTCGGCCCTCAACACACAAGTTGTAGTATTTGAAACCTAGTCACAAATACATTAAGTATTACCATTCCTCAGACCCTCTTATTCCACGTCAAAGGATGGAACCGCTCATGAGCACAACCAGCAAAGATGCACCGGAACTGGAAACCGATGTCGGCTTCAACGCCCTCAAGGACAGCGAGGCCGCTCGCCGGGCCATGGACTACTACTTGAAACCGGCTATTGCAGAATCGTCGATCGACGAGAAGTTCTTCGAGGTCAAACACAGCATCAGCAGCGAGGAAGCGATGATCCACGCTTCCGACCTGCTGCGTTGCGCCGCGGCCAGTGCCTACGAGGCTGCCGACCACCTGCGGGGTACCCGGCGCGACCTGGCGTTTTCCGTGGTGCACATGATCGACATGGCCAAGGCGCTGGTGGATCGCTCGCTGGACAGCCATCGCCCGGAATGAGTGCCGCGGCAGAATTCGCCCACGGCCGATCCGGCCGATAAACAAGGCTGGCAACAGGGGCAGGAAATTATTTTCTAAAAGGCGGGGAAAAACATTTGACTTGCAAATGATAATGATTATTATTGCAAGCAACTGGTCGCGAGATCAGTCGATAACCCAAGAGACCTTAGGTCGGACTCCTGGATTATCTCCTCATCAGGCTAATCACGGTTTTTGACCCGGCTTTTTGCCGGGTCTTTTTTTTCTGCCAGTTTTTCTGGCTTGGCTTCAGGCTAATGAAGACTGGGTACCGCTAAATTGGCGGCGATGATAGCAAAAGAATGCCTCATTGCAAGCCGACGCCCGCCGCAACGGCTCGCAAATGCAAAAACAGCGCTTGAGAATCAATCGCATAGCTTCTAAGCTGCTTTCGCGTCAAGGACGACGCCCCCCTCTCCCGCCGAAATTGCCCCCCTGCAACTCCCCCGCCTTGCTAAAGTAACGGCCATAAAAATCCTGCTCAGGAATCATGACCGTGGCCCAAAGCTCGTTTCAAATCTCTGCCAATTTCGACAGCGGCAATATCGAAGTACTGGATGCCAGCAACCCGTCGCAAGTCCTGCTGGCCATCAAGCCCGACACCCGCAGCGCACATTTCCAGTGGTTCCACTTCAAGGCCAGCGGCCTGCATGTCGGCCAGGAACACTGGTTCCGCCTGAGCAATGCCAGCAAATCCTCATACAACAAGGCCTGGAGCGGCTATCAGGCGGTGGCGTCCTACGATCACGTCAACTGGTTCCGCGTGCCGACGATTTTTGAAGGCGACACCCTGCGCTTCTGCCTGGAAGCCACCCAGACCCACGCCTGGTTCGCCTACTTCGAACCCTACAGCCGCGGTCGGCACGACTGGCTGATCGATCAGGCACTGACCAAGGCCGGCGCCGAACTGCTGGCCACCGGCAAAAGCGTCGAGGGCCGTGACATCCAGCTGCTGCGCAAAGGCAACGGCGGCGAAGGCCGGCGCAAGGTCTGGATCATCGCCCAGCAGCACCCTGGCGAGCACATGGCCGAATGGTTCATGGAGGGCGTGATCGAGCGCCTGCAGCACCGTGACGATGCCGAGCTGAACAGGCTGCTGGCCAGCGCCGACCTGTACCTGGTGCCGAACATGAACCCCGACGGCGCTTTCCACGGCCATTTGCGCACCAACGCCATGGGCCAGGACCTGAACCGCGCCTGGCAGAGCGCCAGCCAGGAGCTCAGCCCGGAAGTGCTGTTCGTCCAGCAGCAGATGGAGCAGTACGGTGTCGACCTGTTCCTCGACGTGCACGGCGACGAAGAAATCCCCCATGTGTTCACCGCCGGCTGCGAAGGCAACCCGGGCTACACGCCGCGCCTGGCCAAGCTCGAGGAGCATTTCCGCAGCCACCTGAAACACAAGACCCGGGACTTCCAGACCACCCACGGCTACACCAGGGACAAGCCCGGCGAAGCCAACATGACCCTGGCCTGCAACAGCGTCGGCGAGAAGTTCGACTGCCTGTCGCTGACCCTGGAAATGCCGTTCAAGGACCACGACGACAACCCCAACCTGCTCACCGGCTGGTCGGGCAAACGCTCGATGCAGCTGGGCAAGGACGTCCTCAGCACCGTGGCCGACATGGTCGGCATCCTGCGCTGATCCTGCTGTGCTGGCCGCGGCTCGAACCGCGGCCAGTGCCTATTGCGCCGGCACCCGTCGGCAATCCTCGGGCCCGAGCAGGCGCCCGTCCGCTGAGCGCAATTCCAGCGGTCGCAGCGGCTGCCCCTGCTCGCGGTCGACCATCAGCGAATGCGCCTCCCCCGCCTCATAGAAATACGCCTCGCCCCACTGCCGCAGACCGATGATCAGGTTGAACAGGCCGTTGCCCTTCTGCGTCAGCACGTACTCCTGATAGGCACTGCCATCCGACGCCGGTAGCACCTCGAAGATGCCATGGGCCACCAGGGTGCGCAGGCGGGCGGCGAGGATGTTCTTGGCCATCCCCAGGTTGCGCTGGAACTCGCTGAAGCGGCGGATGCCGTCGAAGGCATCGCGAATGATCAGCAGCGACCACCAGTCGCCGATAGCGTCCAGCGAACGGGCCACCGGGCATTCGGCGCCCTCCAGGCTTGTGCGTTTGACCATGATGCAGACTCGCGACAGGAAAGTGGTTGCAATATAAAACCAGCCTCTCTACCGTACAACTGGTTTCATAACGCAACCAGAACTCACGGAGCCGAGCATGACAGCCGCAATTGCCCCCCTGCCATCCGCCACCATTCCGGCGTCGGTGGTGCTGCTCTTTGCCATTGCCTGCGGGCTGGCGGTGGGCAATGTCTATTACGCCCAACCCCTGCTCGATGCCATGGCCCACAGCCTGGGCATGCCGCCGGCGACCATCGGCCTGGTCATTACCCTGACCCAGGTCGGCTACGGCCTCGGCCTGCTGTTCCTGGTGCCGCTGGGCGATCTGCTGAACCGGCGGCGGCTGATCGTCGGCCAGACGAGCTTGTCGGTCGCTGCGCTATTGATGGTGGCGCTGGCTGCGGACAGCACCTGGCTGTTGCTGGGCATGGCCCTGACCGGGCTGCTCGCGGTGGTGACCCAGGTACTGGTGGCCTATGCCGCCAATCTGGCCGCGCCGGGCGAACGTGGCCGGGTGGTGGGCAGCGTGACCAGCGGCATCGTGCTCGGGATCCTGCTGGCGCGCACAGTCTCGGGCACCATGGCCGACCTGGCCGGCTGGCGTTCGGTGTACCTGCTGTCGGCCGGGCTGACCCTGGTCATGGCGCTGCTGTTGTGGCGGGTACTGCCCAAGGTCGAGCAACCGGCGGCGCTGCACAGCTACAGCCAACTGATCCGCTCGCTGTTCGGTCTGTTTCGCGAAGAAAAGGTCCTGCGCGACCGGGCGGTGCTGGCAATGCTGATCTTCGGCGCCGGCACCGTGTTGTGGACCCCGCTGGTGCTGCCCCTGAGTGCCCCACCGCTGTCGTTGTCCCATACCGAGATCGGCCTGTTCGGCCTCGCCGGCGCGGCCGGGGCCCTGGGTGCTTCGCGCGCCGGACGCCTGGCCGACCGCGGTCTGGGCCAGTGGACCAGCGGCCTGGCACTGAGCCTGATGCTGGCCTCCTGGTTACCCATCGCCTACACCCAGTGGTCACTCTGGGCCCTGCTGCTGGGGGTGATCGTCTTCGACCTGGGTTTGCAGGCGGTGCATGTCACCAGCCAGAGCCTGATCTACAGCACCCGCCCCGAGGCCCAGAGCCGCCTGGCCGCGGGCTACATGCTGTTCTATTCGATCGGCAGCGCCAGCGGCTCGATCGGCGCCACGGCCATGTACGCCTGGGCGGGCTGGACCGGGGTGTGCCTGCTGGGCGCCGCGATCAATGGCGTGGCGCTGCTGTACTGGCTGTGGAGCCTGAACCCGCGCAAAGCCCTGGTGTGTGCCGGTTGAGACGGGGCCCGTACGGTCCTTCTCGACCGCACCGCCCCCACCCTCACTCCTTGCCGCGCAGCATGCTCTCCAACACCCCGTCGCGGCGCACCCAGCCATGGAACAGCGCCGCCGCCAGATGCAGCAGCACCGTCAAAAACAGCAGGTAGGCGAGAACGCCGTGAGCCTTGCGTAAAAAGGCGAACAGCTGGGCATTGGCCGGCAGGATCGCCGGCAACTGCAGCGAACTGCCGAGCATCACCGGGTCGCCCGCCGCCGAAATCATCGCCCAGCCCAGCAGCGGCAGGACCAGCATCAGCGCGTACAGCAGCACATGGGAGGCCTTGGCCGCCACCGCCTGCCAGCCCGGCAGGTCCGCCGGCAACGGCGGTTGCCGGGTGGAAAAGCGCACGACCAAACGCACGATAACCAGCAACAGAATGGCAATGCCCAGCGGCTTGTGCAGGTGGATCAGCCATTGGTGACGCTCGGACACCGAGGCCACCATGCCGGCGCCGATAAACAGCATGGCAATGATCATCAGCGCCATCAGCCAGTGCAGCAGGCGCGCCAGTGGCGCGAAGTGGTTCGGTTGGGCGCTCATGGGCGGGACTCCTGGGCAGCGCGGGGCAATTGGTCGACTTCACTGGTGCGGCGCAGATAAGAACTGGCATAGGCCGCCGAACGGGCCGCCAGCAGCGGGTCGTCGGAGGCGGCGATGCCGCTCGGCAGTACCAGCGGGTCGTAGTTGATGTCGCGGCATTCGCCATCGTTCTGCGGTTGGCTGCGCTCCAGTACCAGGGTCCCGGCATTCAGCACCTTGCGCTCGCTGGGCCAGGCCTTGCTGGCGTCGTCGGTCGGGTCGCCCGGGTTGGCCAGGGTGATGTTCAAGCGCCAGCGCAACGGCCCCGCGGCCAGGCGCTGCACCAGGTCTTTTTCCAGGAAGTCGTTACCCTCTGGCGCTATCGCGCCGGGTGCGTCCTGGGTCAGCGGCACCACGCCCCAGCGCACGGCCTGGCGTTGCCCGCTGGCGCTCACCAGGTAAAACGCGTTGATGCCGTTGTAGGTTTCGGTGGCATAGCTGGCCGAGGGCTTGGCGCCCTTGATCCATTGCAGGAACGGCATGGCTTCGGGGTGGGCGGCGAAAAACGCCGGCACGCTGGCCGGGTTCGGCTTGCCGGTCGCCGGGTCGGGCGAGCTGGCCTGCTGCAACTGGTAAAACGCTTCGGGGGTGCCCACCGGGAACACCGGCATGCTGTTCATCCCGGTGCGCCACTGCTGGCCGTTGGCCTGGGTAAAACGCAGGGCCAGGCTGCGGATCGGCACGCTGCTGTCAGGCGCATAGGGATTGCCGGGAGGCAAGGCGAAACGCCCGACCACCGGGGTCCGCGCTTCGTTGAACACCTGGGCGCTGGAATAACTGCGGGCCTCGCCGCTGCTCTCGAAATAACCGGCCACGCACACGCCCTTGGCATGGTTGCGGCGAAAGCCCGGATGCACGCCGTTGTTTTTCTCCAGCACATCCACCAGGGCCTTGGGGGTCAGGCGCTGCGGATCGAAAGTGCCGTTTACATAAGCCATGGCGCCGGCCAGGGCCGCGACCACCAGGGCGATCCCGCCCAGACGCAGGCTCAGGCTGGCCGCGCTCAAGGGCGGACGGTCAGGGGGTGATGGACGATCTACCATGAATATCTCCAGGGCCGCGGCCACAGGTGGAAAGGACAAGTCAGACGAGCCCCGACAGCGGTTATTCCCTGGCCCGCTATTTATTTTTCCAGCACGGGAATAACCTGCACGACCAGGCGTCTGGCTGTTGCAAGCACGCTGTTGCAAGCGTAGCGACTGGCCAACAACCTGCAGGACCCCATGAACGATATCGACGAACAGCTGCGTGAAATCATCCCCCGGTTGCGGCGCTTCGCCCTGTCCCTGAGCCGCCAGCCCAGCAGCGCTGACGATCTGGTGCAGGCGAGCCTGGAACGGGCGCTGTCGAGCTGGGGCGAAAAACGCCCCGAGGGCGATCTGCGGGCCTGGCTGTTCGCCATTCTCTACCGGCAGTTTCTCGACGCGCACCGCCGCTCACGGCGTTATGCGCGCATGCTGGAATTCTTCACCGGGCGCGACGACGCCCAGCCTTCGGTGGAACGCAGCGTGGTCGCGCAATCGACCCTGGAAGCCTTCGACCGCCTGCCCGCCGAGCAGCGCGCGCTGCTGCTCTGGGTCTCGGTGGAAGGCCTGAGCTACAAGGAAGTCGCCACCATCCTCGAGGTGCCCACCGGCACCGTGATGTCTCGCCTGTCCCGGGCGCGCCAGGCCCTGCGCCAGCTCAGCGACGGCGAAATCAGCAGCCCTTCTTTGCGGATACTCAAATGATCAGCCTGCCCCCCAGCGAACGCGACCTGCACGCCTACGTCGATCATCGGCTCAACGAGAGCGACCGACGCCTGCTGGAAACCTACCTGAGCAGCCACCCGCAGCTCGCCGCCCAGGTCCAGGCCTGGCAGCAGGACGCCCAGCAGTTGCGCGCGGCCCTCGGCGGCGCCCTGCAACAACCGGCCAACCCCGACCTCGACCCGGCGCTGATTCGCCAGCGCCTCAAGCGCCAGTCGCGCCGCCACCTGGCCAGCGCCGCGCTGCTGTTGATCGCCCTCGGCGTCGGCGGCCTGAGTGGCTGGCAGGCGCGGGAAATGACCCTGGCCAACGCCCCGCTGCCGATGACCGACGCCCTGCAGGCCTACCGCCTGTTTGCCCAGCAAGGCGTCCTCCCGGCCGACCTCAAGGTCCAGGGCAATGGCGCCATGCAGGCCTGGCTCGACCGTTACTTCACCCAGGCCGAGCGCCTGCCGGACCTGCGCGAATCGGGCTTCCAGGCGGTCAGCGGGCGCCTGCTGAGCACCGATCAAGGGCCGGCGGCGATGGTGCTGTACGAGGATCAGGGCGGGCACAGGATCAGCTTCTATATCCGTCCGCCGGGACCGAAGCACTACCTGCTGCCCCGGGGCAGCCGCAGCGATGGCGAACTGCAGGCCGACTACTGGTCCGACAGCGGCTACAACTACGCCATGGTCAGCCCCAGTGGTTCGGCGGTGGCGCAGCGGCTGCAGGACACCCAGAGGTTCTGAGCCATGGCAGCCACATCCCCGTGGACCGGCCTTGAGACCGCCAGAGGTCCTTCGTGTCGAGCGCGACCCCGGCCGATCGCAGCCTGCGGCAGCGGCTACGCCTCTCCCGAGCGCCGTTACCCCTCCTGTAGCCGCTGGCGCAGCCTGTGATCGGCAGCGCAGCGGCCGCAGGATATCCAGAACACCGCCGGGGCCTGAGACCGGCACACTATGAGCCGTAACCCTGCACCCCATCGTTTGTCTCTCCCCGCCTAAAACCCCACATCCAGCACCACATTGTCGATATAGGTCCCCGCCGGCGGCGTGGCCTGGTCGGTGTAGATCCTGGCGTTGTAGTTGAACACCTGGCTGCCGGTGCCCAGGCCGTTGCCCGGGTTCACCTCGGCATCGGAACTGGCCCGCCGCGCCGCGCCCACGCTGCCCCAGCGGGTGGTGCCGGCACTCTTGAAGATGTCGTAGGCCAGGTAATTGCTCCCCGAGATCATCCGCCGCCGCCCGCCGACGCTGACGGCATGCTGGCCATCGTCCAGGCCCACGGTGTAGGCACTGCCCTTGGTACAGGCAAGGTTGATGGTCTGTCCGCTGACGGTGGCGAAGGCGCTGATCACCGGCGCACTGCCGAAACTGATATTGGGCGCGGTGATCACGCAATCGTTGGCCACCGTCAGGTTGACCGTCAGGCTGGCGACGCCGCTGCCGATATCGCGCCCCAGGCATGCGCCCAGCGCACCGATCCCCGAGCAGTAGTTCCAGCTCCAGGCGATGCTCAGGGTCTCGGTGTAGATGCCGGCGGCGACGTTGCTGCCGGTGATGCTACCCAAGTAGACCGGAATGGCCTTGGCCACGGTCGGGCTGCCCAGCAGCCCCAGGGCATCGACGATGGAGTTGCGCGCAAAGTCGAACTGCACACCGCGGTTGATGGGGTAGTTGGTGCTGTTGTCGCCGTAGATGGTATAGCCGATGACATCGCCGGTGGGGCCCAACAGCCCGCTCTGCGAGGAGGTGATGGTGGCGTAGAAATGATCGTTGCTGGCCATCAGGGTCGCCAACGAGCCGGTACAGGCCAGGCCGGCGTTGGTGCTGGAAGCGGACTGCGAGGTGGTGCGCACCAGGATCGAACTGAGGGTGCCGAAACTCGCCGGCGAGGTACTGACCACCGAACACAGGGCCTGGGCCGCCCCCGGCGACAGCAGCGCCATCAGCAACAGCCCCTGGCCCCAATAGCGACACAACCTGTCCATGTTCACCGCCTCCCGATTCCGTTCATGAATCCTCACTGACACACCAAAGGCCCGATCAACGGCACCTGTTCCTGCTCCGGCTCCAGGGTAAAGCTCACCTGGCAACTGCTGCCGTCGGCCAGGCTGACCCGCAGGCTGTTGTTCGGCGCCAGGTTTTCCAGGTACACCAGGCCATCCCAACCCACCACTGCCTGGGCGCCGCTCTGCTCGTGGGTCACCAGGCTGCCCAGGGGCAGCTCCTGGTGCCGGGCGTCCACCAGGACCACGCTGGCGGCGACGATGCGGGTCAAGGGGAACGCCACCAGGTAGCCACTGCCGCGACGCACCGCGACCCGCTGTTCGACCAGCGGGCTCTGCACGTTGGCCGGCAGGTTCAGCGGGTCGATCTCGTATTTGCCGCGGTAATAGGCGCTGCTCCAGGGCACCAACAGATGGCCGTTCTTATCGGTGCGTCCCACCAGCTGGTTTTCATAGCGCACCGGAATATCCCGGTAGCCGTCGGTGCTGACCACCACAAAGGCGTCGTCGATGCGGTTGGCGGCAAACACCTGATGGTCCATCCACACCAGCGAACCACTGGCGTCGGCCCAGCGGGTTTCGGCCTCGCTGGAACCATAGACCCCGGCCTGCAATTGCACCGACTGCAAACGCCAGGTCAGGTCGGCCTGGCGGTAGGCCGGCGCATCGCCCTGGGCATAACCGAGATTGAAGCCGACGCCCCCTTCGCTGGGCACCGCCCGGCTGTAGTTGACCCGCTGCCGGTCCTGCCCGTCCTTGCTGCGCTCGCTGCTCAGGCTCAGGCTGCCGTGAAGGTCGAACGGAATCACCAGCTGGGCCTGGACCGCCCAGTTGCTGTCGCCGATCTCGCGGTTGGCCGACAGGTAGAAACTGCTGCTGCGCCACAGCGGCTTGCTCCAGGTCAGGTTGAGCAGGCGGGTGCGCGAGTCGTCCGCGGCGCGCACATCGAAATAGCCGGCGCCGAGGCTGCCGTAGCGCTCGAGGTTGAGGCTCAGGGTCAGCTGTTCGCTGCGCTGGCTGAGGCTGGCGTAGGGGCTGTCCACCACCGTCAGGTCGGCGTAGCCATCGCGGCGCTGCATCCGCTGGTAGGACAGGCTGTAGCGCTGGCTGCTGTACTGGTAACCGAGGCTGACCTGCTGCCCACCCTGGCCGTCGAAGCGGCTCTGGCTGATGGCGCTGTTGAGCACGCCGAAATTGCCCAGGCGCAGGTTGCCGCCGAAGCCGCCAAGGGTCAGGGACTGCGCCGCCTCGGCGTGGCCTTCCAGGGTCAGGTTGTCGCTCAGGCCGTAGCGCAGGCTGCCGGAAGTGACGCCGGGGCCGTAGCTGAAGTCCCGCAGCGTGTAGTCGCGGCGCAGGGTCCCGGCGGCCACCGAGAAATCGCTCAGGCCTTTTTGCAGCAGGCTGCTGGTGACATAGAACGGCACGGTGGTGGACACCTGTCGCCCCAGGGCATCGGTGGTCACCACCACGGCTTCACCGGCACCGTTGATGAACGGGATATTGGTCAGGGTGTAGGGCCCCGGCTGCAGGTCGGCGCTGCTGGACTTGTAGCCGTTGATAAACAGGTCCACCGAGGACGGCACCGCCGCCTCCCCGGCGAACTGCGGCAAGGGGTAGGTCACCAGGTCCGGGCGCACGGCAAAATCGCGCGACAGTTGCACACCGCCCAGGCGCACCGAGTTGCTCCAGGGCAAGGCGCCACTGACCAGGTCGCCGGCCTCGTAGGTCAGCAAACGCTCGTCGTCGGAGTAACGCCAGGTGGTGTCATAGCGCCGGTAGCCGTTGTTCAGCGTGCCCTCGCCCAGGCCGGAAAAGGTCCGCCGGTACTGGCCGGTGTTGGACAGGGTGCCCCAGCCGTCGAACAGCCGCACCTCGTTCCAGGCCGCCAGGTAGGTGCCGGCATCGTCGGTGTCGTTGAGGTACAGATCGTAATTGAGCAAGGCGCCGAAACTGCTCAGCGCCGGGGTTCGTGGATAGGCCTGGCGGCTGCCGATCAATTGCTCCGGCAGCCAGTCCGGCGGAACCTCCAGCAACAGCCGCTGGCCCTGGCTGTCGTAGTCGCTGTGCAGCCCTTGCAGGCTGTCGAGGGCGACCTGGGCGTCGAGCCCTTCGGGCAATTTCATCCCGCTTTCTCGCAGGGCCTGGGCCGGTACGAACAGGCGTCCGGCACGTTGCTCGACGGCGATCACTCGCCCGGTATTCATCTGATTGACCACCAGTTCCAGAAACAGTTGGGCATCGCTGATCGCTTCCATGCCGCTGGGCGGCGGCGGCAGTTCGCCACCCAGGCTGCCGGAGGCGAACACCCAGCAACACAGCCCGCTCACCGCCCACCCCGGGCGCCAGAAACGACGAGCCGCGCCGAGGTTCATTGAAGCGTTACGCCCATCGATGGACACCTTTCTTCCATGGCTTGCAGTGACTGCCGCTACCGGTCAGCCTGAATCGCCGATCGCCGGACAGCCCCGCAACCTTGTCTGCCCGCAGCGGTAGATGGCCTCAGCGGGCCGGCGCAACGTTCTGCACCTGCGGCGCGCCATTGACCCGCACCTGCAACGCCGCGTCCGCGGTTGGCGCGGCGGGCACCGGCCAACGCATGATCGCCCCCGGCAGCACGTAGCCCAGCAGCCCTTCCACCAGCGGCCGGGTCTGCCCCGCCTGCTTGAGCGCCACATCGGTCAGGCGCGCATGCACCGCGCCCTGGTTGCGGACCTCGACGTAATTGCGGCCATCCACCGCCACCTTGCGCCAGCTCAGCTGGGGCACGCCGGCGCTTTTCGGATCACGCTGGCGAGTGCTGTCTTCCTTGCTCCAGAGCCCGGCACCGTAGGCGAACAGCGGCACCGAATAACGCATCTGGAAACGGATGGCCGCCGCCGTCTTGCCCTCGCCTTCGGGGATCGGCGGCTGCGCCAAGGGGATCTCATCGATGATGATCCGGTAGGCCAGCTCCTGGCCGGGCGGGACTTCGCGGGTCCGGGTCAGGCGCACCAGTTGCCTCTGCCCGGG
The DNA here is from genome assembly GCF_059421865.1 of Pseudomonas sp. GW821-FHT02B10. NCBI lineage: Bacteria > Pseudomonadati > Pseudomonadota > Gammaproteobacteria > Pseudomonadales > Pseudomonadaceae > Pseudomonas > Pseudomonas sp. GW821-FHT02B10. The sequence goes on along the minus strand of NZ_JBWKVU010000004.1, from coordinate 71,221 downwards.
CGCGATCTTCGCCACCGGCGGGCTGCCGATCACCTCCCGCTGGTTCTGGTACTGGTCCTCGAAGCCGCTCTGGCTCCAGGCAAAGACCCGGATCTGCAGGTTCGCGGTTTCCGTGCCGCGGTTTTCCAGCCACAGCGCACTAGCCTGCTGGTCGGCCTCCAGCACCGGGTCGATCGGCCAGATCAGCACCGAGCTGGCGGCCCTTGCCTGAACCGCCCCCAGCAACGCCATGGCCAGCACGGCACAAGCAACGACCTGCAACCGCCGGGAAGTCGAATACATACCGCTACTCCTTATGGTCTTGCTCCATCACCACGACAGCTGCACCTGCAGCACATCGCTGTACGTCCCCCCAGGCTGATTACCCGGTAATTGCACCTGGCCGTAGATCGGCAGGCTGATGTTGTTCGCGTCGCTATAGGCCACCGCCACGCTCTGGCCGATGCTCAGGCTCTGGCTGAACGCGGCGTCGCGGAACAGCTGATAAGCCACCCGCGCACTGCCGCCATCGAGCTGCATGTGCCGTCCGCTGCTGTTGTACTGGCCGCCGTCGACGCTCATGTTCAGGGTCACCCCCGGCGTGCATTGCAGTTGCACGCTGTTCGCCAGGGCGACCTGCAAAGTGCTGGTGGACAACGCCGACTGGCTGCCGAAGTTCAGGTTGCCGTAATTGCTCACGCCACCCACCACCAGGCACCCGGCGACCACCGTGGCGCTGACCTGGAAGCTCTGGCTGGTCACCGCCGCCAGGGGCAGCGGCAGGCTGCTGGCACCGAGCAGTACCAGCGCCGCGCACGCGTGACGGGCCATGGCGTCAGAAAGTCAGTTCGACAGCGACGGTATCGGTGTAGGTGCCCGCCGGCAGGCCAGCCTTGCCGAGCGCCTTGCCGTAGATATTGACGGTCTGCGCCACGCCGGTGCTGGTGGCCAGGTTGATGGCATCGTCGATGGCCAGGAGCTGCGTGTGCCCGGAGTCGGTGTACAAGTCGTAAGGCACGAAGTTGCCGCTACCATCGGCCAGGGCCCGGGTGCCGCCGGCGGACTGGCCGTCATGGGTGCCCGCGCGGACCGTCACCACCGGGCTGGTGCCACTGGAGCAGAGGATCGACAAGGCCCCGCCGCCGCCACCGAGTACCTGGGCCGTAGCCTGGGTGAACAGGCTGTCGGTGGTGCCGAAGTTCAGGGCGCCGAAGTTCAGGCCGCTGCTGCCGCCCGCGCCATTGACCTGGCAACTGCTGGTGAGAATCAGGCTGGACGTGATCTGGCCGGTGACCGTCGCGGCCTGGGCCACGGAAAACATGACCAGTCCAAGCAGCGACAAGGCGATCCGGGATACAAGCATGTGCATGACATTCGTCCTCTTTGGGTTTACCAATCCAGCGTCACCGTCAGGGTGTCGGTGTAGACCCCTGCCGGCAGCGCCCGGCTATTCGCGACCACCGAGCCAAACACCGGGATCGGTACCTGGGCCCCACTGGTAACGGCGAAATTGCGTTGCTGACCGATGCTGTAGCTGTCGCCGCCGGAGGCATCGAGGAACAGCCGATAGGCAATGGTCTGGCGACCATTGCTCAGGCGCCGGGTATTGCCGTCGCCATTGCGGCCGCCGTCGATGGTCACGGTGAAACCGGTCACCGACGGGTTGCAGGCCACCTCCAGGCGCCCGCTGCCGCTACCGCTGACATTGGCTCTCAGGGGCGCACTCCAGGTCGGGCCATGCTGGCCGAAATCCAGCAGGCCGAAGTCGTCGACCGGATTCTCGGGCGTGCGGGTCGCACCATTGGTCACTTCACAGCCGGCGATAATGGTCAGCCGCGCGTGTATCTGCCCGCTGATCGCCGCTTGCGCGTCGCCAGCCGGCAAGAGCAACGAACCCAGGGCGGCCAGCGCCCAGCTTCTGATCGTCATCGCCGCCCTCCTGGAGCCATGGGTTCTCTCACCTTGACCGCCCTTGGTGCGCGGTCTCCCTGCGCTGCCCGAATCCACCGGGCAGCTCCCGCGCCGCCACTACCAGGTGACCGTCACTTTCAGCAGATCGGAATAACGGCTGACCCGCGGGATCTCGGCCAGCGGCTCGATCCGCCCGTACAACGGCAGGTCCACCGAACCCGAGTCCGGAACCCGGCCGCTCACCGGCACATTCACCGGCAGCGGAATGCGCCGGGCCGCGTCCTGGTACAGGCGATAGGGAATGGGTTTGCTGTGTGCGGCACTGCCGGCCAGGTAGCGCACTTCGCCGACGCCCCCGTGTTGCCCACCATCGACGCGCACTTGATAAGGGGTGTCCGGGTTGCACTCGAGCCTGGGCAGGCGAGTGTCGAGCAACGCCGCGCTGAGGGGGCCGGCGGGGTTGTCGAGACGCGGGCTGCTGCCGAAATCCAGCACGCCCAGTTGCTCGACGCCGGCGTCGCGCTGCTGTCCCACCAGCTGGCAGCCACGCTGCACGTCGACCCGGACCTCCACCTGGAGTTCCACGGCCGATGCTGTTGCGGCGAGCAGCATGCTCATGACTGCAAAAAACCGGCTTGCCATTCAACGCCTCAATCCTTTTGAGGAACGATAGGTACAGCTCAGGTTAGTCAGCGCCAGGGAAATCGCCAGCGCCGGGGGCAAGCCGCCCGCCAATGAAACACCCCCTTGGGTGCCCGATGCACCAGGGTCGAACACAGTGACACGGGCAAAAAACTGTACCGACCAGAACTTTCCGTAGAATAAATCAGCGCCGTCAGACAGCGCTGGATGCCGGGCCGGGGATTGGTTAAATTACCGCGCCGGTTCCAGGGGGGGAGCGGGCCTGGAACCATCGGGGTGACACCATTGGCCGCTTTACCGCCAAACCGCTCGCTACGCCCATCGCGCTGGCCCAGGCTGCGCGCGTTCTTCGGCAAGGCCTTCGCCCGGCCCGCCGCCAGCACCAGCCACGGCCGAGTGATTCACGAGTATTTCCGGCACAAGGCCCACGACCAGGGCTACACCCTGAGCCACAGCCAGCAGCGGGTGATCGACTACATGGCCCAGCAGGCCAACGCCCTGCTCCAGCCAGACGCCAAGCCAAACGCCAGCCGCAGCCTGTACCTTTATGGCGCGGTGGGACGGGGCAAGAGCTGGCTGCTGGACGGTTTCTTCCGCGCCATCCCGCTGGCGGAAAAACAGCGCCTGCACTTCCACGATTTCTTCGCCCAATTGCATCAGGGCATGTTCCGCCACGGCGAGCAGCCCGACGCCCTGCAGGCCACCCTCGACGAACTGCTCAACGACTGCCGCGTATTGTGCTTCGACGAGTTCCATGTCCACGACATCGGCGATGCGATGCTGATCACGCGGCTGTTCAAGGCCCTGTTCCTGCGCGGCATCCTGCTGCTGGTGACCTCCAACTACGCGCCCCAGGGCTTGCTGCCCAACCCGCTCTACCATGCGCGCTTCAAACCGGTGATCGACCTGATCGGCAGCCGCATGCAGGTGATGGAGGTCGGCGGCCCCCACGACTACCGCAGCCAGCCCCGCAGCCATTCGCAGCAGGTGTTCACCCAGGGCCGTTACCTGTGGCCCGGCAGCGAGCAGCAACGCCTGAGCCTGGGTCTGCCGCGGCGCAACGGCCCGACCTCGGCGCTGATGGTCGGCGCGCGTCAGCTCCAGGTACGGTTGTGCGAACAACACAGCGTGGGTTTTGCCTTCAGTGACCTGTGCGAACAGCCGACCGCGGTCATGGACTACCTGGAGCTGAGCCGGCGTTTCGACCACTGGATCATCGACGAGCTGCCCGAGCTGGGCGAATGCCCGATTGCCGTGCAGCAACGCTTTATCAACCTGATCGACGTGCTGTACGACCAGGACAAGCACCTGACTCTGATCGGCGAACGCTCCCTGCGTGAAAGCCTGGGCGGTAACGCCATCGACCTGGCGCGCACCCGCAGCCGCCTGGGCCAGCTGCAGGAAATCAGCGCGGATACGCCGCCGGGCTGAACCGGCGGTCGCCACCCACTGCTCCACGCCGCTATCATGGCGGCCATTTCCAGGGCCACGCGCCCTCCTCCTGCCTGAGTGTCGAACCTGTTCATGGATACCCTTGCCCAACTGCGAGCCGGCCAATTGACCGGGCTCAAGCGTCTGGACCTGTCTTGCGGGCTGAGCGAATTCCCCCGGGAAATCTTCGACCTGGCGGACTCGCTGGAAGTCCTCAACCTCAGCGGCAATGCCCTGAGCAGCCTGCCGGACGACTTGCACCGCCTGACCCGCCTGCGGGTGCTGTTCTGCTCCGATAACCTCTTCACCGAGATGCCGGCCTGTGTCGGCCAGTGCGCGCAACTGAGCATGGTCGGCTTCAAGGCCAACCGCATCGAGCGGGTGCCCGCCGCCGCCCTGCCGCCGCTGTTGCGCTGGCTGATCCTCACCGACAACCGCATCGAGGAACTGCCGGACGAGCTGGGCCAGCGCCCGCACCTGCAAAAGTTGATGCTCTCCGGCAACCGCCTGACCCGGTTGCCCCAGAGCCTCGGCCAATGCCAGCAGTTGGAGCTGATCCGCATCGCCGCCAACCGGCTCAGCGCACTGCCGGCCTTCCTGCTTGGCCTGCCGCGCCTGACCTGGCTGGCCTATGCCGGCAACCCGCTGGAATCCGAGGCCGACGCCGCGGCGCTGGAATCGGTGGCACGCATTCCCTGGGCCGAGCTGGAAGTGCAGCAGCGCCTGGGCGAAGGCGCGTCCGGAGTGATTCACCAGGCCCGCTGGCAGCCCCCCGGGCAAGCGCCAAGCGAGGTGGCGGTCAAGCTGTACAAGGGCAGCATGACCAGCGACGGCTCGCCGCTGCATGAAATGAACGCCTGCATCAGCGCCGGCCGGCACCCGAACCTGATCCGGGTCGAAGGCCGGATCAGCGATCATCCCGAAGGGCAGAACGGCCTGGTGATGCAGTTGATCGAGCCGAGCTACCGCAACCTGGCGGCCTTGCCGAGCCTGGCCTCCTGTACCCGGGACATCTACGACGAGCGCACCCGTTTCAGCGCCGACGCAGCCTTGCGCATGGCCCGCGGCATCGCTTCGGTCGGTGCGCACTTGCACCACCAGGGCATCACCCACGGCGACCTGTACGGCCATAACATTCTGTGGAACCCACAGGGCGAGTGCCTGCTGGGGGATTTTGGCGCGGCGTCCTTCCATGCGCTGGCCGACACCGAGGAAACCCGGGCCCTGCAACGCATCGAAGTGCGGGCCTTCGGCATTCTGCTGGAGGAGTTGCTGGCAAGGATCGAGTCGGGCCTGAGCCCGCGGCAGCATGAACGCCTGGCGGCGCTGGTCAACGACTGCTGTCAGCCGCAGGTGCTGGCGCGACCGGGATTTGCCGAAGTCGGGGACGTGTTGCGGGGGATTTGAAGAGCATCGCCAGCCAACTCGCTCCTGCTGGAGCTTGCCGGCTGGCGCAAGAATCGCTCAGGTAGCGCGATTCACCGGGCCGGGCTCAACCCGCCAGGCCGACGAACATGTCCTGCACGTCGTCATGGTTGTCCAGGCCTTCGAGGAAGGCTTCGACTTCTGCCATCTGCTCGTCGGACAGGCCGCTGACCGGGTTCTTCGGCTGGTAGCCGAGCTTGGCCGAGAGCACGGTGAAGCCTTGCTCGGGCAGGGCCTTCTGCACCGCGTCGAGGTCGGCAGGCTCGGTCAGGAACAGGGTCGCGCCCTCGTCCCCCGGCTCGAAATCCTGGGCCCCGGCTTCGATGGCCGCCAGCTCCGGATCGGCGTCCGGGCTGTCCGGCGCGGCTTCGATCATGCCGACATGGTTGAAGTCCCAGGACACCGAACCGGAAGCGCCCAGCTGGCCCTTGCGGAAGGCCACGCGGATTTCCGCCACGGTGCGGTTGATGTTGTCCGTCACGCATTCGACGATCAGCGGCACCTGGTGCGGCGCGAAACCTTCGTAGGTCACGCGGTGGTACTGCACGGTCTCGCCGAGCTGGCCCGAACCTTTCTTGATCGCACGCTCCAGGGTCTCGCGGGGCATCGAGGCCTTTTTCGCCTGCTCCACCACCAGACGCAGGTGTGCGTTGGTGGCGACGTCAGCGCCGTTGCGGGCAGCAATGGTGATCTCTTTGACCAGCTTGCCGAAGATCTTGCCCTTGGCGTTGGCTGCTGCTTCTTTGTGTTTAACCTTCCACTGTGCGCCCATTACTCACTCTCTTTGATCTGTGGCGTCGAGTTGGATGTGGCCGACGCGATGGGCAAGTTTATACGGCCTGAAGGCACCAATCGACCAAAAAGTCAGATCCGCGACCTGTAGCCGCGGTCGCAGGCTGCGGCAAACTTCCCGGGGCCTCAAGAGCGCGTCCGGTTCCGGGCCGATCGCAGCCTGCGGCAGCGGCTACAGGTTCAGTGTCAGCCTGTGGGGGCCAGTCCCAGGAAGGCCTGGATCAAGCGCAACTCCCGGCGCCGCTCCATGCAGCCGAGCATGTGCCGGTTCAACAGCCCCTCGCCGATGATCGGCACCGCCCGCACCCGCGGGTCCGGGCTGAGTTCCAGCGACGACACCACGCCCACCCCCAGTTGCGCCGCCACCGCCTCGGTCACCGCCTCGCGGCTGTCCAGCTCCAGCAGCACCTTGGGGTTGACCCCGGCCTGGACGCAGGCCTGGTCGAAGGTGCGGCGGGTAATCGAGCTGGGCTCGCGTAGGACCATGATCACCTGGTCCAGTCGCTCCAGCCGCACGCCTTCGGGCTCGGCCAGCCATGGATGGCCCTGCGGCACCAGCGCGCAGATCCGCGACTCGCCAAGGCTTTGCAAATGCAGGCTCTTGCGCGGTTCGACCTCGGTCAGCACCGCCACATCGGCGTGCTCCGAAAGCAGCGCCGCCAGGGTTTCCTGGGCATTGCCCAGGCGCAGGTTGACGGTAATCCCCGGATAGCGCTCGCGCAGGCTGGCAAGCATCGGCATCACCAGATGCGGGCCGTCCGCCGCCACTTCCAGGCGCCCGGTGAGCAGTTGCCGGTTGGCTTCGAGCATGGCCTGGGCCTCTTCGGCCAGGCCAAACATGGCGCGGGTGATCGCCGCCAGCCGGGTGCCCTCTTCCGTCAGTTCGACCCGGCGCGCGGTACGCCGCAGCAGAGTGATCTGGTAGTGCTCTTCCAGCGCCTTGATATGCCCGGTGACCGCCGGCTGGCTGATGAACAGCCGCGCCGCGGCCCGGGTGAAGCTGCCTTCACGGGCCACGGCATCGAATGCGCGCAGTTGGAACAGGTTCATATCTATCGGCCTCACTTATGGCTGGCATAACGACAAACAATTTGATTGATAAAGAGCCAAACTGCAATTTAGGCCCCGTAGTTTTTATCCCAAGCGCATCCCACAGCGTTTCTGCGAGGACACCCGAATTGAGTACTGCCGAGCCCATCCTGCTCACCCCCGGCCCCCTGACCACCTCGGCCCGCACTCGCCAGGCGATGCTGGTGGACTGGGGTTCCTGGGATGAGTGTTTCAACCAGCTGACCGCCAGCCTCTGCGAACAGCTGCTGGCCATCGTCAACGGCGCCGCCAGCCACCACTGCGTGCCCCTGCAAGGCAGCGGCACCTTCGCCGTAGAAGCCGCCATCGGCACCTTGGTGCCACGGGGCGGCAAGGTGCTGGTGCTGATCAACGGTGCCTACGGCAAGCGCCTGGCGAAGATCTGCGCAGTGCTGGGCCGCGACTTCAGCACCTTCGAAACCGCCGAGGACCAGCCGACCAGCGCCGCCGACGTCGATCGCCTGCTACGAGCCGATGCCGCCATCAGCCATGTGGCGCTGATCCACTGCGAAACCAGCACCGGCATCCTCAACCCGCTGCCGGAGATCGCTCAGGTCGTGGCCGGGCATGGCAAACGCCTGATCATCGACGCCATGAGTTCCTTCGGCGCGCTGCCGATCGATGCCCGACAGGTGCCATTCGACGCGCTGATCGCCGCGTCCGGCAAATGCCTGGAAGGCGTCCCCGGCATGGGCTTCGTCTTCACCCGCAAGGAAGCCCTGGCCGCGGCCGCCGGCAACTCGCACTCGCTGGCGATGGACCTGCACGACCAGCACGGCTACATGGCCAAGACCGGGCAATGGCGCTTCACGCCACCGACCCATGTGGTCGCGGCGCTGCACGAAGCGCTACTGCAATACCACGAAGAAGGCGGCCTGCCGGCGCGCCACCAGCGCTATGCCGCCAACTGCCAGGCGCTGCTCGACGGCATGGCGCGCCTGGGCCTGCGCAGCTTCCTGCCGACGGCGATCCAGGCGCCGATCATCGTCACCTTCCACGCACCGAAAGATCCGCGCTACCAGTTCAAGGAGTTCTACGAACGGGTCAAGGCCAAGGGTTTCATCCTCTATCCCGGCAAGCTGACCCAGGTCGAAACCTTCCGCGTCGGCTGCATCGGCCATGTCGACCCGGCCGGGATACGCACCGCGGTCCAGGCCATCGCCGACGTGCTGCGGGAAATGCAAGTGCTGGATATCTGACTACCACAACCACCACACGGCCTGTAGGAGCGAGCTTGCTCGCGATACAGACGGCGCGGCCCCCCAACTTTTTTCGCGAGCAAGCTCGCTCCTACACGGGTTTTCCAGACATGCACTACAACACCCCCAACCAGCTGCAAGCCGCCATCCTCGACTGGGCCGGCACCGTGGTCGATTTTGGCTCCTTCGCCCCGACCCAGATCTTCGTCGAAGCCTTCGCCGAGTTCGATGTGCAGGTCTCCATCGAAGAAGCCCGCGGCCCGATGGGCATGGGCAAGTGGGACCATATCCGCACCCTGTGCGACCTGCCGCAGGTTGCCGAGCGTTATCGCCAGGTGTTCGGCCGCACCCCGACCGACGAGGATGTCACCGCCATCTACCAGCGCTTCATGCCGCTGCAGATCGAAAAGATCGCCGAACATTCGGCGCTGATTCCCGGCGCCCTGGAGACCATCGCCAACCTGCGCCAGCAAGGCATAAAGATCGGCTCCTGCTCCGGCTACCCGAAGCAGGTCATGGACAAGGTGGTGGAACTGGCCGCGACCCATGGCTACGTCGCCGACCATGTGGTGGCCACCGATGAAGTACCGAACGGCCGCCCATGGCCGGCCCAGGCCCTGGCCAACGTGATCGCCCTGGGGATCGACGATGTCGCCGCCTGCGTGAAGATCGACGACACCGTGCCGGGCATTCTCGAAGGCCGTCGCGCCGGCATGTGGACCGTGGCCCTGATCTGCTCCGGCAATGCCCTGGGGCTGACCTACGAAGGTTATCGCGCCCTGGGCAGCGACACCCTGGCCAGCGAGCGCCAGCGCATCCACGCGTTGTTCGAAGGCTCGCGCCCGCACTACATGATCGACACCATCAGCGACCTGCCGCAGGTGATCGCCGACATCAACCAGCGCCTGGCCAACGGCGAGATGCCGCAAAGCAGCTGATCGGCCACTTGCCCCCCAACGGCAGCCCCGATCCGCGGCTGCCGTTTTTTTTCCGCTACCCGCTCAAACCGCGCATTTGCCCCGGGCAGAGCCTCGGAAACAGGATTACAGTTACAGCACTCCGTCGTTAAGAACGGAGACAACTGACCTGATGAACGAGGAAGGATCTATGCCCTGGAAGAACTCCGACAGCCGTTACAGTACGGTGTCGATTGCATTGCATTGGCTGATGCTGGTGTTGTTGATCGCGGTGTACGCCTGCATCGAACTGCGCGGCATTTTCCCCAAGGGCAGCGGTGGCCGGACGCTGATCAAGGAAGCGCACTTCATGCTCGGCCTGACCGTGTTCGTGCTGGTCTGGCTACGCCTGTTCGCCCGCAGCCTGGGGGTGGCGCCGAAGATCCTGCCGACCCCGCCGAGCTGGCAGACGATCCTGGCCAAGCTGATGCACTGGGCCCTGTACCTGTTCATGATCGCCATGCCGATCCTCGGCTGGCTGATCACCAGCGCCGAAGGCCATCAGGTGATGTTCTACGGCATCGACCTGCCGCTGCTGGTGGCTGAAGACAAGCAGTTCGCCAAGCAGGTCGAAGGCTGGCACGGGCTGCTAGGCACCGTCGGCTACTGGCTGATCGGGTTGCATGCGGTGGCCGGGCTCTATCACCACTACTTTATGCGCGACAACACCCTGCAACGCATGCTGCCCAAGCGCGGCTAAGGCTGCGCCGGCGCGGCGAACCCCCGGCGGCCCTGCAAGCCGCCGGTATGCACGAAGACCAGGCGGCTGCCGGCGGCAAACCGCCCGGCCTCGACCTGTTGCTTGAGGGCCAGCAAGGCCTTGCCGGTGTACAGCGGCTCCAGGGGGATGCCGCTGTGCCGTTCGCTCTCCTCGATAAATTCCAGCAGCAGCGGGTCGACCTTGGCGAAACCGCCACGACTGCCGTCGAGCAGTTCATAGCGCGCAGCCTGCAGCCCCGCCTCCCGCACAATCGCCGCCACCTGTTGCGCGACGCCATGATCGTCCGGCACCGCCAAGGCGCCATACACCGGGTGGGCGCCAGCCTCCCCCAGCACCAGCCCGGCCAGGGTGGTACCGGTGCCGGCGGCCAGCCACCAGCCGTGATAGTCGTCCCAACCCATGGCATCCAGCTGGCTGCGCAGCTGGTTCACCAGGGGCATGCAGCCGGTCGCCCCGAGCAGGCCGCCACCGCCCTCCGCCACCGGGAACAGCCCGGGGTACTGCGCCTGCCAGGGTTGCCAGAAATCAGGCTCATGCCGCGCCCGGTAGCCGGCGTAACCGAGCCAGTGCAGCTGCATGCCAAAGCCTTGCAGGTCGAGCACGGTGGGCGTGTCCTGCGGATGGCCGCGCAGCAACCCCACGGTGGCGAAACCAAAACGCTTGCCGGCGGCCGCCAGCGCGTGCAGGTGATTGGAGTGCGCGCCGCCCAGGCTGATGATGCCCCGAGCGCCGGCTTGGCTCGCCGCCGCCAGATGCGGGGCGAGCTTGAACCACTTGTTGCCGGAGATCAGCGGGTCGATCTGGTCCAGGCGCAAGACCGCCACCTCGACCCCGGCCTCGGTCAGCCAGTCGAGGTCCAGGGGTTGCAAGGGTGCGCTGGGCAGCCAGTCGAAGGAAGCAGGAAACGCCATGGATGGGGAGGTTTGGAAGGAGTGAGGCGGGAGTCTATCAGCAAAACCGCGGAGTCCCTGATAGCGGGTCCTGCGGCCCCGATCGCAGGCTTCGCCAGCGACTACCTGATCCCCGGTGTAACCGCTGGCGCAGGCTGCGATCGGCCACGCAGCGGACGTAATCAGGCCACCGCGCTCGTCGCGGTGGCCATGATTAGCGGCGGATCAGAGTTCGGCGGCCAGGCGCGAGCCCTGGTTGATCGCGCGCTTGGCGTCCAGCTCGGCGGCCACGTCGGCGCCACCGATCAAGTGCACGTTCTGCCCGGCGGCCACCAGGCCTTCGTGCAGTTCGCGCAGCGGGTCCTGGCCGGCGCAGATCACGATGTTGTCCACCGGCAAGACCTGCGGTTCGCCACTCTCGCCGATGCGGATGTGCAGGCCGGCGTCGTCGATCTTCAGGTATTCGACGCTGTTGAGCATCTGCACCTGCTTGTTCTTCAGGCCGGTGCGGTGGATCCAGCCGGTGGTCTTGCCCAGGCCGTCGCCGACCTTGGAGGTCTTGCGCTGCAGCAGGAACACCTGGCGCGCCGGGGCATGACGCTCGGGCTTGATGCCGGCGACGCCACCACGGGCCTCCAGGTGCGTATCGATGCCCCACTCCTTCCAGAACGCTTCACGGTCCTGGCTGGTGGCCACGCCCTGATGCACGAGGAACTCGGAGACGTCGAAGCCGATGCCGCCAGCCCCGATCACCGCCACTTTCTGGCCCACCGGCTTGCGCTGCAAGAGCACGTCCAGGTAGCTCAGGACCTTGGCGTTGTCGACGCCCGGGATTGCCGGTGTGCGCGGGGCGATACCGGTGGCCAGGATGATTTCGTCATAGCCGCCGGCCACCAGTTGCTCGACATCGACCCGGCGGTTCAGGCACAGCTCGACGTGGGTGGTCTGCAGTTTGCGCTTGAAGTAGCGCAGGGTTTCGAAGAACTCTTCCTTGCCCGGCACGCGCTTGGCGACATTGAACTGGCCGCCGATTTCGCTGGCCGAATCGAAGAGCGTCACCTGATGGCCACGCTCGGCCGCCACGGTCGCGGCTGACAGCCCAGCGGGGCCGGCGCCGACCACAGCGATCTTCTTGATCTGCTGCACCGGCAAATAGTTGAGCTCGGTCTCGTGGCAGGCCCGCGGGTTGACCAGGCAGCTGGTGAGCTTGCCGCCAAAGGTGTGGTCCAGGCAGGCCTGGTTGCAGCCGATGCAGGTATTGATTTCGTCGCCACGCCCCGCGGCCGCCTTGTTGACGAACTCCGGGTCGGCGAGGAACGGCCGCGCCATGGAAACCATGTCGGCGTCGCCTTCGGCGAGGATCTGCTCGGCGACTTCCGGGGTGTTGATGCGGTTGGTGGTGATCAGCGGGATCGATACCGAACCGCGCAGCTTGGCCGTGACCTTGCTGAAGGCGGCACGCGGCACCTTGGTGGCGATGGTCGGGATCCGCGCTTCGTGCCAGCCGATCCCGGTATTGATGAGGGTCGCGCCGGCCTGCTCGATGGCCTGGGCCAGTTGCACGATTTCTTCCCAGGTACTGCCGCCTTCCACCAGGTCGAGCATCGACAGGCGGAAGATGATGATGAAGTTCGGGCCTACCGCTTCGCGCACGCGGCGGACGATTTCCACCGGCAGGCGCATGCGGTTTTCGTAGCTGCCGCCCCAGCGGTCGGTCCGGTGGTTGGTGTGCGCGGCGAGAAACTGGTTAATGAAGTAGCCCTCGGAACCCATGATCTCGACGCCGTCGTACTCGGCCTGCTGCGCCAAGGTGGAGCAGGTGACGAAGTCGCGGATCTGTTTCTCGATGCCTTCTTCGTCCAGCTCCTTGGGCTTGAACGGGTTGATCGGCGCCTGGATCGCGCTCGGTGCCACCTGTTTCGGGCTGTAGGCATAACGCCCGGCGTGGAGGATCTGCATGCAGATCTTGCCGCCCGCCTCGTGGACCGCGCGGGTGACGACGCGGTGCTTGAGCGCTTCTTCCTCGGTGGTCAGCTTGGCCGCGCCGGAGTACACGCCGCCTTCGTCATTGGGGCCGATGCCGCCGGTGACCATCAAGCCGACGCCGCCGCGGGCGCGCTCGGCGAAGTAGGCGGCCATGCGCTCGAAGCCACCGGGCTTTTCTTCCAGGCCGGTGTGCATCGAGCCCATCAGGGTACGGTTGCGCAGGGTGGTAAAGCCCAGGTCCAGCGGGGCCAGCAAATGCGGGTAGTGAGCGGCGGCCATCGGTAACTCCACATCGAACGATCACGGAAAAAATGCGGAAGCTCTGCGGCCTCCGTCGGTCATGTTCGACAGACTAAGAGCAGCCCCCAAGGCGCTCAATGACCGTAACTGACAACTTATTGATCCAAATGCGCAGCCCGGCCTTGGCAATCGCGGACATGGGCCCTACCCTAGTCAGCGAATCCCGCACACGGCTGCCGACTGTCTTCCCATGCGCAAACTTCTGTATTTCACCTTCACCCTGGCCCTGATTGCCGCCCTGACCAGCTACGCCTTGTGGACCCGCGAGCGGCCGATCGGTCACTACCTTTCCGACCTGCGCATCCAGCTCGCGGTGGACCAGGGCACTCCCGCCGATCACGGCAATCTGCTGGGCATCCAGCCCGAGCTGTTCCCCACCGATTACCAGAGCCCCGAGCGCCTGCACCGCAAGCTTGCGGCCTACCTGCAGCAGGCCCGGGACCAGGGACTGTTGAATGAAAAGACTGTGGTGGTGCTGCCGGAGCACATTGGCACCTGGCTAATGGTCAGCGGCGAGAAAAACGAGCTGTACCAGGCCGCCAGCCTGAAAGAGGCGATGAACTGGCTGGCGGTGAGCAACCCACTGCCCTTCCTGCGCGCGCTGATCACCGCCAAGGGTGACAATCGCCTGGACGACGCGCACCTGCGGATGAAGGCCAGGAGCATGGCCGATCAATACCAGCGGCTGTTCGGCGGCCTGGCCAAGGAATTTGGTATCACCCTGGTGGCCGGCTCCATTGTCCTGCCCGAGCCGGTGATCGAAGGCAGCAACCTGCGCATCGGCAGCGGCGCGCTGTACAACACCACCCTGGTCTTCGGCAGCGACGGCCTGCCGATCGGCCAACCGCAACGCCAGCTGTACCCGACCTTCGACGAACGCGGTTTTATCCAGGCCAGCACCGACCAGGCTGTCCAGGTGGTCGACACCCCGGCCGGCCGCCTGGGTGTGCTGATCGGCAGCGACAGCTGGTACCCGGACAACTACCGCAAGCTCAACGCCCAGGGCGCGCAACTGGTGGCGGTCCCGGCCTTCGTCATGGACCGCGGCGCCTGGGACCGGCCGTGGCGTGGCTACAAGAATCTCTCGACCCCGAGCGAGGTCAGCCTCAAGCCGGAAGAAGTCAGCGAAGGCGAAGCCTGGCGCCGCCTGACCCTGACCAGCCGCGCGCCCAGCAGCCTGGCCAGCGCCGGTGTCAGCGTGTTTCTGCGCGGCCAGTTCTGGGATCAGGGCAGCGCCGGGCAAAGCTTCATCAACAGCAACGGCGAGCACTTCGCCGATGGCGATGCCCGTGGCGCGCGCTTGCTGAATATCTGGTTGTAAATCCATGAAGCCCCAGCCGATGCGCCTCGGAGACCTGTCGGTGGGCTTCGTCCATAGCCTGGCGGACGCCGTGCGCAGCCATGGCCTCGACCCGCAGCCGCTGCTGGAACAATACGGACTGGATACCGCACGCCTGGCCGAGGCCGGAGCGCGGCTGTCGATTCCCCGTTACATGCGCCTGGGCCACGCGGCGATTCAACTGACCGGCGATCCGGCGCTGGGGCTGCGCATGGGCCAGCTCAGCCGCCTGAGCCAGGCCGGGCTGGCGGGCGTCACCGCCGCCCAGGCGCCGACCGTACGTGAAGCTGCGCGATGCCTGACCCGCTTCGAGGCTCTGTATGGCTCGAACTATCGCGGCCAGTCGAGCTTCCACGAAGACGCCGACGGCGCCTGGCTGCGCTTCTACTCCATCAGCCCCTATAACGCTTACAACCGCTTTGTGGTGGATTCGATCCTGGCCGGCTGGCTCCAGCAACTGGGCAGCCTCGGTTTACCGGTCAAGGCCGAACGCATCGAGATCGAGTTTGCCCAGACCGATTACCGCGAACGCTACACCAGCCTGGGGGATTGCCCGATCCAGTTCGGCGCCGAGCACAATCAGCTGCGCCTGAGCCAGGCCACCCTGGCCCAGCGCAATGTCGAGCACTGCCCCAGTACCTGGCGCCATCTGCTGCAACTGTGTGAACGGGAACTGGAGCAACTGACCCGTACCCGCAGCCTGCGTGAACGCATCACTCAGTTGCTGGGGCCTTTGCTCAATGGTGGCCGGGAGCCCGACCTGGAAGAAGTGGCGGCACGCCTGAAGCTGCCAACCTGGACCTTGCGCCGCAAACTGGCCGAGGAAGGCACGCAGTTTCGCGCCATTCTCAACGACACCCGTCGCGACCTGGCCATGACCTACATTCGCGATACCGAACTGGCCTTCGGGGAAATTGCCTATCTGTTGGGGTTTGCCTCAGCCGAGGCCTTTCAACGCGCCTTCAAGCGCTGGAGCGGCCAGACACCGGGTGAATTTCGTCGCAGCCACCGGCAGTCCGCCTAAAAAAAACGCCACCGGCGTTACAGCTCGGTGGCGTCTTCTGCGGGTTCCAGCGGGTCCAGTTCGAAAGCCTGGAATTCCAGCAGTTCTTCTTGGTAATCGTCCATGGCGGACTCCTTGTGTGTGGGGTGTAGGTAATCTGCTCGCTGAGTAGTCTTCTTACTGACCTTGGCCACCAGCATAAAGTGCCGGTATGACAGAAAAAATACCGTGCGCAATCTGCGTCCCTCAAATGGAACGTAGCAGCTGGCAACGGATTTACCGTGGGCTGGCAAAGATATTTTCAGAGAGGCTCGGCAACCGCGGGATCGACATCTGGGTCGATCTCGCAGCTATCCGCAGATGCTTACTGTGGCAGCGCCGGAATCGGCTCTGTCGGGGCCGGTAAGGTGCTGGCGGGAGGCGGGGTAACGATTTCGGTGGGCGGCGTCGGCTCGGCAGGTGTGCTCGGCGCAATGGGCGCCGCTTCCGCCGGTGGTGCCAGCGGTTGCGAGAGGTTCGATTCGGCTGGCGCAACCGGAGGGGTGGCCGGAGTCGGCTCGGCAGCCGGTGCAACAGGCGCCGGTTGGGGCGTCACTGGGGCCGGGGCCGGCGCTGCGGCAGGCTCAGCGGGCTTGGGTTCGGGCACGCCCAGATCGGTCTTGGGTTTCTCGATGATGTGCGCGGCCTTTTTCGCTTCCTGCGGCAGGAACAGCTCCACCAGGGCGAAATAACGCTCGTAGAACTTCGCCGAGGAAACCGTCTCGCTGGCGACCTTGACCATCGAGTCGTCGGTCGAGCCGATCGGCATCGACACCGAACCCAGCACACCCACCCCCAGGCTTGCCGAGTTGTTGACCTTCTTCAGGGCATAACGGTCTTGCAGGGCGTTGGCGAACACCGTGGAACGGTGGCCGGTGTTGCCATCCTGGGCGCACACCACGCTGAAGCTGATCTCCATGTGGGTTTCGCCGGTCTGCTGGAAGCTCTTGTGACCACTGACCAGCTTCGGATCGCTGCTGGTGATGATGTAGCCCTGGCTGAGCAAGGCGCGACGGGCGGCCTCGCAGGACGCCGTCTCATTCACCGGGTAATTGCGCGAAAAAGTGCCAGAGTCATCGAAGTTTTCATGCTCGTAAATGGCGGTCTTCTGCGACGAACAACCGGCGACGGCCGCCAGCAGCAGCGTCAACCCGGCAGCACGCAGGTGAAATGATCTATGCATCGAAAATCCTGAGGAAAACGGTCCGGGGCGTATTGTGCAACAGTTCGACGCCACTGGGCGCACGGATTAGTGTCTTAAAATTAATACATGGTTACTGACCACGGTTTGCCGGAAAAAGTCGCGCACACAGATGATCGATGAACACCCGCAGCTTGGCGGCGGTGTGTCGGCTCGCAGGCCAGAGCAGCCAGAAGGTGCCGCGGTGTTCCAGATGCTCATCGAGCACCTGCTGCAACTCGCCCCGTGCAACCGCCTCACGCACCATGAAATCGGGCAGGCAGGCGATCCCCAGCCCACTGCGCACGGCGTGGTCCACCGCTTCGATAGAGGTACTGACAAAACGCGCCGGCAACAGCGGCTCCGGGGCATCGACCGCCCGTCGCAGCGGCCAATGCTCGAATTTGCCGGTGTTATGGAAGGTATGCCGCAAGCACCCGTGGTTAGCCAGGTCCGCGGGGGCCTGCGGAACGCCGCGCTCGCGAAAGTACCCAGGCGTGCCCACCAGCACCAGGCGGAACTGGCCCAGCGACCGGGCCATCAGCCGCGAGTCGCCGGGGCTGCCGGTCCGTATCACGGCATCGAAGCCCTCCTCCACGACATCCACTATGCGGTCCGTCAGCTCGATATCCAGTTCGATCTGCGGATAACGCTGCATGAACTCCACCAATACCGGCATCACCAGGCCGTGAACCTGCGGCAGGCTGACTCGCAACTTGCCCCGCGGGGCACTGGAAGACTTGCACAGATCGAATTCGGCTGCCTCGGCCTCGGCGACAATTCTGCGGCAGCGCTCGAGAAAACTCGCGCCTTCGGCGGTCAGGGTGATGCTGCGGGTACTGCGATGGAACAGCCGGGTCTCCAGGCGCTCCTCGAGCCGCGCGATGCTCTTGCCGACAGCCGACGAGGATACCCCCAACAACCGCCCCGCCTCGGTGAAACTGCGGGTTTTCGCCACATGCAGGAAGACCGAGATATTGCTCAACCAGTCCATCGCCGACCTCACCATTACGGACACAGATGTCCGATAAGTTCGGAACCTTAGCCTATTTTTCTCTTTACCACAGCGCCCTACCCTCAGCCTCCCTACTTCTTGAAACCTGTAGCGAGCCTGACACCATGACCAAACCTCTTGGCACCGCCGACCTGCTGGACATCGAGTCCAGGCGTCGCGACCGACTTCCACTGGGTGGCCTGCTGGCGCTGGCGACCGCCGGCTTCATCACCATTCTTACCGAGGCCATGCCCGCGGGCCTGCTGCCGCAGATGAGCCAGGACCTGGCGGTGTCCCCGGCGCTGGTCGGCCAACTGGTCACCCTGTACGCCATTGGCTCACTGCTGGCGGCGATCCCGTTGGTGATCCTCACCCAAGGCTGGCGCCGCCGCCCCTTGCTGATGATCGCAATCGGCGGCTTTGCCCTGGTCAACAGTGTCACCGCGATCTCCACCAACTACAGCCTGACCCTGGTCGCCCGCTTGTTCGCCGGGGTATTTGCCGGGCTGCTCTGGGCCCTGCTGGCCGGCTACGCAAGCCGCATGGTCGCACCGCACCTACAGGGGCGGGCCATCGCCGTGGCCATGCTTGGCGCACCACTGGCACTGTCCCTGGGGATCCCCGCGGGCACACTGCTCGGCACGCTGGTGGGCTGGCGGGTGAGCTTTGCCCTGATGACTCTGCTGACGCTGTTGTTGCTCGGCTGGGTGCGCTGGCAGGTGCCGGACTTTCCCGGCCAGCGCGCCGACAAACGCTTGCCGCTCACGGACGTGTTCGCTTTGCCCGGGGTCAAGCCGGTGTTGTTCGTGACCTTCGCTTATGTTCTGGGCCACAACATCCTGTACACCTATATCGCACCGTTTCTGGAGCCGGCCGGCATCGGCGGGCAAATTGACCGGGTACTGCTGACGTTCGGCCTGAGCGCACTGCTGAGCATCTGGATCGTCGGCCTGCTGATCGATCGCTGGTTGCGTCAACTGGTACTGGTCAGTTGCGTCCTGTTCGCTCTTTCGGCGCTGCTGCTGGCGTTCCAGGCCGATACGCCGATGGCGGTCTATGCCTCGATAGCCCTCTGGGGATTGTCGTTCGGAGGCCTGGCCACGTTGCTGCAAACCGCGCTAGCCAAGGCTGCCGGGAGCGCTGCCGATGCCGCGCAGTCGATGCTGGTGACCGCCTGGAACCTGGCGATCGCCGGGGGCGGGCTGGTGGGTGGCGTGCTGCTGGAAGGTCCGGGCGTATTGTCGTTTCCCTGGGTGATCGTCGGCCTGTTGCTGGTTTGCCTGCTGGTGGCCATGAACGCCCGACGCCATGGGTTTCCCGCCATACGCTGAAAACAAAAACCCCGGCGCGTTGGCCGGGGTTCCTGTTTGTTACTTCAGTCGGGCATCAGAAGCGCTTGATGTCAGCCTGGTTTTCCAACTGCTTGCGGTACGCGGCGAAGTCTTGCTGACCCACACGCGACGCGAGGAAGCGACGGTACTGAGCCTTCTCTTCATCAGTTGGAGCAGCGGCTTCGTTCACACCACTCAGTTGCAAGACCACCAGGCTGCCGTTCGGCAGCGTCACGCTGCTGAAGGTCGGCTTGTCCTTGGCCGCTGGCTTGGCCATGCGGAACAGGGTCTGCAGCACGATTGGCTCGACGCCTTCCTGGCCGCGGGTCACCGCTTCGGAAACCTTCCAGCTCTGACCGTCGACAGGCGCCTTCAGCGCAGTCTTGCCTTCACGCAAGCTGGCGATCAAGGCATCGGCCTTGGCCTTGGCGGCAGCACTGGCGTGCTCCTTGGCCAATTGCGTGCGGATGCTGCTGGCGACGCTTTCCAACGGCAGCTGCTCTGGCTTGCGGTGCTCTTTGGCGCGCAGGACCACTACCGTTTCCGGGTCCAGCTCGATAGCGGTGCTGTTGGCACCCTCATCCAGCACTTCAGGGCTGAAAGCAGCCTGAATCACGGCGCGGTTGGCGGCGATGCCCTCGCCCCCTTCACGCCCGAACGGTGCGGAAGTGTGTACGGTCAGTTTCAGCTCTTGAGCCGGCTGGGCCAGGTCCGAGGCTTCGAACGAGGAGTCTTCCAGCTGCTTGGTCGCCTCGACAAAACGTTGCTCGACCTGCTGGGTTTTCAGCTCGCGGGTCAGCTTGTCTTTCAGGCTGGCGAAACTTGGCACTTCAGGTGCCTCGACGCCCAGCAGCTTGATCAGGTGGAAACCGAAACCGGTGCGTACCGGTGCCGATACCTGGTCCTTGTTCAAGGCGTACAGCGCTTCCTCGAAGGCCGGGTCATAGACGCCAGGGCCGGCATAACCGAGGTCACCACCGTTGTTCGCCGAACCCGGATCCTGGGAGAACTCCTTGGCCAGCGCCTCGAAGCTTTCGCCCTTGGCCAGGCGCGCCTGGATCTCTTCGATCTTGGCCTTGGCCTGCGCTTCGTTCACCTTGTCGTTCACTTCGATCAGGATGTGCGCGGCACGACGCTGCTCGGACAGGTTGGCGGTTTCTTTCTGATACAACGCCTGCAGCTCTTCGTCCTTGACGCTGACCTGATCGAAGAAGGAAGCCTTCTTCAACTCCAGATAGTCGATAACCACCTGGTCCGGCGACATGAATTCCTTGGCATGTTCGTCGTAGTAAGCCTTGACCTCATCGTCGGTCAGCTTGACTGCCGCAGGGTCGGCCTTGATGGTCAGGGAAGCGTAATCGCGGGTCTGCTTTTCCAGACGAGCGAAGGCCAGCACCTGGGCATCGGTCACGAAACCGCTGCCAGCCAGACCGGCGCGTACCTGGCCGATCAGCATTTCCTGAGCCAGCATCTGACGGAACTGCATCCGGCTATAACCCAGCTGACGGATCACCTGGTCGAAACGCTCAGGGCTGAACTTGCCGTCCACCAGGAATTCCGGCGTTTGCAGGATCACCTGATCCAGAGCGGCGTCAGAGAAAGCGAACTTGGAGTTTTCCGCGCCTTGCAGCAGTAGCTTGCGGTCGATCAGACCTTTGAGAGCGGCTTCACGCAGCAGCTTCTCGTCGAGCAAGGAAGCGTCGAAATCCTTGCCCAGTTGTTGCATGAGCTGACGGCGTTGCATATCAACCGCCTGGCTCAGCTCATTCTGGGTGATTTCTTCGCCATTGACCTTGGCCGCGTCCTGACTGGTGGAAGTGGCTTGAAAAATGGCATCGAAACCGGTCAGCGCCATCAGTGCGACGATGACCCCGATAATGGTCTTGGCAATCCAGCCTTGTGAATTGTCCCTGATATTCTGCAGCATGCGTCCCCCAGAAACGGTTGTACTTCAAATTAAGCAACCGTGGAGCGTGGGTAGAGTCCGGATAGAAGAAAGGCGCATCCGAGGATGCGCCTTTCTCGTAACTGGCGGAGCGGACTGGGGTTCGAACCTTCGATCCCCGATGTGACAAACCGGATTTCTAACCGGCTGCCCTACCGCTCCGCTGCCAGGTCGGGAAAGACCCCGACCCGGGTAGGCAAAGGCTTGAAGGAGGCTTAGTTAACGGCTTCTTTCAGTGCTTTACCGGCTTTGAAACCTGGTTTTTTGGCTGCAGCGATTTCCAGCGTCTTACCGGTCTGTGGGTTACGACCAATGCGAGCAGGACGATCGGTAACAGAGAAAGTACCGAAACCAACCAGTACAACGGAGTCGCCAGCCTTAAGAGCGCCAGTGACGGATTCGATTACTGCATCCAGCGCACGGCCAGCAGCAGCTTTCGGGATATCAGCAGATGCAGCGATAGCATCAATCAGTTCCGACTTGTTCACTCTAAGTCCCCTTATATATCTATTTGAGTATGATTCTAAGTTTTTTGGTGAAAGCAAAAACCAGTGCTGAATGGCCTACAGACACTTAAGAGCCGCTTTATAACAAGGGCTCTAAAAAGCTGTCAAGGAAGCCCCCCAGGCTAATGCGTACTAATGCGTGCTAATTCTTTCCTTAGAGTCAGACTCGCGTTTTTCATCCTTTGCAACTATCTCTGGAGCCACATCCGGCAAGGGCTCCGGCGCGTATTGCAGCGCAATTTGGAGGACTTCGTCAATCCATTTAACTGGCTTAATTTGCAGATCCTGCTTGATATTGTCAGGAATTTCCTTCAAATCGCGCACATTCTCTTCTGGAATGATGACGGTCTTGATTCCACCACGATGTGCTGCAAGAAGTTTCTCTTTCAAACCACCGATAGCCAACACCTGACCACGCAGGGTGATTTCCCCGGTCATGGCCACATCAGCCCGCACCGGAATACCGGTCAGTGCAGAAACCAGAGCCGTGCACATGCCTACGCCAGCGCTAGGGCCGTCTTTCGGGGTCGCCCCTTCCGGCATATGGATATGGGTGTCGCGCTTCTCGTGGAAGTCCAGGGGGATTCCCAGGCTCTTCGCACGGCTACGCACCACCGTCAGTGCCGCGGTGATCGATTCGACCATCACGTCGCCCAGCGAACCGGTCTTGATCAACTGACCTTTGCCAGGTACCACGGCGGCCTCGATGGTCAGCAGCTCGCCACCGACCTGGGTCCAGGCCAGGCCCGTTACCTGACCGATCTGATCCTGTTGCTCGGCCAGGCCGTAGCGGAATTTGCGCACGCCGAGGAAGTGCTCCAGCAGGTCGGAAGTGACCTTCACCGAGAAGCGTTTTTCCAGCGCATGCTCCTTCACCGCCTTGCGGCAAACCTTGGCGATCTGGCGTTCCAGCCCACGTACACCGGCTTCGCGGGTGTAGTAGCGGATGATGTCGCGAATGGCTTCTTCGTCGAACTCCAGCTCGCCTTTCTTCAGGCCGTTGGCCTGGATCTGCTTCGGCGACAGGTATTTGACCGCGATGTTGATCTTCTCGTCCTCGGTGTAACCCGGCAGACGAATCACCTCCATCCGGTCCAGCAACGCTGGCGGAATATTCATCGAGTTGGAGGTGCAAAGGAACATCACATCGGAGAGGTCGTAATCGACTTCCAGATAGTGGTCGTTGAAGTTGTGGTTCTGCTCGGGATCGAGCACTTCGAGCAATGCCGAAGCCGGATCGCCGCGCATGTCGCTGCCCATCTTGTCGATTTCATCGAGCAGGAACAGCGGGTTGCGAACGCCCACCTTTGTCATCTTTTGAATCAATCTTCCCGGCATCGAACCAATATAGGTACGACGATGGCCGCGAATTTCCGCTTCATCGCGCACGCCGCCAAGGGCCATGCGTACGAATTTACGGTTAGTGGCGTGAGCAATCGACTCCGCCAGGGAGGTTTTACCGACCCCTGGAGGTCCGACCAGGCACAGTACCGGACCACGAATCTTCTTCACACGCTTTTGCACGGCGAGGTATTCGAGAATCCGCTCTTTGACTTCTTCCAGGCCATAGTGGTCGGCGTCGAGGATGTCTTCGGCACGCGCCAGGTCCAGGCGAACCTTGCTTTGGGCCTTCCAGGGCACCTGAACCAGCCAGTCGATGTACGAACGCACCACTGTGGCTTCAGCCGACATCGGCGACATCTGCTTGAGCTTGTTCAGCTCGGCCTGAGCCTTGGCCAGGGCATCCTTTGGCAAGCCGGCGGCATCGATGCGCTTTTTCAGCTCTTCAACTTCGTTGTGACCTTCGTCACCGTCGCCCAGCTCTTTCTGAATGGCCTTCATCTGCTCATTCAGGTAGTACTCGCGCTGGCTGCGCTCCATTTGCTTCTTCACGCGACCGCGAATGCGCTTCTCGACCTGCAACAGATCGATTTCCGCATCCAGCAACGCCAGCACGTGCTCGACACGCGCCGACAGGTCGATGATTTCGAGAATTTCCTGCTTCTGCTCGATTTTCAGCGCCATGTGGGCGGCCATGGTGTCTACCAGGCGGCTCGGCTCATCGATGCTGTTGAGGGACGACAGCACTTCGGCGGGGACTTTCTTGCCCAACTGCACGTACTGCTCGAACTGGGACAGCAGGCTGCGGACAAAGACTTCCGACTCGCGCTCAGGAGCGTCCACCTCGTCAATCAGGGAGACTTCGGCACGGCAGTGGCCATCCACTTCGCTGAAACGCTCCACAGCACCCCGCTGCTCGCCCTCGACCAGTACTTTGACGGTGCCGTCGGGCAACTTGAGCAATTGCAGAACAGTGGCAATGGTACCTACGCGATAGAGTGCATCTTCACCGGGATCATCATCAGCAGGATTTTTCTGAGCCAACAGAAGAATCTGCTTGTCGCCCGTCATCGCGGCCTCGAGGGCTTCGATAGACTTCTCGCGCCCCACGAACAGCGGGATAACCATGTGCGGATAAACCACGACATCACGCAATGGCAGGAGAGGCAATTCGATGGTTGTCTTCATGATTTCGCCTCTACGGCGGCCATAAGGCCGTAAACAGATGGAAGTAAGCTTGAAACCAAGATGGGGGCTGCCTCGAAAAAAAACAAGCTCAAAGACAGTACTTTAAAGGCAGTAAAAGCAAAGGGGCCCGAAGGCCCCTTCTGTCAAACCAGCAGTCCGGCGCTTAAGCGTCCGGGGCTGCCTTGGCAGTCGGCTCACTGTTTTCATAGATATACAGTGGCTTGGACTTACCCTCTATAACGCTTTCATCGATCACTACTTTACTCACCTCGGACTGCGAGGGGATCTCATACATAGTGTCGAGCAACACGCCTTCGAGAATCGAACGCAATCCGCGAGCACCGGTCTTGCGCTCAAGCGCACGCTTGGCGACCGACTTGAGGGCATCGGTACGGAACTCCAGATCGACGCCTTCCATCTCGAACAGCTTGGCATACTGCTTGGTCAAGGCGTTCTTCGGCTCGGTGAGGATCTGGATCAGCGCTGCTTCATCCAACTCGTCCAGGGTTGCCAGAACCGGCAGACGCCCCACGAACTCCGGAATCAGGCCGAACTTGACCAGATCGTCCGGTTCGACTTCACGCAGGGATTCGCCGACCTTCTTGCCCTCTTCCTTGCTGCGCACTTCGGCATTGAAGCCGATGCCGCCGCGAGTCGAACGGTTCTGAATAACCTTTTCCAGACCCGAGAACGCACCACCGCAGATGAACAGGATGTTGCGCGTATCGACCTGCAGGAACTCTTGCTGCGGATGCTTGCGACCACCTTGAGGCGGAACGGAAGCCACAGTACCTTCGATCAATTTCAACAGGGCCTGCTGAACGCCTTCACCCGAAACATCACGGGTAATCGAAGGATTGTCAGACTTGCGGGAAATCTTGTCGATTTCATCGATATAGACGATGCCCATTTGAGCTTTCTCTACATCGTAATCGCACTTCTGCAGCAGTTTCTGAATGATGTTCTCGACGTCCTCACCCACATAACCGGCTTCGGTCAGGGTGGTGGCGTCGGCAATGGTGAACGGTACATTCAACAGGCGTGCCAGGGTCTCTGCCAGCAGAGTCTTGCCCGAACCTGTAGGGCCGATCAGCAAGATGTTGCTCTTGCCCAGTTCGACCTCGTCATTCTTCTTGTCACGCTGGTTGAGGCGCTTGTAGTGGTTGTATACCGCTACTGCCAGAACCTTTTTCGCACGTTCCTGACCAATCACATACTGATCAAGGATGCCGCTGATTTCTTTAGGCGAAGGCAATTTATGCGCGCTGCTTTCGGCCTGTGCTTCCTGCACCTCCTCACGGATGATGTCATTGCACAGGTCGACGCACTCGTCGCAGATAAAGACCGAGGGGCCGGCAATCAATTTGCGTACTTCATGCTGGCTTTTGCCACAGAAGGAGCAATAAAGCAGTTTGCCGTTGTCCTCGCCGTTGCGGGTGTCAGTCATTCGATCGATCCAAATCCGATAGGCTTGCAACACAAGATGAAGGCAATTGCGGGCTTTTTCAAGCCCACAGGTGGCCGGTTAAACCAACCACCTACATTTGAGTTGCTTAGGCAGGCATTTGACGCTTGGTGATCACAGAGTCAATCAGGCCGTATTCAGCCGCGCGCTCTGCGCTCATGAAGTTGTCGCGCTCGGTATCGCGCTCGATGGTCTCGAGGCTCTGACCGGTGTGATGAGCCAGCAGCGAGTTCAGACGCGAACGGATGTGCAGGATTTCCTTGGCATGGATGTCGATATCCGACGCCTGGCCCTGGAAACCGCCCAATGGCTGGTGAATCATCATCCGCGAGTTAGGCAGGCAATGACGCTTGCCCGCGGCGCCACCGGCGAGCAGGAAGGCCCCCATGCTGCAGGCCTGGCCGATGCAGATGGTGGAAACATCCGGTTTGATGAATTGCATGGTGTCGTAGATCGACATGCCTGCTGTCACCGAACCGCCTGGCGAGTTGATATAGAGATGGATGTCCTTGTCCGGGTTTTCCGCTTCAAGGAAGAGCAATTGTGCCGCGACCAGGTTGGCCATGTAGTCTTCTACCGGGCCAATCAGGAAGATCACCCGCTCCTTGAGGAGGCGCGAGTAGATGTCATAGGCGCGTTCGCCACGGGCGGACTGCTCGATAACCATCGGGACCAGGCCGCCTGCGGCCTGGATGTCAGAGCTCTGCTGATAATAAGAATTGCGGGACATGTCCTGCAGTCACTCCCAAATAGTCATGTCTTGAATACGCATAAGCCAGCACGAAGGCTGGCTTATGGTGTGTATTTTCGAACGAGTAAAAAATCAGTCGGCTTGTGGTGCTTCTACCGGCTTGACCGCTTCTTCGTAAGAGACCGATTTGTCGGTCACGCTAGCTTTCTGCAGAACAGTATCCACAACTTGTTCTTCCAGCACAACCGAACGGACTTCGTTCAGTTGCTGCTCGTTCTTGTAGTACCAGGACACGACCTGCTCTGGCTCTTGGTAAGCAGAAGCCATTTCCTGAATCAGCTCACGCACGCGGGCTTCGTCAGGCTTGAGGTCGAATTGCTTGACCACTTCGGCCACGATCAGACCCAGTACAACGCGACGCTTGGCTTGCTCTTCGAACAGCTCGGCCGGCAGTTGATCAGGCTTGATGTTGCCACCGAACTGTTGAACGGCCTGAACGCGCAGACGGTTCACTTCGTTGTCCAGCAGAGCCTTAGGCACTTCGATCGGGTTGGCAGCCAGCAGGCCGTCCATTACCTGGTTCTTGACCTTGGACTTGATGGCCTGACGCAGTTCACGCTCCATGTTCTTGCGAACTTCGGCGCGGAAACCTTCCAGACCGGCTTCTTTGATACCAAATTGAGCGAAGAACTCTTCGGTCAGCTCTGGCAGCTTAGGCTCGGAAACGGTGTTGACGGTGACAGTGAACTCGGCGGCTTTGTTAGCCAGATCCAGGTTCTGGTAGTTCTCTGGGAAAGTCAGGTTCAGAACACGCTCTTCACCCGCTTTGGCGCCAACCAGGCCTTCTTCGAAGCCTGGGATCATGCGGCCGGAACCCAGCACCAACTGAGTACCCTTGGCGGAACCGCCAGCGAACACTTCACCGTCGACCTTGCCGACGAAATCGATGTTCAGTTGATCTTCGTTCTGGGCGGCGCGATCGGCCACTTCGAAGCGAATGTTCTGCTTGCGCAGGATTTCCAGCATGTTGTCCAGATCGGCATCAGCCACGTCAGCGCTCAGGCGCTCAACGGCGATGGACTCGAAACCGGCAACGGTGAACTCAGGGAACACTTCGAACGTTGCAACGTATTCCAGGTCCTTGCCCTTCTCCAGAACCTTTGGCTCAACCGAAGGAGCGCCAGCCGGGTTCAGCTTCTGCTCGACAACGGCTTCGTAGAAGGAAGCCTGGATCACGTCGCCCACCGCTTCTTGACGCGCATCAGCTTCATAACGCTGACGGATCACGCTCATTGGGACTTTGCCAGGACGGAAGCCTGGAATCTTGGCCTTTTGGGCAGTCTGCTGCAGACGCTTGTTGACCTGTGTCTCGATGCGCTCAGCCGGCACGGTGATGCTCATGCGGCGCTCAAGAGCAGAAGTATTTTCAACAGAAACTTGCATGGATATTCCTCGTTGCACAGACGTTAGCCGGCCGTTTCCGACCCCAGAATCAAGGGCATGCATTCTAGTGGGTCAAACTCAAGAAGTCACCCTACTGAAAACGGGTAAAAAAACAGCTGGCGATTTAAAGGCGGGGACCAACGGTTGAGCCGCGCCCTGAGAGCAAATACAGCGAATCAAACCAGGGCCTCTGCACCCATGCTCCTATATATAGAAGGAATGGCGCGTCACACCCCGGATGACCGGACCAAACCACAGCCCGACCGGTAAACCTTCAGCATTCCAGCGACAAAAGGACGAGTGTTTCGTCGCCTCCCCGGCCCACCACCTGCGGCCTGCTGGAAATACAGACTTCTGAAACGAAAACGGCGCAGCCCTTTTCAGGTGCTGCGCCGTTTTCTGCTATATAAATAGCTACTTAATTGGTGCGGACGAAGAGACTCGAACTCTTACACCTTGCGGCGCTGGAACCTAAATCCAGTGTGTCTACCAATTCCACCACGTCCGCGTATCAAGCTTTTAAAGCAAAGGCGCCAGACTATTAATCTGGCGCCTTTCGGAATATGGGGTGGACGATGGGGATCGAACCCACGACAACAGGAGTCACAATCCTGTGCTCTACCAACTGAGCTACGCCCACCATATTGCGTTGTTGCGTTACTTGTGCCAAAGCTGCCTAATGGCGCACCCGGCAGGACTCGAACCTGCGACCATCCGCTTAGAAGGCGGATGCTCTATCCAGCTGAGCTACGGGCGCCTTATTAATCTGTATTCTTTAATGATTACAAACTAAGTGCTTTCAGTCGTTACGAGTTAAACATCAACTCTGCCCGACCTTCTTAACCAGTGCTAGGCTGTGCCCGACAAGTGCGACGAATGTTATAGACGAGCCGTTAGGTCGTCAACTCTTTTTTGAAAAAAATTCATTTAATTAAAGGAGTTAGGGGAATTTGCAGACCAAGCGCCTTTGCCCTCACGTCCTGGCATGCGAGAATGCGTTCTCTTTTTCTCTCCCTCTCGATGGTTAATCACGCGTCATGACTGCACAACTAATCGACGGCAAAGCGATCGCCGCTAGCCTGCGCCAGCAGATCGCCAAACGTGTCGCCGAGCGTAGCCAGCAAGGCCTGCGTACTCCAGGCCTCGCGGTGATCCTGGTCGGCAGCGACCCGGCCTCTCAGGTTTATGTCTCGCACAAGCGTAAAGACTGCGAAGAGGTCGGCTTTCTTTCACAAGCCTATGACTTACCTTCTGACACCACTCAAGAAGCACTGGCCAGCCTGATCGACCGCCTCAACGATGACCCGAACATCGATGGCGTCCTGCTGCAACTGCCACTGCCCGAACATCTCGATGCCTCCAAGCTGCTGGAGCGCATCCGCCCGGATAAAGACGTGGATGGTTTCCATCCTTATAACGTCGGCCGCCTGGCCCAACGTATCCCTCTGCTACGCCCATGCACGCCGAAAGGCATCATGACCCTGCTGGAAAGCACCGGTGCCGATCTGTACGGCATGGATGCGGTAGTGGTCGGTGCGTCCAACATCGTCGGGCGCCCGATGGCGATGGAGCTGCTACTCGCTGGCTGCACCGTTACCGTTACCCACCGCTTCACCAAGGATCTGGCCGGCCACGTCGGGCGTGCCGACCTGGTGGTCGTGGCCGCCGGCAAGCCGGGCCTGGTCAAGGGTGAGTGGATCAAGGAAGGCGCCATCGTCATCGACGTCGGCATCAACCGCCAGGAAGACGGCAAGCTGGTGGGTGACGTCGTCTACGAGACCGCCCTGCCCCGCGCCGGCTGGATCACCCCGGTACCGGGCGGTGTTGGTCCGATGACTCGCGCCTGCCTGCTGGAAAACACGTTGTATGCGGCAGAAACGCTGCACGACTGACGCTGGGAAATAGCCCGGATAAAAGAACCCCGCCACTGGCGGGGTTCTTTGTTTCTACTCACCGAAAACCTGAAGCGAGTCCCCCCCACTTGCAGTGACGATCAACTCATCAGAAAGGAGGGGATCGAACCGATACAAAACTGATACAAGATGAAATTTAATTTACCTGAAGCCCTTTACCTACGGGCGTGTAGCTCTTTCCTGGCACATACTCATAAAATGTAACGTTTTTCTGAAAGCAGCCCGTTGCAGAACGGCATATCCACTTCATGAGTCCGCCCGCGTGAAAATCCGTCTTTCTATCCTGAGCCTATTTTTTGCATTTACAGGCACCTTTATCACGCAGAGCGCCGTCGCTCGCGAAACCACCGAAGCGCCGCGCGACCCTTCCCAACTGCACATTGCCTCCGGCAGCGCCATGCTGCTGGACCTGCAGACCAACAAGGTCATCTACTCCAGCAATCCCGACGTGGTCGTACCCATCGCGTCGGTAACCAAGCTGATGACCGGTCTGATCGTACTCGACGCCAAACAACCACTGGATGAGTACATTTCCGTGGACATCAGCAACACCCCGGAAATGAAAGGCGTGTTTTCCCGGGTCAAGCTCAAGAGCGAGCTGCCGCGCAAAGAGATGCTGCTGATCGCCCTGATGTCGTCGGAAAACCGTGCCGCCGCCAGCCTCGCCCACCACTACCCGGGCGGGTACGCAGCCTTTATTGCCGCCATGAACGCCAAGGCCAAGGCACTGGGCATGACCAGCACGCACTATGTCGAGCCGACCGGCCTGTCGGTCCATAACGTGTCCACCGCCCGCGACCTGAGCAAACTGTTGCTGGCGGCGCGCAAATACCCGCTGCTGAGCGAGCTGAGCACCACCAAGGAAAAGACCGTGGCGTTCCGCAAACCCAACTACACCCTGGGCTTTCGCAACACCGATCACCTGGTCAACAGGGCCAACTGGGACATCAAACTGACCAAGACCGGCTTTACCGATGAAGCAGGCCACTGCCTGGTACTGGTGACCAGCATGAGCAACCGCCCGGTCGCCCTGGTGATTCTCGACGCCTTTGGCAAATACACGCACTTCGCCGATGCCAGCCGTATCCGCCAGTGGCTGGAAACCGGTAAAAGCGGCTCGGTACCGAATGCCGCCTTGAGCTACAAGGCCGGCAAAAACCTGAAAAGCCGTCAGAGCGGCGTCGCCCAGACTGCCGAATAGAAGCTGGCAGACACAAAAAAGACCGCGGATCTGTCGATCGCGGCCCTTTCAAAGACGGCGCCCCTGGGCGCCGTCAGCGTTTCTGCAACCTCAGTTGGCGCTCAACGCCTTGGTCGCCCGTGCCGCCGCGTTCTCCTGCCCGGCCTGGGCCAACTCATCGGCTGCCTTCAACCAACGCTGGCGATCGACCTGGGCTGGCACCTGGGTCGGCCCCTGAATCAACACCGCCCAGTGTCCCGCATTGCTCCAGGCCGACTCGAACTTGGCAAAGTCCATCAACAGACGACGATTCATTCCCGCGCGCAGCAATACTGTCTGCTTGTGTCGGTTATAGCCCGCCAGCACGGCATAACGAGGCTCGGCCCAGAACGCCGAACCTTCGGTGTAACGCACCATCACCGGGTATCCGGCGGCAACCTGGGTCAGCAGCGCCGATAAATTGTCGTCCAGCGGATAGACCACCATCCCGTACTCACGCGCCAGGGTCAGCATGTTCTGCTGCAACTTCGCCTCGGCGCCAGGCAGGTGCAGCGGCTTGTCCAGCAGACCTGGGGTGATCGCGATGCCTTGCTGGGACAGCATGCTGGCCAGGGTGCCAGGGCCGCTCTGATAGGTTTCGCCGCGGAAAAACGGTACGCCGTTGAGTTCCACCCGCTCAGGCAGGCGCTGAATCTCCGGCTGCACGCTGCTGGCGCAACCGGCCAGCGTCAGGGCGCAAGCGCCCGCCAACAACAGTGTTCGAAATCGCAGAAACATCCGTTCCATCATGACTCTCTTGTGCAGACGCCAAGCCAGGAGCCCCGGCCGAAACGCTGATCATAGGGCGCCGCGATGCAGGGGTATAGCGTTAAGCTGCGGTAATTTGCGCCCCATAGAGCAAAGCGGTCGATGACACTCGACTATTGGTCAATGGCTTGAAACACATCCGCGACTAGACTGTCCATTGCGAAGAGTGTGTGCCCTGGACAGGGCAACAAGGAGGCATGCATGAGCCTGACAACGACAATCCTGATGCTGATCGGCGGCTGGCTGGCCGTTGCCGCTGCCATGCTCTGGGGTGTCTTGCGGATCGTTCGCCGGCACCATCATCCGCGTTTGCCGACTCCCGCCGCGAAAACCGCAAAACCGTCCCGGCATCACGCCACCGCGCACTGACTGGCACTTTTTCTTCTGCCCAATAAAAAACGGCGGCCTGTGTCCTTGAACACAGGCCGCCGTCGGTTATTGCCGTAAATCAGGCTTCGACTTCCGCCGCCGCCACCCGCTTCTGCCGGGCACGACGAGCCAGCATGTTCAGCCCCTCGATGGCCGCCGAGAAGGCCATGGCCGCGTACACATAACCTTTTGGCACATGGGCACCGAAACCTTCGGCGATCAGGGTCATGCCGATCATGATCAGGAAGCCCAGGGCCAGCATGACCACCGTCGGGTTGTCATTGATGAACTTGGCCAGAGGCTCGGCCGCCAGCAACATCACCAGTACCGACACCACCACCGCAAT
This sequence comes from Pseudomonas sp. GW821-FHT02B10, assembly GCF_059421865.1. Taxonomy (NCBI): domain Bacteria; kingdom Pseudomonadati; phylum Pseudomonadota; class Gammaproteobacteria; order Pseudomonadales; family Pseudomonadaceae; genus Pseudomonas; species Pseudomonas sp. GW821-FHT02B10. Next base: position 38,820 of record NZ_JBWKVU010000004.1, on the reverse strand, counting down.
GATCATGATCGGCAAGTGTTCGGTCATGCCGACCGCGGTAATGATGCTGTCGATGGAGAACACCATGTCCAGCATCAGGATCTGGCCGATCGCCGCGGCAAAACCCAAGGACACGCCAGCGGTCTCGCTTTTGCTGTCCTGCGGCTCCGGGTCCATGCTGTGATGGATCTCCGTGGTGGCCTTCCACAGCAGGAACAGGCCGCCGGCAATCAGGATCATGTCCTTCCAGGAGAAGACCTGGCCGAAGACATCGATCACCGGCTCGGTCAGTTGCACGATGAAGGCAATGGTGCTGAGCAGTGCCAGACGCAGGATCAGGGCCATACCGATACCGATCCGCCGGGCCTTGGCCCGGTGCTGCTCGGGCAACTTGTTGGTCAGGATCGAAATGAAGATCAGGTTATCGATGCCGAGCACGATTTCCATGACCACCAGGGTTGCCAGGGCGACCCAGGCGGTGGGGCTGGCGGCGAGTTGTAAAAGGTATTCCATGGCTCAGTCCTGAGTCGGGGTATGGGGGATCAGATTTCCTGGGACGACGAGGTGGCTTCTTTGGCCTCGTCAGCCGGCTTTTCCTGCTTGCTGATCAAGCCTTGGGTCGCGTCGCTGATCGCCTGTTCGGCGGCCTTGTGCGTGTCGTCGATCGCCTGCTTGGCGTTTTCCGCGGCCTTGCCCAACAGCTGCTGCGCGCTTTTTTCCGCCTGCTCGCAACCGGCAAGGGTGATCAACGACAACGCCAGCAACGATGCGGCGATGGATTTATAGGTCATTGCGCTTTCCTCGTTAGAACAGACCGGGCCGAGATGATGACCCGTCAATAGCGAGGCATTCTATGGACCCGAACACTTCAGGAAAATTCGTATTTTTAACAGCTATACTTCGATTTTTACGAATCAAAGCCAGCCATGCTCAATTACCGCCAACTGCACTACTTCTGGGTCGTCGCCAAGACCGGCAGCATCGTCCGGGCTTGCGAGCAACTGAACCTGACCCCACAAACCATCAGCGGCCAGATCACCCTGCTCGAACAAACCTATGGCATCGAGTTGTTTCGTCGGGTCGGCCGGCAACTGGAACTGACCGAAGCCGGGCGCCAGACCCTGCCCTACGCCGAGCAGATGTTCCAGCTCGGCGGCGAGCTGGAAGCCATGCTCCAGGCCCAGCCCAACGAACAGCAGATCCTGTTTCGGGTCGGCGTGGCCGATGTGGTGCCCAAATCGATCGTCTACCGCCTGATCGCCCCGACCATGGAGCTGAACGAACCGATCCGCATCACCTGCCGCGAGGACAAACTCGAACGCCTGCTGGCCGACCTGGCCATCCAGCGCCTGGACCTGGTGATTTCCGACAGCCCCATGCCTTCGCACCTGGATATCAAGGGCTACAGCCAGAAACTCGGCGAATGCGGTATCAGTTTTTTCGCCACCGAAGAACTGGCCGAGCGCTATGGAACGAACTTTCCCCATAGCCTGCATGGCGCTCCGCTGCTGATTCCCGGGCAGGAAACCGTGGTGCGCAGCCGGCTGCTGCGCTGGCTGGCCGAGCAACAGATACAACCCAGGATCATCGGTGAGTTCGACGACAGCGCCTTGATGCAGGCATTCGGCCAGTCGGGCAGCGGGATCTTTATCAGCCCCAGCGTGATCGCCGACGAAGTGCGGCGCCAATACGGTGTGCAACTGATCGGCCAGACCGATGCGGTCAGCGAGTCGTTCTACGCCATTTCGGTCGAACGCAAGGTCAAGCATCCCGGCATCGTGGCGATCACCGAAGGCGCCCGCCGCGAGCTGTTCACCGCCATGGGCGCTTGAGGAGAGTCAGGCGCAGCTGGCCTGTGGCTTGAGGGTCATCAACAGCAGGGCCAGCAGGATCGACACCAGGATAAAACCGGCGGCAGCGAACCCCAGGCTGCCCAGCCCCAGGGTGTCGATCACCCGGCCGCCGACCATGGCGCCGAGGCCGATTCCCAGGTTGGCTCCGGCGATGTTCAGCGAAGCGGCAAACGCCGGCGCCTGAGGCGCAGCCTTGATCAGGCGGACATGGCTGACCAGAAACAGCGCCGCCTGGGTCACGCCCCAGATGCCCATGGCCGCGGCCAGGCCCAGCGGCGAGTGGATGCTCGGCACCAGCGCCACCATGCCGCCGATCATCAAGGCGCAGAAGCCCATGGAAGCCAGCAACGGATGACGGTCCACCGCGCGGCCGCCCAGCGAGTTGCCGATCAGCCCCACCGCGCCGAAACCCATCAGGCACCAACCCACCAGCGTGCCGTTGAAACCGGCCAGGCGCTCGAGGATATCCGCCAGGTAGGTGTAGGCGGTGAACATGCCGCTGAACACCAGGATCGACAGCAGCACATGCCCCTGCATCAAGGGGCTGCGCAGGATGCCGAACTGCGAGCGCAGGCTGGCCTGCTCGTTGTGCACGCGGGTCTGCGGCAGGTAGACATACAGCAGCAACGCCTTGGCAAAGGCCACCAGCGCCAGGATGCCGAATGCGGCGCGCCAGCCGAAGGCATCGGAAATCAGCGTCCCCACCGGAATGCCGAACACCGTGGCGCAGACGATGCCGAAGCCGATCTTGGCGATGGCCCGTCCGGCGTAGTCAGGGCCGACGATGTCCACCGCGGTTTCGCTGGCCAGGGCCCAGAACACCGGCAAGCCCAGCGCCGGGATCAGCCGCGCCACCGCCATCACCCAGATATTCGGCGCCAGCGCCGCCAGGGTGTTGGCCAGGCCAAACATCACCAGCACCGAAATGAACAGGCGCTTGCGCTGGAAGCGGGCAAAGTAGGCCGTCAGGAACGGCCCGAACGCCGCCACGGTGAAGGCAAACAAGGTCACCAGCAGGCCGGCCTGGGGCACGCTGACCGCTAGGTCCCGGGCAATCGAAGGCAGCAGGCCGACAATGATGAACTCCGTCGTCAGCACGGTAAAACCGGCGGCTGACAACAGCAGAATGGGCAACAGCATGGAAAACTCCGGAAACGACGACATCAGCGATGGCCTGGTGGCCCGCTGACTGGAGATGAGAAGAGGATGGCGAATCCTAACAGAATGTGTCCGCGCATGTCTGGGGTAGCGGCGAAAAAACCGCAGGCTACTCTGAAGGCTCAGGTGGCAGATCGTCACATCCGTGGGCGAACCCCGTGTGATAAAGTCCGCCCCCTGCCGCAACACCCCGTACCTTCAGCAACTCATCAGCACGGCGTCCCACGTCGACGCACGGCATATTAAAAAAATCAGAGATACCGCTATGACTGCTTCGCCCCCGTCGCTCCTGGAAAAACTCAAACGCACCAGCCTGGTCACGCAGATCGTCATCGGCCTGATCGCCGGTATCGCCCTGGCGCTGCTGGCCCCCGAACTGGCGAAGTCCACCGCCTTTATCGGCAAGGTCTTTGTCTCGGCACTGAAAGCCGTAGCGCCGATCCTGGTATTCGTGCTGGTCATGGCCTCCATCGCCAACCACAAGCACGGCCAGGAAACCCATATCCGCCCGATCCTATGGCTCTACCTGCTGGGCACTTTCGCCGCGGCGGTGGTGGCGGTGATCGCCAGCAGCCTGTTCCCCTCCTCCCTGGTGCTGAGCACCCATGATGTCGCCATCTCCGCCCCCGGCGGCATCAGCGAAGTCCTGCAAAGCCTGCTGCTGAGCGTGGTGGACAACCCGGTCAGCGCGCTGATGAACGCCAACTTCATCGGCATCCTGGCCTGGGCCATCGGCATGGGCGTGGCCATCCGCCATGCCGGCGTCACCACCCGCACCGTGCTGGACGACCTGTCCAACGGCGTGACCCTGATCGTCCGAGTGGTGATCCGCTTCGCCCCCCTGGGCATCTTTGGCCTGGTGGCCTCGACCCTGGCCACCTCGGGCTTCGGCGCCCTGCTCGGTTATATGCACCTGTTGGCGGTACTGATCGGCTGCATGCTGTTCGTCGCGCTGGTGATGAACCCGCTGATCGTGTTCTGGAAGATCCGCCGCAACCCGTTCCCGCTGGTGCTCATGTGCCTGCGCGAAAGCGGCATCACCGCCTTCTTCACCCGCAGCTCGGCGGCCAACATTCCGGTCAACCTGGAACTGAGCAAGCGCCTGGGCCTGCATGAAGACACCTATTCGGTGTCGATCCCGCTGGGCGCCACCATCAACATGGCCGGCGCCGCCATCACCATCACCGTGCTGACCCTGGCGGCCGTGCATACCCTGGGTATCGCCGTCGACCTGCCCACCGCCGTGCTGCTCAGCGTGGTCGCCGCCATCTGTGCCTGTGGCGCCTCCGGCGTGGCCGGCGGTTCGCTGCTGTTGATTCCGCTGGCCTGCAGCCTGTTCGGCATCCCCAGCGAAATCGCCATGCAGGTGGTCGCCGTCGGCTTCATCATCGGCGTGCTGCAGGACTCGGCGGAAACCGCGCTGAACTCCTCCACCGACGTGCTCTTCACCGCCGCCGCGTGCATGGCCCAGGAAGAGAAGGTCCGCCAGACCGCCTGATCCTGCACGAATAGCGCGCACTAAAAAGCCCGGCAAGGCTCGCACCTTGCCGGGCTTTTTTATGGGCCTGGCCCCCAACTACATCAGAAAGCGCCCATGTAGTCGCGCTTGCCGATTTCCACGCCGTTGTGGCGCAGGATCGCGTAGGTGGTGGTGACGTGGAAGAAGAACTGCGGCAGGCCGTAGGTCAGCAAGTACGACTGGCCACTGAAGCGCTTCTCTTTCGGGGTGCCCGGACGGGTGACGATCTCGATGCCTTCCTTGCCATCGATCTGCGCTGGCTGGATGCCGTCGATAAAGGCCAGGACCTTGGCCAGCAACGCCTGCAGCTCGGCGAAGGTGGTTTCGCTGTCGTCGTACTTCGGCAGCTCGACTTCGGCCAGGCGAGCGGAAACGCCCTTGGCGAAATCGACGGCGATCTGCACCTGGCGGATCAGCGGGAACATGTCCGGGTACAGGCGCGCCTGGAGGAAGGCATTCGGGTCGATGTTCTTGGCGGTGGCGTGGGCTTCGGCCTTGTTCAGGACATCGCTCAGGGCGTTGAGCATTTGCTTGAAGACAGGAACGGAGGCGGCGTACAGGGAAATAGTCATGGTGATCTCGACAGGCTGACGGAAAAAAGCACAAACAAAGGTGGCGCGATTATAGACCTGCTTGGGTGCCGCCGGCGGCTTGTCTTTTATCCAGCAAGGATTAGGCTAGTCGCCTTCGACAGCATAGGGAACGCGCGATGAGCATTGAGCAAGAAACCTTGAGCGAGCAATTGCAACTGAGCAGCACCGAACTGCGCATTCTCGGATCGCTGATCGAGAAGCAGGCGACCAGCCCGGAAACCTATCCGCTGACCCTCAATGCCCTGGTCATCGCCTGCAACCAGAAAACCAGCCGCGAACCGGTGATGAACCTCACCCAGGGCCAGGTCGGCCAGAGCCTACGCGCCCTGGAAAACCGCGGCTTCGCCCGCCTGGTGATGGGCAGCCGCGCCGACCGCTGGGAGCATCGCCTGGACAAGGCGCTGGAGCTGGTACCGGCACAGGTGGCCCTGGCCGGACTGCTGTTCTTGCGCGGCCCGCAGACCGTCAACGAACTGCTGACCCGCAGCGGCCGCATGCACGACTTCGAAGACAGCGAACAGGTGGTGCACCAACTGGAACGCCTGATCGCCCGTGGCCTGGCGCTGCTGATTCCGCGCCAGGCCGGCCAGCGCGAAGATCGCTACATGCATGCCCTGGGCGACCCGGCGGATATCGAAGCGATCCTCGCCGCCCGGCAGAACCCGGTGGAACGCGGCTCGGCCAGCGGCGTGTCCGCCGAGCGCATCGAAGAGCTGGAAGCGCGCATCGCCGCCCTCGAAGAACGCCTGGCGAAACTCGAAGGCTGATCCCCGCTCCTGCGGCAGCGCCTTATAGCCGCTGCCGCAGGCTGCGATCGCCGACGCAGTCGGGGTAAAGCCTCAGAAGACTTCCCGCTACTCCCCGTTCCAGTAATCCACCCCATCCGCATGCCGCGCCACCGCGACGAATCCCGAGGCGTTGCCCTCATCGTCGATCTTGAAGTCCTTCATCACCACATATTTGCCGGAGTCCGGGTATTCGCAGATGTCCGGCGCTTCCTGGGTACTGACCGCCAGGTAGCGCAACTCGCCCTGGCTGGTGTTGATGATCTGGTGCGCGCTGTCCATATCGCCCGGCGGGCAGGCGATCACATCGCCGGCGCGGATGGCAAAACGCTCGGCGCCGAGGCGGATCTCGCCCTCGCCGGCGACTATGTAGAACATCTCTTCATTGACGCGATGGTTATGGAAGGGGCTGGCACGCATCCCCGGGCCCAGGGCAATCAGTCGGTAGCCGAGCTTCTGGGCGCCCAGTTGCTGGGCGATGCACTGGACATAACGGCCGGCGGTCTCGCCGGTGGGGCTCAGGGCTTCAGGCAGCGGCTGAAGGTCCGCCTGATCCAGATTGAGAATGGCAGGTGGCATACAGACCTCGATCACGGTGGCAAGGAACAGGGGCAAGTCTGAGCTTGCTGGCGACCAGTATAGGCAGGGCTTTGCGCCCCACGGACCTGCCCCGCTCCCGCCGTCGATCAGGCCCGTGCGAAAGCCACCGCCTGCTGGAACTGCTCGGCGCTGGGGCGCACACCGGTGTACAGCACGAACTGCTCCAGGGCCTGGATGGCGATCACTTCCAGGCCGGTGATCACTTGCTTGCCTTCGGCCCGGGCGCGCAGGATCAGCGGGGTTTGTGCCGGAACCGCCACCACGTCGAACACCGTGCGCGCGGCCTCGATCACCTCGACCGGGAATGCCAACTGATCGGCCTCGGGACCGCCGCTCATGCCGATCGGGGTGACGTTGATCAGCATCTGCGGGCGCAATTCGCCCAGCTCCGCCTGCCAGGCATACCCCAGGGATTCGGCGAGGGCCTGCCCGGCTTGGGCATTGCGGGCAACTATCAGGCCATCGCGGTAGCCACCATCGCGCAAGGCACTGGCCACCGCCTTGGCCATGCCGCCGCTGCCGCGCAGGGCAAAGCGGGTGTCCTTGGGAATCCGGTGGTGTTCGAGCAACTGGGCGACGGCGATGTAGTCGGTGTTGTAGGCCTTGAGGTGGCCATTGGTGTTGACGATGGTGTTGATCGACTGGATGGCGCTGGCCGAGGCGTCCAGTTCGTCCACCAAGGCAATGCAGGCTTCCTTGAACGGCATGGACACGCCACAGCCGCGAATGCCCAGGGCGCGGATCCCGCCGACGGCGCCTGGCAGGTCCTGGCTGCTGAAGGCCTTGTAGTAGAAGTTCAAGCCCAGCTGTTCATACAAGTGATTGTGAAAGCGCAAGCCGAAATTCCCCGGACGCCCTGACAGCGACATACACAGTTGGGTGTCTTTGTTGGGGTTCATCTGCATGTTGATCTCCTTGGAACGCACTTTCGGATAGACGGGATTAGCCAGTCATCGGGTTCTGCCCGATCATATCGACGTGCCTGAAAGACGGGCCTGCCGCCCACGGACGAGGGTCAATAAACCGGTACAGACCTTACACAAAATTTACCCGGCGGCTGTGCAGTTTTTCAGAAAAAAGCGGTCTTAGAAGTATCCCCGCGACAGTCCTCGCGTCTATTGCAGACCGAACGCCGGGGTCGGAACCGAGGAATAGCCATGATGCGTAAAATCCCCAAGATAGCCTTGCTCATTGGTGCACTTGCTGTCGCCGGTCAAGCGTCCGCCCACGGTGGCGGTGGTTGGGGTGGCCCGGCGGTAGTCGGTGCGGTGGTCGGCGCCGCGGTAGTGGGTTCGGTGATCGCCAGCCACAGCCGCCCGGTCTACGTGCAACAGCCAGTCTACGTCCAGCCGCAGCCGGTCTATGCCGCGCCGCCACCGGTCTACTACCAGCCACAGCCGGTGTACGTGGAAGGCCCGCCGGTCTATTACCGCCCGGCCCCGGTGTACTACGGCCCACCTCGCGGCTACTACGGCCCACCCCGCCATTACTACTATGGCCCCGGCCGCTGGTAAGCCAGGCGACCACACACCTACAGGCCCCGCCTTCGCCAGCGGGGCCTGTTGCGTTTTGCCAAACGTCTGAATAAATCTTGCAAAGGTCGTTGCTGGAACAGTTTTTGCGATTCAATCCGACAATAGTGTTGCCCAACGGCAGCCCGTGTAGGCGAGCCCACGACTGTCATATTTATGTCATGCCAGGTCCGCAAGATCGGATCTGTCCACAAAACAGCCCCATAACAACAAGGACGACTCCCATGCCGACACAGAACCCCCATCACTCCCCCACCCTGGGTACCGCGAGCAAGGTGTACAGCGCCCTGACCGAACTCAAGCACCTGGAAGGCCACCGCAGCGCCAAGTTCCTGGCCTTGCTGGCCGAGCACCTGGTGCGCAAGGGCCTGCTGCACGACCCGGAAGTGGTCTACATGCTCGATCAGGTCGTCGACTGATCGGGGCTGGCGCTTTTTTCGCCGGTATCGATGTCCACTATCGAGCGCGGTGATTTTTCGTAGCACTTGCCGGTCCGTAAGGTAACTCCACAGATTGATGGAGGTACTTATGCCCAAGGTTCAGATCATGTCCGTTATCGGTAGCGCCGTTCCCACCTCGCTCAGGGAGCTGGGGTTGCTGGCGTGTTGGTACCTGGTGCGCGACGGCGAGCCGGTCAGCGGTCCGCTCACTTCGCTGACCGCCGCCCAGGCCTTGTCGCAAAAGATCGAGCAGCGCGTCCTGCATGCCTAAGGCAACGGCAGCTGTGGCCGCGGCCGGGTATCGACGAACAGGCCCCAGCTGGAGATGAACAGCGCGGCGATCAATGGCCCGATGACAAAGCCGTTCAGGCCGAAGATCGCCAGGCCCCCCAGGGTTGAAATCAGAATCAGGTAATCCGGCATCCTGGTGTCCTTGCCCACCAGGATCGGGCGCAGCACGTTGTCCACCAGGCCGATCACGAACACCCCGTACAAGCCCAGCACCACCCCTTGCCAGATCGCCCCGCTGAACAGGAAGTACAGGGCCGCCGGGCCCCAGACGATCGCCGCGCCCACCGCCGGCAACAACGACAGCAGGGCCATCAGCACCGCCCACAGCAGCGGGCTGGGAATCTCCAGAAACCAGAAGATCAACCCGCCCAGCAGCCCCTGGCTGATCGCCACCAGCACGTTACCCTTCACCGTGGCCCGCACCACCCGATTGAACTTGAGCTGCAGCCGGCGTTTCTGGTGCTCGGCCAACGGCACCGCGATGCGCACCTTGCGTACCAGTTCGGGGCCATCGCGCAGAAAGAAGAACAACAGGTACAGCATCACGAAAAAGCTCACCACGAACTTGAAGGTGCCCTGGCCGACGCTGAATGCCTGGGTGGCGAAGAACTGACTGCCTTGCAGCGCACCCTTGACGATCTTCTCGCGCACGCTCTCCAGCTCACCCAGGCCAAAGCGGTCCAGCAGTTGCTGGAAGTACGGCGGCAGGCTGTGCTTGAGCTGGTCCAGATGACCGGCGATGTCCAGCTTGCCGCTTTCGATGTTCTGGTAGAGGTTGGCGCCCTCCTGCACCAGCAAGGTGCCGATGACGATCACCGGCAGAATGGCGATCACCAGGCAGATGCTCAGGGTGCACAGGGCGGTCAGGGTGCGTGGCCAACCGAACTTGAGTTGCAGGCGCCGTTGCAGCGGGTTGAACAGGATGCCGAGAATCACCGCCCAGAACACCGGGCCGTAAAAGGGCAGCAGAAGCCAGATGAAGGCGACGGTCACCAGGGTCAGCAGAAGCAACAGGCTTTTGTGTTGCATGAGGTGCTGGTTCATGTCCGCTCCCCGTCAATAAGGTCCAGGACGCCGCAAAACGCTCCTACAGCGTTAGTCCGCCAGCGTTCGGCCAAGTGCCCTGTTTTATTCGTCGAGCATAGACCCAGATCAATGCCGCCAACCGGCCCAGGCCTTACCCTCGCGACCTTTTGCCATCGACAATCGCCATGACGCCCCTGACCCGTCCCGAACTGCTCGCCCCCGCCGGCACCCTGAAAAACATGCGCTACGCCTTCGCCTATGGCGCCGACGCGGTATACGCCGGCCAGCCGCGCTACAGCCTGCGGGTACGCAACAACGAATTCGACCACGCCAACCTGGCCCTCGGCATTCGCGAAGCCCAGGCCCAGGGCAAGCGCTTCTACGTGGTGGTCAACATCGCCCCGCACAACGCCAAGCTCAAGACCTTCCTCAAGGACCTGGAGCCGGTGATCGCCATGGCCCCGGACGCGCTGATCATGTCCGACCCGGGGCTGATCATGCTGGTGCGCCGGCACTTCCCGCAGATGCCGATCCACCTGTCGGTGCAGGCCAATACGGTGAACTGGGCCAGCGTCGAGTTCTGGCAGCAACAGGGCCTGAGCCGGATCATCCTGTCCCGCGAGCTGTCCCTGGAAGAGATCGAGGAAATCCGCCAGCAAGTGCCGGCCATGGAGCTCGAGGTATTCGTCCACGGCGCGCTGTGCATGGCCTATTCCGGGCGCTGCCTGCTATCGGGGTACATGAACAAGCGCGACGCCAACCAGGGCACCTGCACCAATGCCTGCCGCTGGAAATACCAGGCCCAGGAGGCTACGCAGAATACCCTCGGCGAGATCGTCCAGCCGTTCCAGCCCGAGCCGACCCTGGGCTTGGGCGCGCCGACCGACCAGGTGTTCCTGCTGCGCGAGGCCAATCGCCCGGACGAAGCGATGCCAGCCTTCGAGGACGAGCACGGCACCTACATCATGAACGCCAAGGATCTGCGCGCGGTGCAGCATGTCGAGCGCCTGACGCGCATGGGCGTGCACTCATTGAAGATCGAGGGCCGCACCAAGTCGCACTTCTATTGCGCCCGCACCACCCAGGTCTATCGCCGGGCCATCGACGACGCAGTGGCCGGCCGCGAGTTCGACCGCAGCCTGATGAACGACCTGGAGTCCCTGGCCCAGCGTGGCTACACCGAAGGTTTCCTGCGCCGCCACGTGCACGACGAGTACCAGAACTACCAGAACGGCAGCTCGGTGTCGGAACGCCAGCAGTTCGTCGGCGAACTCACCGGCGAACGCCGCGACCGGCTGGCGGAAGTCAAGGTGAAGAACCGCTTTGCCCTGGGCGACCATATGGAACTGATGACCCCCAAGGGCAACTTCCACTTCGACCTGCACCAGTTGCAGAACGTGCGCGGCGAGCCGATCGAGGTCGCACCGGGGGACGGACATACGGTGTACCTGCCGATCCCGGACGCCGTGGATCTGCGCTTTGCCTTGCTGATGCGCGACGTGACGCCGAACAGCGCGGTGTAATCCTGATTGAGGTGGCGTCGCTGATGACGCCATCGCGGGCAAGCCGGATCGCCGCCCGCTCGCTCCTACACCGCAATAACCCTGCCCCTGCATCACGTACGCCCCTCCCCCAAATCCATCCCAACAGGCTGCGCCGACCGGTGCGGCCAGATATCCGCACGGATCATTCTGACATTATTATTTTCACAATATTGATTTCTGAAATAATACATGTCATTTATAGCCACGCCAAAATCACCAGGACCGAAGCACGCCAGACCGGACGGCTTGTACCCGTACCACCCCAACGCCCCTCCAAGGAGTCAACAATATGAACAAGACAGAACTTCTAGGTGCTCTGGCGCTGTGCGCCGCAAGCTTCCTGGCCCACGCCGACGAAGACCGCCTGCGTATCGGCATCGAAGCCGCCTACCCGCCCTTTTCCTTCAAGACGCCAGAGGGCAACGTCAGTGGTTTCGACTACGACATCGGCAACGCCTTGTGCGCAGAGATGAAGGTGAAATGCGAGTGGGTCATCCAGGAATTCGACGGCATGATCCCGTCGCTCAAGGTGCGCAAGATCGATGCCGTGCTGTCGTCGATGTCGATCACCGAGGACCGAATGAAGTCGGTCGACTTCAGCAAAAAGTACTACCACACGCCGGGCAAGTTCGCGATGAAGGCCGGCAACGTGATCAACGACCCGGTGCAGGACCTCAAGGGCAAGAAAGTCGGCGTGCAACGCTCCTCGACCTACGACCGTTTCGCCACCGAGCAACTGGCCAACGCCGGGATCGAGGTGGTTCGCTATGCCTCGCAGAACGAAGCCTTCCTCGACCTCGCCTCGGGCCGCCTGGACGCCACCCTCGCCGACATCGTCAACACCGACGAGAGCTTTATCAAGACCGCGGCAGGCAAGGGTTTCGCCCTGGTCGGGCCGGACATCAGCGACCCGAACTATTTCGGCAGGGGCGCCGGGATCGCCGTGCGCAAGGGCGATAGCGCCAATGCCGCGCGCCTCAATGCGGCCATCGACGCCATCCGCGCCAACGGCAAGTACCAGCAGGTAATGGCCCGTTACTTCGCGTTCGATATCTACGGCGAATAAGCCTGACCCAGGGCCCTGGCGCCGGCCCGTTGCCGGTGCCGCGCCCGCCTTGCGCCTCGCGGCGCTCGCTTGAGGAACTTCATCATGCTCCACGGCTACGGATCGAGCATTCTCGATGGCGCCTGGCTGACCATCAACCTGGCGCTGACCTCCATGACCCTGGCCATTGCCCTGGGCCTGGTCGGCGCGGCCTTTCGCCTGTCGCCGCTGAAATGGCTGGCGATGCTGGGCGAAGGGTATACGACCCTGATTCGCGGGATTCCCGATCTGGTGTTGATCCTGCTGATCTTCTACGGCGGCCAGGATCTGGTGAACCGCCTTGCCCTGGCGCTCGGTTACACCCGCTATTTCGACATCAACCCGTTTATCGCCGGCGTCTGCACCATGGGCTTCATTTTTGGCGCCTATCTCTCGGAGACGTTTCGCGGCGCCTTCATGGCGATCCCCAAGGGCCAGGCCGAGGCTGGCGCGGCTTATGGCATGAGTGGCGCCCAAGTGTTCTGGCGGATTCTGGTGCCGCAAATGATTCGCTTCGCCATTCCCGGCTTCACCAACAACTGGCTGGTACTGACCAAGTCCACCGCGCTGATTTCGGTGATCGGCCTGCAAGACATGATGTTCAAGGCCAAGAACGCGGCGGACGCCACCCACGAACCCTTCACCTTCTTTCTCGCCGTGGCGGCGCTTTACCTGCTGCTGACCAGCCTGTCGTTGCTGGTGCTGCGTTATCTGGAAAAACACTACTCGGTCGGCCTCAAAGCCGCCGAACTGTGATTGGGAGCCCCCATGATTCTCGACTACCACCTGATCTGGGAGAACCTGCCGCTGTATTTCGGTGGCGTACTGGTGACCCTCAAAGTGCTGCTGATTTCCCTGGCCTGCGGCCTGTTGCTGGCGGTTCCATTGGCGCTGATGCGGGTGTCCCGCTCGCCGCTGATCAACTTCCCGGCGTGGCTCTACACCTACGTGATCCGCGGCACGCCGATGCTGGTGCAGCTGTTCCTGATCTACTACGGCCTGGCCCAGTTCGAAGCGGTACGCCAGAGCCTGCTCTGGCCTTACCTCTCCAGCGCCACCTTCTGTGCCTGCCTGGCCTTCGCGCTCAACACCGGCGCCTATAGCGCCGAACTGCTGGCCGGCAGCCTGAAGGCCACGGCCCACGGCGAGATCGAGGCCGCCAGGGCCATGGGCATGTCGCGCCTGACCCTGTACCGGCGCATTCTCCTGCCCTCGGCCTTGCGCCGGGCGCTGCCGCAGTACAGCAACGAAGTGCTGATGATGCTGCAAACCACCAGCCTGGCCTCCATCGTCACCCTCGTCGATATCACCGGCGCCGCGCGCACCGTCAGTTCGCGCTTCTACCTGCCGTTCGAGGCGTTCATCACCGCCGGGCTCATCTACCTGGTCCTGACTTTCATCCTGGTCCGCCTGTTCAAGCTCGCCGAGCGCCGCTGGCTGGCGTACCTGGCACCGCGCAAGCACTGAGGAGCTGTCATGGAACACATTCAATACCGCTTGCCCTGGAGCGCTTCGGGTACCGAACGCCAGCTGACGCTGTTTCGTTTCGGCAGCGGGCCGCGCAAGGCCTACATCCAGGCGTCCCTGCACGCCGACGAGCTGCCGGGCATGCGGGTGGCCGTCGAACTCAAGCGGCGCCTGCTCGAACTGGAAGAACAAGGCCGCCTGACGGGGGTGATAGAGCTGGTGCCGATGGCCAACCCGATCGGCATCGCCCAGATGTTCCAGGCCACCCACCAAGGCCGCTTCGAGTTCGGCAGCGGCAAGAACTTCAATCGCGATTTCCCGGAGCTGACCGAGGCCGTGACGCCGCTGCTGGAAGGCCGGCTGGGCGACGACGCCAGCGCCAACATCGCGCTGATCCGCCGCGCCCTGCTCGATGCCCTGGCGGACATGCCGGCGCCAGACTCGGAACTCGACGGCCTGCGCCGCCTGTTGTTGCAACATGCCTGCGATGCCGACGTGGTGCTGGACCTGCACTGCGACTTCGAGTCGGTGATGCTGCTGTACGCCATGCCGCAGAACTGGCCACACCTGCGCTCTCTGGCCGCGCGCCTGTACGCAGGGGTCGCCCTGCTGGCCGAGGCCGCGGGCGGCAGCGCCTTCGATGAAGCCTGCGCGATCCCCTGGCTACAGCTGGCCGAGCGCTTTCCGGCGGCCGATATTCCGCTGGCGTGCGTGGCCACCACCATCGAGTTGCGCGGCATGGCCGACACCGAGCGCGCGCCCTGCGCCGACAGCGCCCAGGCCATTCTCGGCTACCTCGCCGACCAGGGCCTGATCAGCGGCGGCTGGCCGACACCGCCACCGTGCCTCTGCGAAGCGACGCCCTTCGCCGGCGCGCAGTACGCCTATGCGCCGCACCCGGGGGTGGTGAGTTTTCTGCAACCCCTGGGGGCCCGGGTCAAGGTCGGCGACCCGCTGTTCGAGGTCATCGACCCGCTGACCGATCACCACAGCCTGGTGCGCGCCGAGACCAACGGCATCCTTTATGCCCGCGAGCGCCTGCGTTTTGCCCAACCCGGTCTGTGGCTGGCCAAGGTGGCCGGCAATACCCCCATCCGCCAGGGTCGCCTGCTCAGCGACTGACTCCAGAGAATCGCAACCATGTACAAACTTGAAATTCAGGACCTGCACAAAAGCTACGGCGCGCACCAGGTACTCAAGGGTGTGTCCCTGCAGGCGAAAGCCGGCGACGTGATCAGCCTCATCGGCTCCAGCGGCTCCGGCAAAAGCACCTTCCTGCGCTGCATCAACCTGCTGGAGCAGCCCAGCGCAGGCAGCATCGTGCTCAATGGCGAACCCCTCGAACTGCGCGCCAGTAAACTCGGCAGCCTCAAGGCGGCCGACCCCAGGCAGTTGCAACGCATGCGTTCGCGGCTGTCGATGGTGTTCCAGCACTTCAACCTGTGGTCGCACATGAGCGCCCTGGAAAACGTCATGGAAGCACCGGTGCATGTGCTGGGCCTGAGCAAGCAGGAGGCCCGGGAAAAGGCCGGGCACTACCTGGACAAGGTCGGCGTGGCGCACCGTATGGACGCCTGGCCGGCCCATATGTCGGGCGGCGAGCAGCAGCGCGTGGCGATTGCCCGGGCGCTGGCCATGGAACCGGAAGTGATGCTGTTCGACGAGCCGACTTCGGCACTCGACCCGGAACTGGTCGGCGACGTGCTCAAGGTGATGCAGGACCTCGCCCAGGAAGGCCGGACCATGGTCGTGGTGACCCACGAAATGGGCTTTGCCCGCGAGGTTTCGAACCAGCTGGTATTCCTCCACCAGGGCCTGGTCGAAGAACGCGGCGAGCCGCGCGAAGTGCTGGCCAGGCCCCAGTCCGAACGCCTGCGGCAGTTCCTCGCCGGCAGCCTGAAATAACCCGACGCGGCGCCCCCTGGCCTGGCGCTGCACGCCAGGGGGCGGCTTCGGATACACTCCGCCAACCTTGTGCCCCTCCTCCCATCCTCAGGACATGTTGAGCCGGATATGCCGACCCCACTGAAAGACACCACGGTCTATGCCGCGCCGGTGATGCGCAAACTGGCACAAATCGTTGCCGACCTGCCGCCGTCGCTGCGCAAGGTCGCGGACTTTATCCTGCGCCATCCGTTGAAGGCCGCGACGCTGACCATCGAAGAGATGGCCCACGCAACCTCGACCTCGCCGGCGGCGGTCAACCGGCTGGCCAAGACCCTCGACCTCGGCGGCTACACCGGCATGAAGGCCGAGCTGGTGACGACGCTGCAGCAAATGGTCTCGCCGGTCGACAAGCTGCGCAACGAACTGGCCCATCGCCCCGGTGGCGCCTTCGGCCTGCACGAACAGATCCAGAGCGCCAGCAGCAACCTCGCCATGACGGCGACCAACAATCATGCCCAGACCTTCGACGCCTTCGTCACCAGCCTGGTCCAGGCGCGCAAGATCTACATCCTGGGCTTTGGCAACAGCGTCTACTTCGCCGGCCTCGCCGCCTCGACCCTGATGCCCTTCTGTGCCGACGCCACCGCCATCAGCATGGAGGGCGGCAACGAAAATGCCGCCTACCGCCTGGCCGCGATCACCGATCAGGACGTATTGCTGGCCATCTCCCTGCCGCGCTACTCCCTGGACACTCTGCAACTCGCCCGTTTCGCCAACGAACGCGGCGCCTCAGTGCTGGCCATCACCGACTCGCCTGCCTCGCCGCTGGCCAGCATTGCCGAACATGTGCTGTTCGCCCCCGCCGACCATCCGGTGATGACCAGCTCCAACATCGCGGTGCTGGCCCTGATCGAAGGCTTGGTGGCCGGGGTGATGGCGCGCAACAAGGAAGCGGTCAAGCTGGCGACCGAGCTGACCGAAAGCGTGATGTCCTACCTGCATATCCCGGGCAGCGGCAAACCGCGCAAGCCGTGAGGCGGTTTTTATCGGGCTACAGGGGCTGGCTCGATGTGAATGCCTGACAGCCCCTGTAGCCGCTGCCGCAGGCTGCGATCGGCTCCGAAGGAGCCGTGCTCTTGAGATCGCAGGAAGGTCCTGCGGGTCGAGCGCGACCCCGGCCTATCGCAGCCTGCGGCAGCGGCTACAAGAGAGCCTCCAGCGTCAAATACGGAACTGCCCCACCAGCTTGCCCAGGCGCTGGCCGAGGTCGGCCAGGCTGCGTGAGGTCTGGGCGCCGAGCTGGGTTTCGTCGGCGACGCTGTCCACCGCCACCGCGATCTGGTGCACGCTGCGGTTGATCTCTTCGGCCACCGCGGTCTGTTCTTCCGCGGCACTGGCGATCTGCGCGTTCATCGAGTTGATGGTGCCGATCAGTTGCGCCATGGCATCCAGCGAAGCCCCCGCCTCATTGGCCTGGTGCGAAGTGCCGTCGCCGGCGTCGCTGGAGCGGCGCATGGCCTCCACGGCGGTGCGCGTGCCCTGTTGCAGGCGGTCGATCATGCCCTGGATTTCCTGGGTGCTCTGCTGCGTGCGGCTGGCCAGCGCCCTGACCTCGTCGGCCACCACCGCGAAGCCACGCCCGGCCTCACCGGCCCGCGCCGCTTCGATGGCGGCGTTGAGGGCCAGCAGGTTGGTCTGCTCGGCGATGGAACGGATCACGTCGAGCACGCTGACAATCGACGCCACGTCCTTCTGCAGGCTGTCCAGGGAGGTGCCGCTGCTGCGGATATCGCTGACCAGCGCGTGAATCTGCTGGATGCTGCCATCCACCACGCGCTTGGCCGCCTGGCCTTCCTCGTCGGTCTGCTGCGCCGCCACGGCCGCGCCCTGGGCACTGCGCGCCACTTCCTGGGCCGCCGACGACATTTGATTGATCGCCGTGGCCACCTGATCGGTCTCGTGACGCTGGCGCTCCATGGCCTGCTCGGAACGCTGGGCCTGTTCGGACACCTGGGTCACCAGGCCGGTCAGTTGGCCGGTCATCTCGGTGATCTGCCGCACCAGGCCGTGGATCTTGTCGACGAAACGGTTGAAGGAACTGGCCAGGTCGCCCAGCTCGTCCTGGCTGGTGATGGCCAGGCGGCGGGTCAGGTCGCCTTCGCCGGCGGCGATATCGTCGAGGTTGAGCTTCATCAGGTTCAGCGGCCGCAGGATGGTATTGGCCACCAGCAGGCCGATGGCGGCGATCACCAGCAGCACCACCACGGCGATGCCGATGATGCTCAGGACCATGCCCCGCATGCGCTGGTTGACGCTGGCCTCGACCTCGGCCACCTGGGCGTCGATGCCGTCCAGGTTCACCGAGGAGCCGACGATCAGGTCCCACTTGGGCAGGTATTCGGTGTACCCCAGTTTCGGCACCAGCACGTCGCTGCCCGGCTGGGTCGAGCTGTACTGCACATAATGCGTGCCGTCCTTGCCGACCTTGACCAGCTCGCGGTTGACGTACACGCCGTTGGGGTCGCGGTTGTCCTTGAAGCTCTTGCCGACGCCGTCCGGGCTGTTGCCCTTGAACAGGCGCACCGTCTCGGAGTCGTAGCCGAAGAAGTAACCGTCCTTGCCGTAGGTGATGTTCGACAGCAGCTTCACCACTTGGGCGCGGGCCGCGGTATCGCCGGGCGCCGCCGCGTCGTAGAGCGGCTTGACGGTGCTCAAGGCCACCTCCACATAACTCTGCAGCGTGGTCTTGGCCTCGCCGAGCAGGCGCTGCCGGGTCTCATCCACCTCGTTCTGCGCCTGCTCCTTGAGCATGACGACCGTGGTCAGGCTGATCACCAGCGCAAACAACAGGACCGGGAGGACCGCGAGGGACAGGACTTTGCCCTTCAGACTTAAGCGCATAGGAGGTTCACTCTTGATGTTGTTGGCGTGATACAGCCTTAACGGCACGCCGTCACAAAAGTTGAGCCCCGCAGGATGAAGAGCGGAATCTGCGGCCACCCAGCGCCCTTGAGATCTTTCGCGAGCAAGCTTCACGCTTCTGTAGGAGCGAAGCTTGCTCGCGATGAAAACACTGCGGTGCGGCTGAAACCCAGCGGCCTCAGAGCACCATGGCGGCCACCCAGCCGAACGCCAGCAGCGGCAGGTTGTAGTGCAGGAAGGTCGGGACCACGGTGTCCCAGATGTGGTGATGCTGGCCGTCGATGTTCAGGCCGGAGGTCGGGCCCAGGGTCGAGTCCGAGGCCGGCGAGCCGGCGTCGCCCAATGCGCCGGCGGTGCCGACGATGCAGACGATGGCCAGCGGGCTGAAGCCCAGCTGCACGCACAGCGGCACGAAGATGGTCGCCAGGATCGGCACAGTGGAGAACGACGAGCCGATGCCCATGGTCACCAGCAGCCCCACCAGCAGCATCAGCAAGGCGCCGACGCCCTTGCTGTGGCCGATCCAGCTGGCCGAGGACTCCACCAGGCTCTTCACCTCGCCGGTGGCCTTCATCACTTCGGCGAAACCGGCGGCGGCGATCATGATGAAGCCGATCATCGCCATCATCTTCATGCCTTCGGTGAACAGGTCGTCGGTCTCGCGCCAGCGCACGATGCCCGACACCGAGAAGATCAGGAAACCAGACAACGCCCCGATAATCATCGAGTCCAGCAACAGCTGGATGACAAAGGCCGCGACAATCGCCAGGCCCGCCACCAGCAGCGTGCGCGGGTTGTATTGCACCGTCACCTGCTCGACTTTCTCGATCAGCTCCAGGTCATACATGCGCTTCTTGCGGTAGCTGACAAAGGCCAGCAGCAGGCCGAAGACCATGCCCAGGGCCGGAATGCCCATGGCGTGGGTGACATTGATGTTGCTGATGTCCACACCGCTGCGGGCGACGTTGGCCAGCAGGATCTCGTTGAGGAAGATGTTGCCGAACCCCACCGGCAGGAACATGTACGGAGTGATCAGGCCGAAGGTGATGACGCAGGCGATCAACCGTCGGTCCAGCTGCAGTTTGCTCAGCACATACAACAGCGGCGGCACCAGCAGCGGGATGAAGGCGATATGGATCGGCAGTATGTTCTGCGAGGCGATCGCCACCACCCACAACAGGCCGATCAGCAGCCATTTGACGTTGCCGCCGCCATTGGCGTCCTGGCGGTCCACCAGCAGCAGGATCTTGTCCGCCAGGGCGTGGGCCAGGCCGGACTTGGCGATCGCCACCGCAAAGGCGCCGAGCAAGGCGTAGGACAGGGCCACCGTCGCCCCGCCGCCGAGGCCATTATTGAAAGCCTTGAGGGTCGCCTCGATGCCCAGGCCACCGGTCAGCCCACCCACCAGCGCGCCTACGATCAGCGCGATCACCACATGCACGCGGGACAGGCTGAGGACCAGCATGACGCCAACCGCGGCAATTACTGCATTAATCATCGTTACCTCATGGCACTGCGGCGGGAAAACGCCGCAAAAGGAATGAGTCCGGCCAGAGGGCAACCATTGCCGACGCCGGATTGAAAAAGGAGGGTCTTATTAGAGGGCGCGCACTTTGCAGCAGCGGGCAACGCTTGTCAAAACCGGCGGGCACTCGCTGCCCGACCGACTACCGCCTGCGCCGGCAACTCCGCCGTCACTTGTAGCCGCTGGCGCAGCCTGCGATCGGCCGCGCAGCGGACGCCAGGTCTGAGAATCGAGTCTTCCAGGCCAGTCGCATTGCGTGCCTTTGCGAGTGCTGCGCACTCGATCGCAGCCTGCGGCAGCGGCTACAGGGAGCGGCATTCGAACGAGCGTTTAAAGAAGGCCGTTCTGCGGCCGATACGCTGCAAAGTCTCAAATAAATATCGAATAAGGACGTCTCCATGTCGCTCAGACAACTTTCCATCCAGTGGAAAATCACCCTGCTCGCCGGCCTCTGCCTGGCCGCGGTAGTGACCCTGCTGGTGGGGCTTTCGCTGTACCGCATGGAGCACAGCTCCGCACTGGTGAAGGCTTCGAGCATGGAGATGCTCAACGAAGCCGCCCAAGCCCGCATCGAGGCCCAGGGCGAGGTCCAGGCGCTGGGTATCCGCCAGCAATTCATGGACGCCTATCAATACGGCCACGGCTTCTCGCGCCAGGTGCTGTTCCTGCGCGAGCAGGCCGAAAAGCGCTTCCTCGATGCCTTCGACCTGCGCGAAGACCTGACCCGCCAGGTGAAGTCGGCGCTGCAGGCCAACCCCGACCTGCTCGGCCTGTCGCTGGTGTTCGAAGCCAACGCGCTGGACGGCAAGGACGAACTCTTCAGCGGCCAGAGCGAACTGGGCAGCAACGACAAGGGCCGCTTCGCCCTGTACTGGTCACAGCCGACCCCGGGCAAGCTGACCTCCATGGCGCTGCCGGAAAGCGACATGAGCGACACCACCACCGGCCCCAGCGGCCAGCCGGCCAACGCCTGGTTCACCTGTCCGCGCAATACCCTCAAGCCTTGTGTGATCGAGCCTTACTTCTATGTGATCGATGGCCAGAACGTGCTGATGACCAGCATCGTGTTCCCGCTGCTGGTGAACGGCAAAGTCATCGCCTCGCTGTCGGTGGACATCAACCTCAACAGCCTGCAATCGGTCAGCCAGCAAGCGAGCAAGGAGCTCTACGACGGCCAGACCATGGTCAGCATCATCAGCCCGGTCGGCCTGCTCGCCGGCTACAGCGCCGACGCCAGCAAGCTCAGCCAGCGCCTGGACCAACTGGACAAAACCAACGGTGGCGAACTGATCCGCCTGCTGTCGGCCAGCACCCAGACCCAGAGCCTGCACGACGACAACGCCCTGAAAGTACTCGCGCCCTTCACCCCGATTCCCGGCGGCAAGCCCTGGGGCGTGCTGCTGCAAGTGCCGGAGCGGGTCCTGGTGGGCCCGGCCGAAGCCCTGAAAAACCAGCTGGACCAGAGCAATAAGGCAGGCACCCTGGTCGAACTGGGCCTGGGCCTGCTGGCCGCGGTGCTCGGCCTGCTGCTGGTGTGGCTGATGGCGCGCAGCGTGACCCGGCCGATCCTCGGCGTGGCGCACATGCTGGAAGACATCGCCAGCGGCGAAGGCGACCTGACCCGACGCCTGGCCTACGACAAAAAAGACGAACTGGGCCAGCTGGCCGGCTGGTTCAACCGCTTCCTCGACAAGCTGCAACCGATCATCGCCGGCATGGAGCAGCAGTATCGCCAGGTCGACCAGGTGGCCACCGCGTCCCACGAGATGAGCGCCACCGCCCAGGACGTCGCCCGCAGCGCGGCCCAGGCCGCGCAGGCCGCCCGCGATGCCGACCAGGCCACGCGCCAGGGCCTGAGCGTGATCGACCGCACTACCGCGAGCATCGATCACCTGGCGGCCGATATGAGCACCGCCATGACCCAGGTCGAAGGCCTGGCCGCCAACAGTGAAAAGATCGGTACGGTGCTGGAAGTGATTCGCGCCATCGCCGAACAGACCAACCTGCTGGCCCTCAACGCCGCCATCGAGGCCGCCCGCGCCGGCGAGGCCGGGCGCGGTTTCGCAGTGGTCGCCGACGAAGTGCGCAACCTCGCCCGGCGCACCCAGGAATCGGTGGAGGAAACCCGCCAGGTCATCGAGCAGCTGCAAAGCGGCACCCAGGAAGTGGTCGGTTCGATGGGCAACAGCCATCGCCAGGCCCAGGGCAGCGTCGAGCAGGTCGGCCAGGCGGTCACCGCCCTGCGGCAGATCGGCGACGCGGTGACGGTGATCAGCGACATGAACCTGCAGATCGCCAGCGCCGCCGAAGAGCAAAGCGCGGTGGCCGAGGAGATCAACAACAACGTGGCGACCATCCGCGACGTCACCGAATCGCTGTCGGAACAGGCCAACGAATCGGCGCGGGTCAGCCAGTCGCTGAACAGCCTGGCCAACCAGCAGCAGAGCCTGATGGACCAGTTCCGGGTCTGACCTCCCCTTTCAAAAACGCCTCGGTGTAGCCGCTGCCGAGGCACGAGGCTGCGATCGGCTGCGCAGCAGTCGTAGACCCGGCGACTCGGTCGATCAGATACACCGCAGGCATAGGGTTGGCGGGCGCTTCGTCGGAATGCCGCCCAACCCGATCGCAGCCTCGTGCCTCGGCAGCGGCTACAGGGATTCAGGGATTCAGCACCGGCAATATCAGCGCCCAGGCAACTCGATCAACACCCGCAGCCCGCCCTGCGGGCTTTCCAGCAAGCGCAGCACCCCGCCCCAGCTCTCGACGATATCGCGCACGATGCCCAGGCCCAGGCCGTGGCCGTCGGTCTGTTCGTCCAGGCGCGCGCCACGGCTGAACACCTGGCTGCGCTGCTCCTCGGGAATCCCCGGCCCGTCGTCGTCCACCGCCAGGCCATAACCCTCGGCGGTCTGCCACACGCTCAGCGCCACTTCGGCATCGGCCCACTTGCAGGCGTTGTCCAGCAGGTTGCCCAGCAGTTCCAGCAGGTCTTCCCGGTCCCAGGGCAGTTGCAGGCCGGGGGCCGCCTGATAGCTCAGGTCCAGGTGCTCGCCATGGATCATGCTCAGGGTCGCCAGCAGCCCCGGCAGCTCGGCGTCGCAATCGAACAGCGCGCCGGGCAACGCATCGCCGGCCAGGCGCGCGCGGTTCAACTCGCGGTTGAGCCGCTGCTGCACCTGCTCCAGCTGCTCCTCGAGCAACTGGCGCAGCTCCGGGTGCGCCTGCAGCTTGGGGTTGGAGGCCAGGCTCAGCAGCACCGCCAGCGGGGTCTTCAGCGCGTGCCCGAGGTTGCCCAGGGCATTACGCGAACGCTTCAGGCTGTCTTCGGTATGGGCCAGCAAATGGTTGATCTGCGCCACCAGCGGTTCCAGCTCCAGCGGCACCTGTTCGTCCAGTTGCGAACGCTGGCCGCGTTGCAATTGGGCGATCTGCTCGCGGGCCTGCTCCAGCGGGCGCAAGGCACGGCGCACGGTGACCCGCTGCAGGATCAGGATCAGCAGCAGGCCGGCCAGGCCCAGGCCCAGGCCCACCTGCTGCATGCGCAGGAAGCTCTCGCGCACCGGGGTGTAGTCCTGGGCCACGCTGATGGAAATCGACTGCCCGAGGCGCCGGTAGTCGGTGCGCAGCACCAGCAGGCGCTGGCCTTCCGGCCCCAGTTGCAGGTTGCTGTGCAGACCGGTCTGTGCCAATGCAGGCAGGTCCTGGTCCCACAGCGAGCGGGAGCGCCAGTGCACGTCATCGAAGTCGATACGGAAGTAATGCCCGGAAAACGGCCGCTGATAAGCCGGCGACAACCGCCGCTCGTCCAGCTGCAAACCCTGGGGGCCCCGGACCAGCGCCACCAGCAGGCTTTCGCTGTCGTTGCGCAAGCCGGCTTCCAGGTAGCGTTGCAAGCCCATCTCGAACAGCCACAGGCTGGTCTGCGCCAGCACCAGGCCGACAATCACCATCACGCTGATCAGGCCCAGGCTCAGGCGGCGCTGGATCGACCTCACTGGGCGTTCCCGCCGAACAGGTAGCCCTGGCCGCGGCGGGTTTCGATCACGCTGCGCCCGAGTTTGCGCCGCAGGTGATTGACGTGGACTTCCAGCACGTTGGAATCGCGCTCGGTCTCACCGTCGTAGAGGTGCTCGGCCAAATGGCTTTTCGAGAGGATCTGCTCCGGGTGCAGCATGAAGTAGCGCAACAGGCGGAATTCGGCGGCGGTCAGCTGGATATCCACGCCGTCGCGCAGCACGCACTGGCGGCCCTCGTCGAGGTGCAGCCCGGCGGCCTGCAATGTCGGCTGGTTGGCCTGGCCGTGGGAACGGCGCAGCAGCGCCTGGATGCGCAGGTGCAATTCTTCCGGGTGGAAGGGTTTGGTCAGGTAGTCGTCGGCACCGGCCTTCAGGCCTTCGATGCGCTCGGCCCAGGACCCGCGGGCGGTGAGGATCAGCACCGGGGTCGCCAGGCCGCCGGCACGCCATTTGGCCAGCACTTCCAGGCCCGGCACCCCGGGCAGGCCGAGGTCGAGCACGATCAGGTCGTAAGGCTCGCTGGCGCCCTGGTACAGCGCGTCACGACCATCGGCCAGCCAGTCCACGGCGTAACCCTGGCGGTTGAGCCCGGCCAGCAGTTCGTCGGCCAGGGAGACGTGGTCTTCCACCAGGAGCAGGCGCATCAGTCATCTTCCTTGTCTTTCAGTAAGCGGCCGGTGGCGGCCTCCAGGTCCAGCTCGCGGACCACGCCCTCGGTGGTCAGCAGCTCGACTTCATAGATATAGACGTCGTGTTTTTCTTCCAGCTCGGCTTCCAGCAACTTGGCCCCGGGGTAACGGTCCAGGGCCTGCTGCAGCAATTGCTCCAGCGGCAGGATCACCCCTTGCTGGCGCAGGCGCAGGGCTTCGTCCTGGTCCAGGTCGCGGGCCAGCGCCACCGAGCAAAAAGCCAGAAGCGCCAGGGCCACCCTGCTGCCGGCGCGTAAATTCACCTTCATTACGTATCCTGATGATCCTTGAGCACCTGGCCGCTCACTGCGTCCAATTCCAGGTCCCACTCAACCCCTTGAGGGTCGCGCATCTCGATCTGGTAGATGTACTTGCCGTACTCCTCTTCCAGCTCGGTTTCGGTGATGGTCGCGCCCGGGTGCTTGGCCAATGCCGTGGCATTGAGTTTTTCAAAGGACACAATGGTACCAGCGTCGCGCAGTCTCAGGGCCTCGTCGGGCCCCAGGTCGCGGGCATGGGCCAGGCTGGCGGTCATACCGATGAGGGTCGCGGTGAACAGGGCAGTCAGGGTTTTCATGGGGTGTCTCCGAATTTCTCGTTATGTGTTGCTACGGGGCTCACGATAGCGGGTCGAACTTAATTGAAACTGAATGGCCATCATCGGCGCCGCGCAGGTTTCATTCGGCGCCGCTGGCCCGAGCTTTTATACTCCGCTGTCGCTCGAGATTGAGGCCGGTATGACCGCTATCCACATCAAGTTCCCTGCCCTGACTCTCAAGGCCGGCCCACGCGCCCTGGCGCGCATTCGCGCCAACGGCCTGAGCGCGGCCGAGGTCGGCACCCTGCCCGGCGCCGCCGGCGGGCCGAAAGCCCTGGGCATCCAGGGGCTGGACCTGGCGCTGTTCGGCGAATGGCTGCCAGCGGCGCCACGGGAACGTTCGCTGATCGGTGCCTCGGTGGGTTCCTGGCGCTTCGCCAGCGCCTGCCTGCCGGACGCCGCCGAAGGCATCCGCCGCCTGGGCCAGCTGTACAACGCCCAGAGTTTTGCCAAGGGCGTGACCATGGCGCAGATCAGCCAGAGCTCGCAGCGCATGCTGCACGAGCTGCTCGACGGCCGCGATGCGAGCATTCTCGACAACCCGCACTACCGGCTGAACATCATGGTGGTGAAAAGCCACGGCCTGCTCGCCGACGACCATCGCGGGCGGCTGGGCCTGGGGCTGTCCTCGGTGATCGCCGACAACCTGCGTGGTCGCGCGCGCCTGGCGCGGCACTTCGAACGCCTGGTGCTGCATGACCCGCGCCTGGCGCCGCCGCTGCATGCTCTCGACGACTTCCCCTCGCGCTTCGTGCCGCTGGACACCGGCAACCTGCGCCAGGCCCTGCTGGCCTCGGGTTCGATCCCGATGGTCATGCAAGGCGTGCGCGACCTGCCCGGGGCCGGGGCCGGCACCTTCCGCGACGGCGGCCTGCTGGACTACCACCTCGACCTGCCCTACAGCGGCGACGATATCGTGCTCTACCCGCACTTCACCGACCGGGTAATTCCCGGCTGGTTCGACAAGACCCTGCCCTGGCGCCGCGGCAACCCGGGCCGCCTGCAGGACGTATTGCTGCTGGCACCGTCGAAGGAATACCTGGCGCGCCTGCCCTACGGCAAACTGCCGGACCGCAACGACTTCAAGCGTTTCATGGGCGACGACGCCAGCCGCCAGAAATACTGGCGCAGCGCGATGGACGAAAGCCGGCGCCTGGGCGACGAGTTCCTCGAGCTGGCCGCAGGTGGTCGTCTCGGCGAACGGCTATTGACCCTTTAGTCAGTGTTTTCCCGCAACCGTATAACCAAGCTGGTAAACTCGCCGCCTGCCTTACATCGCCCGCGGCGATAGCCACCTGACCGAGCTGACCGACACTGTGGAAATCTTCAAAGAATTTACCTTCGAATCCGCCCACCGCCTGCCCCACGTGCCCGCAGGCCACAAGTGCGGGCGCCTGCACGGCCACTCGTTCAAGGTAGCCATCCACCTGAGCGGCGACCTCGATCCGCACACCGGCTGGATTCGCGACTTCTCCGAGATCAAGGAGATCTTCAAGCCGCTCTACGAGCGCCTGGACCACAACTACCTGAACGACATCCCCGGCCTGGAAAACCCCACCAGCGAAGTGCTGGCCAAGTGGATCTGGAACGAGCTCAAACCCCTGCTGCCGGAGCTGAGTGCGATCCGCATTCACGAGACCTGCACCAGCGGCTGCATCTATCGCGGCGAATAAACCGTCGCCCGCCTGAAAAAAACCACCGCCCGCGGTGGTTTTTTTATGCCTATGCTTGCCCGCTCGGCCCTCGGGTCATAGCCACATCCGGCTTTACACCAACCCTGCCATGAGCGAAAACATCGCCTGGGCTCGCGCCGCGCTTACACCCAGACTCAGCGCGCCGAGGAGCATGGGCTGCGCCGGGCCTTGCATGAGCAAGGCGCCGGACCGATCACCCGCAGAGGACCACAACATGAGTGACTGGCCGCTGGATCGAACCTACAGCTTCAACGGACAAAAGGTGCGCTACGCCATTCAGGGTGACGGGCCGCCTCTGGTGTTCGTGCATGGCACGCCGTTTTCTTCCTACGTCTGGCACCGCATCGCCCCGCATTTCAGCGCCAGCCACCGGGTGCACTATTTCGACCTGCTGGGCTACGGCCAGTCGGAACAGGCCGCCGGCCAGGATGTGTCCCTCGGCGTGCAGAACCAGCTGCTGGCCGAACTGCTGGAGCACTGGGGCCTGGAGCGCCCGGACGTGGTGGCCCACGACTTCGGTGGCGCCACCGCCCTGCGCGCCCACCTGCTCAACGGCAAGGACTACCGCAGCCTGACCCTGCTCGACCCGGTGGCGCTGTCGCCCTGGGGCTCGCCGTTCGTGCAGCACGTGCGCCAGCATGAACAGGCCTTCAGCGGCGTGCCGGACTATATCCAGCGCGCCATAGTACCGGCCTACATTCGTGGGGCGATCCAGCGCGAGATCCCCGACCGGGAACTGGCGCCCTACGTCCAGCCCTGGCTCGGCGCCAACGGCCAGGCCGCGTTCTACCGGCAGATCGCGCAAATGGACGAGCGCTATACCGCGGAGGTGGCCGGGCTTTATCCCGGCATTCGCTGCCCGACCCAGATCCTCTGGGGCGAGGACGATCAGTGGATCCCCATCGAACGCGGGCGCCAGTTGCACCGGCTGATCCCCGGTTCACGGTTCCAGGCGGTGCCCAACGCCGGCCACCTGCTGCAGGAAGACGCCCCGGAAGCCATCATCGCCGCGCTGCTGCGCTTTCTGCCCGAGGCCGGGAGCCAGGCATGAACCCACGCATCTACCTCGCCGGCTTCGACCTGTTTCGCCGCGATGCCATCGCCCGCGGCGAATACCTCAAGCACCTGTGCCACGCCCAGGGCCTGCAAGGCCTCTACCCCTTCGACCAGCAGGTGCCGGCCCAGCCGACGCCGGAGCAGACCGCGCAGCTGATCTGCCAGCAGAACATGCAGATGATCCGCGACTGCGACGCAGTGCTGGCCAACCTCAACGACTTTCGCGGCCTGGAGCCGGACTCCGGTACGGCCTTCGAGGTGGGCATGGCCATCGCCCTGGGCAAACCGGTGTGGGCCTGGTTCGAGGCGCCCGCGACCCTGCGCGAACAAGTGCCCCATGACGCCGACGGCCGCGACGCCGAAGGTTTCCTGGTGGAGGACTTCCACCTGCCGCGCAACCTGATGCTGGCCTGCACCTGGGCCGGCCACAGCCGCAGCGCCGAAGAAGCCCTGCCGCGCCTGGCCGCCTACCTCGCCCAGCAACCACCGCCCCGTCCCCTGTAGGAGCGAGCTTGCTCGCGATAAGTCTTCAAGGCCGATGCAATACTCAAGGGCCTCATCGCGAGCAAGCTCGCTCCTACAGTGATGGATTTGGCCCCAGCGATTACCTGAGGACACGCACCATGGAAAACACCTGGCTCACCCACGCCAAACGCTTGCAGGCCCTGGCCTCCACCGGGCTGCATTTCTGCAAGGACCCGTTCGACCGCGAGCGTTACCAGGAAGTCGCCGACATCGCCCACAGCATGCTCGCGCAACTGGCCGACGTGCCCCTGGAACGCATCGCCGGCCTGGTGTCGGACTTCGCCAAACGCTACTCGACACCCCTGGTGGATGTGCGCGGCGCCCTGATCGAAGACGAGCGCATCCTCCTGGTCCGCGAACAGACCGATGGGCGCTGGGCCATGCCCGGCGGGTATGCCGACATCGGCCTGTCGGCCGCCGAAAACATCGTCAAGGAGATCCACGAAGAGGCCGGGCTCAGCGTCTCGGCCCGCGCCCTCTACAGCGTCCGGCACAAGGCCAAGGGCCCCTTCACCCCCGACACCCGGGATTTCTACAAGCTGTATTTTCTCTGCGAGCGCGACGAACGCAGTGCCCCAGTGGCCGGCTCGGAAGTCAGCGACGCCGGGTTCTTCGCCCTCGACGCCCTGCCCGAACTGTCCCGTGGCCGCACCGTGGAAGGCGATATCGAAGCCGCCTTTGCCTTCCACCGTGGAGAAACCCGCCTGACCCTGTTCGATTGATCGGGTGTCCGTGATCCAATTTGTCTCACCGGCGCACCGCTTTCGCGCCTGAGCCGGCCAATCGGCCGCGCCGGAAAGCAAAAATCCCCTGCTTGTCTATAAATCTCCTGCAGGTTGCACAACGCCAGCCGGGCGCCCCTGACCCTGGGGGCGTTGGCACGGCGACTGCAGCAGATGCCTGCGTCGCTTACGCACCAGGCCACGCCTGGGCCAATCAGGGGAAGGCAAATGACGCAGAACGATCCAGGTAACGACTACCCGCTCAGCGAAGTGCCGATGCACGCGCGCAAGGGCCTGGCCTCCACGGCCATGGTGCTGCTGGGCTTCACCTTTTTCACCGCCACCATGTTCGCCGGCGGCAAGCTCGGCGTGGCCTTCAGCTTCGGCCAGATGCTCGGGGTGATCGTCCTCGGCAATCTGCTGCTGGGCCTGTACGCGGCGGGCCTGGGCTATATCGCCTTCAAGAGCGGCCTGAACTCGGTGCTGATGGGGCGCTTCTGTTTCGGCGAGGTGGGCAGCAAGCTCAGCGACCTGATCCTCGGCTTCACCCAGATCGGCTGGTACGCCTGGGGCACCGCCACCGCCGCGGTGGTACTGGGCAAGTATTTCGAGCTGGGCCAGGACACCGTGCTTGGGCTGATGGTGCTGTTCGGCCTGATGTTCTGCGCCACCGCCTACGTCGGTTATCGCGGGCTGGAAATCCTCTCCTGGATCGCGGTGCCGGCCATGGCCCTGCTGCTGTTGCTGTCGATGTGGGTGGCCACGGTCAAGGTCGGTGGCCTCGATGGGTTGCTGGCCGTGGTGCCGAGCGCCAGCCTCGATCTGTCCACGGCCATCACCCTGGTATTCGGTACCTTCGTCAGCGGCGCCACCCAGGCCACCAACTGGACGCGCTTTTCCCGCTCGGCCAGGGTCGCGGTGCTGGCCAGCCTGATCGGCTTCTTCATCGGCAATGGCCTGATGGTGCTGATCGGGGCCTATGGCGCCATCGTCTACCAGCAGCCGGACGTGGTCGAAGTGCTGCTGTTACAGGGCTTCGCCACGGCCGCCATGGCCATGCTCCTGCTGAATATCTGGAGCACCCAGGACAACACCATCTACAACTTCGCCGTCGCCGGCTGCAACCTGCTGCGCACCGGCCGACGCAAGACTGTGACCCTGGCTGGCGCGGTGATCGGTACCCTGCTGGCGCTGCTGGGCATGTACGACATGCTGGTGCCCTACCTGATTCTGCTGGGCACGGTGATCCCGCCGATTGGCGGGGTGATCATGGCCGACTTCTTCTATCGCTATCGCGGCCAGTACCCGCGCCTGGCCGACAGCAAATTGCCGGCGTTCAACTGGGCCGGCCTGGGCGCCTATGCCATCGGCACCGTGGCGGCCTTCGGTTCGCCCTGGGTCGCGCCGCTGGTAGGCATCGCGGCCGCCGCCCTGAGCTACATGCTGCTGAGCAGCCTGCTCGGCGCACGCGCCACCACCGCCGCGGACATCCAGGCATGAGCCCGGGCCACGCGACGTTGCGGCCGCCGGCCCGAGCGCCGTACCCTGACCGCCTGGATTGAAAAAGGAATCGCTCCGATGCTTATCATCAACGCCCGCCTGCGCAACCGCGAAGGCCTGCACGAACTGCACCTGGAGAACGGTCGCATCGCCAGCATCGCCCGGCAGACCGAAGCCCCGACCCTGGGTCCCGACGACCTCGACGCCGGCGGCAACCTGGTGGTGCCGCCCTTCGTCGAGCCGCACATTCACCTGGACGCCACCCTCACCGCGGGCGAGCCGCGCTGGAACATGAGCGGCACCCTGTTCGAAGGCATCGAATGCTGGGGCGAGCGCAAGGTCACCATCACCCAGGAAGACACCAAGGCCCGCGCCCGGAAAACCCTGCGCGCCCTCGCCGCCCACGGCATCCAGCACGTGCGTACCCATGTCGATGTCACCGACCCGGAGCTGACCGCGCTCAAGGCCATGCTCGAAGTGCGCGAGCAAAGCGCGCACCTGGTCGACATGCAGATCGTCGCCTTCCCCCAGGAAGGCATCGAAAGCTACCGCAACGGCCGCGAGTTGATGGAAGAGGCGATCCGCCTGGGCGCCGATGTGGTGGGCGGCATTCCGCACTTCGAGTACACCCGTGACCAGGGCGTCAGCTCGGTGAAGTTCCTCATGGACCTGGCCGAACGCACCGGTTGCCTGGTGGACGTGCATTGCGACGAGACCGACGACCCGCACTCGCGTTTTCTCGAAGTGCTGGCCGAGGAAGCTCGCAGCCGCGACATGGGTTCGCGGGTGACCGCCAGCCACACCACCGCCATGGGTTCCTACGACAACGCCTACTGCGCCAAGCTGTTCCGCCTGCTCGGCCACTCGGGCATCAGCTTCGTTTCCTGCCCCACCGAAAGCATCCACCTGCAGGGGCGCTTCGACAGCTTCCCGAAACGCCGCGGCGTGACCCGGGTCAACGAGCTGCTGGAAGCCGGGATGAACGTGTGTTTCGGCCAGGACTCGATCGTCGACCCCTGGTACCCCCTGGGTAACGGCAACATCCTGCGGGTGCTGGAAGCCGGCCTGCACATCTGCCACATGCTCGGCTACCGCAACCTGCAGAGCGCCCTCGACCTGGTCACCGACAACAGCGCCAAGGCCCTGGCCCTGGGCGAGCGTTACGGCCTGGAAGAAGGCCGGCCGGCCAACCTGCTGATCCTGTCGGCCGACAGCGACTACGAAATGATCCGCAGCCAGGGCTTGGCGCTGTACTCGATCCGCGACGGCAAGGTGCTGATGAAACGGCAGATGGCCCAGGTCGAGCTGCCGGGTGATGCGGGGTTTGTGTAACGACCGCTGACATCATCGCGGGCAAGCCTCGCGCCTACAGAAGCAGGTTGCATATTCCTCTGTAGGAGCGAGGCTTGCCCGTGAAGGCGATCCACCAACATCCATCACATTCCAGCCCTTCCCTGTAGCCGCTGCCGCAGGCTGCGCAAAGATCCGCAGGATCTTCCGGCGTCCCTGAGATCGCTGCGACCGTGCCGGTCGATCGCAGCCTGCGGCAGCGGCTACAGGGCGCGGGCGGTACCGAACAGACTGACCCGCACCAACTCCCCACCCCGCGCTTCCAGGCGCAGCGGCGCGGTGCCGCCGGGCATCACCACCGCGACTTCGCCGGCCTTGACCCAACCGACCCGCCACGCCGCGCTGGCCACCGCGCTGGCGCTGGTGCCGGAGGATGCAGTGGGGCCTTCGCCGCGTTCGAACACCCGCGCGGCGATGCGCTGCGGGCCTTCCAGCCACGCCCATTGCAGGTTCACCCCGGCCGGGCAGGGTTCACCGCTGCCGGTGGGCAGGGCGTAGGCGATACGGGTCAGGGCCTCGGCCAGGGGCGCTTCGCTCATCTGCCGGTTGCCCGGCAAGGCGCTGGCGTCACTGACCAGGGTCACGCAATGGGGGTTGCCAATACGCACGAACTGGCTACGGCACCATTGCGGGTGCAACCGCGCCAGCCCGCGCACCCGGCTCAGCTCGACACAGCTCGAACCGTCATTCTCGACCCCGTGTTGCGCACCCACGGCGTGTGGGCCAAACGCCGGCTGCCCGAGGTCCAGCCAGAAGCCGGACACCCCGGCGACCTGCGCCGGCTCGACCAGGGTCGCCAGCGGCGACACCCCGTCCGGCTTGTCGTGATGCACCCGCAGCTGCGCAGGCCCCTGGGCCGGCAGCAGCCCTTGCTCGGTCAAGGCCTGGGAAAAGATGGTCAGACCGTTGCCGCTGCGCTCGGCCAGGGTGCCGTCGGTGTTGACGATCAGCAGGTCGAACGGCGGCGCGTCCTGGAACGGCCCGACCAGCAAACCGTCGCTGCGATGGGCCTTGGCCCCTTCCGGCCGGGTACCGGAGGGCCAACTGCACAGGGCTTCGATGGCCTGCTCGCTCCAATTGGCCCGGGCCAGCGCTGCCTCGGCCGCGCTGGCCGGCAAGGCGATCCCCAACCGGCGTACCGCCTCGGGCGCCACCACGCCGTAAAGATTGCCGCGGGCATCGTAGAAAGCAGTCATTGCAGGGCTCCAAAAGCAGACGGGCCGCTGACATTACTGTGAATGCAGCGGCCCGGCCAAGCCTCTTCTACCTGGCTCA
The DNA here is from genome assembly GCF_059421865.1 of Pseudomonas sp. GW821-FHT02B10. Taxonomy (NCBI): domain Bacteria; kingdom Pseudomonadati; phylum Pseudomonadota; class Gammaproteobacteria; order Pseudomonadales; family Pseudomonadaceae; genus Pseudomonas; species Pseudomonas sp. GW821-FHT02B10. The sequence continues at coordinate 5,190 of NZ_JBWKVU010000004.1, read as the reverse complement.
GCGCACCAGGCACGGCTGCTTGTTGTCGAAGCGCCAGCCCGGGATCAGGAACTGCATGGCCACGCTGTCGTCCCGCGCCCCCAGGCCCCGGCTGTTGTACAGCTCATGGGCGCGGGCCAGCGCGTCCAGGTCCAGTTCGACGCCCAGCCCCGGCGTCTGCGGCACCGCCACGCAACCCTCGACGATTTGCAGCGGATTGCGGGTCAGGTGCTGGCCGTCCTGCCAGATCCAGTGGGTGTCGATGGCGGTGATCTCGCCCGGCGCCGCGGCCGCCACATGGGTGAACATGGCCAGGGAAATGTCGAAGTGGTTGTTGGAGTGCGAACCCCAGGTCAGTCCCCATTCATGGCACATCTGCGCCACCCGCACCGAACCCTGCATCGTCCAGAAATGCGGATCGGCCAGGGGAATGTCCACCGCTTGCAACTGGATCGCGTGGCCCATTTCCCGCCAGTCGGTGGCGATCATGTTGGTCGCCGTGGGCAGCCCGGTGGCGCGGCGGAATTCGGCCATCACCTCGCGCCCGGAGTAACCGTTTTCCGCACCGCAGGGGTCTTCGGCATAGGCCAGCACCCGGTGTTGATCGCGGCACAGGGCGATCGCCTGTTTCAGCGACCAGGCACCGTTGGGGTCGAGCGTGATGCGCGCCTTGGGAAAGCATTCGGCCAGGGCGGTGACGGCCTCCATTTCCTCTTCGCCGCGCAGCACGCCGCCCTTGAGCTTGAAGTCGTTGAAGCCATACCGCGCCTTGGCCGCCTCGGCCAGGCGCACGATGCTCTCGGCGTTCAGCGCCGGTTCATGGCGCAGGCGCAGCCAGGCATCGTCGGCCTCGGCTTCGTTGCGGTAGGCCAGGTCGGTCTGGTGCCGGTCGCCGATGTAGAACAGGTAGCCGAGCATCTTCACCGATTCGCGTTGCTGGCCTTCGCCGAGCAGCGCCGCCACCGGCACCCCGAGAAACTGGCCGAGCAGGTCGAGCAGCGCCGCTTCCAGCGCGGTCACCGCATGGATGGCGATGCGCAGGTCGAAAGTCTGCTGGCCCCGCCCGCCGGCATCGCGCTCGGCAAAGCGCTGGCGCACCTGGTTGAGCAGCTTCTGGTAATGGCCGATGGACTGGCCGACCAGCAGTTCGCGGGCCTCCTCGAGGGTCGCGCGAATCCGCTCGCCCCCCGGCACTTCACCGACCCCGGTGTTACCGGCGCTGTCGGTAAGGATCACGATATTGCGGGTGAAAAACGGGCCATGGGCGCCGCTGAGGTTGAGCAGCATGCTGTCATGCCCGGCCACCGGCACCACTTGCAGTCGGGTGATGAGTGGTGTCTGGCCAGGGTGATGATGGGTGGATTCAAAAGTCATGGGTCGGTTCCTGTCGGCAAAAGTCAGTGGGTTTTGTCCAGCAGCGGGCGGGTATCGTCCAAGGGCGTCGGCATGACATGGGCCTTGGGCCGGGTGCGGGCGAAAAACACGATGATCGCGGCGATGATCGAGGTCGCCGCCAGGCCGTACAGGCCACCCTGGATCGACCCGGTGCGCTGCTCCAGCAGGCCGAAGGTGGCCGGGGCGACGAAGCCGCCGAGGTTGCCGATGGAGTTGATCAGGGCGATCACCGCGGCGGCGATGCGCGCATCCAGGTAGGCCTGGGGAATCGGCCAGAACAGCGCGGATGCCGACTTGAAGCCGATAGCGGCGAAGCACACGGCGACGAAGGCGAACACCGGTCCGCCGGTGGTGGACAGGAACATCCCTGCGGCCGCCACCAACAAGGCGCTGGCGACCCAGGCCTGCTGGAACTTCCATTTGCCGGACGCCGCGGCGAAGGCATACATGGCGATGATCGAGATCAGCCAGGGAATGGAATTGAAGAACCCCACCTGCAGGTCACTGAGGTCGCCCATCTTCTTGATGATGCTCGGCAGCCAGAAGGTCGCGGCATAGATGGTCAGCTGGATGCAGAAGTAGATCAGGCAGAACAGCAGGATCTGCCGGTCCTTGAGCAGGGTCCAGAGCGACGGCTTGACCGGCATCGCCGCTTCGCGCTCGCGCTGTTCGCTGTCGATCGCCCGCACCAGCGCCTCTTGCTCAGCGGGGCTCAGCCACTTGGCGTCGCGGGGCGTGGAGTCGAGCCAGAACCAGACAAAACCGCAGAGCAGCACCGAGGCCATGCCCTCGACGATGAACATCCACTGCCAGCCGTGCCAGCCCAGGCCCTCGATCTGCAACAGCGCTCCGGACAGCGGGCCGGAGACCAGCGAAGCCACGGCCGAACCGCTTAGGAAAATGGCGATCGCCTTGCCCCGCTCCACCCCGGGCAGCCAGCGGGTGAAGTAGTAGATCACCCCGGGGAAGAACCCGGCCTCGGCCACCCCCAGCAGGAAGCGCAGCACATAGAACTGGGTTTCGTTCTGCACGAAGGCCATGGCCGTGGCCACCAGCCCCCAGGTGAACATGATGCGGGTCAGCCAGATCCGCGCGCCGACCCGCTGCAACAGCATGTTGGATGGCACTTCGAACAGCGCGTAACCGATGAAGAACAGCCCGGCGCCAAAACCGTAGGCCGCGGCGCCGATGCCCAGGTCATGTTCCAGGTGGGTGCGGACGAAGCCGATGTTGACCCGGTCGATGTAGTTGACGATGAACATGATGACGAACAGCGGCAGCACATGGCGCTTGACCTTCGCCACGGCGATGGCCAGCAGGGAATCGTCGCCGGCCGGATTGAGGGTGGTATTCACGATGCCTCTCCCACTTGTTTGTTGTTGTGTGCGGGTGACTGGGCGAGCGCCCTAGTTGACAGTCATCATACAAGTAGAAAAATAGCGTCACAAGCGCAGACTCGTCGCAGAAGTCGGTACGCAAGGCTTTGTTGATCGAAGAGAATGTTGAGAAATAAACTTAACTGATTGATTTAATTCATATATATAAAAAATACAGGCACAGAAATATTTTTTAGGCTGCACTCACGCTGAGAACCTGCACTGAACCCTGAAGTGACTTATCCGATAACTTGTCATACATGTCAGACAAGTTGCGCCCTGCCCGGCCACTTCGGTGATAAGCTTTTTGCTCCCTCCCCGCGCGACCTTGCCATGAGCACCGAATCCGATATCGCCCCGGGCCGCCGTCGCCCTTCCACCAACCTGGCCCATGACCTGGTCAGCGACCTGACTCAACAGATCATGCGCGGCCTGCTCAAGCCCGGTGACAAGCTGCCGTCGGAAAGCACCATCGTCCGCGCCCATGGCGTCAGCCGCACCGTGGTGCGCGAAGCCATCTCCAAACTGCAGGCCGCCGGCTGGGTGGAAACCCACCATGGCGTCGGCAGTTTTGTCCTGGAGCGCCAGGACACCCACGGCCTGCGCTTGAACGTCGATACCGCCCTGAGCGTGCGCGACATCCTCGAATTGCGCCTGGGCCTGGAAACCCAGGCGGTGGCTCTCGCCGCCCGCCGGCGCAGCGCCGAGCAACTGGCGCAGATGCGCCAGGCGCTGGACGACTACCAGCAACTGCTGGCCAACAACGACAGTTGCGTGGAGGCCGACCAGCGTTTCCACCTGCTGATCGCCGAAGCCACCGGCAACCCCTATTTCGTGCAGATCCTGCAATCATTGGGCAACGCCCTGATCCCCCGGACCCGGGTGCGCGACGCCGAGCGCGGCGATGTCGACCTGGCGCAACTGGCGACCCTGGCCAACCAGGAACACGAAACCCTCTACGCCGCCATCCGCCGCCAGGACCCGGATGCGGCGCGGGCGGCGATGTGGACCCACCTGAGCAACAGCCGGGAGCGGTTTTCGGCGGGGTGAGGGCATGCGCCCGCGTCTATCGGGGTAGCGGCGCTCAGCCTGTTCCGTGCCGGGCGAAATAGCGCCCCGGCGTCACCCCGAACTGACGGCGGAACATGGCGATAAAGGCGCTGACATTGTCGTAGCCCAGGTCCAGCGCCACCCGGGTCACCGCATCGCCCGCCGCCAGGCGCTCCAGGGCCCGCAGCAACCGCGCGCGCTGCCGCCACTGGCTGAAGGCAAAGCCGGTCTCGGCGACAAAACGCCGGGCCAGGGTTCGTGGCGAGATCCCCGCCCATTGCGCCCAGGCCTCCAGGCCGCGGCTGTCCGCCAGGTCGTCGGCCAGCGCCTGGCAGATCCGCCGCAACCGCGGGTCCACAGGCAATGGCAGGCCAAACGGTTCCACCGGCAGGCTGCCCAGTTCATCGAGGATCACCCGGGCGATGCGCAATTGCGGCTCATCCAGCGCGCCTTGTGGCCAGCTCGCCGCACGCATCACCGCCTCCCGCAACAGCCCGGAGGTGGCAATGATCCGTGGTTGCGCCGGCAGTTCATGGCAGGCCTCGGGCTCGACATAGATGCTCCAGCCGTCGAACGGGCCATGGGAACGCAAGGCGTGTTCGCAGCGGGGCGGCACCCACACCGCATGGGTCGCCGGTACCACCCACTGGCTGTCGGCCGCCGTCACCGACAACAGGCCGCGCCGGGCGCCGAGCAATTGGCCGCGAGCGTGACTGTGGGCGGCGGTCTGCCGTTCGATCGGGCTGTGTTGCCACGCCGCGACCAGCAGCGGACCGCCCTCGGCTTGAGCGAGCAAGGGGGAAACCAAAGGTTGGGACATTGGCTGCTTCACGTTATTCAACGGCAAGAACCAGGCAGTTTAGCCAATCCTCGGGCCGCAGACTGAACGCTCATTCACACGAGGATTGCTCCATGCGCGCCGAAGACCTGTTACCCGATCAACTCAACCATGGCGACTTCAACGGCACCCAGGTACGCAAGGGTACGGTGGGGGCCTTTCTGATCAATGCCCGTCTGTGGAGCGACCCGGGCACCTCGGCGCAGCAGCGCCGCGTGGCCGAGGAAGATCTGCTGGCCGCCCTGCCGGCGCTCAGGGCCCTGGGGCTGTTCGAGCTGATGCGCGTGCGCGACCCGGCCCTGCGGGCGTTATGCGAGCAAGACTAACGCCGACAGCCCCTGTAGCCGCTGCCGAGCCCGCGAGGCTGCGATAGACCCGCAGGGTCTCCAGCGTCCGCAAGATCCCCACGAGCGTACCGCTCGATCGCAGCCTGCGGCAGCGGCTACATAAACATCGGGCCTGACCGGAATATCGGGGGCGTCACCGCTCCCTGTAGCCGCTGCCGAGCCCGCGAGGCTGCGATAGACCCGCAGGGTCTCCAGCGCCCGCAAG